>NZ_CP139965.1:2428101-3035127 GCF_034424375.1 Paraburkholderia kururiensis | reverse complement strand
GGGTTCAGCATCGCGAACTTCGACTTGTTTTCGGAGCCGCCGCCCTTGGCCGCGACCTGCACGTCGACCTTGTCGCCCGGCACGATCTCGTAGTGGATCACGGCCGGCGTGTTGTCCTTCGTGTTCTTGCGCGCGCCCTCGGGCGGATTCACGATCGAGGCGCGCAGCACGTTGTCGGGATGCGTGTAGCCGCGGCGCACACCCTCGTTGATCATGTCGGTGACGCTCATGGTCGCGCCGTCCCACCGCACGTCCATGCCCACCTTCACGAACACCGTCACGATGCCCGTGTCCTGGCAGATGGGCCGGTGGCCTTCGGCGCACATGCGGCTGTTGGTGAGAATCTGCGCGATCGCGTCCTTCGCCGCGGGGCTCTGTTCGAGTTCATAGGCGCGGCCGAGCGCCTGGATGTAGTCGAGCGGATGGTAGTAGCTGATGTACTGCAGAGAGTCGGCAATGCTCTGGATCAGGTCTTCCTGTTTGATGACGGTCATGACTAGGCTCAGTGGGGACGGGAACGACGTTGTGCCGGCATGGCACGGCGTCGTTCGCCGCGCCATGCCGGCGAATTCAGTGTTGTGTATCGATGGCGGCCTGCGTTGCCGCTGTCGGCTGACGCGCCGCGAGTTCGTGGAAGTGCTCGGGATGCGTGCTCGTGGTCAACCGGTCGATCCACGCCATCACGAGCGCCGACACGAGGAACGCGCCGTGGATGATCACCTGCCACATCACCGTGTGCGTGGAGTGCTGGTCCGGATTGATGAACGTCTTGAGCAGATGGATCGACGAGATGCTGATGAGCGCCATGGCGAGCTTCACCTTGAGCACGCCGGCGTTGACGTGATCGAGCCATTCGGGCTCGTCGGGGTGGCCTTCCACGCCGAGCCGCGACACGAACGTCTCGTAGCCGCCGATGATCACCATGACGAGCAGGTTCGAGATCATCACCACGTCGATCAGGCCGAGCACGATCAGCATGATGCTGGTCTCGTCGAGTGACATGGAAGCCGTCACCAGATGCCAGACTTCCTTGAGGAACAGGACCACGTACACCGCCTGCGCGACGATGAGGCCGAGATAGAGCGGCACCTGCAGCCAGCGGCTCATGAAAACGAGCCTCGGGAGCGGACGCATGGGCCGGCGGGCGCCGGTTCGCGGGTCGGGACGTGCAGCGGACATAGACAGTGGCGGTATAGGCAGGTGGCGCCGGCGAGCCGGCGATTCGCCGGTGCTGCGCGCCGCAATTCGCGGTTCGGGGCCGGCGGCACACATGAAGAGCGCTGCGCGGCGGGCGCGTTATTGTACAGCGTGGCGGACGTCGGCCGCCGCGACGCGGGCGACGCGCGTCATGCTTCCTGTTGTCGATGCAGTCGTGCAGGCGCCGTGGTCATCCGCGATCGATCAGGGCGTTATGGACGGCACCCGCTTGCTCTTGAGGCTCGCGAGCGCGATGCCTGCCACCACGCACGCGAGGGCCACGCCGTGCGCGAGCGTCGGCCGCTCGCCGAGAAACACGATGCCGTAGGCCGCCGCGGCCACCGGCAATACCGCGCTGAACACGCCGGCCAGACTGCCCGGCACGTGGCGGATTCCCTTCATCCATAGCCAGAAGGAAAAGATGCTGGCCGACAGCGCATACCAGAGCGCGAGCGCCCAGATGCCGGTCGGCACGGCGGCGAAGTGGAACTGCGCGAGCGGCGCGATGCCGAAGGGCAGCATGAGCAGCAGGCCGAAAAAATGCGTGTAGGCGCAGATGTCGATGGGCGCGAGAGTCTGCGTAAGGCGCCGCGACAAGATCACGTAAAACGACTCGCAGCATACGGCGCCGAGCACCATCAGGTTGCCCGTCAGCGAAGACGGTGCCTCGCCGCTCGACGCATCGCCGGCGTGCGCGAGGTTGATGACCACGATGCCCGCCACGGCGAGCGCGATGGACGCGAGCGCGCGGCCGTCCGGCCGCTCGCGCAGGAATAGCCACGAAAACAGCGCGACGACGGCTGGAATGGTGCTCGTGATCACGCCCGCCGCGACCGCGCTCGTGCGATGGACGCCGTTGAGCATGAGCAGCGTAAACCCGAATGTACCGAAGAGCGCCTGAAGGAACAGATTGAACCATTCGCCCCGTCTCACCTGTTTCATCTTCGACAGGCGCAGGAGCGGCCACAGCACAGCCATGGCGACTACGAAACGCAGCAGCGCAAAGAAGGGGACGGGAACAAAGGCGACAATGGATTTGCCGATACCGACGTTGCTGCCCACGAGCAGCATGGCGGCGATGAGAAAGAGGGCGTATCGGTTCAAGCTTCAATCCGGTGGGCAGGTCAGTTAGCATTGTAAGAGCCTGCTTACGAAGGCGTATAGCGCGACCTCGCATGTGCTGAAGCCAGTGCCCGCGCAGGTGAGCGGTGCGCTCGCGTAAGTGCTCGGTAAGTTACCGCGCTTATCGTTACAGGCGGACGGGGCGGTAGCCGCCGCGGTTCTGCCATGATGCAGCGCCGCATGCGGTGCCGCCTCGCGGCGCATCGGCCGGTTGGCTCGTCGAGCATTTCACGGACGCCATGCGCGAGGGCTGGAGACAAATACGGACGGTCCGCCATGAGCGGTGCCGCCAAAGATACGGCGCGCAGCATGCGCGCCACAACGGTTTCACGTTTCATCTTCACCAAGGGGTAGTCGATGTCTGCGATTGAATCGGTTCTTCAGGAACGCCGTGTGTTTCCGCCGCCCGCCGCCATGACGGCGAGCGCATCCGTGCCCGGCATGGATGCCTACCTTGCGCTCGTAGCGGAAGCGGAGCGCGATTACGAAGGTTTCTGGGCGCGTCTTGCGCGCGAGACGCTCACGTGGAAGAAGCCTTTCACGAAGGTACTCGACGAGTCGAATGCGCCGTTCTACACGTGGTTCGAAGACGGCGAACTCAACGCGTCGTACAACAGTCTCGACCGCCACGTCGAAGCGGGCAACGGCGATCGCGTCGCCGTGATCTTCGAGGCCGACGACGGCGCCGTCACCCCGGTCACGTATCGCGATCTGCTCGCGCGCGTGTGCCGCTTCGCCAATGCGCTCAAGAAGCGCGGCATCAAGAAGGGCGACCGCGTCGTGATCTACATGCCGATGTCGATCGAAGGCATCGTCGCCATGCAGGCCTGCGCGCGCATCGGCGCGACGCACTCTGTCGTGTTCGGAGGGTTCTCGTCGAAGTCGCTCAACGAGCGGCTCGTGGACGTGGGCGCTACCGCGCTCGTGACCTCCGACGAGCAGATGCGCGGCGGCAAGGCGCTGCCGCTCAAGAACATCGCCGACGAAGCGCTCGCCATGGGCGGCTGCGATGCGGTGAAGAGCGTGATCGTCTATCGCCGCACGGGCGGCAAGGTGGCGTGGGACGAAGGCCGCGACCTCTGGATGCACGAGATCGTCGCGAACGAGTCCGATACCTGCGCGCCCGAGTGGGTAGGCGCCGAGCATCCGCTCTTCATCCTCTATACGTCCGGTTCCACCGGCAAGCCGAAGGGCGTGCAGCACAGCACGGGCGGCTTCCTGCTGTGGGCGGCGCAGACCATGAAGTGGACCTTCGACTGGAAGCCCACGGACGTCTTCTGGTGCACGGCCGACATCGGCTGGATCACGGGTCACAGCTACATCACCTATGGCCCGCTCGCGATGGGCGGCACGCAGGTGGTGTTCGAAGGCGTGCCGACCTATCCGAACGCCGGCCGCTTCTGGGACATGATCGCGAAGCACAAGGTGAACGTGTTCTACACGGCCCCTACGGCCATCCGTTCGCTCATCAAGGCCGCGGAAGCGGATGCGAAGGTGCACCCGAAGAGCTACGACCTGTCGAGCCTGCGCATTCTCGGCACGGTGGGCGAGCCGATCAATCCGGAAGCCTGGGTCTGGTACCACGAGAACGTGGGCGGTGCGCGCTGCCCCATCGTGGACACGTGGTGGCAAACGGAAACAGGCGGCCACATGATCACGCCGCTGCCGGGCGCAACGCCGCTCGTGCCGGGCTCGTGCACGCTGCCGCTGCCGGGCATCACGGCAGCGATCGTCGACGAAACCGGCCAGGACGTGCCGAACGGGCAGGGCGGCATTCTCGTTATCAAGCGGCCGTGGCCTTCGATGATCCGAACCATCTGGGGCGACCCGGAGCGCTTCAAGAAGAGCTACTACCCCGAGGAACTGGGCGGCAAGCTCTATCTCGCGGGCGACGGCAGCGTGCGGGACAAGGAGACCGGCTACTTCACGATCATGGGCCGCATCGACGACGTGCTGAACGTTTCCGGCCACCGCCTCGGCACCATGGAGATCGAGTCCGCGCTCGTCGCGAATCCGATCGTGGCGGAAGCGGCTGTGGTGGGTCGCCCCGACGACACGACGGGCGAGGCTGTCGTCGCGTTCGTGGTGCTGAAGCGGGCGCGTCCGCAGGGCGAGGAAGCCGTGAAGCTCGCCAACGAACTGCGCGCATGGGTAGGCAAGGAGATCGGGCCGATCGCCAAGCCGAAGGACATCCGCTTCGGCGAGAACCTGCCCAAGACGCGCTCGGGCAAGATCATGCGACGCCTGCTGCGCTCCCTTGCGAAGGGCGAGGCGATTACGCAGGACGTGTCCACGCTCGAGAACCCCGCGATTCTCGAACAGCTCGGCGAGTCGGCGTGAAGCAATGGCTTGAAGCAGCAACCTGATCCACCGGCCTGACGCAAACAAGAGGCCAAAAAGCGCGCTGCGCGGACAATCCCGATTGCCTGCGCAGCGCGTTTTTGCTAAATAGGCGCATGGCCGCGCCGCACCTTTCCTCCCGAACCCCGATCAATCCCTTGCCCGAGCCGCCCGTGGTCACGCAGGCCATGGCACGCGCGCATCGTCGTTACTGGCGCTTCAACGTCGCGCTGATCGCGGTGCTGATGACGATGGGGTTTCTCGTCTCGTTCGTCGTACCGCTCGTGGCGCCCCATGTCGCCAATGTGCGTTTCGCGGGCTTCAGCCTGCCGTTCTATCTGGGCGCGCAAGGCGCCATCCTCGTGTACCTCGCGCTCATCGCCGTCTACATCGTGTTGATGCAGCGCGCGGATCGCGTGCTCCAGACCGCGCTCAACGAAGAGGCCGCTGCGCTGGCCGGTCAACGCCAGCCCAGCGCATGAAGCTCGTCCATCGTCTTATCCGCTCTTACGCGTTCTATACGGTCGGCTTTCTCGCCTTCATCTATGCGCTGTGGCGCGTCGAGTTGACCACCGGGCCGGGCATGTGGATCGGCTACGTGTTCCTGTTCGTGCCGATCGCCGTTTATGCGGTGATCGGTTTGCTGTCGCGCACGTCGGACCTCGTCGAGTATTACGTGGCCGGGCGGCGTGTGCCGTCCGTGTTCAACGGCATGGCCACCGCGGCGGACTGGCTCTCGGCTGCGTCGTTCATCGGACTTGCGGGGTCGATCTATGCCACCGGCTACGACGGCCTCGCCTACATGATGGGCTGGACCGGCGGCTACTGTCTCGTGGCCTTTCTGCTTGCGCCCTACGTGCGCAAGCTGGCGCGCTACACGATTCCCGACTTTCTCGGCACGCGCTTTTCCAGCAATCTCGTGCGGGGACTGGCCGCGGCCGCCGCGATTCTGTGCTCGTTCGTCTATCTCGTCGCGCAGATCCAGGGCGTGGGGCTCATCGCGACGCGCTTCATCGGCGTGGACTTCGCGATCGGCATCTTCTGCGGGCTCGCGGGCATCCTGGTGTGCTCGTTCCTGGGCGGCATGCGGGCGGTGACGTGGACGCAAGTGGCGCAGTACATCATCCTGATCGCCGCGATCCTCATTCCGGTCTCGCTGATCGCACACAAGGACGGGCTCGGCTGGGTTCCGCAATTCAACTACGGGCGGCTCATGGCGCGCGTGGAAGGCCTCGAGCAGAACGTGCGCGATGCGCGCAGCGAGGAAAGCGTGCGCGAGCAGTACCGGCTCGACGCACAGCAATGGCAGACGAAGCTCGACACGCTGCCGCAGTCGTACGTGAAGGAGCGCGGGCGCATCGTCGATGAACTCAACGATCTGCGCCGACACAACGGACCGTTGCGGCAGATCGATGCCCATGAGCGCGCGCTGGCGGCATTCCCGCGCGACGCCGACGCCGCACGCGTGGTGTGGACCCGCAATCGCGACGACCTGCTCGCGCGGGCCGCGGCGCCCGTGCCGATGCGCGAGCCGTTCCCCGCGGCCACCGAAGAAGCGCGCCGCACGCACGAGCGCAATTTCCTCTCGCTGCTGCTGTGCCTCTCGCTCGGCACCGCGAGCCTGCCGCACATTCTCACGCGCTACAACACGACGACCTCGGTGGCGTCGGCACGTCGATCCGTGGGCTGGACACTCGTCTTCGTCGCGCTGTTCTATCTGACCGTGCCGGTGCTGGCCGTGCTCATCAAATACGAGATTCTGACAAACCTTGTCGGTCAGCGATTCGCGGATCTGCCGCGATGGGTGATCGAATGGCATCGCGTCGAGCCTTACCTGATCAGCGTGACCGACGTGAACGGCGACGGCTTCGTGCGCTGGAGCGAGATCCAGATGCAGCCCGACATGGTAGTGCTCGCAGCGCCGGAGATTGCGGGCTTGCCGTACGTGATGTCAGGGCTCATTGCGGCGGGCGCGTTGGCCGCCGCGCTTTCGACCGCCGACGGCCTGCTGCTCACGATCGCAAACGCGCTCTCGCACGACGTGTACTACCACATGGTGGCGCCGCGCGCGTCGAGCCAGCGGCGCGTGACGATATCGAAAATCCTGCTGCTCGGCGTGGCGCTGTTCGCGTCGTGGGTGGCGTCGCTCAACACGGGGAACATCCTCTTCCTCGTGGGGGCGGCGTTCTCGCTCGCGGCGTCGAGCCTCTTTCCTGTGCTCGTGCTGGGCGTGTTCTGGAAGCGCACGACACGGCTCGGCGCAGTGGCGGGCATGGTGGCGGGGCTCGCTGTCTGCGTCTACTACATCGTTGCGACCTATCCGTTCTTCACCCAGTTGACGGGCTTCGCAGGCCCGCGATGGTTCGGCATCGAGCCGATCAGCTCCGGCGTATTCGGCGTGCCGGCGGGCTTCCTCGTGGCCATCGCGGTGAGTCTGCTGGACCTCAAACCCGACGCTTACACGATGGCGCTGGTGGACTACATTCGCCACCCCTGACGGGCATGCGGCACCCTTTGTGCCGGGCACGAGGACTCTGCTATAATTCGCGTCCCGCCGGAGAGATGGATGAGCGGTTTAAGTCGCACGCCTGGAAAGCGTGTATAGGTTAATAGCCTATCGGGGGTTCGAATCCCCCTCTCTCCGCCAGAACGCCTTCCCGAGTAGTTCCAAGAAATCCCGCAAAGCCAAGCTGTACAAGGCTTTGCGGCGAATCTGAAGCTCCAGCTAGTCTCGCAAAATCCCGTAAGATCGCCGAAAATGTCGGGTACTTTTTTTCGTCCTCAACCCCATGGCAGAGAGTCTTCTTCGCAATCTTCAGTGCCGTTCGGCTAAGCCCCGTGCGACCGTGTACCGGCTGAATGATGGTGGCGGAGGGCACAACTGTGCGTACCGCTTCGAGGTGCGCAATGTAGACGTGGCCACGTTCCTCGTTCTCGCAGCGATAGCGTATTTCCCGCAGCGTGTCAGACAGCTTCCGGATCGATCGGGCCACGGCCCGCGACTGGCAGACCGGACAGGCAATGGAAACGGACGCAGGGCCTGGAGGGCACCTTCGAGTTCAGGGGTCACCTGCCTACTGTGTAGCATCGTATTGAGCGCAGAGGGAGCAAATCTTCCTTCCAGTACGCCCTTCACGAGCCCACCCGCAGGTACCCAGCCGGTCCTGCTGCGCCAGTGCGCCCAGATCGACGCTGCCCACCACAGCGGCCAGTTCCCCCCGCATGGTAGCCCTGAACGGCTCAGCCAGGCGTCGCAGTTCCGCCTCGATGATGTCGCCGCCGGCCGCCGCAACGGCGCGCGCCATGGCTTCTCCGCACTGCGCCAGCGCCGAGCGAGCAACCTGCTGCACATGCGCATCGACCGCTTCCGAATGCGCGCACTCGTAGGTTACGGCGGCCCTGTCGGCTGCAATGGTTGCCTCGACGAGCGCGCGCGTCATTTCAGCGACCATCGCGCGGTATTCCTCGATGAGGTCTTCGACGTCGCGCCGCGCGGCGAACCGTCCACGAAAACATTGCCCTGACTGACAGCTGGTCCGCAGCTATCCACGGAACGCTCATTCGGCGCGAAGCCGGCACACAGCATCGCTGTTTCACTCGCCGTCCACACGGGCTTTGCAAGCCATTTCGAAAAGAACAGGCTCCACGCGCCAATAGAAGGCGATCAGTTCCTTGATGGCATATTCGGGGCTCTGGGGATGGGTTCAGTGTCATAGCCGGATCTTGTCCAAACTCAGTCCGTCTTCTTTCTTTTTTCGTGTGATCTATCGTGTCGAGTGTTCAACCCCAGAAGACCGGTTGTCCTGCCTTACGGGACTGCCCTATTAGATCTCCGCACAGCTTGCTACTGATTTGTGACCGACAGTGGCCGCCACCCACGACTTGCTGTTGTGCTCCAAGTCCAGTACAGCGCATTTCGAAGCCCCGACCGTTCAGAGAGTAGCTGAGGTCCCTGCGGGCCGAATCGTCGATTTCATGGCGAAGTCCGGAGGAATCGAAAAGCCGGTCGATACCTCCTGGCTGAACCATCAGTTTCGTCACAATTCCGGTTCACTTTTCTCCGGGTCGTGGCGTAATGCGGCCCTGCGATGCAGTCTCGCCTGGGCAGGTAGCGGCTCCTCGCAATTGTCCAGCAACTGACACAATGAGTCGAAAACCACGCGCACGCGTGCCGGCATCGGCGTCCGGTAGGGCCGGTACACGTACATGACGGCGGCCGCCGGGCGCAATGTTTCCAGAACCGGGACAAGGCGCTTTTCACGCAACAGCGGCGTGGCGAGATGCCCCGGCAATTGGCCGAAACCCATGCCGGCCAGCACGGCTTCGCATTCCGCTTCCGGATCGTCGGTGACGAATACTGGATTCGACGGTACGAAAGGTTCTGCGCCGTTCAGCAACCATGGCCATGGGCGGCCGGTATTGCGGTCGATCAGCATGGTGAGCGGAGCCTTCTCCAGTGCCGTCTGGCTTTCGGGGGCGCCCCATCGCACCACGAGTTCCGGCGAGCCGACAATCACCAGCGATGCGCCCGATACCGCTCTCGCAACATGGCTGCTATCGCGCATCGGCCCGATGCGTACGCCGATGTCGATTCGTTCGTCGACGACATCGGCGAGCACTTCCGACAAACGTAAATCCACGACAAGACCCGGATGACTCGCGACGAGCGGCGCGAGCCCTGGTGTGATGACGCGCCGTCCCAGTGCGGTCGGAGCGGCAATCCTCACCGTGCCGGCGAGCTCGCGAGGGGCGTGAGCGGCACCATGCGCAAAGATTTCGTCAATGCCTGCAATCGCGGCGGCGCTCTTTGAGGCGAGCCGCTCGCCGACGTGTGTGAGCCGCACCCCACGCGTGCTGCGATGAAAGAGCGGCTCGCCGAACTCCGCTTCCAGTTCCCGCATCACGCGCGTAATGACCTGCGGCGACACGCCCATTCGTGTGGCAGCTGCCCGGAAGTTGGCACTTTCGGCGGCTACACAAAAAATTCGCAACGCTTCGAATCGGTTCATGCGCTTCTCCACATGGCGTTCCGGATACAGGAATTGAGAAATCGCGGTGCATTCATTTACGCGATTACCGGCACGGTCGACACTAGCCGACGCATACCCGATCCACTGCCTGATGGCCGCTGCTCCACATTTCCTGACGAAACTCGGGCCGGCCCCACGGGCATCACTTCAAGGCGAACAACGCACATGCATTCCATCCTGATGATTCTGACTGGCGCGACAACATGGACACAGAAAGACGGCACGCAACGTCCAACCGGCTTCTGGGCCGAAGAGTTCGTCACGCCGCATGACATCTTCGTACGGGCCGGCGCCCGCATCACACTGGCTACGCCGGCCGGCAAGCCGTCGATTGTCGATGCCTTGAGCCTCTCGCCGCAGGCCAATCAAGGCGATACCGAAAAAGTCGCCGAACTGGCGTCTTACCTCGAGCGCTTTGCCGATGCCCTGCGCGCGCCATTGCCCACAGAGGACGTGAACGCTGCCGACTTCGACGCCGTGTTCGTGCCGGGCGGACACGGCCCCATGCAGGATCTCGCAGTCGACGCAGGCGTAGGCAGGCTCCTGCAAGCGGCACTTCATAACGAGCGACAGGTCGTTGCAGCGGTATGCCACGGGCAGGCGAGCTTCCTGTCCGCGGGCGACGCTCAAGACTGGGCGTTCAAAGGCAGAAGAATGACCGCCTTCACCAACGATGAAGAGACGCAAGTCGGTCTTGCCGCCAACGCACCCTGGTTGCTGGAAGATCGTCTGCGCGCTGCCGGCGCCTTGTTCGAAGCGGGCGCGCCGTGGAGCAGCCACGTAGTGATCGACGGCAACCTCGTCACGGGGCAGAACCCCGCATCGGCGGGCGCGGCCGCTGATGCGGTGCTGCACCGGCTTGCGTCGCTCGCTGTCTCCGCTTGAGCACACTGCGCCGCCCCGCGCGCGAGCGCATCAGTTCGCCGCGTCGCTCTGCGAGCGGGGGCGACCACCCAGCAGGGCGGTCGCCCGTGCCGCGGATTCGAGCAGTGCGACCACATGCTTCGAACCGGGCTCGAAGTCCAGCACGGTGTCGGCCCCGACGAGGCTGATGACGAACTTGACGTCGCCGGTCCAGTTGATGACCGGCGCCGCAATAGACGCGTAGCCCGCAATGTCCGAACGCCGCATGGTTGCGTAGCCGTTCGCCTGCAGTTCATGCATCACGTCTGCGTGGAATGTTTCGATCGCGTCGCCGCCTGCTTTGCGTGAGGCCAGTTCCTGTTCGAGAAACGGTCGCGTCACGGCGAGCGGCAGGCTCGCGGCGAACACCTTGCCTGCTGCCGTCGAGAGCAACGACATCAGACCCGTGCGTAGCTCGAATGCGCCGCGCTGCTGTCCTTCGAGTTTGAAGAGGCTCAACACGCCATCGGTCGTCCACATCGTGATGGCCCCGCTGCACTGCGTGGCGTCGCGCAATTTTCCCAATTCGCCCCGCACCACGTCGAAGCCGTCGATCTGCCGCGTTGCGCTGACCCCCAGCATCAGTGCCGCCGGGCCAAGCCTGTAGTAGCCCGGTTTCTCGTCCGCCGCGGCAAGACCCGTGCGCACGAGACTCACGAGATAGTTGTTTGCGGCACTGGGTGTCATCTCCGCGCGCGTCGCGATCTCTTTGAGCGGCAGGGCTTGCTGCGTGTTCTGCAATGCCATCAATAGCCGGAAAGCGATTTCGACGGACTGAATACCGCGCCGCTCGTTCTTTTCAACCGGTTCTGAAGTGTCTGGTTGTTCCATTTCTCGTCAATTCCAGCAAGTCAAATGCATGCGTTCGTCTAGGGATTAACCCGGGCCTCGCACGCAAGCCATGGCGCGCGCCGCGGCGCGCAACCCCTGCTCCCACAACGTTTTGCGACCGTTCCCCGCATTTTTGCACGCGTTGAGCACCCCGCGCCCTTGCATTGACAGGCCGCGCACACGGCGCATAATACAACTATGCACCACGCGTTCAACAATATAACACGAACACCGACGCAAAAACAGTGCGGCCGCATGGGGCCGCGACGGCGGTCGTTTTCCAGTCAGGAGAAGCAGGCATGGCGATCCAGAAGATTCAAAGCGTCTACACGGTCGTACGCGACATGGACAAGGCGCAGGCGTTTTACGAGCGCGCCTTGGGGCTCACGCTGAAGTTTCGGGACGGCTCGAAATGGCTGCAGTTCGGCGTGGGCGGTTCGAACTTCGCGCTGAGTTCCGTAGAGGAGGCCGCGCCTCGCGCGACGGGCAGCGTCGTCGTTTTCGAGGCGGATAGCGTCGACGGAATTCGGGAGAGCGTCGAAGCCGCCGGCGGCGAGTTCGTGTCGGAGCGCGACATGGGCTCCCACGGCAGGGTGCTGGTCTTCCTCGATGCCGAAAGGCAGATCTTTCAGGTTTTTTCCCGTCAGCCATCCGCGTGATAGCCCGGACATCAATAAGGAACCCTCATGAAATTCGGCATTTTCGATCAAAACGACAGGAGCGGCCGTCCGCTCGCGCAGCAGTACGAAGAGCGTCTTCAGCTTGCGGAGCTGTTCGACGCCAACGGTTTCTACTGCTATCACACGAGCGAGCATCACGCGACACCGCTCAGCATGACGCCGTCGCAGAATGTGTTGATGTCGGCTATCGCGCAGCGCACGCGCCATCTCCGGCTCTGTCCGCTCGTTTATCTGCTGCCCATTCATCATCCGGTGCGGCTTGCTGAAGAGATCTGCATGCTCGATCACTTGAGCCAGGGCCGCTTCCAGTTCGGCATTGGCCGCGGCGCGTCTCCGCATGAACTCGCGGCAATGGGCATCGATGCCGCGAATGCCGGAAAGATGTATGCGGAATCATTCGACGTCATCGAGCGGTTCTTCGCTTCCGACCGACTGAATTTCGCGGGCCAGTTCTGGCAATTCGACGACGTCCCGGTAGAGATCAAGCCGCTGCAATATCCGCATCCGCCGGTGTGGTACGCGCTCGCGTCGCCGGATTCGACGGTGTGGCCCGCGCAGCGCGGCATCAACATCGTGTGCGGCGGTCCGGTCGAACGAATCCGTGCGGTCACGGACCGTTATCGCGAAGAGTGGAGCAAGACGCACGATGGTCACGACCAGTTGCCGCTGATCGGCGTGAACCGCTACATCATCGTGGCCGATACGGACGAGGCTGCGCTCGAGATCGGTCGCAAAGCATGGCCGACGTTCTTCAGCAACTTCATCCGGCTGTGGCGAAAGCACGGTACGGAACCGGTCAACGCGAAGCTGCCGCCCGACTTCGACTCGCTGCTTGCGAGCCGTCACGCGGTGGTGGGCTCGCCCGAAACGGTCACGAAGGAACTCGCCAGCCAGATCGCCGATGGTGGGCTCAACTACCTGATCGGCAGCTACGTGTTCGGCGACATGGCGCACAGCGACGTCGTGAAGTCGGTGAAGCTGTTTTCCGACCATGTGATGCCGCATCTAAAAGATCTGGGGCAAGCCGCTTTTCGCCCTGTCCTCGAAGAAACGCAGCGGGTGTGACCATGAGCGATACGAGCCGGTTCGATGCGAAGGAACTGCGCCAGGTGCTCGGCTCCTTCGTGACGGGTGTCACGGTGGTCACGACCGCCGACGCCGAGGGCAAGCGCTATGGCGTGACAGCCAATTCGTTCAGCTCGGTATCGCTCGATCCGCCGCTGGTGCTGTGGAGTCAGGCGACGAAGTCGCCGAGTCATCCGGTCTTTCTCGAAGCGCCGCGCTTCGCGATCAACATTCTTGCCGAGGACCAGATCGAGTTGTCGAACCGCTTCGCGTCATCGGGCATCGACAAGTTCGCAAACGTCGAGACCGACAGCGGCAGGGGCGGGGTGGCACTGTTGCGCGGCTGTTGCGCATGGTTGGAGTGCAGCGTCGTGTCGCGGCTGCCGGGCGGCGATCACGTGATTTTCGTCGGGGAGATCGAGGCGTTCCGCCGCACGGCCCGCAAGCCGCTAGTGTTCGGCGGAGGTCAGTATCTGGTCGCCGATCCGCACGATTTTGGCAAGCCGCCGCCAGGCATCTCGACGACCGTGCAGTCACAGTTGCACGCGATGCGTGTCGGCGCGCGCGCCATGGCGCGTCTCGCGAAAGACTTCGATCAGACGCTCGCGCTCGCCGTATGGGGCAATCACGGGCCGACTATCGTCGCGTGGGAGCCGTCGTCGGAGCCCGTCAGCCCGCAACTGCCGGTCGGACTCACGCTGCCCGTGATGTCCACGGCGACGGGCGTTGCGCTCGCGGCTTATCTACCGCCGGAGGCGACGAACCGCTTTGTCGGCGCCGAACTGATTGCCGCTTCGGCGGGCGAAGTGGACTGGCCGGCCACGCCGCAGGCGTGGGCCGACGAACTGGCAAGCGTGCGCCTGCACGGGCTCGCGAGGCGTACGCCCGGAGCGTTCTACGGCGCGCACACGATCATCCACGCATTGAGCGCACCGGTGCGCGGCGCGGATGGCACAGCGGTGCTCGCGATAACGGCGGTAGGCGACGCGGCGCGCTTCGAGCCGGAATTCGACAGCCCGTTTGCCCGCGCGCTGCGCTCGACCGCAGCCGATCTGTCGCGTCGGCTGGGCTACGTCGGTCAAACGGAGTCGCCGGATCTTACACATGCCGCCGAGGGTTGATGCGATGGCCAACCTCTCTTCTGCCGATCTCGCCTTGCTCGAGGCCGACCTTCCGCCAGCGATGCGCGTCGAGATCGACTCTAACCGTTATGCGACGGAACGCGGTTATGTCGAACTGCGCGCAAGCGGGCCGGCTGACGCGCCGGTGATCGTGTGCCTGCACGGCATCGGCTCGAACTCGGCAGGCTACCGCGCGCAGCTCGCGGGTCTGTGCCACCGGTTTCGCGTCATTGCCTGGAATGCGCCGGGCTTTGGCGCCAGTACGCCGCTCGCCATGGCGGAGCCTCACGCCGACGACTACGCCGACGTGCTTCTGAGTCTGCTCGACCGGTTGCAGTGCACGCGCATGGCCGCGTTGGTCGGCAGCTCGTGGGGAAGCGTGATCGCGATGGCGTTCGCTGCGCGCTACCCGCATCGGCTCGCGCGGCTCGTGCTCGCGGCACCCAATACGGCGCGTGGCCGTTTGGAAGGCACGGCAAAGGAAGAAGCGCTCGCACGCATGCTCGATTCGGGTAGGACACCTGATGAAGCGTCGCGCGCGGCAGTGGTTGCTCGCCTGCTCCCGGCCGATGTGCCGTCGCAAGTACGGGAACGGGTGGCTCAACTGCGCGATGCGGTGACGCCATGCGGATGGGCACAGGCGGTTCGAATGCTGTTCTCTATGCATACGCCTTCTCTCGTCGGCGATATCCGATGCCCGATCGACATGCTCGCCGGTGCGCGCGACACCCTGGCTCCGGTCGAACAACATGCATTGCCGTTGTGCGAAGCCGCCCCCGGAATCCGGCTTCACGTGTTCGAAGACTGTGCACACATGTTGAAGCTCGAAGCCCCGACGCGCTTCAACGCCATCGTCCGCGATGCGGTTGATCGAGCAGGCTGACGGGTCAACCCTGACGGACGCCGCAACGACGCCCGCAAGACAAAACAGATGGAGACGAACGTGCAAACGGATTCGACTGCGCCTACGCGCAGGCATGGGTGGATGGCAGCGATGTTGTACGTCATCAATGCGGTCGCATTCATCAACCGCACAGCGCTGCCGCTTTTGATTCAGCCGATCCGGCAAGGTGAGCGGACTGCATTTTTCCTGGGTTGGCGTAACAGGATTGGCCGTCGCGCCGACCCTCATCGCGGTGTTTGCCGACCGCTTCTTCGATGCCGTTCCGCAGGCCCTTGGCAACGCCTTGGCGAGCGCGAGCACCGTGTTTTGCGCGGCGGGGGAGATCTGCCTTCCTGGGGTCTTAAGGCAACGCACCGAGAGTCCAGGCACGAACCCGAGCTGGCGCATACCGGCTGACATGCGAAATGCGCCGTACCCGCACGGCTGGCGACTGACGGCCAATTGAGCCGCGGGAAATCACAACAAAAAAATCTATCCTGGAGACATGAATGAGGAAGAGACAGATAGCGGCCGGTGCGCTAGGGATATTCGCGGCCGCCGCTCATGCGGAGTCGAGCATGACGATCTATGGAATATACGATGCAGGCCTGCGCTACCTTCATGAGGCGAACGCTGCGGGCCAAAGTTCGGTAAGCATGGGCTCGAACGGCACATCGACGCCGAATCGGCTCGGCTTCAAGGGCGTCGAAGAACTGGGCGGCGGGTTGAGCGCGCACTTCAACCTCGAAACGGGCTGGAACGCCGGCAACGGCGCGCTCGAATCGACAACCGGCTCGCCCATCACAGGCAACCGGGCGTTGTTCCAGCGGTTGGCGATTGTCGGAATCTCGCACGTGCGCTGGGGAACGATCGACCTTGGCCAGAACTACAGCGTGGGCTGGCGCACGAGCTACGACTACGATCCATTCAACTATCGTTATCCGACCATCGATCCGGTCAGCGCCATCGTCCCCGGCAGCAGCGTCTCGCAAGTGACCGCCGGCGTGCGTTTCCACAACGATGTGCAATACACCGGCGTGTTCGGGCCGATCACCGTGCGGGCCGAACACGCGTTCGGCAACGTCGCGGGCGCCGTTACGGCGAATACGGCGACTGCGGGATCGCTTGCGTACAAGTCAGGGCCGTTAGTGATAGCGGGCTCGTATACCACTCGCAAGATCGCGACGACAGGCGGCGTCTTCACCGGTGCGCCAGCGGTTGCGGGGCCGCCGGCCGTTGCCGGCGAGCCCACCGTCAACGCGAACACGCCCACCTATGCGGATCGCTCGTGGACTGCCGGCGCCGCGTACAGATTCGGACCTGTACGGGTGTCAGCCGGCTACAACGACGAGCGCCTTGCCGGAGCGCTCAACAACGTCGTCGCCGGACTGCCGTTGACACCGGCGCAAGGCGACACACGTGTGCGGGTCGGCTGGTTCGGCGCAAACTGGACTGTGTCTCCATTCTTCAATCTGGCGGGCGGCTGGTTTCGCACCCTGGTCGACACGCCGATCGCGCGGGCGGCGGGCGCCGCTTCCGGGACCAGTGGCAAAAAAGATCTGCTGATGTTCGCGGCGACCTGGTCCTTGTCGAAAACCACCTACCTGTATGGCGAAATCGATAGAACCACGCTCTCCGGAAACCAGGTGCTCGGCTATGGCACGAAGACGACGCAGCGTCATCCGCTGGGCGTCTCAACTGGGCTTGTCGTGGCATTTTGAACCGCTACAAGAGACGCACTTTTGAAGGAACGGTTATGACTGATGTGCTGAAGGCGCTGTCGCGCTTCGCCGCCGAGGCTGCGTACGACGACCTGCCGCATGCGATCGTGCATGAAGCGAAACGTGTGCTGCTCGATTCGATCGGCTGCGCGCTCGCGTCGATATCGTCGGAGAAGGGGCGGCTGTGCATTGCGTTGTCCCAACGGCTTGGCGGTCCGGCCGAGGCGTCCATCATCGGTGTAGCAGGCAAGGTGTCGTCCTGCAACGCGGTGCTCGCGAACGGCGAACTCATCAACGCGATGGATTACGACGCGCTCGTGATTCCCGGCGGCCACGTGTCGCCCTACGTCGTACCGCCCGTGATGGCGATTGCCGAGCAGCGCAACGCTTCGGGCAAAGACCTGATCCTCGCGACGGTGCTGTCGCACGAAGTGGCGATGCGCGTTACGCGCGGCATGTCGCCGATGATCCAGGTGTTCGCCGAAGGCCCCGACGCGCAGCGCTACGAATGGACGACACCGTACGGCGGCTCACGGTTCAACGTCGGTGCTGCAGCGGGTGTCGGGCGCTTGCTCGCGCTCGACACGCAACGGATGACGCACGCGCTTGGCCTCGCAGGGCATTACACGCAGGTGCCGACGCACGGCAAGCTGTCGTACAGCGTGCCCATGTCGATGGTGAAGTACGGCACGCCGGGATGGCAGGGCACCGGCGCCATCGTCGCCTGTTATCTCGCCGAAATGGGCTACCTCGGCGACGAGACGCTGTTCGACGGCGTGAGCGGCCTGTGGCGCTTCACGGGAAGCGATACCTGGATGCCGGAACGCGTGCTGCCGGGTCTGCACGACGAGTGGCTCTTTGCTGAACAGCAATACAAGCCTTATCCGTGCTGTCGCGTGCTGCACTCGAGTCTCGACCTGTTCTACCGCATGGTGGGGCTGCATGGATTCACGCCGGACGACATCGACAGCATTCGTGTGTTCGGCCCGCAATACTGCGAAAAACCGCATCTGCAAAACCGCATCATTCTCAGCGCAATCGACGCCCAGTTCAGCGCGGCGTACAACTTCGCGGTCGCCGCGCACGGGGTAACGATCGGCCCGGAGTGGCAGGACGAGGCCACGATGCACGACGCGAAAATTCTCGCGTTCATGGACAAGGTGACGTGTGAAGTACACCCGGAATACACGCGCCGGCCGCTCGCGGATCGCTTGATGAGTCTCGGTCGCATCGAAGTGACCGCGAATGGCCGCACGTACACCGACGAGACAACATTCGCGTCCGGCACGCCCCGTCCCGGGTTCGAAATGGACGATGCTGCGCTGATCGGCAAATTCAGGCACAACGCGCGACGCGTGTTGACGCCGGCGCAGATCGATGCCGCGGTCGACGCACTGATGGATCTGGAGAACGTGCACGCGGTGTCCGGTTTGATGCAGCACATCGTGCCCGCGCATGGCAGCGACGCGACCTGACTCACAGAAAGCAAGGCAAGGAGAGATCACATGTCCGCATCGGCGGCAAAGCAGACGAACACGAAACCACTGGAAGGGCTTCTGGTGGTCTCCATAGAGCAGGCGCTGGCCGCGCCGCTGTGCACCGGCCGGCTCGCTGAAATGGGCGCGCGTGTCATCAAGATCGAACGCGCGGAGGGCGACTTCGCGCGCGGCTACGACGACGCGGCGAACGGCGAGTCGTCGTACTTCGTCTGGACCAATCGAGGCAAGGAGTCGCTCGTACTCGACTTCAAGCAAGCGGAAGATGCGGCATTGCTCAAACGCATCGTTTCGAAAGCGGACGTCTTTGTCCAGAACCTCGCGCCGGGCGCGCTCGCACGTGCCGGCCTCGACAGCGCAGCGCTGCGCAGGAGCAACCCGCGTCTCATCACGTGCGACATCACCGGTTACGGCGAAGGTGACGCGAGCGCGCTCAAGGCCTACGACATGCTGGTGCAATGCGAGAGCGGGCTCGTGTCGATCACGGGCACGCCCGAAGGTTACGGACGCATCGGCGTGTCGATCTGCGATATCGGCGCGGGCATGAACGCCACGATCGCAGTCCTTTCCGCATTGGCGCTGCGTGAACGAACGGGGGCGGGCACGGGCCTCGCGGTATCGCTTTTCGATGGCGCTGCCGACTGGATGACGATTCCGTACGTCCACGAAATGTATGGAAAGGGCGCGCCGACACGGCAGGGCGTGCGGCATCCCTCGATTGCGCCCTATGGTGCCTACACGACGCGCGATGGCCGCGACATCGTGATCAGCATCCAGAACGAGCGCGAGTGGCAACAGTTTTGCGCCGTCTTTTTGCGCGAGCCCGATGTCGCGAACGACGAACGCTTCGCGACGAACAATGCGCGCGTGTGCAACGGCGCCGCGCTCGATGCGGTGATCGCCGGGGCGTTTGCGTTGCTGGATGTCGAGCAAGTGCTGCATCGGCTTGCCGAAGCCAATACGGCATTCGCACAGGTGCGCTCCGTTGCGGAAATGGCGAAGCACCCGGCTCTTCGTACGTGGCCGATGCAGGTGGGCGACTGCGAACTCGAACTGATCGCGCCAGCTGTGCGTGCGCCGTGGGATGCACAGCGGTTCATGCCGGCACCGCGGCTGAATCAGCAGGGAGCCGCACTACGCGAGGAGTTCGCGGACGTAGCGATAGGAGAACCGTCATGAGTCGTGTGGATATGGCGCATCTGAAGCAATGGGTCGGCAGGCAGACGTCGGACGTCGATACGTTGTCGATTCGTCATGCGCACCTGATGGCCGCCACGCTGGGCCTCGATCCCGCCGCGCTGGTCGACGGCGCGCCGCTGCCGCCGCTATGGCACTGGATCTACTTCCTGAGCGGCTCCCCGCCATCGGAGCTCGGGCGCGACGGTCATCCAGCACGCGGCGGCTTCCTGCCGCCCGTGCCGCTGCCCAATCGCATGTGGGCAGGCGGCCGGCTCGAGTTTCTCGCACCGCTGCCGTTGGGCGCGAGCGTCGAGAAGCGTTCGCGGATCGTCTCTGTCGAACACAAGCAGGGGCGCAGCGGTGAACTGGTGTTCGTGACCGTGCGGCATGACGTGCTACATGAGGGCCGCATCGCAATCAGCGAGCATCACGATATCGTCTACAAGGAACCGGCGCCGCCCGGTTCGCGCCCGCCTTCGGCCGCGCCGGCCATGCCCGCGGCGCAGCACAGCAGGCGCTTCGAACCCACGTCGACCACCTTGTTCCGCTATTCGGCGCTGACGTTCAACGGCCACCGTATTCATTACGACGTCGACTATTGCCGCGAGGTGGAGGGCTACAGCAACCTCGTGATTCACGGCCCGCTGCACGCGACGCTTCTGGCGATGTACACCGAAGAGGTTGCGGGTAGATCGCTCACGACGTTCCGCTACCGCGGCATGCAGCCGAGCGTGCTCGGCACCGTGCTCACGATCAATGCACACGCGAGCGGCAGCGATGCAACGGTCTGGACGGCACTGCCGGACGGCAGCGTATCCATGCAGGCCGACGCGACGTTCGGCTGACGTTCCGCTGACTTAAGCGGCGCGCGCCGTTGCGATGCCGCGCCGGGAAATCCAATCGAGGAGACATTGCCATGAATCAGCCGACAGCCGCGAGCCTCTCGCCGGCGGCGAAACGTTCCATGTTCGGTGGAGCGTTCATGATGTTCATCGACACGTTCGACATCTATCTTCCGGCATTCATCCTGCCGGCAATCATCGGCTATTTCATACCGAAATCGCTGCCCGAGTCGATTCAGGTCACGGTCAGCACGCTGATCTTCACCGCCACGCTGCTCGGTCGTCCGCTGGGCGGTTTGATATTCGGACATCTCAGCGACAAGTACGGACGTAAGAAGATCGCCATGCTGGTTTCGGCCGGATTTACCTTCGTCACGTTCGTGCTGTCGATCATGCCCGGCTATGCACAGTGGGGCTATGGGGCGGTGGTGCTCTTCATTCTGCTGCGGTTTCTGGACGGCATTTTTCTCGGCGGCGGTTATGCGTCTGCACTGCCGCTCGCGCTCGAACGTTCGCCCATCCCGATGCGCGGGCTTGTCGGCGGGCTGATGGCCGCATCGGCCGTGTTTTCGGTGATCGCCATCAACGCCATCCAGTTCGTGCTGCTGCTCTTCATCTCCAGAGCGCAGTACAGCGCGTGGGGATGGCGCCTGCCTTTTCTGGCCGGCGTGTTGTTCGGGGTGGTCTATCTGTTTTATTACGCGAAGGTGCCGGAGCTGGAGTTCAAGGGCCTGCACGGCACGCGCGCCAAAAAGCAACCGCTCGGCGAGCTTCTGGGCAATCGCGCGCACGTGCGCAAGGCGGGCATTCTCTTTCTGATGATGACCGGCTACTGGTTCAGCAACCAGATGGCACTCTCGCTGCTGCCTTCCCTGATGATGGGCTATCTGCACGTGCCGGCTTCCATCTTCACGAAATGGGCGATCGTTGCGAACGTGGCGGTGATGATTGCGGTGGTCGCGTTCGGCGTGCTCAGTCAAAAGATCGGGCGACGGCGGATGTTGATGATCTTCGGTGTCGCGATCACGCTGTCGCCTTTTCTCTATCACACGATCGTCGAATACGGCAAAGGGGCGCACGACGCCGCAGGCATGGGTGTCGCGATATCCGTCTTGATGATTGTCGCAAGCGGGTCGCTCGGCGTCGTCATCACGTACCTGAACGAATGCTTTCCGACGCGGATGCGTTCCACCGGCTATTCGCTTGCTTACTACCTGAGCGTGATCGTGCCGGGCCTCTACAGCTTCTGGCTGCTGGGCTTGCAGAAGTTCATGCCGTACGAGTACACACCGCTGGTGCTCGAATGCGTCGGTGGACTGCTGTTTCTCTTCAGCGCATGGGCCGGACCCGAGACGCGTGATGTGGACCTGCTCGCCATTGCCGAGGGCCGTGCGCCGAGCCACGAGGAGAGTCCGCGCGAAGCGCTGAAGCGCATCTCGGGAGAAGTCGCGCGATGAAGGTGTGTGTCTATGGAGCCGGAGCTATCGGCAGTCTGATCGCCGGGCGCCTCGCTTGCGTTTCGGGTATCGAGGTCAGCGTCGTTGCGCGCGGCGAACAACTGGATGCAATCAGCCGGCAGGGCATACACATTGTCGACGCCTCGGGCGAGGTCACGGCACATGTGAAGGCAACGGACAACCCCGCGTCGCTCGACGTACAGGACTACGTGTTCCTTGCGCTGAAGCAGCATCAACTGCTGGATGTGGTGAATTCCATCGAGCCGCTCATCGGCGAAAATACTTCGCTCATTCCACCGACCACCGGCATTCCTTATTGGTACTTCTACGGGCAGCCGGGCGCGCATGGCAATCGCCGCATCGACCGGCTCGATCCCGGTGGCACGCTATGGCGTGCTATCCCGCCGCAGCGTGTACTCGGTTGTGTGTTTCGCGTCGCGGCACAAGTCGTCGCGCCGGGCGCCGTTCATCAGGACGGTAGCTACGCAAAGCTGCCACTCGGCGAGCCGGACGGTTCTGTATCGGCGCGTGTGCGGCGTCTGTCGGAGGCGATGTGCGCCGCGGGCTTCGAATCGCCTGTAGTCGACAACATCCGTAGCTGGCTATGGACCAAGATGATCAGCAGCTTGTGCTGGAATCCGGTAGCGGCGTTGACGCTCGCAACGTGGGGCGAGCTGGCGGCGAGCCCAGGCGTCGTGGACGTCGTGCGCCGCATGATGCAGGAAGCCGATGCCGTGGCGTGCGCGCTGGGCGGGCCGCCGCCCATTGCGGTTGAAGAACGGCTGGCTGCGGCGCGCTCGGCACCTCATCACAAGATGTCGATGCTGCAGGATCTCGAGCGAGGACGTCCGCTCGAATATCAGCCGCTCGCCGATTCGATCGAAGCCATGCGCGACATCGCCGGACTTGGCACACCGACCATCGACAGCGTGCTGGCGCTTTTGCGTTTGCGCGCGAACAGAGGGTGAATGTCTGCGACGGTGCACACGACCACCGTGCACACGGACCATAAGGAACGACATGACAGAACATGGCGCTGGGAAACACCGCTCCTATCTCTTTGTACCAGGAAGCAGGCCGGAACGCTTCGATCGTGCGATGAAGAGCGGCGCCGACGCGGTAATCATCGATCTGGAAGACGCGGTTGCCGCGGCGGACAAGATATCGGCCCGCGATTCTGTCGCTACCTGGGCGCGAGAAGACCGCGTGGTATATGTCCGTGTCAATGCCCGTGGCACGCCGTGGTTCGACGAAGACGCACAGTTGAGCCGTCTGCCGGGAATCGCGGGGCTCGTGCTGCCGAAAACGGAATGTTCCGCCGACGTAGCCGCTCTCGTCTGCGCAGTGGGGCAGCAAACGGCTGTCTTCCCGCTCATTGAAAGTGCGAAGGGCATGTGCAACGCACTTGAAATTGCGAACGCGCCATGCGTGCGTCAGCTCATGTTCGGCACGCTCGACTTCATGCTCGATATGCAGATGGACGTGGACAACGAGGAACTCAACGGCTTTCGGGCCGAGCTCACGAAAGTCTCGCGTGTGGCCGGTATCGATGCTCCTGTCGATGGCGTAACGGTCGCGGTGCACGACGCGTTGCAACTCGAACGCGACACCCGCAACGGAAAGCGATTTGGGTTCTTCGGCAAGCTCTGCATTCACCCGAAGCAGGTGGCCACGGTGAACGAGGGTTATGCGCCATCGGAAAGCGACATAGCGTGGGCGCGATGTGTGCTTGATGCGGCGCAGGACGGGAAGGGCGTCGCACTGATGACAGATGGAAGCATGGTGGACCGGCCGGTCGTGCTACGGGCGGAACGGATCATGAAGCTTGCTTCGTCAAACTGACGTAACGTTAGGCGCTCCCTACCATTGCCGAAAGCGTTCAAGCATCCAGATAGCTGATCGTGGGCTCCCGCGTTCGGCCATGCTTCGCGAAGCGCATCGGATTGACGGCGAGACGCGCGCATACATCACTGCCCAGATGGAAAACACCGATCAGCTCAACGCCTGTACCAGGACGGCCGACGAGATCTGGGAGCAGACCAGTTGCCGGGGTCGAGCCGGCAGAATCTGCCGTGCTGTCGGGTGGCCCAATCGGGGCGCACAAGATAGACGGGATCGGTGCGGGCTATGTCGTGCCGCTTTGGCATGATGGCATCGCCGACGAACTCGAGCGTGTCTCAACGGACGATGCGAGAGCCATGGCGTTCCGGCTAGCCGCTGAAGAGGGGCTCTTCAGCGGTACGTCGACTGGATTCAAACGTAACGGGCGCATTACGACTCGCCGAACCCGTCGCCGGTTCGAGCGGTTCATCGGTGCCGATGCTGCCGGGTTTCATTGCAGGCTCCCCATCGATTATCGAGCATCGACTGCCGCGACGACTCGAATGTCGCGGACGAGGAGATCCAGTACGACCTCGTGGCGGCCATGTCGAAACAGCATCGCGCGAGACGCAATTCCTGCGCGGTCCGGCTCAGTCGTCTCGGGCACGCGGGTTCGGCCGGGCGTACTGCCGCTAGGTTTTCGAGCACGGCCGCAACTTCGCTTCCGCCGAGCCGGTAATTGCGATGGCGGCCCATCGTTTTCCGCGACTAACAGGCCGCCTTTGAGCAGCTTGCTCAGGTGCGAGCTTGCCGTTTGCGCCGTGATGCCGGCGACACGGGCAAATTCACCGGCGGGGCGAGCCTGACCGTCCAGCAAAAACATCAACATGGCGGCGCGGGCGGGATCCGCAATCAAAAATGCGACATTCGCAACATTATGGTCCTGGCACATAGCGATCACCTTGAGTCGTCAGAGAGGATGCTGGCTGAGCAGACACGATCATGTTTCGATGCGCATCGAAGCATCTCAAATATTTTTGCCACTAAGCTGCCAGTAACTTCTCACCGGCACATCCCATACCATGAACACAAATTGCGATGCGGCTGTTCTCAATATTTACGAAAAATGGCATCAGGCTATCGTGAGCCGCGATCTCGACGGGCTGATGGCACTGTATGCGGAGGACGCCATTCTAGAAACCCCATTGATCGTCGTGGTTTGTCCTGATAAAACCGATGGCGTTCTTCGCGGAAAACCCCAGATTAGCGATTTTTTCGATGCCGGATTGCGTAAGCTCCAGAACAGTCTGGGCCGCTGGTATAGAAACGGCGTGTTCTTCTCTAATGGTCGCCAGCTCACCTGGGAATATCCGCGTGAGACGCCATCTGGGAATCAGGTCGATCTCGTCGAAGTGATGGACCTTGCGGATGGGCTTATCGCCCATCACCGGGTTTACTGGGGATGGGTGGGATTTCAGTCGTTGATGGCGGCAGCGAACGCGGCCAACCCGCAACCGGGAGCGCGTGTGAACCATGGCTGAGCTCGTATCGACCCGCGGCGCCGCGCAACGCGTGCTGGCCGCAACCAGTATCAGCTACACGGTCGTGCTACTCGATGCATCGATCGTGAATGTCGCTCTGGAACGGATCGGTCATACGCTAGGCAGCAACGTGGCGGGGCTGCAGTGGATCATCAATGCCTATACGCTGAGTTTCGCCAGTCTCTTGATGACCGGCGGCACGCTTGGCGACCGCCTGGGTGCCCGCAACGTTTATTTGGCAGGACTTGCGATTTTCACGCTCGCATCGGCAGTGTGTGGGCTTGCACCGGACCTCGGTACGTTGACGATCGCACGTGCACTGCAGGGTATCGGGAGCGCGATGCTCGTGCCGTGTTCGCTTGCGCTCATCAACGATGCCTATCCCGCTCCCTCCGAACGTGCCGCGGCCGTCAGCGTGTGGATGGGTTGCGGCGGTGTCGCGATGGCGTCGGGTCCGCTTGCCGGCGGGTTGCTGATCCATCTGGCCGGTTGGCGCAGCATCTTTTTTATCAACGTACCCATTGGGGTTATCGGCCTGTGGCTAACGCTGCTGGTCGATCGCACTGCGCCTTCGCGCAAGCGGCATTTCGATCTGTGGGGCCAGTTGGCCGTGATTGTCGCGTTGGGTACGCTAATTGCCGTACTGATCGAAGGACCGGTGCTCGGATGGCGATCTGCTCCGATTCGCGCTGGTGCGGTGACAAGCGGCGTCGCGTGGGCTGTGTTCTTCGTTGTCGAGGCGAGGGCGCGCAATCCGATGTTGCCGCTGCAATTCTTTCGCAACGCGTTATTTGCAGGTTCGACATTTGTGTCGATGGCGTCGGCATTCGTCTTTTACGGCATGCTGTTCACGTTCAGTCTTTACTACCAGCACTTGCGCGGCTACTCCGCGCTCGATACGGGCCTCGCCTTTCTGCCCATGACCGGTATGGTGGCGGTGGGCGGACTTCTTTCGAGCCGGCTCGTGAAGCGCCTGGGCAGCATGCCGTCGATGTGTATCGCGTTCGGCTTCTATGCGGCAGGTGCGATCGGGATGATGTTCTCGACCGCGAATTCGCCTTACGCCCTGGCTGTGGTTCCCCTGCTCGCGATAGGTATGGCATCCGGATTCATTTCGCCAGCGGCGACATCGCCGGCGCTGGGTACCGTCGACAAAGGCCGCGCCGGTGTCGCGGCGGCGGTGCTGAACTCGGCGCGCCAAAGTGGATCGGCGTTAGGGGT
The DNA here is from genome assembly GCF_034424375.1 of Paraburkholderia kururiensis. Lineage (NCBI taxonomy): Bacteria > Pseudomonadati > Pseudomonadota > Betaproteobacteria > Burkholderiales > Burkholderiaceae > Paraburkholderia > Paraburkholderia kururiensis. The sequence continues at coordinate 3,008,677 of NZ_CP139965.1, read as the reverse complement.
GGCGATTTTCGGCACGCTGATCTCGATGGTGAATGCGTTTGAGACGGCCATGACGGTGATTCTGGGCATCGTCGTTGCACTGTCACTGATGGCGGCCTTAGTCTGGTGGGGTACGTCGCGCGCGGTGAGGGCGGGTTGCGTGGCTTCCGGTTGATTTCGATGTTTCACTTCGAGGTGGCATCCTGCGGTTTCACCATTGCGGTGAGCATTCGTCCGCTATTCGGCTCTACTTTCCCTCGGCATTTCGGAAGTTTCTCGCGCAGTTCGCAACGTCGTCCCTCCGACCCACAGCACGTTGCGAGTACCTGGAATCAGAAGCATCATGGATTCGCTTTTTTCGTGCAAATCTTTCGCCATTCCCAGGTGTCGATTGACGATGGTGTAGGAACAGTTTCCGGATGGGTATGCCGCTCACCGAGATAGTCCATTGTCTCGCGCTCGGCTTTTCAGAGGTTAAAGGCAATTTTCCGGCAAGCTGCTGTTCGCAATCCCTGTGCTGCAGACAACCGTGAAGGCCATCGACCCCGTCTATCTCTTGTGGCTCGCGTGGTGCATCGCGCGAAGTGGTTCTCCAAACGCCAGCGCCGGCCCCGCGCAGCCCGTCACGTTCGTGAACGGCGTCTTGCTGCTATGGCTCGATCCGAAAAGCTGGGCAATGACGGCAGCTGCGCAATATCACCGCCGATTGGGAACGCGCAGCAAAAAATTGGAAAGCGGCCATGAACCAATTCGCTATCCTCTACCCGGATCGATTCGTTCGACCGTCCGTGTGATTCTCAACCCGCCTCGAACACGGAAATTCTGATACCCTCACGCACCCGAACATTTAATTCCAAAGCAGTCCTTTTCAACCTCAACCCATTACGCGATGAAGCGCTCAATATCTCTCATTGGCTTGTGCCTCTCGACCGGCTCTGCTTTTGCGGCCAGCCAGGTTCTGCTCGAAACCCCGGTCACCTACGCACCGGATGCCAGTGTCGTTCAGCAGGTGAAAGACGAATGCCATCTCGAAGACATGCTGGCACGCCACGTCGGCGACACACTTCGCAAGATCAACAGGACAGGCGACGGCACCCTCGCATCACAAGCCGATGCGGGCGACGCAAAGGTCCTCAGGTTGCAGATTACCCACGTACTGGGCGTCGGCGGTGGCGCATGGAGCGGCCCCAAGGCCATGACTGTCTCTGCAGACCTGATCGAAGACGGCAAGGTTGCCCGTCATACCAAAATCAACCGCTGGTCTGTTGGCGGAATGTGGGGAGCGTTCAAGGGCACCTGCTCGATACTCGACCGGACGACCGTTGCGATCAGCAAGGACCTGGGTCGCTGGGTGTGCGACCCGTCGTATGAAATCAAGGAAGAGGCGCCCCCAAAGGAGGCTTCGTCGCCGACGGCTGAAGCCGTGCCGACGAAGGCTGAATAAACCGGGCACCGATGCCGGGCTCGGCGCTGTCCTGGTGCGGCGAATCTCTGTGCGGGCAACAGGGATTTGCCACGTCACGCCACTGCGGGCAGTTGTTGACGACAGTTAACTTCGTGCTATGCCATATGCGTATCCTCAATCGGTAGTCACGAGAGCAATCCGGCCAGGACCGCGTGCGAGGACGCGTCAAACGTCCATCCGGTCCGTTCATCTCGTATTCAAGTTTTCGCGAGGCGATGGCGGAGACTTTCCATCCGACGGCATTGCAACGCTGCGAAGGCGTCGAGCGCCGAGAAAGTGGTGGGCAATTGGGCGGGACAAAGATAACGGCGTAAATGGAGCCAGCCGTGAGTGATGTGCCAGTGGCCCTCCGCCAGTTGAAAGCAGCTCCCCACCGCGGACGAAAGGGCGGGTAGCGGGCTCGCCGTGCTTGTCACGAAGGTGCTGCGTTAGGGCGCCGCTGCACCCCGTTGTTCCATGCCGGCGACGAAATTGCGGCCGTCTGCATAAACGAGTCAACGCTAAATTCGAGAAAGCGCTGTGAGATTGGCCGTATGGGTGTCGATGGCTATACCCTTAACCCAAGGTGTCCAGCCAGGGCTCGGGCACGGGGCTGTGTTGCGTCCGCCGTTGATCGTTGGAGGCCATCAACCTGTGCGTGTGCTTCGTAAATGCGTTTGCAAAAAAGCCACAACCGCCGAATACAAAACGGTGTGCATGTTCCGTTACGGTAGTGAGCTCCCTGACCCCTCATCCGCGCGGAAATCTGCATGTTGGCCGGTATTCGTCGGCATGTTCTTCAAGCGCATTTCCTGATGTCAAAGGCTCACCGCGTGTCGCGCGTGAATGCGGCGATGGGGTCCGTGGCTGACGCCGCCCGTTCGCCGCGGCGGACACGCTGCACCGTACGCTTCTCGCGAGCCTCGGAACGACGCAGAGGTTGGCTGGAGCGGGGCGTGGTTGCTGGGTGTTTTTGCGCCTCCTGCTTGAGTTCTGCGGGACTCAACCACTGTTCCCGGTATTCTGCGCGAGCGAATCCCGCTACAAAGAGAAGCACGAACGACGCGAAGAAGCGTTGCACGTGACGACCGGCGTGCTACCTGTTCGCCACAGTCATATTGGTCAGTTGCGCGCCCGAATTGCGCGACATCAGAAATCGCTCGTTACTGCTGTTCCGTAATTGCATTACGTGCGCTCCTGTTCGCGCCGCTTCAGACGCATGCGTCCCGGCGGCTCGAAATACGTGCCGAAGCGCACGAGTCCAGCCTTCCTGAGATGACACGTCAGCTCGAAGCTCACCAGCACGCCTGGGTCGTTGTTTTCGATGATGTCGACGTCGATGGACCGGATGCGCGGCTCGTACTTCAGCAGCGTTGCCTCCATCTGCTGCTTGAGCATGTGCGAGGAGGCGGGCAGGGCCTTGTAGATGTTGGTGAGGTCCGGCAGGCCGTAATCAGGCAGATGCTTGAGGGCGCCCGCGCGCGTGTTGAGAATGCGCTGCACGTTCTGCTGCACGCTCATGCATTCGAGCGTGCGGTCGTCATATGCGGCCAGCGGCTCGCCGCCGATCTGCCCGAGCAGCATGTCGTAGAGGGAGGGACCGGCCGGCATCGTGTGGGGCCCTCAGGCGGTTACGGATGTGGGCGCGGCGTTGGTTTGCGCAACGTTGGCCTCGTCAACGAAATCGATCGTGAGGTTGCCTTCGGCCGAACTCGAGAGCGCGATCTTTGCCGGCGCCGTGCCGCCCGCCATGCGCGCGAGCAACTCGCGCGATACCGTCGGCAGGATGCGCTGGTTGAGGAACGCATCGACATTGCGTGCGCCGGACTCGCGCGCCAGGCACAGTTCTGCCATCGCGCCGACAAGCGATTCGTCGCACGTCAGTTCGACGCCGTGCTGGCGGTGCAGGCGGTCGGCGACCTTCGCGAGCTTCAGGCGCACGATGGAGGCCAGCGCCGCGACATCGAGCGGCCGGTAGACGAGCGTCTGGAAACGCGCGAGCAGCGCCGGCTGGAAGTGCGCGACGAGTTCGGGATGAATCGCGTCGAGCAGGGCGGCGTGCGCAATTTCCGGATTGTCGGCCGTCGCCCCGTCGATCTGTGCGCTGCCTAGGTTGGAGGTCATCAGGATCACGCAGTTGCGGAAGTCGATCTCGCGACCTTCGCCGTCGCGCATCGTGCCGCGGTCGAACACCTGATAGAACATGTCGAGCACGTCGCGATGTGCCTTCTCGACCTCGTCGAGCAGCACGACGCTGTAGGGCCGTTGGCGCACCGCTTCCGTGAGGACGCCGCCGCGGCCATAGCCGACGTAGCCGGGCGGTGAGCCCTTGAGCTGCGAGACCGTGTGGGCTTCCTGGTACTCGGACATGTTGACGGTCGTGAGGGCGGCTTCGCCGCCGAACAGCAGGTCGGCGAGCGCCAGCGCCGTCTCGGTCTTGCCGACACCCGACGGTCCGGCCAGCAGAAACACGCCGAGCGGCGCGTGCTCGCTGCGGAGGCCTGCCTTCGCGGTGCGCAGGCTTTCGGCAAGTGCGGTCAGCGCGTCGTCCTGTGCCACCACGCGTCTGGCCAACTGCGCTTCGAGCGTGAGCAGACTCTGCAGTTCGTCTTCCACGAGGTCGCCCACCGGCACGCCGGTCCATTCGGCCACCACGCGCGCGACGGCCTGCGCGTCGACGTCCGCGAAGACGAGCGGCGTCTTGCCTTGCGCCTGGAAGAGTGTCTCGCGGGATTGTGCGAGCGACGCTTCATCGCGCGCGGCCGGGTCGATGCCACGTTGTTCCAGCAGCGTCTTGACCAGTTTCAGTTCGCCGTCGTAGCGGGCCTGCAGCTGTTCCAGTTCGGTTCGTGCCTGTTCCAGTGCGCTATCGAGCGTAGTGCGACGCGCCGCGCCATCGCCGATACCGGCGCGTGCGTCGTTATCAAGCGTGGCGCGTTCCAGTTCCAGCGCCGCCACGGCGGCGCGTGCCCGCTGCAGTTCGGCGGGTGGCGATTCCAGCCCCATGCGCACGCGCGCCGCGGCAGTGTCGATCAGGTCGACGGCCTTGTCGGGCAGTTGCCGCGCGGGAATGTAGCGGCGCGAGAGCTTCACCGCGGCGACGAGTGCGTCGTCGCGGATGTGCACGGCGTGGTATGTCGCGTAACGGCTCCTGAGACCGCGCAGCATCAGGCAGGCGGCGTCGTCGTCGGGCTCGTCGACCTTGATGACCTGAAAGCGCCGTTCGAGCGCGGCGTCGCGTTCGAAGAATTCCTTGTATTCGGACCACGTGGTGGCTGCGATGGTGCGAAGCTCGCCGCGCGCGAGCGCGGGCTTGAGCAGGTTCGCCGCGTCGGCGCCGCCGGCAGCATTGCCTGCGCCGATCAGCGTATGGGCTTCGTCGATGAAGAGCAGGACCGGCACCGCCGACGCCTGCACCTCGTCGATCACGTTCTTCAGACGCTGTTCGAACTCGCCCTTCACGCCGGCACCGGCCTGCAGCAGGCCGAGGTCCAGCGTGAGAATGTGCACGTCGCGGATCACGTTGGGCACGTTGCCTTCGGCCACGCGCAGCGCGAGCCCTTCCACCAGCGCGGTCTTGCCGACACCCGGCTCGCCGACGAGGATCGGGTTGTTCTTGCGGCGGCGCGCGAGCACGTCGACCATCTGCTGGATCTCGCGGTCGCGTCCGAAGACGGGATCGATCTGGCCGTTGCGGGCCTTCTCCGTCAGGTCGATGGCGAAGCGGGCGAGGGCTTCGCCTTCGGTGCTGCGACGGGATGGCGGTGCCTGTGCGGCATCGCCAGCGCCTGCGGCCGGTGGGATATCGGTGGTGGGACCAGCCTCAGCTTCTTCTGCTTCCGGCTCCTCGTCTTCGAGACTGTCCTCGCATGACAGGTGACCAAGACGCGGCAGCAGCCGTCCGATCTGCGCGCTGCTCACGGACAGCAGCGGCCAGGCTTTCTGCGCGCGCAGCGCGTGCGGCGTATCGACAATTGCCTGCAACAGGTGTCCCGAGCGGATCAGGCTGTCCTCGTCTTCGTCGGACGCGCGAACCCACGCGGCTTGCAGCACCGTGGCGAGCTGGACGGAAAGCGCTGGTCTGCCCCTGAGGTTGCGCGGCAGGTGACCGATGGTGTCGAGCAGCGCCTCCCATACGAAATCGATGTCCACCCCGTAGTGGTTGAGGATGGCGGGAATGTCGCCGTCGCCTTCCTCGAGAAACTTCAGCAGCCAGTGCTCGACGAAGATCTCGCCCGCGAGGCGTCCCTGACAGAGGCTGGCAGCGGCCTCCAGTGTCTTCGCGCAGTGGGGATTGAGCCGGCGGAGGAGGTGGGTCGTATCGCGGAGGGTCATGACGGGGTGGTCGGATGGAAAGGAGGCCTCAGCGTTCAGCTAGCTGTGCGACTCCGGGTAAAGAAAGACCAGCCCGCAAACCTGACTGTCAGGCAAACGGACCGGCAAAACGGGACCGGCTGCGAAGGCCGGTCCCGGCACACGCCGCGGATATCAGGAACGCTCGTTCCAGGTGTCCTTGTGGATGATGTTGCCGTCCTTGTACGACCACGTGATGGTCTCGTAGCGCAGTTCGACGTTTTCCAGATGGTTGTGCTTCTCGTAGTCCGGGTTCTTGATGTCGTACATCACCGGATTGACTGCGACGATCTTGACGTTGTCGAGCTTCGTGTTGAAGTACTCCTTCTCCTTGCCAGCGTCGTCGATCTTGTACCACTTGATCTCGACCGACTTGAGCGTCTGACCACTGGTCACGGCTTTGTACAGGTACGGCGTGGATGCGTCAGTTTCCTTCGTCAGGGTGATGGGCTTGTGGACGCGCGTGCCGGTCAGCTTGCCGGTGTTGCCGTCGGTCGGGATATGCACGCCGTGATTGAATGCGACGAGCTCGACGCTACCCTCGCGGCCCTGCACCGTCACCGAACCCTTGATGTCGGCACCGCCGTCGTCCTTGAGCCACATGTAGGCCGGAATTGCCATTGCTTAACTCCTTATTACGCACTACTTACTACGACAATCGCCCGGAGCCTGCGACCGGGCATTGGAATCCCGAAGCAGACCGCTTCGGGGACTAAAGCGCTAACTCCCCGGTGCTTCCGGTGATGGCGCGTTTTTCGCTGTGTCGGGGATCAGCGTGATTTCCACGCGCCGGTTTCTTGCGCGCCCCTCGGGCGTATCGTTGGTTGCGACCGGACGTGTGTCGCCATAGCCCTGGATGGCGAACTGTGTAGCGGGAATGCCCGATGCCTCGATCAGCCAGTCGCGCACAGCCTCTGCGCGTGCTGCCGACAGATTCAGATTGCTCTTCGGTGTGCCGACGTTGTCGGTGTAGCCGGCGACGAGAATCCGCTTGTCCGGGTGTGCCTTGATCATCTCCAGTGCGCCGACCATGGCGCGCGTCGAACCGGGCCTGAGCTGTGCCTTGCCGCTGTCGAACAGCGACATGCTGTCGAGCGTGACGACGGCCGGCGGCGGAGGAGGCGGGACATACGAGGCGATCGCTTCGTTGAGCGACGGCACCAGCCGGGCGCCGCGAAACATGCCGAACGACAGACGCAGCGGGACGCCGATGCGCGCGTACCGGTCCAGTTCGTCCCGGTCGGAGATGAGAGCCTGTTGATTTGCACGGAAACCTGACCCGGCCAGGGCAGTAATTTGCATCGAATATTGACCCACGTAGAACACTGACCTGCTCGGCAACGGGCAGGGGAACGGAGTGATCGACGTGGCTATATTGAGCATCATCCGACGCTGGCACTTTCGCGATCAGGTCTCGTTGCGCGAGATTTCCAGACGGCTGGGCGTGTCCAGAAACACGGTCAGGCGTTACATCCGGGCCGGCACGGTTCTGCCGGCCTATCCCGAGCGCCACAGCCCCAGCAAACTCGACGGGTTTGCCGCGAAGCTCGCAGGCTGGCTCAAGACCGAGGCGAACCGGCCGCGCAAGCAGCGCAGGACGCTCAGGCAGATACACGCGGATCTGTGCGCGCTTGGCTTCACGGGCTCCTATGACCGCGTGGCGGCGTTTGCCCGGCGGTGGCGGCAGGAACAGCACGAGCAGGCGAAGACCACGGGACGCGGAACGTTTGTGCCGCTGCGCTTTGCCCCTGGCGAGGCATTCCAGTTCGACTGGAGCGAGGACTGGGCGGTGATCAACGGCGAGCGTGTCAAGCTGCAGGTCGCGCAGCTCAAGCTCAGCCACAGCCGGGCCTTCTTCCTGCGCGCCTACCTGCTGCAGACCCACGAGATGCTGTTCGATGCGCATCATCATGCGTTCGTCGCCTGGGGCGGCATTCCACGCCGCGGCATCTACGACAACATGAAGACTGCCGTTGACCGGGTGCGTCCCGGCAAGGTGCGCGAGGTCAACGCGCGCTTCAGCGCGATGGTGAGCCACTACCTGTTTGATGCCGAGTTCTGTAACGTGGCCTCGGGCTGGGAGAAAGGGCAGATCGAGAAGAATGTCCAGGACAGCCGCCACCGCCTCTGGCAGAAGGTGCCGGCGTTCGGTTCACTGGATGCGCTGAACGACTGGCTGGCCGACCAGTGCGTACTGCTGTGGCAGCAGACGCGGCACCCGGAGCAGGACATGACGGTCTGGGATGCGTGGTCGGCCGAGCGGCCCCACCTGATGCCGGTGGGCCAGCCGTTCGATGGCTTCGTCGAACATGTCAAACGCGTTTCGCCCACCTGCCTGGTGAACTTCGAACGCAACCGCTACAGCGTGCCGGCGTCGTTCGCCAACCGGCCCATCAGCCTGCGTGTGTATGCCGCAAGGCTGGTGTTCGTTGCCGAGGGGCAGGTGATCGCCGAGCACGGGCGGCGTATCAACCGCAGCCATGACCGCGGCGAGACGGTCTACGACTGGCGTCACTACCTGGCCGTCCTGCAGCGCAAACCGGGCGCACTGCGCAATGGCGCACCGTTCGCCGAGTTTCCGGAGGCCTTGCGCAGGCTGCAGGGCGTGCTGCTCAGGCACCCGGGCGGCGACCGCGAGATGGTCGAGATCCTGGCGCTGGTGCTGCTGCACGACGAACAGATGGTGCTCACCGCAGTTGAGCGGGCGCTTGAGGCGGGTGTGCCGAACAAGCAGACGGTACTGAACATCCTCAGCCGCCTGCTCGACAGCCCGCCTGTGCCGCCGCTGCAGACGCCGCAGGCCTTCGCACTGAAGGTCGAGCCACAGGCCAACGTCGGCCGCTACGACCGCCTGCGTGGCCGGGAGGACAGCCATGCAGCCTGAGGCCATGATGCAGATGCTCAAGTCACTGAAGCTGCACGGCATGGCCCAGGCGCTGGGCGAACTCGCAGCGCAGGACTCGCCGGCGTACAAGGCGGCTTCGCTGGTGCTGGCCGGGCTGCTCAAGGCGGAGATTGCCGAGCGCGAAGTGCGTTCCCTCGCGTACCAGATGAAGGTGGCACGCTTCCCGGCGTACCGCGACATGGGCGGGTTCGACTTCAGCTGCAGCGATGCCGACGAGGCGCTGGTGCGCCAGCTGTACCAGTGCGACTTCATCGACTCGGCGCACAACATCGTGCTGGTGGGTGGGCCCGGTACGGGCAAGACCCATCTGGCAACGGCCATCGGTGTGCAGGCGCTCGAACATCATCGCCGCCGCGTGCGCTTCTTCTCCACCATCGAACTGGTCAACGCCCTCGAGCAGGAGAAGCTGGGCGGCAAGCCCGGGCAACTGGCCACACGGCTCATGTATGCCGACCTCGTGGTGCTGGACGAACTCGGCTACCTGCCGTTCAGCCAGACCGGCGGGGCGCTGCTGTTCCATCTGCTCAGCAAGCTCTACGAGCGCACCAGCATCATCATCACCACCAACCTGAGCTTCGCCGAATGGGCCAGTGTGTTTGGCGATGCAAAGATGACCACCGCGCTGCTCGACCGGCTCACACACCACTGCCACATTGTAGAAACAGGCAACGATAGCTATCGTTTCAGAAACAGCACAACACAGCCAAAGAAGGAGCGAAAGAAGACCCAGATACCCACCGCATAACCCGCAAGGCTGGTCCAAGGGGTGGGTCAGAATTCAATGCAAATCGTGGGTCAGGCTTCCGTGCATGTATGGACCCGACGCGCTTTGCAAGCTCTTGACGATGATTGGAAATGGTCTGCATGCATGTATCCGGCTTGCTTGTGGGCAGTTGCCGAAGCACGCCCGCAGCCTTGACGAGATCCGCGCATCCTTGTCCTGAGCAAATCAACGGCTCGAGCTACGTGGCCGGCACGGAAGACAGGTTTCAGGATGCTGGTTCTACCGATTTCGTCATCATGTACTAGAGCTACGCAAACCTGCGCTGGGTGATGCCGGAATCTAAACCTGTACTGCGTTCATTGCACGGCTGGGTTGTACGATGCTTCAGTACTCAGCAGGACCTGAAGGATACGTGCGTTCTTGTTGGCCAGTGCTACTGCCGCACAGTTGTAGCCGCGTCGGGCGATCAGTTGCTGCAACCATTGACTACGTCTGTCAGCTTTGCCAGACGCGTATTGCAAAACAGTTCTTGCACCGTGAATCAGAAGAGTTCGCAAATAGGTATCGCCGCGCTTGCTGATGCCCTGCAACCGGGCCTTGCCCCCCGAGGAATATTGACGGGGCACTAGCCCGAGCCACGCTGCAAGGTGACGCCCGTTGGAAAACTGTTTGGCATCGCCGATAGCGCCAACAACGGCGCTCGCAGTTAATGGACCGATACCCTCGACCGCGGTAATCTTGCGGCACAATGCCGAGTTCTTTACGAAGTCTTTTATCGCCACTTCCAGCCATTGAATCCGAGCTTCCAGCGCCTGCAGGTGCTGCAGCATGTCGGTAAGCAGCGCCTGGCAGAAAGTCGTCAGTTCGGAGCTCTCGTTACTCAATAAGGTCGGGATGGTTCGTTTGAAAGCCTGCACCGAGCGCGCGACGATCAGGCCGCGCTCGGCCAGCAGTCCTCTGATCTGGTTGATAACTGCCGTGCGCTGGCGCACCAGGACGGCACGCATTCGATGCACGGCCTGGATGTCTTCCTGCTCGACCGATTTAACGCTAACGAAGCGCATCGACGGACGTGAGGCTGCTTCGGCGATTGCCTCCGCATCGTTGCGGTCGTTCTTGTTTGTCTTCACGAACGGCGTTACATATTGAGGACTTAACAGGCGAACCTCGATACCCATGCCGGTAAAGCGACGTGCCCAATGATGGGCTGAACTGCAAGCCTCCATTGCTATGACTCGCGGGCGAAGCTTTTGAACCGTCTCGATCAATGCTCCACGCCCGACCTTGGATCGATGCACCGCGCGCCCGCTACGTTCAGCACCGTGAAGCTGGAAGACGTGCTTGGCAAGATCAATGCCGAGAATATCGATTTCCATGATGAACCTCCCGATGTGGTCCCGTTAAGAGGACATTCAGCAGTATCGCGCTTCCCCGAAGGGGCGTCGGGTCCATCTCAGTAAATCAACAGTTACGACGCCGGCAGGCGCGCAGCGTCCGTTAACCACGACGATCAGGGCCAACCGTCGGGACAAGCCGACCGGGCTACATTGCTTCGCAATGCCCTGCGCGACCGTCACGGTTTCCGTTGGCGCTACCGCGAACGCTGGGTACTCGTCGCCGGCGACGAACCGCTTGTAAAGCGCCTGGCGCCGGGACTTGTTGACAAGGGGTATCTGATCACCGGCGACACGGTTTTGCTCTACGCAAAGCAGACCACCACCACCCTCGACACCGATTGGCTTAACCAGATCCGCCGCCTGCGCCGCCGTCGCCCGGTCGATGCCATGGTAGGCATCGTGAGCGACCGTACGTCCTCGAACACCCCGTTCGACACCGACAGCCTCTCGCAGCGGCTCGCCCGTCATGCCCGCGCTCTGCGCTGGGCAGCACCCGCGTACCTGCTCAACGTCACCGATTTCGGCAGCGAAGCATCCGGTCCCGACGACGCCATCGGCTTCACGTGGTCACGCCCGCGCGTGAGCCCGGACGAGATCAACCGGTCCCTGCAGGGGCTCTCGTACAACCTCGCCGACGCTGGTGTCGTACGACTCACGCGGAATGCCACCGATCGCTATCCCGTCGAACTCTCGCGACATATCGACCGGCTGCGCGACGGGTTGACAGGCCTGGTCCTGCAGACGTCGCAGTCCCGCGTGTGGCGGCATGCTATTCACGGCGTCCTTTTTGCACCGCTGTTCAAGGAACGGGAACCGGCGCCACCCGCGTCTGCTGGCGCGAACGACGATGAGCCGGCTGCCGGCCCGCTACACCGCACCGTCTGGCAAACCATCGCCACCCACAGCCGCAAGGTCCACGGCCGCCGCGTCGGTTTCTCGCTATCGACCACCGCAGCATGGCTCACCACCGCCATGCTCGCCCTGTGGATCACCGACACGATGATCTCGGGCTTCACGAACCGCGCAACCATCCGGGCCGCTGGCGACACGCTGACGAAGCTCTCCGCCTCGCAGGACCGCACGCGGGCCCTGCAAACGCTCGACCGCCTCGACCGCCAGATCGACACGCTCGAAACCCGCCAACGCGACGGTGCGCCCTGGATCACGCGCTTCGGCCTGAACCACGACGGCGCGCTGCTGGCCGCCCTGTGGCCGGGCTATGAGAACGCCGCCGCTCGCATCCTCGTCGGTCCCATCCGCGAGAAGCTGGAGTCGCGATTGCGCCAGCTCGCCTCGCTGTCGGACGCCGAGATCGCGAGCGGCGGCAATGCTCAGGTGCAAGCTGCCTACGACACGCTCAAGGCGTACCTCATGCTCGCCAAACCCGAACGCGCGATGGCGGCATTCCTCGCGCCGCAACTGGTCGCGACCTCGGTGCCCGCGCGACCGGAGAATTCGCCCATGTCAGCGGGCACCTGGGAGGATCTGCGCCAGCACACCATCGCATTCCTTGCGAACCATCTGGGACGCGGCGCTTCGGCAGATGGCTCGTCGCTGGCCATCGTGCCCGACGGTGGCCTGATCGCGGCCACGCGCCAGACCGTCATCGGCGTGCGCGGCATCCAGAACTCGAGGGACGCGCTCTACCAGCAGATCATCGCGGACGCCTCTCCGAAGTACCCGCCGGTGTCCCTTGCCACGTTGCTGGGCGACACCACGGGCCGCGGCCTCTTCAACACGACGGCGACGATTCCCGGCGTGTTCACGCGCACAGCGTGGGAGGAGCGCATCTCGAAGGCCATCGACGAGGCGAGCGGGCAGCGCGACGTCGCCGGCGACTGGGTGCTCTCGGACACGAAAGCGACGAATCCCGCGCTATCGACGCTGAAGGCCGAACTGCGCCAGCGTTACTTCGACGACTACACGCGCGCGTGGGCGTTGTTCCTCAACAGCCTGCGCTGGCAGGCAGCGCCCACGCTCTCGGCCACGGCCGACCAGCTCACGCTGCTGGGCGACTCGCAGCGCTCACCGCTCGTGGCGCTGATGAACGCCATCGTCTGGCAGGCCGGCGCAGGCGCGAATGCGCAGTCCCTGTCCGATACGCTGATCAGCAAGGCACAGCAGCTTGTCGGCGCCGACGAAAAAAATCCGTCGAAGCAGACACAGCCGCAGCTGGCGCCGCTCGCGGTGGCATTCGGACCGATCCTGCGGCTCACGGGCAGCGACCTGGTTCAGGCCGCGCCCGCCGGCAGCAAGGCCGCGGCCCAGCAGGCCGCGACGGGCGACCTGAGCCTCGCGCGCTACCTCGAACGCGTCACGGCGATGCGCCTGAAGGCCACGCAGATCGTTTCGGGCAGCGACCCGGACGCGATGGCCCGCATGGCCGCGCAGTCGGTATTGCAGGGCAAGACGTCCGACATTGCCGAAAGCCGCGACTACGCGAGCCGCGTGGCCGCCAGTCTCGGCGAGCAGTGGGCCGGTTTCGGCGAACTGTTCCGCGCCCCTCTGGACCAGACCTGGCAGGCGGTCGTGCAGCCGGCCGCGTCGAGTCTCAACGACATCTGGCGCAGTGCGATCGTCGCTGACTGGAACCGCTCGTTCGGCGGCCGCTATCCGTTCGCGGATTCGGACAACGACGCATCGCTGCCTGAGATGGCGCGCTTCATGCGGCCCGACAACGGCGTCATTGCGCAATTCGTGACGACGCAGCTTGCCGGCGTGGTGGAACGGCAGGGCGACCGTTGGGTGGCGGCGCAGGGCGCGGACCACGGCGCGCTGACCATCGACCCGGCGTTCCTCAGGAGCCTCAACCAGCTCACGCGGATTTCATCGGTCGTGTTCCCGTCCGGCGACGCGCACGTGCGCTACGAGCTGAGTGCGGAGCCCACGCCGGGCGTAACCGACATGAAGTTCGTGCTGGCCGGGCGGGAGCTGCATTACTTCAACCAGAAGCAGGAGTGGACGCCGTTCGAATGGCCCGGCCAGTCGCTGGAGAACGTCTCGCATATCGAATGGCAGACGGCGCAGGGCGGTTTGCGCAGCGCGCTCGACGCGCAGGGCCGGTTCGGTCTGATCCGGCTGCTTGAGCGCGCGAAGGTTTCGCAGCAGGACAGCGCACGCTACCTGCTCAGCTGGACGCCCGACACGAGCCAGGGCATTGCGCTCAAGGTCCAGCTGCGCAGTGAGGCGGGTGCAGGCCCGCTCGACGTGCTTCAACTGCGTCACTTCGCGCTGCCGTCGCGAGTGTTCATCACAGGCGCGTCTACGGGCGGACCGAAGCTCTCGGGCATCAGTCCGCCGCCGTTGCCGGCGTCTGCCCTTGCCGCGGCAAAACACGCCGCCATGCCGCTGCCCGGCGGCTACGTACCGGAGGTTCAATGATGTTGGGCGGACTGTTCAAGCGCCTCTTTCCCGCCCGCGACGACGGCGAACAGCTAGCACGTGCCCGGCTCGATGCCTGGGCCGCCTGGGTCCAGCCGCTGCCCGGCGAGGGCGGCGCAGGCCGCGACCCTGGCTACGAAGACGTGTTCTTCGAACTGCGCGAGGAAACGCAGAAGCTCTCGGGCATCGACGACGGCCTCGTCGTCCGTTCCTGCGAGCAACTGCTGAAGGAGACCGGCAAGGATCTGCGCCTCGCCGGCTATTACGCGTTCGCGCGGCTCCGGCAGGACGGTGCCGCCGGTTTTGCGGACGGCCTCGAACTGGCGGCTGCGCTCGTCGACCGCTTCGGCGAGGCACTGCTCCCCGCACGTGCCGAAGCGAAGAAGGGCGCGCTCGAAATGCTGGCCACCACGCGCATGATCGAGCTGCTCGAGAGCCGCGGTGCGTTTGCGCCGACGGATCTTGAACGCGCGCTCGCCGCGCTCGACGTGCTGCTCGAACGCACGGCAACGTGGCCCGAAACGGCGCGGCCGAACCTGCAGCCGCTCGTGTCCCGCTTCGACCAGAAGGCCGAGCCTGCGCGCAAGGTGGAAGCCGACGCCGGCATGTCGACACCGGTTCCAATGTCGTCGGCCACGACGTCAAGTCCCATCGAGTCCACACGCGACCTGCTCGACCAGGCCCGCACGATGGCCGTGTGGCTGCGCGATCAGGAAAATGGCTATCTGCCCTCCGTGCGGCTCGTGCGCAGCGTGCGCTGGGACACGCTGCACGAGGTGCCGCCTGCTGACGCTGCGTCACAGACGCGCCTGCCGCCGCCGCGCGGCGAACTGCGCCAGCAGATGAAGCGGCTCGTGCTGCAGAAGCAGTGGCACGAACTGCTGGAGCGCGTCGAGGGCGCGTTCATGGAAGGCGTGAATCACCTGTGGTTCGATCTCCAGTACTTCCAGCACGTCGCGCTCGATCACGTCGGCGCGCCGTACAGCACCTGGCGCGAACTGTTGCGCGCGGACTTCGCGCTGTTCCTCGAACGGCTGCCCGGCATCGAGCGTCTTTCCTTCAACGACGGCACGCCGTTCGCCGACGACGCCACCCTCGAGTGGATCGCGCGACACGCGGTGGTGCGCGACCTTGAAGCGGGCGAGACCGTGGCGCCGTTCCCGGTATCGGCCGACAAGGAAGGCGAGGCGGCCGGCGACTGGCCGGAGATCGAGGCGCAGGCACGCGACGTGTCGGCGCGCGAGGGTGTGGAGGCGGCGTTCGGCTGGCTCGAAGCGCTGCCCGGCATGAAGACGGAACGGCATCGCTACCTGCAGCGGCTCGTGATGGCGCGCCTTGCCGACTACGGCGGCAAGCCCGACACGGCCCTCGCACTGCTGACCGAACTCGACGGCGCGGCACGCTCGCTGCCGCTCGCGCGCTGGGAGCCCGCACTCGTCTTCGAGATCAAGCAGCAGTTGCTTCGCACGCTCAAGGCCATGAGCAACCGCAAGGACGCGGACAAACCGGCACTCGCGCGGCGCATCGGCGAACTGCAGGCGGAACTGACCGTGCTCGATCCGGCGCGGGCTCTCGCCCTCTCATAAGAACGAAACAATGGAAAACGACGATCCCATCCTGCGCTACTACGAAGCCGAGATGCGCTACCTGCGCGAATCCGGCAAGGAGTTCGCGAAGGCACATCCCGACCGCGCGCGCCTGCTCAACCTCGACCGCGTGGGCGACCGCGATCCGTACGTCGAGCGGCTCTTCGAAGGCTTCGCGTTCCTCACCGGGCGGCTGCGGCAGAAGCTCGACGACGAGCTGCCCGAGCTGACCGAAGGCCTCGTGAGCCTGCTCTGGCCGCATTACCTGCGGATGATCCCGTCGCTCTCGGTGGTCGAACTCATTCCGCTCGCCGAGAAGCTCCAGAAGACCGAGGTGGTGCCGGCCGGCGTGCCGGTGCGTTCCGCGCCCATCGCCGTGCCGCCGGCGGGCGCGGAAGGCACCACGCCGAAGACGGTGCAGTGTCTGTACCGCACGACGCAGGACGTTACCGTGCAGCCGCTGTCGATCACGCACGCCGGGCTGACGGTGCGCCACGACGGGCGTTCTGTCATCCGCCTGGGTTTCCAGCTGCACCACTCGGCGCGCCGACAGGAGATCGACCTATCGTGCCTGCGCCTGTATCTGAACGCGGACCTGCCCACGGCGTTCGCCATGCATCTTGCGCTCACGCGTCAGGTGGAGGCGGTTCACTGGCGTGTGCCGGAAATCCGCGATGGTGAAGCCGTGCCGCTTGCCGGTGTCACGATCGAGCCCGCGGGCTTCTCGGCAGAAGAGCGGCTGTGGCCCAAGGCCGATGCCGCGTTCTCCGGCTACCAGTTGCTGCTCGAATACTTCACGTTCCGGGAGAAGTTTCTCTTCGTCGATCTGTGCGGTCTCGATGTCGCGAAGCTTCCGGAAAAGTCGGACCGTTTCGAACTGGAGATCGTGCTGCAGCACGCCTGGCCCGCCGACCACCGGTTCGATGCCGCGAACGTGCGCCTGTTCTGCAGCCCCGTGATCAACCTGTTCGAACTCGACGCCGAGCCCGTCGTGATCAACCATCACGAGACGGAGTACCGCGTGGTGCCCGCAGGCCACCAGGGCGCGCACGTGGAAACCTACTCGGTCGACGCCATCGAGACCTTCGACCACGAAACGGCCGAGCGCTACGAATACGTGCCCTTTGCCACCTTCCGGCACCGCGGCGGCATGCTGCGCCACGAGGCACCCGAGCGCTATTTCCACAGCCGTGTGAGACCGGGCGTGTCGGGGCTGCACGAGACGTGGGTGATCCTCGGCGGACACGCGTGGGAAACGATGGACACGCTGCCTGAGGAAAGCCTTTCGCTGCGCGTGACAGGGACGAACGGCCTGCTGCCGCGCAAGGGTCTGCGCGAGGCGAGCCTCGACGAACTGGCGGCTAGTACGCCGAACGTGGCCGGCGTGCGCAACCTCGTGTCGCCGACGCTGCCGCTCTATCCGCCCACCCAGGACCGCTTCCAGTGGCGCCTGCTGTCGCATCTCGCGCCGAACTTCCTCTCGATGATGAACGCCGAGGTGCTGCGCGGGGCGCTCGCTCTCTACGACTGGACCGACGACGAACTCAACCGCCGCCGGCTCGCGGGCATCCTGCGGGTATCGCAGGAACTGGTCGAGGAGGTGACGGGCGGCGCGGTCGAACGCGGCGTGCTGATCGAGGTGACGCTCGATTCCCACGCGTTCGCGGGCGAGGGCGACGTGATGCTGTTCGGTGAACTGCTGCATCGCTTCTTCGCGCTCTACGCCGACATCAACCTGTTCACGAAGCTCGCGATCGTGAGCCTGCCGTCGCAGGCACGGGTGGAATGGTCGCGCAGCAAGGCACAGCGGGCGCCGTTATGAGTGCAGCGATGAAATCGGCCCTGGACGCAGACGGTCTGTCTCATGTTGAGCCGCTCATGGCGTCGCTGCTTGCGCGCGCGCCGCAGATGAGCTTCATGCAGCTGTGCCGGCTGCTGGAAGCGCGTGCGCCGGATCAGCCCGGCATCGGTACGCGCGATACGCCCGAGCATGAGCCCGTGCGCTTTCGCCCGCGTCCGCGGACCGGCTTCCCAGCAGGGGAGATTGCCTCGGTCGGGTTCGACGAGGAGCATCCCGACGCACCGCCCTCCGTGCGCACGACGTTCATGGGCCTCTATGGCGTCGATGCCGCGATGCCGTCGCACATGATCGACGACATCGTGATGCGGGAGGAGGGCCACGAGGCGGTTGAATCGTTCCTCGACCAGTTTAATCACCGTTACGTCACGCTGCTGTATCGCGCGTGGAAGAAGTACCGGCATGCGGAGAGCTTCCGGCCGGGTGGTGCCGATGCTCATTCGCGCAGCCTGCTTTGCCTCGCCGGCTTCGGCTGGGGCGACAAGCCGGCGCGTGCGGGCCTGCCCGACTCTCGCATGCTCGCGCTGCTCGGCCTGCTGGTCCAGCGCACGCGTACGCCCGAGGGGCTCGCGGGCGTGATCGCGCTGGCGGTGCCCGGCGTCGACGTGCGTGTGGACGAGTTCTGGCCTGTGACGACGTCGACCGGCAAGCCACAGCCGCTTGGCGCGGCCACGAACGAAGGCAGCGGAGGCAAGGGGCTCGGCGGCGGCTACGTGCTGGGCCGGCGCATGGCGTATCGCAGCCGCGCTGTGCGCGTGACGCTGCGGCCGGCCGATGGGCGTCAGGCGCACGATCTGTTGCCCGGCGCGTCGCTGCACCGCGAGCTGATGGCCTTCGTGCAGCTTTACGTGGGCGTGAAAGCCGACGTGCATCTGCGCATGGAGATGTCGTCGCGGCACGCTCCGCCGCCTTCCGTCGGCTCGCCTGGCGCTGGCCCGTCGCCGCGTCTGGGCTGGACCACCGTGCTGCCGGCGCAGGCCGAGCGGCTCATCAATATTTCGCTGGGGGTGTATGAGGCGTTTCCGCGCGCCGCGGCTGTTTCAGCCTCACCCCAACCCGCCTGAGAAGGACTGAAGATGTCGATCCGTTTCATCACAACAACCGTCCCGCTGGCGCTGGCGCTGTCGGGTTGCGGCGCCTGGCAGGCCGTCTCCGACTCGACGGCGAGCGCGTATCACGCCGTGTTCTTCAAGCAGATCAAAACGCTCAATATCGATGTGTCTGCCCGGGAAGCGTTGAATCCTGATGAGGCCGGCCGCCCCACATCGGTAGCGGTGCGTGTGTATCAGCTCAAGGACCGCAAGCTGTTTGACGGCGCGTCCTACGACGATCTGCTGAAGAACGATCGTGCCGTGCTTGCGCAGGATGTGCAGGCGGATATGGCTACCGTGCTGAATCCTGGGGCATCGGTGAGCCTGTCGCAGCCTATGGCGCCCGAAACAAGGTACGTGGCGATCGTGGCGCTCTATCGGGAGCCCGGTAAGGACGGCGAGTGGAAGCGCGTCGTCGAAAAGAAGAAGCTGGACGCGGACAAACCGCTCAGGCTCTCACTCGTCGACCAGAAGATCGAACTGCCGGCTACGACTGTGGCAGGGCAAAGCGCGCCGTAACGTTGATGGTCATAGGGCGGCCGCAGACGTATTGCGGCAGTGAGCGCGACGTAGCGAAGATACCGGAAGCGGGCGCGAACGATTACGTGGTCAGGCATCCGTACGATGCATCGAGCTCGCTGCGCGGGTCGCAGCGCTGCTGTGCCGCGTCCATCCGCACACAAGACGGGAAGCGTGCGGTATCGAGCTTGGCGACTACGTGATCGACATCAGGGACCGGACCGTGGTGCTGGATCGAAACCGGCGGGTGCTGTCACCGCGCAAGTTCGATTTCACCCGTCTCGTGCTCCGGCATCCGGGTCGGGTTTTTCCTCACGGTGAACTTTACGGGGTATCCGCAGTGCCTTCCGTGAATCCCGTCATCAAGCAACCATCGGTCAGCATCTCACGATGCCCCAGCACTCATGTAGTGCTCGCGCTCGATATCGTGGTCGAAGAGACGCCCGACAGATTCGCGCCTGGTACGGCGACGGCGGTCGGGAAGGGTACTCGTCTTCCACAACGAATGCGGCAGCCGTTGTGTGGCCGATAGCCTGGCAATGCTGACCATGGCGCGGTTGATCGTGATCAGCCGTGCAAGCGCATTGCAAAATGTGCCCCCCAAAAAAGTCATCTGGGGCGAAATGTCATTTCTCTATCCCCATTCCGCTCTTTACGAGTTGTCGCCTACACTTTGAGATAGCGCCGTCGCACATCGCTTTTCTCATGAAGCCAAAAGCGAATGCCAATATCACCGTCTACCCACCTCGATTTTCAATATTTGCCACATTGCGAAACTGGAAACACGAGCTGAGATTGTCTCGAGGATTCTGCCCCTTCAGACAAGCCAGATAAAACCTACCGCGCAGCCAGGCATGCTTTCTGGCTTTCCTCTCAATTTTACGATCGGGCCAGTTGCAGTTCTTAACATTCGAAAAATCGAATCGCTCGGCTTAAATCTGGGTAGCGGCCATCGCGACATATGCCAACGGCATTAATAAACTCACCTCACAGTAAGTTCCAGCTCGTCACAGATTATTTGCTATTTATCAAAGTTGCGTCGGATAACCTGGTCTCGTTGTATGGCAACAACCGTCGAATTGGCATCCGATGTCACCATGCCCCCCGTTCACCGATGCGGTTGTTGACGCTACGAAACTTCGATAACAAGGAGAAACCTCATGAAAAACAGTCTCAAGAAAACCCTCGTCGCCTTCGGTGTGCTGGGTGCATTCAGCGCGGCAGCGCACGCGCAGAGCAGCGTGACGCTGTATGGCTCGCTCGATGCGGGTCTTGCCTATGTGAACAACGCGGGCGGCAAGAGCCTGTGGGCGCAGTCCAGTGGCCTGATGTCCAACACGTACTTCGGCCTGAAGGGCGCGGAAGACCTGGGCGGTGGCATGGCCGCGATCTTCAAGTTGGAATCCGGATTCAACCTGAATAACGGCCAGTTCAGCCCCGGCTATTTCACCGGCCAGTCCTCTGGCATGTTCACGCGTCAGGCTTATGTCGGCGTGCAAAGCCGTGACTACGGCACCGTCACGCTCGGTCGCCAGTACGACACCTTCACCGACTACCTGTCGCCGCTCGGGCTCGCCGGTCAGGCCGGTGGCATCAACCTGGCTGCTCACCCGTTCAACAATGACAATATCGGTGCCGAGTATTCTTACCTGAACGCGCTCAAGTATCAGAGCGCCAATTACGCCGGCTTCAGCTTCGGTGGCATGTACAGCTTCAGCAACCAGGCCGGTGCCTTTGCCGACGGTCGCCAGTGGAGCCTCGGCGCAGGTTATAACCGCGGACCTCTGAAGGTCGCCGCCGCTTATAGCCAGATGAGCACCCCGGGCGCCAATGCCAATAGCGCGTCCAATGCCGTACTCAATTCCGGCCTGTTCACTGTTAATGGTGCGAGCGGAAATACGCAACTGGCCGGCGTGCAGCGCACCGTCGGTGTTGGCGCCAATTACGCGTATGGTCCGGGAACGGTCGGGTTGCTGTGGACGCACACGCGCCTGCAGGATGTTGGCAGCGTCGGTTCGGGCGTGAGCATGCGCTTTGACAACATCGAGGTGAACGGCACCTATGGATTGACGCCGGCACTGGCGCTCGTGGGCAACTACACCTACACGTGGAGCAACCTGTCGGCCAGCAATGCTGAACTCAGCCCGAAATGGCATTCGGTCACGCTCGGCGCGGACTATTCGCTGAGCAAGCGCACCGATTTGTATCTGGCAGGTGTGTACCAGCACTCGTCGTCGGAGAACATCGGCGGCTTTTCGTTCTCCGCCCCGACGTCGATCGGTGGCATCATTCCGTCCTCGACCACACAAAACCAGGTGGCCGTTGCCACCGGTATCCGTCACCGCTTTTAAACGGGTGTGAGCAGTGCTACCCCGGCCGGGGTAGCGCTTGCGACGGGCACGTCAGCCAGATCAACGGCGGACGTGCCCGTTTTGCCTGATGCAGGGCGCCGCACACAGTTCGCGATCGCGTCTGCCATTCTCTGCGCGAGCGCAACGAGCCGATTCCCTGCAGGTTGTTTTATTACGACATAACTCGATAACATGAATATCAGTAGTTCGAAAACTCCTGTTTGGGGATGAGCTTCCCTACATGCATGACTCCGAGCTTGAAGAGCCGCCTTTTCCCTGCCGGGAGGCGGCTCCTTTTTTTGGGAAGGGCAGAGTCCCTTACCTTCCTTAAATGGCTTTTTCGCCGCCGTTCCTCTTCGGAACGGATGCTACACCGTCAGCATCCTGATCTCGCGGAGCAGGTCAGGTCTCGCACTCGCCGTATGAGCATGATTCGTGCTTCAGCGGGAAGATTGCAGATTTCCGGATCTATCGCGGCGCGTTGTCCGCGACTGAGGTCGCCGCGCTCGCGGCGTGTCGAGCGAGGCGTAGCCGTTCAACGCCTGTTGCGTCTTCGTCCGCGCTGACTGGTGCCGCGAGGTACGCCGGCGCACTCGTCGTTACCCGGCAGCAGGCCCATCGAGTGCCTCTGCGATCTCCCTGGCCGCCTGCTCCAGCTCTGGAAGAAAGCGCTTCACCGCCTCTTTCGCGGCAATCGCTTTAGACAAATAGATCACGTTGAGGCTCGCCAGCACGCGCTCATTCGATCCGACTGCCACCGCCAGCGCGCCGATCTTCTTTTGTTCAGACCAGTCGCCATGGTTGGACCCGAAGCCGTCTTCCCGCGTCTGGCGCACGAGGTTGCGAATGTATGCGTCGTCGCACGCAAGACTGCGCTGATCGTCGCCGCCCGCGCCTGAGCGCAGCAGGTCGAGCATGTCCTCGCGTTCTGCGTCAGGGCACGTCGAAAAGTACACGCGGCCCGCGGCCGTAAGCAGAATCGGCAGCCGCCGTCCCACCATGGAGCGGTGAAACGACAGCGGGCTGAAGCGATGTGTGGTCTCGCGAATCAGCATTGCGTCGCCATCCGGCGTCGTGAGGTCGGACGGCCAGACCACGCGTTGCAGCAGCCGTCCCATGATGGGCGGTGCGACCATTGCGATGCGCTCGTCGTCGGTAAATCCTTCGCTCAACGAACGAACGCCGAGCGCCAGCCGGAAACTGTCGTCGGATGTGCTGCGCCGCACGCAACCGTCTTCAACAAGCGTCTCGAGAAGCCGGCGCACCGTCGTGCGGTGCAGGCCCGTCGCTTCGCTGATCTGCTGGCTGGTTGCCCGGCCGCCCTCCATCGCATTGAGCGCCCGAAGCACCTGCAGGCCCCGCGCGAGGCCGCGCACATTGGCGTACTTCGTCATAAAAATCCTTTAAAAACAACACTGTGCATTCCGTGCACATTATTGTCAATTGTTTGAGCGCGACCGGGACGCTCCTTAGACTTTCCTCAAAAGCGGCCTGGACCCATCCCATGTGTCCCTGATATGCCGCGTCGACACAGGAGAGAGACATGTCCCCAGTCAACGGAGCGCGCACGGACGCGCTCGCGGCCGACGTCGCGATCATCGGCGCCGGGCCGGTTGGCCTCACGATCGCCAACCTTCTTGGGCAGCAGGGCGTTAGCGTGATCGTGATCGAGAAGCTCGATCAGATCATCGACTATCCGCGCGCAATTGGTCTGGATGACGAAGCATTTCGTGTGTTTCAGTCGATCGGTCTCGCCGCAACCTTGCTGCCTCACATCACGCCGGACCACTGGATGCGCTTTACCACCGGCGACGGCCACTGCTTTGCCTCGATCGAGCCACGCACTGACGAGTTCGGCTGGTCGCGCCGCAACGCCTTCCTGCAGCCGCTCGCCGATCGCGTGCTCTACGACGGGTTGAAGCGCTTCCCGCACGTCGACGTGCTGTTCGGGCATAGCGTCGTGTCGTTCATCCAGAACGAGCAGGGCGTGACGATCGAAGCGGAAGATTCGAACGGAGCGAGGCGCACGATTTGCGCGGCCTACATGGTGGGCTGCGACGGCGGCGGGAGCAGCGTGCGCCGCGGTCTCGACCTGCCATTCGAGGGGCGTACCAAGCCGAATCAGTGGATCGTGGTCGATGTGAGGAACGACCCGGTGGGCACACCTCATGTCTATCTGGTTTGCGATAACGAGCGACCTTATGTGTCGGCCGCACTGCCGCACGGCATCCGCCGCTTCGAGTTCATGGTGATGCCCGACGAAACCGAAGAGGAACTCTCGAAGCCCGAAAACCTCGCGAAGCTGATGCGCAAGCTCGTCGCGGAACCGGACAAGGTCGACTACATCCGCAAACGTGTGTACACGCACAACGCGCGTCTTGCGAGCACGTTTCGCGTCGGGCGCATTCTGCTCGCCGGCGACGCAGCTCACATCATGCCGGTGTGGCAGGGGCAAGGCTACAACAGCGGCATGCGCGATGCGAGCAACCTCGGCTGGAAGCTCGCGATGGTGGTGAAGGGCATTGCGGGTCCCGGCCTGCTGGACAGCTACACCGTCGAGCGCCGCGCCCATGCCCGGTCGATGATCCACCTTTCCGAAGTGGCCGGCGACATCGTTGCGCCCACCTCGGCGCTCGGCAAGGCAATGCGCGCGGCGCTGATCAGAAGCGCGTCGCTTTTCCCCGCCGTGAAGCGCTATTTCGTGGAGATGCGTTTCAAGCCGATGCCACGCTACGAGCGCGGCGTGGTGTTGTTACCCGAGCCGAAGCAGACAGGCGGTTGGCTCGCGCGTCGCCTTGAGCGGGCGGGCGACGGTCCGCTTGGCCGCTTGCTCAATCTGATGTCGCAGAATCGCGCGTCGCTGATCGGGCGCCTTGCCTACGGTCGCGATCCGCTCGAGAAGTCGCCGGTTGGTCGGATGTTTATCCAGCCGTATGTGCGTACGCCGGCCGACGAAGTCGTGCGACTGGACGACGCCATCGGCAACGGCTTCACGGTGCTCGCATGGGGCGCCGATCCCACCTTCGGATTGAGCGACGAAGCGCGCCAGATCTGGGAGCGCCTCGGCGGCCGCTTCGTGTTCGCGAAACCCGATGTTCAGATGACCTATACAAATGACGTGCCACCCGGCGTGACGGCACTCGGCGATGTACAGGGGCGCCTCAAGGACTGGTTCGGCGCGCAGCCGGCATCGGTCGTGCTGTTGCGCCCAGACCGCTTCGTTGCAGGCCTGTGTGGGCCACATGAAGTGTCGGCCGCGATTGTCGAACTGGCCCGCAAGCTCGATTTGCGCACCGCGCCCTCCGTACCGAAACAACGCGCTGCCGTCTGCGAAACGGTTGGAGCCCTGTAATGCCGATTCACCTCGAATGTTTGTCCCATACCCCGCTGCACGGCTACTACGACCCCGCGCCTGAGGTCGTGGCCGAAGTGGAGCAGGTCGTGGCCGCCGCCCGCGAACGCGTGCGCCGGTTCGATCCTGAACTCGTGATCGTTTTTGCGCCGGACCACTACAACGGGTTCTTCTACGACCTGATGCCGCCGTTCTGCATCGGTGCGGCGGCGACTGCCGTCGGCGATTTCAAGAGCCTCGCCGGTACGCTCGATGTGCCATCCGATGTCGCGCGACAGATGGCCGAAAGCGTGCTTGCCGACGATGTGGACGTGGCCTTGTCCTACCGCATGGAAGTGGACCACGGCTGCGCGCAGGCGCTTGAAGTGCTGACGGGCGGACTCGATCGTTACCCATCGATCCCCGTGTTCATCAACTCGGTTGCGCCTCCGATGGCCACGCTGCGTCGCTCGCGTCTCCTTGGCCAGGCAGTGGGCCGCTTTGCGGCACGCACCGGCAAGCGCGTGCTGCTGGTCGGTTCCGGCGGCATTTCGCATGAGCCGCCGGTGCCCGAACTCGCAGGCGCGAACGATGAAGTGGCGCAGCGTCTGATCTCGGGCCGCAACCCGACGCCCGAGGCGCGCGCGCAGCGCCAGCAACGCACCGTGGCCGCGGCCCGCGCATTCACCGCCGGCGACGCGCCCAACATGCGTGCGCTGAACCCCGAGTGGGACCAGGCCTTCCTCGCGCGTCTCAAGGACGACTTACTGGCTGTGGACGGTATGACCGACAGCGCCATTACGCGTGACGGCGGCCGTTCGGCGCATGAGATTCGCACCTGGGTCGCCGCGTTCGGCGCCCTGGCCGCAAGCGGGCCATACGACGCACATATCGATTTCTACCGCGCGATTCCCGAATGGATCGCAGGCTTCGCCGTGATGCACGCGCAGCCGTCGCATTGAACGGTCAGGAAAGGAGCATCAGGAATGCTGAATGATGACGCCATAAGAGCGCTTGCCGCGCGTTTGCGGGAAGCAGCGCGCGCGCGTGAAGTCGTGGACCCCGTGCGCGGCGAGATCGCGCTCGACGACATGGCGAGCGCCTACGCCGTGCAACAGGCTAACGTCGATGCGCGCGTAGCCGCGGGCGAGCGCATCGTCGGGCGGAAGATCGGGCTGACTTCGCTCGCGGTGCAAAAGCAGCTTGGCGTGGACCAGCCGGATTTCGGCACGCTGTTCGCGAGCATGGCCTACGGCGACAGCCAGCCGATGCCGCTCGCCAGCCTGATCCAGCCGAAGGTAGAGGCGGAAATCGCACTCGTGCTCGAACGCGATCTCACGGCCGGCAAGCACACGTTCGCCGACGTCATCGACGCGACCGCTTACGCGCTCGCCGCCATCGAAGTGGTGGACAGCCGCATTCGCAACTGGGACATCCGTTTTGTGGACACCGTGGCCGACAACGCGTCGAGCGCGCTGTTCGTGCTGGGTAGCCGTCCCGTTGCGCTTGCCGACATCGATCTCGTTGCAGCCGGTATGACGCTCGAGCGGGAAGGCGAAGTGCTGTCGCGTGGCAATGGAGGCGCGTGCCTCGGCAATCCGCTCAACGCGGCCGTCTGGCTCGCGGACCGCATGGCGCAACTCGGCACGCCGCTGCGTGCGGGCGACGTCGTGCTCACGGGCGCGCTAGGCCCGATGGTTGCCGTGACTCAGCCTGGTACCTACACCGCGCACATCGAAGGGCTCGGCAGCGTACGCGCGAGCTTCGCATAACGCCGCGCGCGACACATTCATTCAGTCAAGGAATTCGACATGGCTTCCGCCAAACTCAAAGCGGCGATCATCGGTTCGGGCAACATCGGCACCGACCTCATGATCAAGATCATGCGCCACGGCAAGCATCTGGAAATGGGCGCGATGGTCGGCATCGACCCCAACTCGGACGGTCTCGCACGTGCCGCGCGTCTGGGTGTCGCGACGACTCACGAGGGAGTGCAGGGCCTCGTCAATCTGCCCGTGTTCAACGACATCGACTTCGTATTCGATGCCACCTCGGCAGGTGCTCACGTGAAGAACGACGCGTTTCTGCGTCAACACAAGCCGGACATCCGCGTGATCGACCTCACGCCTGCTGCGATCGGCCCGTACTGCGTGCCCGTGGTCAACCTCGACGCGCATCTCGATGCAAAGAACGTGAACATGGTCACTTGCGGCGGTCAGGCCACCATCCCGATGGTCGCGGCCGTATCGCGGGTGGCGCACGTGCATTACGCGGAAATCGTCGCTTCGATCAGCAGCCGGTCGGCCGGGCCCGGCACACGTGCCAACATCGACGAGTTCACCGAAACAACCTCGACGGCGATCGAGGTGGTAGGGCGCGCGGCGCGCGGCAAGGCGATCATCGTGCTGAACCCGGCCGAACCGCCCGTGATGATGCGCGACACCGTCTACGTCCTTTCGGAAGCTGTGGACCCGGCGCGCATCGAAGACTCGGTCGAAGAGATGGCGAAGGCCGTGAACGCGTATGTGCCCGGCTATCGCCTCAAGCAGAAGGTGCAGTTCGACGTGATTCCCGAGAGCGCGCCGCTCAACATTCCGGGCCACGGCAAATTCAGCGGCCTGAAGACGTCCATCTTCATCGAGGTGGAAGGCGCAGCGCACTATCTCCCCTCGTATGCGGGCAATCTGGACATCATGACCTCAGCCGCGCTCGCTACTGCGGAGCGCATGGCACGTGCTGCCGTGGCCGCTGACGTGGCTGAATAAGAGGCGAGGAACACGCGAACATGGGCAAGAAACTCTATATCTCCGACGTAACGCTGCGCGACGGCAGCCACGCGATTCGTCATCAATACTCGATCCGGAACGTACAGGACATTGCGCGCGCGCTGGACAAGGCGAAGATCGATTCCATCGAGGTGGCGCACGGCGACGGCTTGCAAGGGTCCAGCTTCAACTACGGCTTCGGCGCGCATAGCGATCTGGAATGGATCGAGGCCGTGGCCGACGTCATCCAGCACGCGAAGATCGCGACGTTGCTGTTGCCGGGCATCGGTACGTTGCACGACCTCAAGGCCGCCTACGAGGCCGGCGCGCGCGTGGTACGCGTGGCCACGCATTGCACCGAGGCCGACATCTCGAAACAGCACATCGAATACGCGCGCGAGCTCGGGATGGACACCGTCGGCTTCCTGATGATGAGCCACATGACCTCGCCCGAAAATCTCGCGCAGGAGGCGAAGAAGATGGAGAGCTATGGCGCAACGTGCATCTACGTGGTGGACTCGGGAGGTGCGTTGAACATGAGCGACGTGCGCGACCGCTTCCGCGCAGTCAAGGGCGTGCTCAAGCCCGAAACCGAAACCGGCATCCATGCGCATCACAACCTCAGTCTCGGCGTGGCGAACTCCATCGTCGCCGTGGAGGAGGGCTGCGATCGCATCGATGCATCGCTCGCCGGCATGGGCGCGGGCGCCGGCAACGCCCCACTCGAAGTCTTTATTGCCGCGGCCGAGCGCATGGGCTGGAACCACGGCACCGATCTCTACACGCTGATGGATGCCGCCGACGACATCGTGCGCCCGTTGCAGGATCGCCCGGTGCGCGTGGACCGCGAGACACTGGCGCTCGGTTATGCCGGCGTGTATTCGAGCTTCCTGCGCCATTCGGAAGTCGCGGCGAACAAGTACGGCCTCAAGACCGTGGACATCCTGGTCGAACTGGGCAAGCGGCGCATGGTGGGTGGCCAGGAAGACATGATCGTCGACGTCGCGCTCGACCTGCTGAAGAAGCGGGAAGCCGCGCAGGCATAACAACGAGCAGGAACGTAGGCGGCGCGCGGTTAATCCGCTGCGCCGCTTATGTCCTTTCACCGCAGCACGAAAAGCACATTCACGCAAAGGATCCGCACATGAGTGCCAATGCATCCGCCTCTACCGAAGCCTCTTCCAGCCGGTTCGCGAAGGTTCGCGACGGCGAAGTCGAGTTCAACGTCCACTACAACGATGTAGGCCCCGCCTCAGGCCGGGCCGTCGTGATGCTCCATGGGTCCGGGCCGGGGGCCACCGGCTGGGCAAACTTCCACCGCAACATCGATGCGTTCGCCGCCGCGGGCTATCGCGTGCTGCTGATCGACATGCCCGGCTGGGGAAAAAGCGACGCATTCCTGAATACCAGTGGCTCGCGTTCGGACTTCAACGGACGCATCGTCAAACTCGTGCTGGACCAAATCGGTATCGAACGCGCGCACGTGGTGGGCAATTCGATGGGCGGCCATAGTGCCACGGCTTTCGCACTCGCCAATCCGGAGCGTGTGGGCAAGCTCGTCTTGATGGGCGGAGGCACGGGTGGCCCGAGCCAGTTCGTGCCGATGCCCACGGAGGGCATCAAGCTGCTGAATCACGTCTACCGCGAGCCGACGCTCGAGAACGTGAAACGCATGATGAACGTCTTCGTCTACGACGCGAGCGCGTTGACCGACGAGTTGCTGCAACTGCGCGTGGAGAACATGCTGGCGCGCCGCGATCATCTGGAAAACTGGGTCAAGAGTCTTGCGGCACAGCCTAAGCAGTTCAGCGACTACGGCCCGCGCCTCGCGGAAATCAAGGCCCATGCACTGATCATCTGGGGCCGCGACGACCGCTTCGTGCCGTTCGATATCGGCCTGCGTTTGCTGTGGGGCATGCCGAATGCCGAGATGCACATCTTCAACCGCTGCGGTCACTGGGCTCAGTGGGAACATGCGAACAAGTTCAATCACATGGTGCTGGAGTTTTTGCGGGACTAACGCCGGTTAAAGAGCGCTTTACGCGCCCGGACGAAACGACGCTCGCCGCATCAGCCCGATCAGGGCCTCGATGTGCGGCGAGTGCGGTCCTGGGCGCGAGACCATCAACAGATCGATCGACGGAGCGGGCTCTGCGAGCGGACGACAGCACAGCGATTCACCTGTGAGCGCCATGACGTACTCGGGCAGCAGTGCAACACCCAGCCCCATACCCACGAGGTTCAGGTTGAGCAGAATGTTCGTCGCAATCTGCACCACGTCGGGGTGTATTCCGTGCATCTCGAAGTAGCTTTGCACGATGTCGTAGAGCTGACCCGCATACGCGGGGTCGGTGCGAATGAAGGGCAGGCCATCGAGCATCTTCGGCGTGATGCATGCATGTGCCGCGAGCGGATGGTTCGCCGGCATCAACACGACGAGCGATTCCGTGAGCACCACTTCTGTCTGTAGTGCCGCCGTGCGAACGGGACGGCGCATGAACGCGATGTCGATGTCGCCGCGCAGCAGCGCGTCTTCCTGCTCCATGGTCGGCAGGCTGCGTAGCTCGACGTTCAATTCGGGAAACTGCAGCCGCAATTTCGGCAACACGGCCGGGAAAATCCGTATTTCAGCGGCCGGCACGAAGCCAATGGTCACCGTGAGCGCACGCTGCTCGCCCACATGACGCGCACGCGCGATAGCGTGCTCCACCTGCGCGAGCGCGAGCCGCGCCTCTTCCAGAAAAGCCTTCCCGGCCTCAGTCAATTCGACCTTGCGCTTCGAGCGCACGAAGAGCGGCGTGCCTACTTCCTCTTCGAGATCGCGAATCTGCTGGCTGAGCGAAGGCTGGGCCGTATTCAGACGAAGGGCGGCGCGCGTGAAGTTGAGTTCGTCCGCGACGGCGATGAAGTAACGCAGGTGTCGGAGTTCCATTGGTCGAATGATCGCTGATAAGTCTCACAACCTACAAACAAAGTATTTCACAGCGCAGGCGCGAACAACGATCATGCACCGCGTGCTTACCGATATGGAATGGGTAATGCCACGGAGGAGACACGGATGACCACCACCAATATCAACGTCGACGCGCTCGTGGACGCCAGAAACGGACGCGTGACGTCGGCAATCTACACCGACCCCGCGATTTACGAACTGGAAATGGAGCGCATTTTCGGCCGCTGCTGGCTGTTTCTTGCGCACGAAAGCCAGATTCCCAAGGCCGGCGATTTCTTCAACACCTACATGGGCGAGGACCCGATCGTCGTCGTGCGGCAAAAGGACGGCTCGATCAAGGCATTCCTCAACCAATGCCGTCATCGCTCGATGCGCGCGAGCCATGCCGACAGCGGTAACACGCGGGCATTCACGTGTCCGTACCACGGCTGGTCGTATGGCGTGGATGGCGCGCTGATCGAAGTGCCGCTCGAACCGCGCGCGTACCCGCAGGGCTTGTGCAAGGAGAAGTGGGGCTTGCTCGAAGTGACGCGCGTGGAGACCTACAAGGGCCTTGTGTTCGGCAACTGGGACGCCACGGCGCCCGACCTGCGCACGTACATGGGCGATATCGCGTGGTATCTCGACGGCGTGCTCGACCGTCGCGAGGGCGGCACGGAAATCATCGGCGGCGTGCAGAAGTGGGTGATCGACTGCAACTGGAAATTTCCGGCCGAGCAGTTTGCAAGCGACCAGTACCACGCGTTGTTTTCGCACGCGTCAGCGGTCGAGGTGCTCGGCGCGAAGAGCGGCGACGCGAACAAGGCGCTCGGCTCGGGCCAGACCGCGCGCCCTGTCTGGGAGACCGCGAAGGACGCCGTGCAATACGGCGAAGACGGTCACGGCAGCGGCTTCTTCTTTACCGAAAAACCCGACGCGAACGTGTGGGTGGACGGCGAGGTGTCGCAATACTTCCGCGACACGTATCCCGAAGCCGAGGCGAGGCTGGGCAAGGTGCGCGCACTGCGTCTTGCCGGCCACAACAACATGTTCCCCACGCTGTCGTGGCTCAACGGCACGGCGACGTTGCGTGTGTGGCATCCGCGCGGACCGCACCAGGTGGAAGTCTGGGCGTTCTGTATTGCCGACAGGAACGCGCCCGACGACGTGAAGGTCGCGTTCGAGCGCAGCGCCACGCGCGCGTTCGGTCCTGCCGGCTTTCTCGAACAGGACGACTCGGAGAACTGGGCCGAGGTGCAGAAGGTATTGCGCGGCCATCGCGCGAAAAAGACGCGGCTCTGTCTGGAGATGGGACTCAACGGCGAGCGCGTGCGCGAAGACGGTGTACCTGGCATAACGAACTACATCTTCTCGGAAACAGCCGCGCGCGGCATGTACCGGCGCTGGGCCGACCTGTTGATGTCGGAAAGCTGGGACGAGGTCGACGAGCGCACGAGCGCGTACAAGCAGGAGGTGCTGAAATGAACGTGATGGACGCACCGCAGTCCGCCGCGGTTTCTCTGGAGTTGCATCACGAGATTTCGCAGTTTCTGTATCGCGAAGCCGCACTGCTCGACGACTGGAAATTTCGCGAATGGTTGGACCTGCTGGCCGAAGACATCGGCTACGTGATGCGTACGGTCGTCAACGCGCAGACGCGCGATCGTCGCAAAGGCGTGCAGCCGCCCACCACGTGGATTTTCAACGACACGAAGTTTCAGCTGGAGCGACGCGTCGCGCGTCTCGAAACCGGCATGGCGTGGGCGGAAGAGCCGCCGTCGCGCACGCGCCATCTGGTCTCGAACGTGCAGATCGAATCGACCGCGAACCCGGACGAATTCGACGTGCGCGTGAACTACCTGCTGTACCGCTCGCAAAAGGAGCGCGACGAAGCGTTCTATGTCGGCATGCGTCGCGATTGCGTGCGTCGCGCCGACACCGCGCACGGCTGGCTGCTGTGCCGCCGCGAGATCGTGCTCGACCAGGTGGTGTTGACGTCCCATAACCTCAGTGTGATTTTCTGATCATGAGCCGTATTACCGTTTGCCCGGTCGGCACGCTGGCCGAAGGCGAAGCCGTAAAGATTGACGGGCCGTCCGAGGCGATCGCCGTCTTCAACGTGCAGGGCGTGTTCTATGCGACGACAGACCGCTGTAGCCACGGCAATGCTTCGATGTCCGAGGGATATGTCGAGGACGACGGCACCGTGGAGTGCCCGCTGCATGCCGCACGCTTCTGTCTGAAGACCGGCACGGCGCTCTGCCAGCCTGCAACGGAGCCGCTCGCCACTTATCCGGTAACGGTGGAAGACGGCACGATCTACGTCGAAGTGGCGGAGGCCGAAGCATGAGCTGGCTGAAGGAAGAGGTGGCGCTCATCACGGGCGGTGGCTCCGGCCTCGGGCTTGCGCTCGTGGAGCGCTTTCTCGACGAGGGCGCGCACGTGGGCGTGCTGGAGCGCTCGGCCGAAAAGGTTGCGGCACTGCAGGCACGCTTCGGCGAAAAAATTGTTGCCGTGCAGGGGGACGTGACGCGTTACGCCGACAACGAGCGCGCTGTGACGGCGGTGACGGCGCGCTTCGGCAAGCTCGACACGTTCGTTGGCAACGCCGCGATCTGGGACCATGCCGCATCGCTGATCAGCCTTTCTCCAGAGCGCCTTGCCGAGGGCTTCGACGAACTCTTCTCGATCAACGTGAAGGGTTATCTGCTGGGTGCGAAGGCCGCTGCGGACGCGCTCATCGCATCATGCGGCAGCATGATCTTCACGCTCTCGAATGCATCGTTCTATCCAGGTGGCGGCGGGCCGCTCTATACCGCGAGCAAGCATGCGGCGGTCGGTTTGATCCGGCAGCTTGCCTATGAACTCGCGCCGAAGGTGCGCGTCAATGGCGTGGCGCCGTGCGGGATGGCGAGCGATCTGCGCGGGCCGGCATCGCTCGGACAAGACCGCATACGCATCATGGATTCGCGTACCCCTGAAGACATCGCGAGCATCCTGCCGTTGCAGTTCTTCCCGAGTCCCGACGACTTCACGGGGCCGTTCGTACTGCTCGCTTCGCGTGCGAACAACCGCACGTTGAGCGGCGTGACGATCAACGCCGACGCAGGGCTTGGCATTCGCGGCATTCGTCATGTCGCGGGCGGCCTCGCGTTGTGAGTGTTGCGTACGAAAACATCATGAATCAGCCCACTTTCGTTATCGTCGGCGCAGGGCAGGCCGGTGCCCGAGCTGCCATGGAACTGCGTCGGCAGCGCTTCGACGGCCGCATCATCCTGATCGGCGACGAACCTCATTTGCCCTATGAGCGGCCTCCGCTCTCGAAGCAGGTTTTGTGGAATCCTGAAGAGATGCAGCCCGGCATCCTTCCACGCGGCTTTGAGCGAGAAGCCGCAATCGAGCTGATGACGGGCTCGGCGGTACAGATGCTCGACGTGTGCACGCGCACGTTGACGCTGGCCGACGGCAGACGGGTTGCCTACGACAAGCTGCTGCTGGCAACGGGCGCGCGGGCGCGCCGGCTGCCGCTGCTCGACAGCCTCGGCGCCGGCGTGCATACGTTGCGCACGGTCGACGAAGCCCGCGCGCTCGCAGCTTCGCTGCGCAGTACGCGGCGCGTGGCGATTGTAGGCGGTGGGGTGATCGGACTCGAAGTGGCGTCCAGCGCGGTCGAACTCGGTGTGGCCGCGACCGTGATCGAGCAGGCCGACGAGGTCATGGCGCGCAACGCACCCGCGGTTCTGCGCCGGTATCTTGAAAACGCGCATCGGCAACGCGGGGTCGAAGTGCGCACGGGCTGCCGCCTCGTCGACGCGCGGCGCGACGTCGATTCGTTCGTACTCGTGCTCGACGACGGCACGGAAGTCCGCGCGGAAACGGTGGTCTACGGAGTGGGTGCGGAGCCCAACGTGGAACTGGCGCGCGATGCCGGCCTCGCCGTGAGTAGCGGGATCGTGGTCGATGCGAACTGCCGCACGTCGGATGGGGACGTATTCGCCGCGGGAGACTGCGCGTGCCAGTGGAACACCTCGGAAGGACGGCACGTGCGACGCGAAACGTGGGAGAACGCGAACCGTGAGGCCGAGACGGCGGCGAGCGCCATGCTCGGGCACACGACCGCACCGGTTGGCGTGCCGTGGTTCTGGACCGACCAATACGGCATGAACATCCAGTTCGCGGGCGACATGCAGGCGCCGACGTGGCTCGTGCGCGGCACACTCGACGATCCCGCGTTCGTGCTGTGTGGCCTGCACGGCGACACGCTCACGGGTGCCGTCACGGTGAACCGTGGTCAGGACATGCGCAGCCTCAAGGAACTGATCGCGATGCAGGCCACCGTCGAGGCCGAGGTGTTGACCGACAGCACGCAGAACCTGCGTGCGTTGGTAAAGCGTCTGCAAGAGACGGTTTAAACGCGCCTTCCACGCCACTTCAACTTCACCACTCATACCTCGTAGCGGCTCAGCAGGAATCTGCTTCGGAGCTGCTGCACTTTGCGACCGCCCTGAGGCCACTGGCAGCAGGGTCGGCCGCCATCGTCACCTTCATCGCCGCCGCTTCCGTGATCGTCGCATCAGCGTTGCCGCAATCGCCCAACGTCGGGCGACGCGCGTTCACGCTCTCGCAGCTTGCAAGCGATGTGCAGATAACACGGGCGAATATGGATGCCAACAGCGTGAGGAGGGAGCAGTCGGGATTAACCGGCGCGGTCGGAAGCAAGCTTGTCGAAGCGGCTCGCCGTTACGGCGGCCGCCTGAACGTGAACGGCGTGCGTTATTGCACGCGGAAGATCGCAACGGCCGTTTGCAACTCGCCTGCTTGCGATTCGAGGGACGATGCGGCCGCTGCCGCCTGTTCGACGAGCGCGGCGTTTTGCTGGGTGACCGAGTCCATCTGCGAGATCGCCTGGTTAACCTGACCGATCCCCTTGCTTTGTTCCACCGATGCCGCAGCGATCTCGCCCATGATGTCCGTCACGCGGCGTACGGACTGTGTCATCTCTTTCATCGTCGCGCCCGCGGAGTCGACGAACTGCGTACCGTCTCGCACACGGTCCACCGACTCCTGAATCAACTCCTTGATCTCTTTCGAAGCCGACGAAGAACGCTGCGCGAGCGAACGCACCTCGGCCGCCACCACCGCAAAGCCGCGCCCCTGTTCACCGGCGCGCGCAGCTTCCACCGCGGCATTCAACGCCAGTATGTTGGTCTGAAAGGCGATGCCCTCGATCATGCCCACGATGTCCGCAATCCGGTCCGAACTCGCGTGGATGCCGTTCATCGTGTCGATCACCTGGCTCACGATATGGCTGCCGCGCTCGGCGACGTCCATCGCCTGGGCCGTCACCTGGCTCGCCTGGCGTGCGTTCTCAGCGTTCTGGTTGACGGTCGCCGTCAGCTGTTCCATGCTCGCGG
Source organism: Paraburkholderia kururiensis (assembly GCF_034424375.1). Classification (NCBI taxonomy): domain Bacteria; kingdom Pseudomonadati; phylum Pseudomonadota; class Betaproteobacteria; order Burkholderiales; family Burkholderiaceae; genus Paraburkholderia; species Paraburkholderia kururiensis. The sequence continues at coordinate 2,972,647 of NZ_CP139965.1, read as the reverse complement.
CCGTCTCCTGCAGTGCTGCCGCCTGTTCCTCGGTGCGCTGCGAAAGGTCCTGATTGCCGGCTGCAATCTCGCTCGTGGCGGTCGCGATCGAATCCGTCGAAACCTTGATCGAGCGGATCGTGCCGGCCAACTGGTCCTGCATGCGCTTCATCGAATAGAGCAGGCTGCTGGTGTCGCCCGGTGCGGTCCGCACCTCGAGCGCGAGGTCGTTGTTGGCGATGTGCCCGGCGATCTCGGCGGCATACGCGGGTTCGCCGCCCAGCGTGCGCAGAATGCCGCGATTGATGACCACGACGATCACGCTCAGAAACGCCGCCGCGAGCGCCAGCAGACCGATGCTTTGATAGAGCGCGGAGCGGAAGGCTGCATCGATGTCGTCGATATAGACGCCCGTCATGAACACCCAATCCCACGGACGATAGCTGTCGTTATAGGAGAGCTTCGGATAGACCCCTGTCACGTTGGGTTTGGAAAACGAGTAGGACGTGAAGCCGTGTCCGTCGCGTTTGATCTGCTCGATCACGTCACGATAGAGCGGCACGCCGTTCGGGTCTGTGAACGAGCCCATATTGCGGCCCTGCAATTCAGGCCTGAACGGATGCATCAGCACGACAGGCTGCGAGTCGAGAATCGTGAAGTAGCCCGAATCGCCGTAGCGGATATCGCGTATGACGTCGAGTGCCCGTTTCTTCGCTTCGTCTTCGGTGATCTTGCCTGCGGCCGCCTGCGCGGCGAAGGTTTTGACGACGCTCAGCGCGGCCTGGGTCGCATGCACGAGATCGGTCTTTCTCTCGTCCAGACGAATCGCGCGTGTTCGCCATGCATCCGTCACGGCCAGCGTGGCGAGACAGACAAGGCTGGCCAAAAGCGGCATCCATAACTTCTGCGAAAAAGACAGCTTCATCACCGACACACTCCTTGTGGGAAATGAGCGCGAGTCCGGTGGCTCGCGCCTCTTCTACTCTGTCAGTGTTTACGACGTTTCCTTTGAAAACGTGAGGGCAGCGCGCAAGAATATTTCCTCAAAACTCCATACGATTAGTAGTATTTGTCCTGCAATTGCCTTCGCATGAGTAATCAGACTTCGTTCACCATGGCGTCGTCTGCACAACCGATTCGCTGAGTTCTGAGATCCAGGGCTGATCGACTAAATCGAAAAAAGAAGGCCTCGAAATGGAGGCCGCATTTCCACGGGAATTTCGGATAACGCGGAAGCTGGCCCGTTATTTCGTCATCCATATCAAAAGCGTGGAAGATGCTCAAGCGACTCGAGTTCAGCATCAGCCGTGCTGACCCAGATAGGGGTCACCAAGCAGCCCACCGTCACGCGTCACGGACGACAGCTCGTCGCAGGCAGCCCGGAATCCAACACTTCCAGGAGACGGTCGTTGCTTGCAGCGGTCGAATAAGGAGCAGGAGCGGTACGTTCTCCTGCCACGTCGTCGCGTTACTTCGGCCACTGCCACGAAGGCTCGGAAAGGTGCGCTGCGAAATAGTCCGATAAGACCCTCACCTTCGCGGGCCGCGCACGCGCCGACGGCGTGACGAAATAGAGACCGCCCGTTGTCAGCGACCAGTCTGTGAGGATGGCTTCGAGGCTGCCGTCGGCCAGGTACGCTGCCGCGATGAACTCCGGCAACTCGGCAATGGCGAGGCCGTCGAGCACAGTGGGAAGCAGCGCGTCGGCATTGGTTACGCGCAGCGGACCCGCCGGCGTCACCGGTTCCTCGTCGCCTGCGTCGTTCGTGAAGCGCCACACGTCGCTGCGCGCGCGGTACGCGTACGAGAGGCAGGCGCGGCCCGCCAGTTCGCGTGGATGCGTGGGCCGGCCCTCGCGTTTCAGATAGGCGGGCGACGCCACGACGAATTGCTTCACCGTGCACAGCTTGCGCGCCACCAGCGACGAATCGGGCAACGCCGCGATGCGCAGCGCCGCATCGAAACCGTCGGCCACCAGATCGACGGATGCATCGGAGAGATGCAGGTCGATCGCCACCTCCGGATACGCGCGAAAGAAGCCCGGCAGCAGCGGCGCGACCCAGCGCAAGCCGAACGACATCGGCACGGCAAGGCGAACGAGCCCGCGCGGCTGCACCGACATCTCACGCGCTGCGCTTTCCGCTTCCTCCGCCTGGCGGTAAATGTCGCTCGCCTTCTCGCAGACGGCGCGCCCGAACTCCGTCAGGGCGAGCTGGCGCGACGTGCGGTTGAAGAGCCGCGCGCCCAGACGGTCTTCCAGCCGCGCCACGCCGCGCGAAACGGTGGCGATCGAGACGCCCATCGCGCGGGCCGCCGCGGCAAACGAACCTTCTTCCGCCACCTTGGCGAACATCGCGAGTCCTTCGAAATCGGGCAGTTTCATCATTTCATTTTTGCAACGTTGGTTTTCGATTAATTCTATTTCGAAAAGAAGAGGCCGTCGATATTCTCCTCACATCGCAGCACGAACACCGAATCGCAGTCCCTCATCCACTCATTGAACGAACGAAGGAGAAACGTCATGGCACGCAAACTGGAAGGCAAGATCGCACTCGTTACCGGCGCAACCAGCGGCATCGGGCTGGCCACGGCCCGCCGCTTCGCCGCGGAAGGTGCACACGTCTATATCACGGGCCGCCGCGAGGCGGAGCTGGAGGCGGCAGTGAAATCGATCGGCGCGGGCGCGACGGGCGTGCGCGTGGATTCGACGAAGCTGGCCGAACTCGACCGCCTCTACGCGCAGATTCGCGAAGAGAAGGGCCGTCTCGACGTGCTGTTCGCAAACGCAGGTGGCGGCTCGATGCTGCCGCTCGGCAGCATCACCGAAGAGCACTTCGACGACACGTTCGATCGCAACGTCAAGGGCACGTTGTTTACGGTGCAAAAGGCTTTGCCGTTGCTCGGCAAAGGATCGTCAGTGATCCTGACGGGTTCGACGGCGGGCAGTGCAGGAACCGCCGCGTTCAGCGTCTATTCCGCTTCGAAAGCAGCCGTGCGTGCCTTCGCACGCAGCTGGATTCTCGATCTCAAGGACCGCGGTATCCGCGTCAATACCATCAGCCCGGGCGCCACGCGCACGCCGGGCCTCGCCGACCTCGCCGGTCCGGACGCCGCGCAGCAGCAAGGGCTGCTCGACTATCTCGCTACGCTGATTCCGATGGGGCGACTCGGCGAGCCGGATGAAATCGCGAGCGCCGCGCTGTTCCTCGCCTCGGACGATTCGAGCTTCGTGAATGGCGCCGAACTGTTCGTGGACGGCGGCCAGCAACAGGTCTGACGTGACCACGAACGCGGGCTCTTCATCAGCGCCTACGCGCCGTCCTTCGCTGCCCGCGTCGGACGGCGCGACGCCTTGATGGAACGCAGCTCGCTGCAATGCGCTTCGGCCCACAACCACACGCTGCAAAACGCGGCGCACAGGCTCGAGCCGAGTTCGGTCAATTGATACTCCACGCGCGGCGGCACTTCGGGATAAACGGTGCGCGTCACGAAGCCGTCGTCCTCCAGTTGCCGCAACGTCTTCGTCAGCATGCGCTGGCTGATGCCGCCCACCAGTTCGCCGATGCGCGTAAAACGCAGCACGCCGTTCTGTGCGAGTACTTCCAGCACGCACATGGTCCACTTGTCGGCAATGCGCGCAATGGCCTGCATGACCATGTCGTCGATTTCGGGAGTCGACGACGCGCCGTGCGGCGATTGAAATACGACTCGCCTGCCGGATGCAGCGGGTGCCTGCGTGGGCGTTGCAGCGGTCGCCGCAGCGGCCACGTCATTACTTACCGTCGTGTTCGTATCGGCCATAAAAGTGCCTACTTCCGGAAAGAGACTGACGGAATTATGCTCCGCTACGTCAACCCCAGGAGGACACGATGAACGTCACCGGAAATACGATTCTGATCACGGGCGGCGGCTCGGGCATTGGCCGCGCGCTGGCCGAAGCGTTCCACCGTCTCGGCAACAAGGTCATCATCGCGGGCCGGCGCGAGGCCGCATTGCGAGCCGTGGCCGAAGCGAATCCCGGCATGGAAACAGCGGTGCTCGACGTAACGGATGCGGGCGCCATCGAGCGTTTCGCCGCGAAGCTCGTGCACGACCATCCCACGCTCAATGCGGTGCTCAACAACGCGGGCATCATGGCGCTGGAGGACTGGCGCAAGGAGCCCGTCGATCTCGCGGTGGCCGAGTCCACCATCACGACCAATCTGCTCGCGCCCATCCGTCTGACGGCGGCCTTGCTGCCGCATCTGAAGAAGCAGGCGCGCTCCACGGTGATGTTCGTGTCGTCGGGGCTGGCGTTTCTCACGCTTGCGCCCACGGCCACCTATTGCGCGACGAAAGCGGCCATTCATGCGTTCAGCGATGCGCTACGTTATCAGTTGCGCAATACGTCGGTGGATGTGGTCGAGATCGTGCCGCCCTATGTGCAAACCGAACTGCTGGGCGCACATCAGGCAACGGACCCGAACGCCATGCCGCTCGCCGAATTCATCGACGAAGTCATGGCGATTCTCGAAACGCAGCCCGACGTGCGCGAAGTGCTCGTCAAGCGCGTGCATCCGCTTCGCTTCGCCGCGCAACAGGGCGAGGAGAAATACCGGGCGCAGTTTCAGACCTTCAACGACCGCTCTGAAGAAGCGTTGCCCTGATCGACGCGATACGGTCCTCGCCCGCGCGCTGCTGCTGTAAAGAGAACGCGGAGGCCATCTCTCTGTACGCCGTTATCGCGGAGTGTTCCTGGTCCGCTCGCCATGCCAGGATCCTCTCCGCCTTGACGTTGCAGCGTGCGATAAGGAGGAACGCGACGTAGTCGTAGTGAAAGCGCTGCGCGGTGGCGAGCAACGTGCTGGGCGGCATCATCTCGCGCAGCGGCGCGCGAATAACGCTGCGTGATCGAGGGGCAACGCCTTGTGCGTTGCCCTCGCGTCGTTCCTCTTCCGGCGCAGCCTCGCACATCGAGGAAGCATGTCGGCCGGTACTTGCCATCCCCTCCTGTCATTTCTTTCGTCGCGAGCGCACTGCCGCTCCAACGGCGCCGACGGTGCCCACGTGGCGCCCATGCCGCCCGAACGCGGCCCTGCATGTGCCGCGTACCTTGTGTTGCCCTTTTGTCGTTGTACACTCCGATGTCCCGCCGTTCGTCGGGCAACGTCGTGAAGGCGGCGGCAAGCGCCGCCGTCTCCTCGCCGCCGTTGCCAATCGACGCGGTATCGAAGCGTGTGAGCATGGGTAGCCGTTGATCGCCAGCGTCATGGTTTTCAACACCCCTCCTTCTCATGAAGACGATCAAGATCGGGCAACTCGAAATCTTGCTCGACCGCCGCGAAGTGCGCGTCGACGGACGCAAGGTTCGCGCGGGCAGCCGGGCCTTCGACATCCTCGTGCTGCTCATTGCGGCGCAGGGCGAAGTCGTCGCGAAAGACGAGATCATTCGCCGCGTCTGGCCCACCACGGTCGTCGAAAAGAACAACCTGGAAGTGCACATCTGCGCGCTGCGGCGCGTATTCGGCCGCGAACGCGATCGCATCCGCACTGTGCCTGGGCGAGGCTATCGGCTGATCATGGACGGCGTGCTGCCGGGCCTTCCGGGGCCGGGCGTGTCGAAGCAAGGCAGGCCTAAGCAAGGCGCGTCGAATGCCGCCGTACAGCGTGCGGCCGTACAGCGCCCCGCCGACGCGCTGCAACCCGCGCACGAACAGCATGCGCAGCCGTCGTTTCCCGAGAGCGCTCAAGAGCCGACTTCCTCCGATGCCAGGCCGAGACCGCGTCAGCCGCTGCCTGCACGCATGCCGGAACTGATCGGCCGGCATGAAGCGCTGGCCGGCATCGCGGACGCCTTGCGCACGCGTCGCATCGTGACGCTCGTGGGGACGGGCGGCATCGGCAAGACGCGTCTTGCCGTCGAACTCGCGCATTACCTGCAGCACGAATTCGCGGACGGTGCGGTGTTCGTGCCGCTTTCGGCCGCGCACGGCTGGCGCTCCGCGCTCGACGCGCTCGCGGTCGCCATGGGCAGCCGGCTGTCGGCAGGGCCCGCCGCGTTGGCGCAACTGGCGGGCGAATGGCGCAATCGCGAGGCGCTGGTCGTGCTCGACAACTGCGAGCAGATACTCGACATCGCCGCGGCCATCGCCGAGGCGCTGGTAGCGGCCGGCAGCGGCGTCCGCGTGCTCGCCACGAGCCGCGAAGCGCTGCGCGTGCCGGACGAAACGGTCCACCATGTGCCGCCGCTTGCGTTGCCGTCGGCGGCTGGCGGCACCGGCGAAGTGCTCGACACCCCCGCGGTGCAGCTCTTCCTCATGCGAGCTCAGGCCGACGGCGCACACTTCCTGCTCGACGAAACCGTCGTTCGGCTCACCGCGGACGTGTGCCGCCGGCTCGACGGCATTCCGCTCGCGCTCGAACTGGCGGCGTCGCGCGCGGCGGTGCTGGGGCTCGGTCAGCTCGCGGCGAATCTCGACGACCGCTTCAGCATTCTCACCGGCGGTCGCCGCACGGCGCTGCCGCGCCATCAGACGCTGCAGGCCACGCTCGACTGGAGCTACCGTCTGCTCGGCCGGGACGAACAGAAGCTGTTGCGTTGGCTCGGTACGCTGGTGGGCAGCTTCTCCTTCGACGCCGCCCGCGCCGTGGGCGAATACGCGGGCCTCACCGCCATCGCCACGCTCGATGCGCTCGGCGGGCTCGCCGCGCGCTCGTTGCTCGCCACGGAACCCGAGGGCGCGGGCTATCGCTATCGGTTACTCGAGACCACGCGGGCCTACGCGCAGCAGCAGCTCGACGACGAGGGCGAACGCGCGCGAGCGGCGGACGCGCATGCGTCGCTCGTCGTGACGCTGCTACGCGAATTGCAGACGCAATGGAAGCAGCAGCCCATCGAGGAATGGCTCGTGCACTTCATGCGCGAGCTCGGCAACGTGCGCGCGGCACTCGACTGGACGCTCGAAGGCGCGGGAGACGCCGTGGTCGGAATCGAACTCGCGGCCATCACGGTGCCCTGGCTGTATGAGCTTTCGCTGGTGGAGGAGTGCTGCGATCGCGCTCGCGCGGCCTTGCGTTGCCTCGCACGAACGGAAGGGGCCACGCTGCCCGTCGATACCGAAACGCATATCCGGCTGGTGGGCGGTCTCGCGGCAGCAGCCGTCTATACGGATGGTCCGCTGGAAGAAACACGCGAGGCATGGTCGCGTGTTCTCGATCACGCGCTGAAAACGGGCGACACGGGGCACGCGTTGCGCGCGCGTTGGGGCGTGTGGAACTGGCATCAATACGGCGGACGCGCGCGCGAAGCGCTCGTTCTCGCGCGTCGTTTCGGCGAGCAGGCCCGCGAAACCGGCGAGGCGATTCACGGCGTGCTGGCGGCACGCGTGGAAGGCATCGCGGAACACTATGCGGGCAATCAGCCGCGCGCCCGCACGTTGCTGGAGCAGATGATCGAGCAATACGACGCGCCTCTCGCACGCTGGCACACGACGGGCTCTCGCGTTGACCACAGCACCGCTGCGCGGGCCACGCTCGCTCGCGTGCGATGGGCACAAGGCGAACAGCACGAGGCCTGCGAACTGGCTGCCCGGAGCTTTCACGCCGCGCTACGGGCGGACTACGAGATCGTGACGTGCTATGTGCTTGTGGAAGCAGCGGTGCCGCTTGCGCTCCTCAACGCCGACAACGCTGCAGCGAGGCAAGGCATCGACGTATTGCAGCGACTGTCCACGCGTTTCGGTCTCACGATCTGGAGCACCTGCTGCGCCTGCTACGACGCCTGGCTCGCCACGCTCACGCAGCCCGGGCCCGAAGCCACGGCGCGACTCGCGGTCGCGATCGCCGCGTTGCGGGCCACGAACTTTCTCGCGCCGCTGCCCATGCTCTCGGGGCAGCTCGCCCGCGCGCTCCTGCATGAAGCACGCGATGGCGAAGCGCTTGCGGTGATCGGCGAGGCACGCCGCCATTGCGAACGGAGCGGCGCCCGCTGGTACGACGAGGCGCTCGGCCGCATCGACGACGAAATATTGGGCGCGCCTTATGGCGGCAGCGCCGCGCGGCACACCTTTACGTCCATGACGGTCGACCTCGCGCGGGACGTCATGGCTGCGCCCGAAATTCGCGCGGCCATGGGCGCGCTGCGTTTGCCGCCAGGACAGCCCACTAAAACGGCCCGCGAAAACCCTTAAAAACCCGGTGATTACGGCACGTTCCCCATGTGGGACAATAAAAACGTTACCGGTTCACGCGCGGCAGGCGGACCATTGCACGCGATCGGACTTAGCTCGTCGGGGGAGGCGCATTGAGGGTGCTCACGGACGTATCGCATCTGTTCCTGTCGACGCTGCCGCCCGACCGGCGCCAGCGCCGGCTCGCGGCGGTCATGATGTCGGCCTCGGTGGCGATGCTGGCCGCGCTTGCGCCGTTCGCGCGCGTGCAGTTGCCTGCGGTCTGGGCCTTCATTCCCGTCTACGAAACCGCGGTCATCGTCACGGACCTGGTCACGGCCTGGCTACTGCTGAGCCAGTTCTCGATTCTCCGTTCGCGCTCGTTGTTGCTGCTTGCGGGCGGCTACCTGTTTTCCAGCCTGATCGCCGGCGCGCACATGCTGAGCTTTCCCGGGCTGTTCGCGCCGTCAGGGCTGCTCGGCGCGCGCGACCAGACCACGGCGTGGCTCTATATGTTCTGGCATGGCGCGTTTCCCGTTGCGGTGATGGGCTACGCATCGGACCGCGGCGAGCGGGAGCCGCGGCCCGCGTCCGTGCGCGGTGCCGCGATACCCGTTGTGTTGTGTGTCGTCGGCGTCGTGGTTGCCGCGGCTGCCTTCATATTCCTTGCGACCGGCGGACACGACGCGCTGCCGCGCATCATGCGCGGCTCGGCCATGGCGTCGAGCATCTTCGTCGTGGTGGGCACGGTGTGGGCGCTGAACGTTGCGGCGCTCGTGGCCGTGTGGCGTCGCACGCCGCGCTCGGTGCTCGATCTTTGCGTGATGGTCGTGCTCGTTGCGTGGTTATGCGATATCGCGGTGTCCGCGATACTCAATCACGGCCGCTTCGATCTGGGCTTCTACGCGGGGCGCGTGTATGGCTTTCTCGCGTCCACGGTCGTGCTGTTCGCGCTGCTGTTCGAGAACGGCAAGCTGTATGCGAAAACGGTACGGGCCCTGGAAGGCGAGCGCTTCAAGCATCGCCTCGTCCAGGAGAAGACCGACGAACTGAACGAAGCCAACGAGCGGCTCGAACAGCGCGTCGCGGCGCGCACCGCGGAGCTCAGCACATCCAACGAAGAACTGCGGCGCGAGGTGGAAGAGCGCCAGCGCGCGCAGCGTGATCTCGCCGCCTCGCGCGAAGAGTTGCGCGAGATGTCGGTCATCAGCGCGTCGGCGCGCGAAGCGGAGCAGCGGCGTATTGCGCGCGAACTCCATGACGAACTCGCGCAGACGCTTGCCACCTTGCGAATCGATCTGGAATGGCTCATCGAGCGTGTGCCTCAAGACGACGCCGATCTCGCGCGCAAGATTGCAGGCATGCATGGTTTGCTCACTGAGGCCGTGGGCTCCACGCGGCGCATTGCGGCAGACCTGCGTCCGTTGATGCTCGACGACCTCGGGTTTGCCGCCGCCACGCAATGGCTCGTGGAGAACTTCGAAAAGCGTTACCGGATTGGTTGCATATTGCATATCGAGCCTTCCGGGCTCACGCTTGCCGAACCCTATGCAACGGCCGTGTTTCGCATCGTTCAGGAGTCGCTCACGAACATCGCGCGGCACGCCCAGGCCTCGCACGCCGAAGTGGATCTGCGTCATCGCGACGGCACGCTTGCCCTCACCATTCGCGACGACGGCGCCGGCTTCGACTCGGCCAGCGCGCGCAAGCCTGGTTCGTTCGGTCTGGTGGGGCTGCGCGAGCGAGCGTATCTGGTGGGCGGCACGCTGCGCATCGAGACGTCGCCGGGCAAGGGCACGCGCATCGAAGTCCAGCTTCCGCTCGACGCCGCAGCAACCGGCGACGGCAACCCATTGACGTCGCAAAACCGCGCCTTCCAGAACACGACCCGCTGAGGGCGCGCGTCGCAGCATCGGAAAATCCCTACGCCGGGCCCACAAGTCCTACATCGATTGCGGCCACCCCCGATACAGCCCGCCGCGCAAACCCGCCAAACTGCACGCTGCGAGAATTTTGGCTGTGCCGCGCGGGCGCCTATGATGAATGGCAGGCCGCAGCGCATCCAGCGACACCATTTTCATCGGACAAGAACGTGCAGAAGGTGCCCAAAGGGAAAGCCGATACGCCCGAAACGCACGCCGTAGACGCGGCCGGCGCCGGCGCGCACACGCAGGCTCACAGCGGGCCTGCGGACGGCCACGTGCGGCGGCTCGTCTACGTGGCCCGTCAGCACGACGAGTCGTTGACGGCCCACCTGCGCGAGGCCGGCTGGGAAGTGGTCGCCGCGCGTACGCCGGCTCGCGCGGAGAAAGCGGTGGCGTGCGGCGTGAGCACCGCAGGTTTCATCGACCTCTCCGGCTTCGCGCCGCGCGATCTTTCGGAACTGGAAGCCTGCCTGAAGACCTCGCCGCTCGGTTGGGTGGCCACGGCGAAGAGCCGCCAGCTCGCGGACCCCACGGTGCGCCGTCTCATCAGCCAATATTGCTTCGACTACGTCACGCTGCCCATTCCGTGGGACCGCTTCGCCGAACGGCTGGGGCATGCGCTCGGCATGGGCGCGCTCGGCGCCGAGGTGCAGATCGCCGAGGGAACGAGCCACGACGCGATGATCGGCGAATGCGATGCGATGCGGCAGCTCTTTCGCGCCATCCGCAAGATCGCGACGAGCCATGCGCCCGTGTTCATTTCGGGCGAGTCGGGCACGGGGAAGGAACTCACGGCGCGCGCCATTCACGAACATTCGCCGCGACGCGGCGCGCCCTTCGTGGCGCTGAATTGCGGAGCCATTCCGCATCACCTGCTGCAGGCCGAACTCTTCGGCTATGAGGCGGGCGCATTCACGGGAGCGACGCAGCGCAGGACCGGGCGCGTGGAAGCGGCCGAAGGCGGCACGCTTTTTCTCGACGAAATCGGCGACATGCCCATCGAGGCGCAAGCGAGTCTGCTGCGCTTTCTCCAGGAGGGCAAGATTGAGCGGCTGGGCGGCCTGCAGTCCGTGCCGGTGAACGTGCGCGTCATTTCGGCCACGCACGTGAATCTCGAAGATGCCGTGCGCGAAGGGCGTTTTCGCGAGGACCTGTTCCATCGCCTGTGCGTGCTGCGTATCGACGAGCCGCCGCTGCGCGAGCGCGGCGCCGACATCGAACTGCTCGCGAACCACATGCTCGCCAGGTTCCGCTCGGACAGCACGCGACGCATTCGCGGCTTCACGCCGGACGCCATCGAAGCGATGCGCACGTACTGCTGGCCGGGCAACGTGCGCGAGCTCATCAATCGCGTGCGGCGTGCCATCGTGCTGGCGGAGCACCGGCTCATTTCGGCTCACGATCTTGAGCTTCGCCCCGCCGACGAAGGACCGATGACGCTTGCCCAGGTGCGCGAGGCCGCGGAAAAACGCGCTATCGAAGCCGCGCTGCTGCGGCGGCGCAACCGCGTGGGCGAAGCGGCCGAAGCGCTCGGCGTGTCGCGCATCACGCTGTACCGGCTCATGAACGCCTATGGCATGCGCGCGGCGACGGACGATGCGATGCACGACGCGGCACATGAGCCGTCGCACGACCCCGCGCACGACGGCCCACCCGCGGCGCCTGCCGATGGCGGCGCCACCCCGGACGCCGGTGCGCCATCCGGCAAAAGCGGAAACGCTGCCTGACGGCGGCGTGATGGTAACGCGTGATGGCAACGTATTAGGCGCGGCGCTCAGTCCGCGTATTGCCCGACTCGCCGCATTCCCTTCGCCTTTTCTCGATCCAGCATTCCATTTTCTCTATGCCATGCCGATAGGTAATTGAATCGGCGTTATGTGCGCATGCAGCAACTTGGCGGAATCCATCACGAGCGTGACGGAATTCGACATTGGGCTTGCCATATCCTTCTAGCCATGGGTTGCATCAAGTGGAGCGGGCCATGTTTGCCTGCTGCATTGCGCTGGGAGAACCGCCTGTCAAGCTCGCCGGGCCTGTTGGTCGCGCGAGGGGAGAGGGGTCTGCCTGCGCATCGGAATGCGTCCCCGGTTGAATGCCATTAACGTCGTTTTAGCGGCTATTTCCAATATCGACTCGAATCTGTGTCGATGAATTAATCAAGCGATTTACGGCCATTTTTTTTGGCCGCGGCGCTTCACGCCTGCTCGACCTCGCGTCGAATCAAGTCAAGTATCCTCGCAACGGAGAAAGCAGACATGGCCGGATTTCAGGGAGTGTTCGCGCGGGCAGTGGATGTCGCGCTGATCGTGGGCGGCGGCGCGCTCGCGTCGCACATCCGCTTCGAAGAACTCGCAGACACGCATTCTCCTGCCGCGTTCATCGCCTTTGCCGCGGCGTTTGCGCTCGCCGTGCTGCCGGCCTTCGACATCTATGAATCGTGGCGCGGCCGTTCGATGCTGCACCATGCCGGCCAGCTTTTGCTCGCGTGGCTCGTCGTGCAGGCCTGCGGCGTTGCGCTCATGTTCGTTCTGCACCAGACCGTGCTGATTTCGCGTCTATGGTTTGCGTATTGGACCGTCATGACAGGCGTGGCGTTGGTCGCGTCGCGGGTGGCCTCGCACCTCGTGCTTGCGCGTTTGCGCAACGCGGGCCTGAACCTGCGGCGCGTGGCAGTCGTCGGGTTCGGTGGCCGTTCGGACCAGGTGTTGCGCAATATCGAGGCGTCGTCCGCGAGCGGGTTTCGTGCCTGCGCGCGCTTCGATCTGCGCGATGCCGGCAACGCCGCCGGGCACGCCACATTGCCCGCCTTCGCGGACCTCGACGCGTTTGTGCAATACGTACGGGCCGAGCGCGTGCAGGAAGTGTGGCTCGCCCTGCCGCTTTCCGAGGAACGCACGATCGCGCGCGTCGTGAACGAGTTTCGCGACGACCTCGTGAATATCCGCTTCATTCCGGACGTGAGCGACATGACGCTGTTCGACAGCAGCATGATCGACCTGATCGGTGTGCCGGCCATCAACCTGATGGCCTCGCCGCTGCCGCTGCACGCAAAGCTGAAGAAGGAGCTGTTCGATCGTTGCTTCGCCGCGGTCGCACTGCTCGTGCTTTCTCCGCTGCTGATCGCGATCGCCGTCGCCGTGAAGCTCTCTTCGCCGGGGCCGGTGCTCTTCACGCAGTACCGCAAGGGCGCGGACGGACGCGCCTTTCGCATCTACAAATTCCGCTCCATGCGCGTGCATCGCGAGGAGCCGGGCGTGGTTCGACAGGCCACGCGCAACGACGCCCGCATCACGCGTGTGGGCGCTTTTCTGAGGCGCACGAGCCTCGACGAGTTGCCGCAGTTCTTCAACGTGCTGCTGGGCGATATGTCGGTGGTGGGACCGCGTCCGCATGCGATCGAGCATGACGAGTTGTACCGGAAAATCGTGGACGGCTACATCCATCGCTATCGCATCAAGCCGGGCATCACGGGCTGGGCACAGGTGAACGGTTACCGCGGCGAGACCGACCAGCTCGAGAAGATGCAAGGCCGCGTCGAGCACGATCTCTACTACCTGCGCAACTGGTCGTTTGCGCTCGACATGCGCATCGTCTTCGCGACCATCGCGAAGGGATTCACGCATCGGAACGCGTATTGAATCTCGCTGAGCGGCCGGGGCGTGCACGCGCCGGCCGTCCCTCCCGTTCCCGCTGGTTCCGCGCGTTCCGCCTTCCTCGTTAGTCCCCCATCCAACGTTCGATCGTTCGTTCCAGGTTGCCTGGCCTGGCGCGCCTATGCGCTCGTGTCATGCACTCGTGTCATGCACTCGTGTCGCGCGACCCGTTGCAGATGCCTCTATCAAGCGCCTCAAAAAAAGAACCCGCCGATACAACAGGCGGGCGCAAACGGGGCCAAACCTCACGCGTTACATCGATGGATGCGCTATCGGCATGACGTGATCCATGTGGTCCACGCGATGCAGCGCCGGCGGCGCGCTCACGTGGCGCTTCACGTCATAGAAGCGGCGCAATGTCCGCGGCGCAGCTACATGGCCTTCACCGCAGGCCTTCTTGTCGCGCGATATTCGGTGGGTGTCGAGCCGAGATGTTTGCGGAACAGCTTCGAGAGGCGTCCGCCGCTGCCGATGCCGCAGCGCCGCGCGATCTTGTCGACGGGCAGATTCGTTTCGGCAAGCAGACGGCAACTCATGTCGAGGCGCACGTAGAGCAGGTATTCGGACGGCGTCACGCCCATTTCCATCTTGAAGCGCCGCAGGAAGTTGCGCTCGCTCATGGCGGCCACCTGAGCGGCGTCGTCGATGGAGACCTGGCGGTCGCCGTTCGCCTCGATCCAGCGTGCCGAAGCCTGAATCTGTTCGCTGATGCAGATCGAAGCGTTCTTGCGCACGATCGCCGTGAACTGCGTTTCGGCGGGCGGCGCCACCCAGTTGCCGATCTGCCGCGCAACGTCGGCGCCGTGGTCTTCCTGCACCACCGCGAGTGCCCTGCGCAACGGATTCACGCACTCGGACAGGATGCGGTTGCCGGGCGCATTACGCGTGAGCTCGCCCATGCGCTCGCCGTGCGAATCGTTGCCCGCCGTCTGCGCGATGCCCGCGGCCTCGAGCAGCAGCCGGCCCTCGCCGATAGGCACGATGGATTCGCTGCGCGGATAGGCGCGACGCAGCCATGTGATGAGACGCTCGTCGCGCAGCGCATGACTCACCCCCACGCCGCCCACGATGAAGAGCGTATGGAACGGATCGGTAAGGCGATGCGCGTCCACGCTCTCGGTCCAGACGAACACGGACGACGAGCTTGCGATACGGCCGCCCGATGCCGAGAGCAGGCACACCTCGTAGCGCGTGCCGCCGCGCTGCGAACTGGTGAAGTCGTTCGCAGCCTGGAAGACTTCCACGATTGTGGCGGCACCAGGAAGGGCAAAGCCGTTGAATAACGCGATACCAATGCGTTTTGTGATGCGCGTTTCAGGCATAACGCTCGCCGGTGCTGCACGATTGACCTGGACGTTGACAATGCACTCCATCTGACTTCCCCGAAAGATAGGTGGTCCACTCCGACTGGCATTGAGGCGGATTAATTGGTCGCTCGATGCTACCTGGCGTTTATCTCAAACGTAATTTGCTGGCCGAATTCGCCAATAATTTGTCGGATATCGTCCACGGTTAGATAAGCGAATTATTAATGTCGAATTGACGGACATATCGCGCTTGTGGCTATGCCGGATCGGCAATAGTCTTCCAGTTGAAACGTTTGCTTTTTCCTCATTGCGCATAAATGCGGCGCGAATCGCCGCATGGTGTGTGGCCGCTCGCTCCGCCACGCGCACGGTGGCGCCTCGGCACAACGGCAGGCACGGCGGACGCGGGCTGGCCGCATACGCCGGGGTCCTGCGAACGGTCATCCGGCGCGCGGCGTATATGCCCGCGTCATACTGGTTTAGGGAGTGGCTTGCGGCATTTGGCGCGACGGAATTTGTTGCAAATTCTTTCGCGCAACATGGTTCGCGACGGGGGCAAAAGACAAGCCTTTGTCGGAATATGCCAATGCAGCTGGCTTATCGTATGCAGACAGAAATAGTGCGTAATGCAATTTGATTGCGTGATTCGGTATCCGGAAAGAGATGCATATAGCGGCATGACTGCCCTGTGACAACCGGTATCGGGTTGCGCGCATACGACAATGAGAGCGTCTTGCGGCGTGACTACACCCATATTGATCATCGAGCCGGTGGCGCGCGGCTTTCGCCTGGAAGTGCTTGCCAGTGCGATATCAGCCATCCGCAAACGTTCAATGTACCCGATTTTCATCATTACGCGTATGGATTTCGCGAGCACGGAGTTGACCCGGCTCGATATGTCCGCATGGCAGCAGGTGCATATCGTGCAGGCGCCCGTGGACTTCGGCGGGGCCACCATGGGGCGGCTGGATGCCGTTCGGATGGACGCGCTCCTGAATGCCTGCGCGGAAATGGTGAATGCGGATCAGGATGCACAACTGATTTTCCTCGGCGCCGACGATTATCTCGATGCATTTTCCGCCCATGCTTCTACGCTCAAGCAGCGATTCGCCCGCTCGCGCGTTTCGGTGTCGATGCCGAATACGGAAGATCTGATTGCGCGGCAACTGAAGGCGTCGGGAAAGAGCGCGTTAGGGCGGCAAGCCGTGGCGTCGCTGAACGCGGCCGACGCCACGTTGATCGCATTCGACGACGCCTTGCGCGGGCATCGCATCGGTCAACGCGAGGTCGTGGTGCTGCCCGACCCGTGGCATGGCCATTTCGCGACCGCGCAGCGCAGGCGTTCACGTGAGCGCTTCAAGTTCGCGCCGGCCATGCTGGTGATGGCGGCGGCGCTCGACCCTGCGGCGGGCGGCGACCCGGCGTCGTGGCTGGGCGCGGCCGAGCGGCTTGCCGAGGTGCCGGGCGTGCACCTCGCGCTGCATGGCAAGGTTCGCGCGCTCGACCGGCCGAAGCTGCGGCGCCTCGTCGAACGTTTTGGCCCGCGCGTGAGCCACACGGGCTCGGCGGCTGCGTCGGACGATGTCGCGCGCGACGTGCAGTTGCTCGCGGCCGCGGACGTCATGCTCACCTCGTTGATCGGCGCCGCGGACAGCCAGGGCGCCGATGGACTCTGCGAACACACGCCGTTGTCCGAAGCGCAACAGGCGCGCCTGAACGGCTTCGGTGCGGCGTTCGATCATGAGGCCGCGCGTCAGCTCGTGGCGAGCGCCGACGCGCTGCGTCTGTTTTCCGGCAAGGAAATGGCGCTGCTGCGCGACACGCTGGAGCGTCACGCGCAGGACCTGCTGGTCGATTCGTTCGGCGCCGGCTTGCGTGCGGCGCTCGGCGTCGACGCCTGAGTGGCATTCAATCGGCGTTCAATTGGCGACGCGGCCCGATCCCGATCCCGATTCCGATTCCGAAGCTGCGTCGTTCAAGCCTTCCGCCGCTTCCTCGCGCATTCACCTCACTGCGGAGTTCACATGCTCAAAGTAACCAAGGCGGTATTCCCCGTGGCCGGTCTCGGCACGCGCTTTCTGCCGGCCACGAAGGCGAGCCCGAAGGAAATGCTGCCCATCGTGGACAAGCCACTGATCCAGTACGCGGTGGAAGAGGCCATGGCCGCCGGCATCACGGAAATGATCTTCGTGACGGGCCGCAGCAAGCGCGCCATCGAAGACCACTTCGACAAGTCCTACGAGATCGAGGCCGAACTCGAGGCGCGCGGCAAGGACAAGCTGCTCGAACTCGTGCGCAGCATCAAACCGAGCCACGTCGACTGCTTCTACGTGCGTCAGCCCGAGGCGCTGGGTCTCGGCCACGCAGTGATGTGCGCCGAGAAGCTCGTGGGCGACAACCCGTTCGCCGTGATCCTCGCGGACGATCTGCTCTACGGCACGCCGCCCGTCATGCAGCAGATGATCGAGGTGTTCGACCACTATCACAGCTCGGTGATCGGCGTGGAAGAGATTCCGCCCGAGGACACGAAGTCGTACGGCATCGTGGACGGCAAGGAGTGGGAAGACTCGATCATCAAGATGTCGGGCATCGTGGAAAAGCCGGCTCCCGACGTGGCGCCGTCGAACCTGGGCGTAGTGGGCCGCTACGTGTTGAAGCCGCGCATCTTCGAACATCTGCGCGCGCTGAAGCCGGGCGCGGGCGGCGAACTGCAGCTCACGGATGCGATCCAGTCGCTGCTGGCCGACGAACAGGTGCTGGCCTACAAGTACCACGGCACGCGCTTCGACTGCGGCAGCAAGCTCGGTTATCTGAAGGCGACCGTCGAGTTCGCGTTGCGCCACCCCGAGGTGCAAGCCGACTTCAGCGCGTATCTCAGTGATCGACTGGGGTTCGGGTTGGGTGAGGCGTCGCTGCGAGCGTCGGCGCAGCAGGCCGAAGTCACCGGCTGATAGGGGGACGAACGGCGGCGCCGGCCCGTCGCAGGTCGCAGTATCATCGGCGCACTTTCCGTTCGCGCCATAGCGACGCCGACGACGCGACAGACAAGGCCTGGTGGAGGGCTGTCGCGCGGACCCGATGCGGGTCGTCGACGGCCATCGCTTCGCCACCCGATTGCCGGATGAAAACTTTCCTTCTCTACGTTGCGACTGCGGCGGCCGAAATCGTCGGCTGCTACCTGCCTTATCTGTGGCTGCGCGAAAGCCGTAGCGTCTGGCTGCTCGCGCCGGCTGCGCTTTCGCTGGCGCTCTTTGCCTGGCTGCTCACGCTGCATCCCGCCGCCGCGGGCCGGGTCTATGCGGCCTATGGCGGCGTGTACGTGTCCGTGGCGCTCGTCTGGCTCTGGGCTGTGGAGGGCGTGCGGCCCACGGCCTGGGATTGGTCCGGTGTCGCCCTGGCGCTGGCCGGAATGGCCCTGATCGCGTTCCAGCCGCGCTGACTCGCGCATCCATCATCACCCAGACGCGCCAAGACGGGCCGACGCGCGCCGCGCTCGTTGCGCGCAATTTTGTCCGGTTATCATCCGGGAAAACCCTGTCCTCCCTCTTGCCGCGCGAGCGTCCTTACCCGGATGCGTGCGCGGCGCGGCATGGTTTCCCCGTTCGCCGAATGCGCGTGAAGCCGGAGATCCCGGCTGAAGCGCGCGTCGGCGCCGACTCACCGCCGGGCGTCGTCCCGGCCATCGGCGCGCGGCCACAAGCCGGGCAGCCGATTCGCATGAACGTCGTCGACATGATCATTGCCGTCGCTGATTCGATTCGCGCGCGCTACTCGCGCGTGCTTCAAGACCTGCACCGTCGGGCGGTGATTGCCGATCCCGGTCTGCTGCGTCTTCGCAACGCCGCACGCTCGGCGCTTGCCACCTTCTTGAGCGCTGCACTCGCGTCGGCATGGGCGCTTCACCACCATCTATCCGTGACCGTCGCCGCGCTCGGCGTGCTGTTCGCGATGATCGCGCCGCTGTTTCTGCGCGACGCGCGGCTCTCGGGCTGGATGATCTCGCTCGGCTGGCTTTATGCCACGGCCTGCGCGTGTTTTGCCGGGGCCGCCGCGGTGGCCGCCCAACCGGCCATGCGCGGCGCCGGCCTCCTGTTCGTGGTGTTCGCGGGCATGCTGTGCCAGCGCAGCGGGCCACGCGCCATCGGTTGCGCCATGCTCGCGCTGGTCGCGTTTTATCTCGGGCTGTATCTGCATCCCGCGCACGCGATGGTCGTCGCGATGCTGGCCGTCTCGGCGTGCGCGCCCGTCGTCGTGACGTTCGTTTCGCGCGTCCTCATTCCGGTGCAGCGGCGCCGCGCGTGGTCCGTGTGGCCGACCGTGCGGGGTCTGACGCGCGACGCGTGGCGCACGGCCGCGCGCTTCAATCGTTCGGCGCGGCGTGGCAGCCGTTTTCTGCAAGGGCTGCGCAAACGCGAGCAGACCGTTCTCGTCGCGCTCGTGCATCGGGTCCGCGCGCTCGCGTGGCTGCCCGCCATACCCGCGACCCTTGCGGCGGCGGTGGCCATGCTGGTCGGCAGCGGATTGTCGGAAGAGCGCTGGATGTGGGCGGTCATTAGCACGTTCGTGGTGTTCCTCGGCACCACGTCGCGCGAGCACACCATCAACCGCGCGATGCAGCGCCTTGCGGGAACGTTTGCCGGCGCGCTCGTGAGCGCGCTCGTCGTGACGGCGTTCCGCCACACGCCAGGCGTGCTCGCGGCGGCCATGGTGCTGTCCGTGTTCGGCTGGGCCTATTACATCTTCCACGCCTACGCGCGGGGCGTGTTCTTCATCACGGTGCTGGTGGGGCTCGTCTATGGATCGCTCGGATTCGAGATCGTGCCGCTCGCGCGCCTGCGCGTGGAGGAGGTCGTGACAGGGTGCCTGATTTCGCTCGCGCTCGCGCTGCTCATGATGCCCTCGGCGGCGGCGCGGCGCGTGCAGCCCGGTGTGGCGGCGGGGCAGTAGGGCCGGTACCGCCGGCGCGTCCCCGTCTTGATAGACTTGCGCTTCCAGAAAAATCAGACGGGGAAAACGCGTGAGCCTCGACGAATACTACAGGCGGCTCGAGCTGCCGGGCACGGCGTCGCAAGCGGACATCAAACGCGCATACCGGCGGCTGCGGGCGAAGTACCACCCGGACCGCAACAAGGGGCGGGAGTCGACGGTCGAGCCGGTGTTCAAGCGCGTGCAGGAAGCGTTCGAAATCCTGATGGGCAAGCGCGAGGCGCCGGTTTCGCCGGCGCCTGCCAAGGCGCCCGCCGCAAAAGCCGGCAAAGGCTGGAGCAAGGATCCGGGAAAAGACGCGGGCAGAGACCCCGGCAGACACCCAGGCCCAGGCAGCGCCAGGGAAGACCACAAAGACAGCGGCCGGGACGGTAGTAAAGACAGCAGCAAGGAAACTTCCGCGCACACCGCCGCGCGTGAATTCCGCAGCGGACCGCCCATGCGCGGTGCGAACTGCCTCGTCGAACTTTTCGTGCCGCTCGAAGCGGCGATTCACGGCGGGGCCGTCGAAGCGACCTATCCCGTGAACGCCGCGTGCCGCGAATGCGGTCAGTCGCGTCGTTCGCATGCATCGACTTTCGCCTGTGCCGCCTGCGATGGCCGTGGCCTGACGCCTCACGGCATGCGTTGCGCCGCGTGTGCGGGAACGGGGCGTCCGCTTGCTGGCCGGTTGTGTGCCGCATGCGCCGGCACGGGCGTGCGCAGCGAACGCAAATCGCAGGCCGTGCCGGTGCCCGCGGGCGCGTGGGACGGACAGCGGCTCGTCGTGGAAGGCGGTGGGCAGCCGGGCGTGAACGGCGGCGCGCCAGGCGATGCGATCTTTTCCGTGGCCATCGTCTGCGATTCCGCGTTCCGCCGTGACGGGCTGAATCTCGCCTGCGAGATCGAGGTCGATTTCGTCACCGCGACGCTGGGCGGCTCTTTCGAGACCCACGTGCTGGGCCACCCGCTGCAAGTCGCCATTGCGCCGAACGCGCAGCCGGGCAGCACGATCCGGTTGCGCGGGCAGGGCCTCGCGGACCGCCACGGCAAACGCGGCGACCTCACGCTGCAACTCGTGCTGGGCATGCCGGCCGCCGTTGAATGGCTCAGCGACGAGGAACGGCACCAACTGCGCAAGATATTCGACGCTGCCGGGCAGCGCGCGGCGCGCGTGACGGCGAAGGAGGGGACGTGAACATGAAGCGTGTGGGGTGGATGGCCGGGGCGGTACTCGTCTGCCTGCCCGTGGCGGCGTTCGCATTCATCAAGCCGCTGCGCGTGGCGGTGCCTGCGTGGGTCCCCGGTGTGCAATGCGTGAGCGCCAGTATTTGCACCGACAACGTCGCCGCGCTCGCGGACGCGCAGGGGCTTTATCGCGAGGGGTATGCGAGGGCAGGCGCGGCGGTCGGGCCATTCCGCGGCACGCCACGCATCGTGTTCTGCACGACGTCGAGCTGCGCCGATGCCTTCGGAATGGGCCGACGCGCCGCCATGGCGGTCGGCAACCTGGGGATGATCGTGGCGCCGCGCGGCTGGACACCGTTCTACGTCGCGCATGAACTGATCCACTATCGCCAGGCGGAGTCGCTCGGCAACCTCGCCGTGGCGACGCAGCCGCGATGGTTGATCGAAGGCATGGCGTATTCGTTGAGCGGCGACCCACGCCATCCGCTCGGCGAGCCGTTCGAGCAATGGCGGTCTAAATTCGAGGCCTGGCACGCAAGCATCGGTTCGCGGGATATGTGGCAGGCGGCGAGGGACGTGCGGTAGGCCAATCAGCAAAGGGGTCCAGTTGAAGGTGCCGAAATGAAGATCACGCTTGCGTACATCGAAGAGCCGCCGTTCGGCTGGACAGCGACCGACGGTTCGGCAACCGGCGCCGATATCGACCTTGCCACCGTCGTGTTGCGCACCCTGGGCGTGACGCAGATCACGCCGTGCCTCACCACGTTCGCGGAACTGCTGCCCGGCGTCGCGGCCGGTCGGTGGGATCTGAACGTCCCGCTTTTCGTCACGCCCGAACGCATGAGCCAGGTCGATTTCAGTCTGCCCGTCTGGGCTATCGGCGACGGGTTGCTCGTGCGTGTCGGCAATCCGATGTCGTTGACGGGCTACGGCGCCGTCGCCGCGCGCCGCGACGCGCGGCTTGCCGTCATCACGGGGCAGGTGCAGCACCAGGCGGCAAAAAGCGGCGGCGTCCACGACGACCAGATCGTGCTCTTCGACGCACAGGGCGAGGCCATCGAGGCGCTGCTCGCCGGCCACGTGGACGCCTATGCGAGCACGGCACTCGGCAACCGCGTGGTGGCACAGCGCGTCGGGTTGCAGCGAGTGGAGGCGGTCGCTGTAACCCCAAGCGCTCATGAGGCCGGCACGTCCGCCGGCTGCCCCATGCCGATGGGCGCGTTTTCGTTCAGGAAGGGCAACGCCGCATTGCGCGACGCCTTTAACCGCGCGCTGCGTGCGTACCTCGGTTCGGCGGAGCATCGCCGCCGCATGGCGGCCTTCGGTCTCACCGCCGCCGAAATCGACCCCATCGTCGATCACCGCACCTGACTACGCTCGGGCGCTACTACCTCGCGCCGCTACCGTCCCCACGCCCCTCAACTAAGCCTCTCCATCAAGCCCCCAGGCACGTCCCTTGCGCGTCGTCCTTTCCGAGCCATTCTCCGGAAGAGACCCGCCATGCCCCACGTGACCGAACCCGAACACGGCGCCGCGCTCGACGTCCCGCATCCGTCCAAAGATCGCAAGGCGCACACGCCGCCCGCCACCGTTCCCATCCAGCTCACGGTGAACGGCAAGCGGTACGAACTCGAAGTGGAGCCGTGGATCACGCTGCTCGACCTGCTGCGCGAACGGCTGCATCTCACGGGCACCAAGAAGGGCTGCGATCACGGGCAGTGCGGCGCCTGCACGGTGCTCGCCGACGGCGTGCGCATGAACGCGTGCCTCGCCCTCGCGGCGGTCTACGACGGCGCCGCGCTCACCACCATCGAAGGACTGGCCGAAGGCGACACGCTGCATCCGCTTCAGCGCGCGTTCATCGAGCACGACGCGTTCCAGTGCGGCTACTGCACGCCGGGGCAGATCTGTTCCGCCGCGGGCCTGCTTGCCGAAGGCCACGCCCATTCGCGCGACGACGTGCGCGAATTGATGAGCGGCAACCTGTGCCGCTGCGGTGCGTACGTGAACATCGTGAACGCCATCGAGGCCGTACGTGCGGGCTCGGCGCAAACGCCCCCTCAGGGCGGCGAGGAGGAATCCCGATGAATCGTTTCTCCTACGCCCGTGCCGCCGACGTCACGCACGCGCTCGACCTGCGCGGCGCCGGTCCCGCCCATCAGTTCATCGCGGGCGGCACCAATCTCGTGGATCTGTTGCGGGAACACGTGGCGCGACCCGCGCGCGTCATCGACATCACGCGGCTGCCGTTGCGCGAAATCGAAGCCACGCCCGCAGGCGGCCTGCGCGTCGGCGCGCTCGTGACGAACAGCGCGCTCGCCTACGACGCGCGCGTCGAGGCGCGCTACCCGCTGCTCTCCAAGGCCATTCTCGCGGGGGCGTCGGCGCAGATCCGCAACGTCGCGACCGTGGGCGGCAACCTGCTGCAACGCACGCGCTGCCTCTATTTCTACGACACCACCACGCGCTGCAACAAGCGCGCGCCGGGCACGGGCTGCGCCGCGCTCGACGGCGTGAACCGCATGCACGCCATTCTCGGCGCAAGCGAGCATTGCATCGCCACGCATCCTTCGGACATGTGCGTGGCGCTCGCCGCACTCGACGCCGAAGTCGTCGTGCAAGGGCCGGACGGCGCGCGCTCCGTTCCGTTCGCCGACTTCCACCGCTTGCCGGGCGACACGCCGCATCTCGACACGACGTTGCGCCACGACGAACTCGTGACCGCGATCGTGCTGCCCGAGCAGGGCTTCGCCGGGCATCACGCCTACGTGAAGGTGCGCGACCGGCAGTCGTTCGCGTTCGCGCTCGTCGCTGTCGCAGTGGGCGTCGAACTGGACCGCGACGGCCTGATTCGCGACGTGCGCTGTGCGCTGGGCGGCGTCGCGCACAAGCCCTGGCGTGATCGCGAGGCCGAGCGCGCGCTGGTGGGCCGGCGTCCCGCGCGTCCTGCGTTCGGCGAACTCGCGGCGGCCCTGGTGCGCGACGCGCAGGGCCGCCGCGGCAACGCGTTCAAGATCGAACTGGCCACGCGCGCCATCGTGCGCGCATTCGAACAGGCGCTTGCGCCGAAGGAGTACCGCGGATGAGCACCACGCCACTTTCTTCTTCCGGTCAGGCCAGCGCGCGTGTGGGCATCGGCACCGCGCTGCCGCGCGTCGACGGCGTGGCCAAGGTGACGGGCACGGCGCGCTATGCGGCGGACTACATGGCGGACGACGGCGCGCACCCCACCACGCGCAACGCCACGCACCCCACCGCGAACATCGCCGCCCACGACCTCGTCTACGGCTTCATCGTGAACAGCGCGATTGCGACGGGCCGCATCGTCTCCATCGACGCTTCCGCTGCGCTCGCCACGCCCGGCGTGCTGCTCGTGCTCACGCACGAAAACCGGCCCGACCTCGCGCCGCTCGACCGCGCCTGGAAAGACAAGGTCGCGCCCGGCGGCATGCCGTTCCGCCCGCTCTACGACGACCGCGTCTGGTACAGCGGGCAGCCCGTGGCGCTGGTGATCGCGACGTCGCTCGAACTCGCGCGCCATGCGGCCTCGCTGCTGCGCATTCGTTACGAGCCCACGCCGCATCAGACCGCGCTTGGCGAAGTGCTGCACACCGCGTATCCGCCCTCCACCGAAAAGGGCGGCTTCGATCCGCCTCCGCCGCCGCGCGGCAAGGCCTATGCCGCGCTCGCGAAGGCGCATGCGCGCGTGGACGCGTTCTACTCCACGCCCGTCGAATTCCATCAGCCTATGGAGATGCACGGCTGCACCGTGGTGCCCGCAAGCGACGGCACGTACACCGTCTACGAGAAAACGCAGGGCGTGATGAACACGCAGCAGTACCTCACGCGCGTGTTCGGTTTTGCGCCGGGGCAGGTGCGCGTCGTATCGCAATTCGTGGGCGGCGCGTTCGGCTCGGGGCTGCGGCCGCAATACCATCTGCCGCTCGCGATGATGGCCGCGCGCGAACTGAAGCGCCCCGTGCGCGTCACGCTCACGCGCCAGCAGATGTTCACGTTCGGCCACCGTCCCGCCACCGTGCAGCACGTCGCGCTCGGCGCGCGCCGCGACGGCCGGCTCGCGGCGATCATTCACGAAGCCGTGTCCGAGACCTCGCAGTTCGAGGACTACGCCGACGTTACGGTGAACTGGGCGGGCCAGATCTACGACGCGCCCAACGTGCAGCTCGGTCACAAGGTGGCGAAGCTCGACGTCTACACGCCCTGCGACATGCGCGCGCCCGGCGCCGCGCAAGGCGTCTTCCCGCTGGAATGCGCAATGGACGAACTGGCCGTGACGCTCGGCATGGACCCGCTCGAGTTGCGCATCCTCAACTACGCGCAGCGCGACGCCAACAAGGACCTGCCGTTTTCGAGCAACGCGCTGCTCGAATGCTATGCGCAGGGCGCGGAGCGTTTCGGCTGGGGCGCGCGCAGTGCCGAACCGCGTTCGATGCGCGAGGGCCGCGAACTCGTCGGCTGGGGCATGGCGACGGGCGCCTGGGACGCGATGCAGACCGAGGCCAGCGCGCGCGCCGTGCTGGATGCGAGCGGGCGTCTGCGCGTCTCGTCGGCCACGGCCGACATCGGCACCGGCACCTACACGGCGATGACGCAGATCGCGGCCGACGTGCTCGACATTCCGCTCGACGACATCACCTTCGTGCTGGGCGATTCATCGCTGCCGATGGCGCCGCTGGAAGGCGGCTCGTGGACGGTGTCGTCGGTGGGCAGCGCCGTGCATGCCGCTTGTGTGCAGCTGCGCTCGCGGCTCGCGGAAATCCTGCAGACGCACGGCGGTGTGGCGTTCGCGAATCTCGATACGGAAACGCTCGCCGCGACGATGAAGATTCGCGACGGCCGCGTGCGGCTGCAACGAATGGAAGAAGACAGCGAACACAACAGCGACGAAGACACCGCAGCGAGCATCGCACTCGCCGACCTGCTGCACAGCGCGCGTCTGCGCGAACTCGACGAGCAGGTGACGGTCTCGCCCGACGCGCGCCAGAAGCAGTTTTCGATGGGCACGTTCTCCGCCGTCTTCGCCGAGGTGCGCGTGGACGAAGCGTTGGGCGAGATACGCGTGAGCCGCGTGGTGAGCGCCGTGGGCGCGGGTCGCATCGTCAACCCGAAGACGGCGGCGAACCAGGTGGCGGGCGGCGTGGTGTGGGGCATCGGCATGGCGCTGCACGAGCACGCGCAGTTCGATCACAGCCTCGGCCGCGTGATGAACCACAACCTCGCGGAGTACCACATGCCGGTGAACCGCGACGTCGGTGAGATCGACGTGCTGTTCGTGGACGAGCACGACGACGTGGTGAATCCGCTGGGCGCGAAGGGCGTGGGCGAGATCGGCGTGGTGGGCGTGGCGGCGGCCATTGCGAACGCCGTCTATCACGCCACGGGCCGGCGCGTGCGCGATCTGCCCATCACGCCGGATAAGGTGCTCGAGTCGCCGCGTTGAAGCCCTCGACGCGACGGTGCATGAACGCGATGAGCCCGCCGCCCCCGCGCGCGGCGGCTCGCGCTTGAAATGATACCGTCGTGGTTACATTTCGTGCGGCACGCGCGCCGCTCACACCGTGCGCCGCGCGAGCATCGAACGAATATGACCGATGGCCGACGCCGGGTTGAGTCCCTTCGGGCACACGTCCACGCAATTCATGATGGTGCGGCAGCGGAACAGCCGATACGGGTCTTCGAGATTGTCGAGCCGTTCGGCCGTGGCTTCGTCGCGTGAGTCCACGATGAAGCGGTAAGCCTGTAGCAGTCCGGCGGGCCCGACGAACTTGTCCGGGTTCCACCAGAACGTCGGGCACGCCGTGGAGCAGCACGCGCACAGAATGCACTCGTAGAGGCCGTCGAGCTGATCGCGCTCCTCGGGCGACTGCAGACGCTCGCGTTCGGGCGGCGGATGGTCGTTCACGAGGTAGGGGCGTATCGAGTGGTACTGGTTGAAGAACTGCGTCATGTCCACGATGAGGTCGCGAATCACGGGCAGGCCCGGCAGCGGACGCAGCGTGATGTGCGCAGGCATCTGGCCCATGTTCGTGAGGCAGGCAAGACCGTTCTTGCCGTTGATGTTCATCGCGTCCGAACCGCAGATGCCTTCGCGGCACGAGCGGCGATACGCGAACGTTTCGTCCATCGACTTGATACGGCCCAGCACGTCGAGCAGCATGCGGTCCGTGGGCTGCAACGCCACCTCGTAGCGCTGCATGTGCGGCTGGCTATCGCGGTCGGGGTCGTAGCGGAAGATGTCGATGGTGCGGGTGTCGGGCATGGGTGTTCCTGGTGGGCGTGGGGCGTGTCGTTCGCGGCATCGCGGCGCGGCAATGTGTCGAGACGAAGCGGTGGGGCGACGCGATGAAGCGAAGCCATGAAGAGAGGCCATGAAGCAAAGCCACGAAGCAAAGCGGTGAAGCGCGAGCGGCGGCGCTCGGCGACGTAACAGGCACAAGCGCAAGCTTCGTGCCGCACGTCACGCGAATGGCGCATGTGCAACGCGCCCTGCGCGGAAGGTGGGCGGAATGACGCTTGCTGCCCCCAGTGCAGCACAGCAACCGTTGCCCCTCACGAGGAGAACCCGATGACTTCACCGAAGCAACCCGCCGACCTTCCGCGCGCCGCTCACAAGACATCCCCCGAGCCCCATACCACCGACCAGCCTCCGCGACCCGACACAGAGCCGAAGACGCCGGTGCGCGACGCGCTCTCTCCGCCGGGGCACGCGCCGGGCGGCGGCGAGATCGATCGCGTTCCCGACGAAGCCGCCGACAAGGTCGCGCCACGCGATCCGCGCGAGACGCAGGCGCGCGACCCCGGCTCGAAGCCATGGCCCGACGAACTCGACCGACCCGACGCGGCGGGCGACCGGCCGCGTCCGCTGTAACGCGAACAACACCCATCGAGGCAAATCGAAGGCACATCGAAGCGCGGGCCGCCTTGCATCACCCGCGTTTCGCACTTCTCTCGCGCTCCTCTCGCGCTTCATCACTCCCACCTCCCACCGAAGCACCCCAGCCCCTCACTCGCCCGCGCCCACGCCGCTCGAATACGAGCCCGATCCTTGCCCCGGGTCCGCGCGGCGCAGCTCGCGCTGCATCGGCGCCGGAAAGCCCGTGGGCTCCACAGGCTCCGCGTTCTTGCGCATGCGCGCCACCTGTTCGGCAGTCGCCGGCCCGCCGCGATTGCCCCAGCTCGTCTGGATGAACGAAACCACCTCGGCCACCTGCGCGTCGTCGAGCAGCGAGGCATACGGCGCCATCGTCAGGGCGGAAGGCGCCGCGCGCGTGCCCGGCTGCGCGCCACCCGACAGCACGATATGAATCGCGGACGTGGGGTTGGACGTCTGCAGGATCGGATTGCCCGCCAGCGCCGGGAACGCCTTGCCGTAGCCCTTGCCGTTCGAGCTGTGGCACGCGGCGCAGCGGTCCAGGTAGAGGCGCGCGCCGGGGCTCGCGGCCTGCCCCTCGTAGAGCGCCTTCGCGAGGTGCGCGTCGTAGGCGAAGGCGGGCGCCTTGCCGTCGTACGGCCCGAGCGACTTCAGATAGGCCGCGATGGCGTGCAGGTCCGCGTCGTTCATGTACTGCATCGAATCCACGATCACGTCGTTCATCGCGCCGAACGCGGCCGTGCGCGCTGTCTTGCCGGTCTTGAGGAACTGCACGAGTTCGTCGGCGGACCAGTTCGCGAGCCCGCCGCCGTGCTCGTTGCGCAGCGAGGGGGCGATCCATCCGTCGATGGCGCCGCCGCCCGAGAGGTACACGGGCCCGTCCTGGTTGGTGAGCGCCTTTTCCTGCAACGTGAAGCTGCGCGGCGTGTGGCAGCTGCCGCAATGCCCGAGCCCCGTGACCAGATAGGCGCCGCGCGCCGTTTCCGCGGACATGCCCGCGGGCGGCACGAACGGCTGCGGCTTCGGCGCGAAGAGCGCGCGCCAGAGCTTGAGCGGCCAGCGCATGGAAAGCGGCCAGGCAATGCCGTTCTGCCGGTTCGGCTGCGAGACGGGCGGCACGGCCGTCATGAAGTAGGCGTAGAGCGCGTGGAGGTCGTCGTCGGTGAGGCGCGCGTAGGACGGGTAGGGCATCGCGGGATACACCACGTAGCCCGCCTTCACCTCGCCGTGCCGCATGAGGCGCGCGAAGTCGTCGAAGCTCCAGGTGCCGATGCCGGTGCGCCGGTCCGGCGTGATGTTGGTCGAGTAGATGGTGCCGAGCGGCGAGCCGATGGGCAGGCCGCCCGCGAACGGCGCGCCGTTCTTCGCGGTGTGGCAGGCCACGCAGTCCCCGGCACGCGCCAGGTAGGCGCCGCGCGCCACGAGCGGCGAGGGCGCCTCGCCGTGGCTCGCGGCCGCGGCGAGATTCGCGTCGGGCGCGCGCGGCCCGCCCGCTTCGGCGGACGACGCGCTGCGCCCTTCGAGCGCCTCGCCCGTCGCCGCGGACGCGGGCGGCTGTTGGGCGCGCGTGGCGCGATCCACGGCGGATTGGCCCGGCCCGCTCGACGAAGCCGACCCCGGCGCCACCTGCGCCTCGCCCGTGGGCGGCAGCGAAGCGGAATCGGCGCGTACTGCCGACGGCATCACGGCGAGCCCCACGGGCAGAAGACACGACATCACCAGCGGCGCGGCCACCATGTGGCGCACGCTGCGCAACCAGCCGCGAACGCCACCCGCGCGATGGGCAAGAGCCGGAACGTATGCAGCCCGACCTGCCGTGGCCGCTGTGTTTCCGCAAGACGAAGACCTCATGCTGTTGACCTCCTCGTGCTCGGACCGTGCTCAGACGAGCGCACGCGGGTTGGCGAGGTACTGTTCGCGAATCGCCTTCGCGCACCAGTACGCCAGCGCGCACGCCGTGCCCGTGGGGTTGTAGCCGAGGCCGACCGGAAACACGCCGGAGCCCACCGCGAAGACGTTGGGCACGTCCCAGCTTTGCAGATAGCGGTTCAGCACGCTCGTCTCGCGGTCCATGCCCATGGCCACGCCGCCGGCCCAGTGCGTGGTCTGGTAGGGCCGCAGATCGAACCGGTCGCCGAAGTTCTTCACGCTCACGTTGATGGACTTCGGATTCATGGCGCGCGCCACGTCGAGCATCCTGTCCGTGATGTAGCGGCTCATGCGGATGTCGTTGTCTTTCCAGTCGAACGTGAAGCGCAACAGCGGCAGGCCGAAGTGGTCGCGATAGGTCGGATCGAGATCGACGTAGACGTCGCGATAGACCATGTTCGTGCCGTGCACGTCGAACGAAGCGAAGTTCAGGTAGTTCGCCTTCACCGCGTGCTTCCATTCGAGCCCCCAGCGCGGCGTGCCGTGCGGCGTGGGAATGCCCGAGATGGGCTTCGCGCCCGCCGGGTTGCACCACACGGGCGCGCCGCCCACGAAGTGCGCGGGGCCGTGGTCGAAGTGGTCGCCGTTGTAGTCGTCCACGGCCACGCCGTTGCCGCCCGCGCCGATGAACATGTTGGTGTTCTTGCCCGCGTCGAAGAACATCTGCACCGTCGACATGGTCTGGTACGCGATGTTGCGTCCCACCACGCCCTTGCCGGCCACGGGGTCGTAGGGCGTGCCGATGCCCGAGAGCAGAAAGAGCCGCGCGTTGTTGTAGGCGAACGTGCTTGCAATGACGATGTTCGCGGGCTGGCGCACGGTGTTGCCGTTCTCGTCCACGTAGATGACGCCGGTGGCGCGGCGCTTCGTGTCGTCCAGATCGATGCGTGTGACGAAGCAGCGCGAGCGCAGTTCGAAGCGCGGCTCCTGGCGCAGCGCGGGCAGGATGTTCACGTTGGGCGACGCCTTCGAGTAGTTGTAGCAGGCGTAGCCCGAGCAGTAGCCGCAGAACGTGCACGGTCCCATCTGGCAGCCGTACGGATTCGTATAGGGCATCGACGTGTTGGCCGACGGCTCCGAAAACGGATGCAGCCCCACCTGCGCCGCGGCGAGCTTGAACAGATGCGCCGTGTAGTGGTCGGCCTGCGGCGGCAGCGGATAGTCGGACGCGCGGTCCGCTTCGAACGGATTGCCGTCGCCCACGATCTGGCCGCGCACGCGATACGCGCGGCCCGAGGTGCCCATCATCTTTTCGACGAAGTCGTAGTGCGGCTCGAGTTCTTCGTAGGTGACGCCCCAGTCCTGAATCGTCATGTCGTCGGGAATGAAGCGCTTGCCGTAGCGTTCCTCGTAATGGCTGCGAATGCGCAGTTCCTCGGGCAGCGCGCGCCACTGTTGCCCGGACCAGTGCAGGCCCGCGCCGCCCACACCCTCGCCGGGCTTGAACGCGCCGATCTGGCGATAGGGCAGCGCCGTGTCGCCCACGCGGTGGCGAAACGTGAACGACGACTTCGACATGTTCTGAAAGAGCTTCCAGCGTTGCAGATACGTGAGCTCGTCGATGGTCTTCGGATAGGCGCCGTCGGGGTAGGTGTCGCGATAGTTGCCGCGCTCCAGCGCGACCACCGTGAGCCCCGCCGCCGTGAGTTCTTTCGCCATGATTGCGCCGGTCCAGCCGAAGCCCACGATCGCCACGTCGACGGGCTTCATTGTTTTATCTGCCTTGTCTGCCATGGGTACTCCTGTGATGAAACGGTGCAGGCGGGTTGCCTCGCGGGCGCGGGGCACGTACGGTCCTGACGCACGCCGTGCGCTAGCCGCGCGAGATGGGCGGCAGCGGGTAATGGGCGCCGTACTGGCGCACCCAGTCCATGTAGTCCGCGCGGGCGCCGGGAAAGCCGATCATCTGCCACGCGCGCATGCCGCGATTGCCGCCGTGCACGGGGTCGCAGAAGTAGCCTTCGTAGGTGTTGGCGAGCAGTTGCCCGAAGAAGGTGGCTGCGGGCACCTCGCCCATCTCGAGCTTGCCGTCTTCCAGTTGATGGAGAACGGCGTCCTTGTCGTTGGCGGCGAGGTCGCTGAAGTGCTTGCCGTGGTCGCGGCGCATGGCGTCGTCGAGGCCGCGCAGCGCATGGCGATAGAGTTCGCGCGGCACGAGCGAAAGCTGGTAGCCGAACTGCGGCGCAGCGTCGGCATGGAAGGGGCCGTTCATGTACCAGAGTTCGCCGTGCCCGTAGGGCAGGTCCATCTGGCGGTCGATGAACTCCGGCACGCCCGCTTCGAGGGCGCCGGGGCCGGCGTCGTCGGCGGGAATGAGGCGGTCCACGAGCGCGTTGAGCGTGGGCCACTCGTCGGCGTTGAAGTACTGCGGACGGTAGCCGGCTTCGCCCGCCCCCGACGCCGTGCGCGCCGGGTCGAGCAGCGCGGCGCCGCCTGCTGCGGCGGCGACGGCCGTGGCAGGCGCGGCGAGCGTGGCGATGCGGACGAACCGGCGACGGCCGGGCTGGATGCCTTGGGAGTTGTCTCCCCGGTTGTGTCCCATCGCGGGCTCCCGGTGTGATCAGCGCTGGGGAGCCCGACGCAACTCATGTGCCGCTCGCCAATGGACGGCACAGCGAAGTGCATGGCGAAGAGCGTGGCGAAGTACGCAACAGCGCGACGTCGCGAGGCGGAAGAGGGCGCATACAGAGGGCATACAGAGCGCATAGAGCAAACGCGACGAACCCTGTGCCGGGACATATGCGTCGCGACTCGCACGCCGACGATATGCAGACGTCAGGCGCCAGGGCCACAACACTTATTGCAAGGTGCCCCGACACTTTTACATCGGCACGGCGGCACTTCGCGCCACCCGTCGAGCGACGCTCTCGCGCATACGACCGGCCCGCTTACGGGCCGCCTGCACTCGCGCAGGCACCGCGCTTGCGGCGCGAGCCCAACGCCGGTTCACCTCGCTGCTTTGCCTCGCCGCCTCACATTCTTCCCACCTCGAAATCTGGAACGCCCATGCACGTCACGGCCCTTCTGCTTTCGCGCTTCCAGTTCGCGTGGGTCATCGCGCTGCACATTCTGCTGCCGGCCTTCACCGTGGGCCTGTCGTGCTACATCGCGACGCTCGAGGTGCTCTGGTGGGCCACGGGCCGCGACGTCTACCGGCGGCTCTCGGCGTTCTGGCTGCGCATCTTCGCGGTCTCGTTCGGCATGGGCGTGGTCTCGGGCATCGTCATGCCGTTCCAGTTCGGCACCAACTGGAGCCGCTTCGTCTCCGCCACCGCGAACACCATCGGCTCGCTCATGGCCTACGAAGTGCTTGTCGCGTTCTTTCTGGAGTCCGCGTTTCTGGGCGTGCTGCTGTTCGGCCGCAAGCTCGTGCCGCGCTGGGCGCATGTGATGTCCGCCATCTTCGTTGCGCTCGGCACGCTGCTGTCGTCGTTCTGGATTCTCGCCGCGAACAGCTGGATGCAGACGCCCTCGGGCTACACGATCATCGATGGCCGCTTCTACCCGCGCAGCATGCTCGACATCATCTTCAATCCGTCGTTTCCGTTCCGGCTCGCGCATACCGTCACGGCGTTTCTGGTGACCACCGCGTTCGTGGTGCTGGGCGTCGGCGCGCACTATCTGCTCAAGGGCCGTGCTCAGGAAGAGAGCCGCGTCATGGTGAAGATGGCGCTCTTCTTTCTCGCCATCATGGTGCCCGTGCAGGTGGTGCTGGGCGACGCGCACGGCCTCAACACGCTCAAGTACCAGCCCGCCAAGCTCGCGGCCATGGAAGGCCTGTGGGACACGGGCCGCGGCGTGCGCGCCACGCTCTTCGCGATTCCCGACGACGACGAGGAAACCAACCACTTCGAAGTGGCCATTCCGAAGCTGGGCAGCCTCTACCTCACGCACAGCTTCAACGGCCTCGTGCACGGCCTCAAGGATTGGCCGCGCGAAGACCGGCCCGTGGTGCCCATCGTGTTCTTCGCGTTCCATCTCATGGTGCTGATCGCCGTGATCATGCTCGCCGTCGTGGTGCGCGGACTCATGCTCTGGCGCGGCAGGCGTCTCTACACGCGGCGCGGCTGGCTGGCCGCATGCCGCCTCGCCATGCCCGCGGGCTTCATCGCCGTGCTCGCCGGCTGGACCACGACCGAAGCGGGCCGCCAGCCGTGGACCGTCTACGGACTCATGCGCACGGCCGATTCCGTTTCGCCTTCGCTCACCACGTCGAACGTGGCGCTGTCGCTGGCGGCCTATGTGATCGGCTACATCGTGATCTTCGGCTCGGGCTTCATTCTGCTGCGCCGGCTCGTGCATATCGGACCGAGCGAGGTGCCCGCGGACGGCGCGCACGAAGAAGCCGCCGGCCCAGGCCCCGGTCGTCGCGCGGCGCGACCGCTCTCGGCGGTATCGGACGCGCCCGCCGTGCCGCCGCTGCCCGTGGACGCCAATACACGGCGCGACGGTTAGCGCGCCCGCCACGACGAAAGCGCTGAAGCCAAACGGAGAGCCTCACCATGCAGCAACTCGATCTCGTCCCGCTGTGGGCCGGCATTCTCGCACTGGGCGTGCTGATGTACGTGCTGCTCGACGGCTTCGATCTGGGCGTGGGCATGCTGCTGCTTTTGCGCCGCGACGAAGCGCACCGCGACCTCATGGTGGGGTCCGTCGCGCCCGTGTGGGACTTCAACGAGACGTGGCTCGTGCTGGGCGGCACGGCGCTGCTCGCGGCGTTTCCGGTGGCCTTCGCCATCGTCGTGCCCGCGGTCTACTTTCCCGTGGCCGCGATGTTGCTGGGGCTGCTGTTTCGCGGCGTCGCCTTCGAGTTCCGCGACATTCCGGGCTCGCACAAGCACGCGTGGAACGGCGCGTTCGCGTATGGATCGCTCGTGGCCACCTTCGCGCAAGGCGTGGTGGCCGGCATGTTCGTGCACGGCTTTCCCGCCGTGAACGGCCAGTACGCGGGCACGAGCTGGGACTGGATCGCGCCGTTTCCGCTCATGACGGGCGTGGGTCTCATTGCGGGCTACGTGCTGCTGGGCGCGACGTGGCTCGTGCTGAAGACCGAAGGCGCGTTGCAGGACTGGGCGCGGCGCATGGCGAGCCGCGCGGTAGTGGGCGTGTTCGCGTTCATCGTCGTGGTGAGCGTGTGGACGCCGCTTACCGATCCGCGTATCGCCGCGCGCTGGTTCTCATGGCCGAACCTGTTGTTCTTTTCGCCTGTGCCGGCGCTCACGGTCGTGCTCGCCGTGCTGCTCGTCTGGGCCTTGCGCGCGCGCCGCGACGTGTTGCCGTTCCTCTGTTCCATCGGGCTTTTCTTTCTCTCGTTCACGGGGCTCGTCATCAGCCTGTGGCCTTACGTGGTGCCGCCTTCCGTTACCTGGCACGACGCCGCGGCCGCGCCCATGTCGCACGAATTCCTGCTGATCGGCACGGCGTTCCTGCTGCCCGTGCTGATGCTCTACGTGTGCTGGTCGTACTGGGTGTTTCGCGGCAAGGTGCGCAGCGATACGGGATACGGACACATGTGAGCGACGCGGCCGTTCGGCGATTCGCGCTCGCCAGGCTCGCGGCTTGCTCGCTCCCCGCCTGCGGTAACCGCATCGTTCACGACAGGCAAGGAGCAGGTAATGAAGCTGCAGGGAAAACGCGTTCTCGTCACCGGAGCGGACTCCGGCATCGGGCAGGCCATCGCCGCCCTGTTCGCGCATGAGGGCGCCGACGTCGCTATCGTCTATCACACCGACCGCGCGGGCGCCGAGGCCACGCAGCGGCTCGTGCAGCAGGCGGGCCGCCGCGCGCTCGTGATGCAGGGCGACGTGGGTAACCCGGCGTCGGTCACGCGTTTTTTCGAGCAGGCGTGCGCGACCTTCGGCGGCCTCGACGTGCTCGTCAACAACGCGGGCGTGGGTGCGAGCCAG
Organism: Paraburkholderia kururiensis; assembly: GCF_034424375.1. Taxonomy (NCBI): domain Bacteria; kingdom Pseudomonadati; phylum Pseudomonadota; class Betaproteobacteria; order Burkholderiales; family Burkholderiaceae; genus Paraburkholderia; species Paraburkholderia kururiensis. The sequence continues at coordinate 2,936,756 of NZ_CP139965.1, read as the reverse complement.
GCGAACGTGGCCGACCTCGACGACGCCGAAGTCGAGGCCGTGCTCAAGACCGACCTGCTGGGGCCGCTCTACTGCTGCCGCGCGTTCGTGCGGCATCGGCGCGAGAGCGCGGGCGGCGCAGGCGGCTCAGGTGGCGGCGGACGCATCGTCAACGTGTCGTCGGTGGCGCAGCATTTGCCGACGCCGGGCAGCGTGCCCTACGGCATGGCGAAGGCGGGCGTCGGCTCGCTCACGCGCAGCCTCTCGCGCGAAGTCGCGCCCGACCGCATCAACGTCAACAACATCGCGCCGGGCCTGATCGAAACGCCCATGACGGCCGCCCGTCTGCAAGACCCGCAGCAGCGCGATCAGTCGTTCTCCGTGATTCCGTGGCATCGCGCGGGGCAGCCCGAGGAAATCGCACGCGTGGCGCTCTTTCTCGCCAGCGACGACGGCGACTACGTGACGGGTCAGACCTGGACCATCGACGGCGGTCTCACCATGCAATGGGGCGGGGCCTGAGGACCGTGGGGGCGCGGGTACGTCCTGGCGCGTGTCCTGCCGCACGCGCCCGTGTCCGCGTCCGCGTCGCCACACGCCTTGCCGCGCCGTGCCCCGCAGGCCGGCCCCCCGCGTCCGCTACTCGCGCGCCCGCTCGATCATCGCCGCGCGCGTGTTGCGCTCGATGGCGAGGACAGTCAGCAGCAGTGTGAGCGTGGCCGCAACGCCGAGCAGCGTGCCGAACGCCTCGCGATACGTTTCCAGCTTTTCGGCGGCCTGCTTGCGGGCGTCGGCCATGGCTGCGATCCGTTCGATCGTGAGTCGCGCGTACTCGCTCATCGCCGCCGCCACATAGTGTTGCCGGTTGTCCCATTCCCACGCTGCCGCGTGCTGGTTCGCCGCCGCGACCACCGCAGCGAGGCCGTCGACGAAAGTGCGTCGGCCTTGCACCGGAATGTCGCCCAGCCAGCCGTTCAGAATGGACTGGCTGCTCGTGTCGCTCGTCAGCACGGTGTTCAACGGCTTCGGAATGGGAATGCCCATCGCGTTGGGGACATCGATGCCCGAGTCCTGCGCGTTGAAGAAGTCGTCATTGGCCGATTGCGTGCCCGGTACGGCCGCCAGCACCGTCGCGACGGACACGGGCGCCGCATTGCCCGAGGGGAACGCGGCCTTGCCCGCGACGAGGCTGATGCCGAGCGCCGCGATGGCCGCAAGCGCGCCGCCCAGCAGAATCTGGCACAGCACCCTGGCGATGCTGAAGAACACCCGTCGTTCGGCTTTTGCAGTCATTTTTCTGAGTCCCGTTTGCGGATACCGCGGGTGCGGCCCGGCTGTCTTTGCAGTGAGCGTGCTGGTCTTTCATTCGTATTACGTCGCGCGCGCGACAACGTGCTGCAACGCGCCTCGACGATCGCAGAGACGCCATTTCGTACCGCACAGTTCCCGTGGACTGCGAGGAGAGGCGTAGGGACAAACCCGGCGGGGCTGCGCCGCGGCCGCGTTCAGGCGTTGCTCGGCTTGCCCGTAAAGGCCGAGATGGGCTTCTCGACGTCCTGGTCCAGCCCTTGCGCAAAGGCCTTCAACCCTTCGATGAGCGGCAGCAGCGCTTCCCACAGCGCGTCGTCGTGCAGCATGCGATAGGCGCCCGTTACGCCAGGCGCCGCGTGACTGTCCGCTTCTTCGGGGCGCCAGCTGCCCGCGCGGTCCAGTGCGCCTTGCAGCGCGAACGCGATCTTGTAGAAGCGCGCGGGCGGAATGCGCGAAAGCGCCATCAAGAGAATCGAAAGGTTTTGCAGCGCGTTGAGCGTGCCTTCTTTCTGCAACCCGCCTACGAGCACTTCGGCGAGCGGCGTCTTCGCGCACACCACGTCGTTGGCGAAGCGCAGCACGCCGTGCTCGTGCAGGCTCTGCAACAGACGCGCGAGTTCTTCATGGGCGTCGGGGCCGATCTTCGGCGGCGTGACTTCATGGTGAATGCGTTCGGCCATCAGAAGCGCTCCGGGTGCGGTGCGCGCGCCGGCGGTTCCACGTAGTCGCTGCGCGACCATTTGCGCGTGGCGTCCACACCGTCGTTCGGCGTGCGCGTGGCGTTGCGATAGTTTTCGGGCGGCAGCGGCGTGCGGCCTTTTTCCTTCGGCAGCAGTTCGAGCTTCACGGCCACTTCCTTGTAAGCGGGCGTGTTCACGTCGGGGTCGTGATGCTCCCCCGTCATGCCGTTCATGCCCGGCTTGCCCTGGTGGATCGGCACGAAGAGCGTGTGGCCGGTCACGCGGTCGGTGACGAGCGCCTGCAACTCCGCCGACCCGCGTCGCGAAGTCAGCTTCACCCACGCGCCGCTTTCGATGCCGCGTTCGGCCGCCAGCTCGCGGCTCACTTCGACGAACCACTGCGGCGCTTCCGCAATGACGCGCTCGCCGCGTCCGGTCTGGTTGTTCGACTGGAACTGTTCGAGCATGCGGCCGTTGTCGGCGATCAGGTCGTATTCGGCATCGGGCGCTTCCGCGGGCGGCTGCCATTTGAGCGGGTACAGCGTGGCCTTGCCGTCGCTCGTGTGAAAGCGCTCGGTGTAGAGCAGCGGCGTGTCGCTGCCGTCCTCGTTCATGGGCCACAGCAGCGAGCCGAAACCCTCCAGCCGCGCGTAGCTCACGCCCTTGAACAGCTTCGCGATGCCGGCCACTTCGTCCATGATCTGTGACGGGTGCGTGTAGCCCCAGTCGTGGCCCATGCGCGCGGCGAGGTCGGTCAGGATGCGCCAGTCGGGGCGACTGTTGCCCAAGGGCGGCATGACTTCGTAGAAGCGCTGGATGCGCCGCTCCGTGTTCACGAAGGTGCCGTCTTTCTCGACGCTCGGGCAGCCCGGCAGCACCACGTCCGCGAATTCGGCGGTGCGCGAGAGGAAGATGTCCTGCACGACGAGGAATTCGAGGTCCGTGAAGGCCTTGTGCACGTTGCTCGAATCGGCATCGGAAAACGCCGTCTCTTCGCCGATCACGTACATGGCCTTGAGCTTATGCTGCGCGGCCTCTTCGACCATCATGAAGTTGTCTTCGCCCACCTTGTCCGACAGCTGCTCCGGTGCCACGCCCCAGGCCTTCGCCCAGCGTTCGCGTACCTGCGGGTCGGTCACTTTCTCGTAGCCGGGGTAGACGTTCTTGAGGCAGCCGAAGTCGCTCGCGCCCTGCACGTTGTTGTGGCCGCGCATGGGGTAGCCGCCCGTGCCGGGCCGGCCGTAGTTGCCCGTGACGAGCAGCAGGTTCGAGAGCGCCGTGCTCGTATCGGCGCCGTGCGAATGCTGCGTGATGCCCATGGCCCAGAGCAGGCACACGCTGCGCGCGCGGCCGATCATCTCGGCGGCCTGCACGAGTTCTTCGCGCGGCAAGCCCGTGACCTCGGCAGCGAATTCGAGCGTGAATGGTTCGAGCGACGCGCGGTATTCGTCCACGCGATTCACGCGCGCCTTCAGGAAGTCGAGGTCGGCGAGGCCGTGGTCGAACATGTAGCGCGAGAGCGCCGAGGCCCATACGAGGTCCGTGCCGGCTTTGGGCCGCAGATGCAGGTCCGCACGCTCCGCCATCTCGTTGCGCCGCGTGTCCACCACGATCAGCTTCTGCCCATGATGCTTCTTCGCAGCCTTGATGCGCGACGCGATGACCGGATGATTCTCCGCCGTGTTGCTGCCCACGATCACGACCAGTTCGGCAGACTCGATGTCCTTGATGGTGCCCGCGTCGCCGCCGTAGCCCACCGTGCGAAAGAGCCCCATGGTGGCGGGGTTCTGGCAGTAGCGCGACGAGTTGTCCACGCTGTTCGTGCCGATGATGAGCCGCGCGATTTTCTGCGTGAGATACGCCTCTTCGTTGCTCGCCTTGCTCGATCCGATGAAGCCGATGGCGTCGGGCCCATGTTCCGCGCGAATCTGCAGCAGCCGCTGCGCGACCACGCCGAGCGCTTCGTCCCAGCTTGCCTCGCGAAAGCGGCCGTTCTCGCGCACGAGCGGCGTGGTGAGCCGCTGCGGATCGTTGATGAAGTCCCATGCGAAGCGGCCCTTGATGCAGGTCGAAATGCCGTTCGCGGGCGCCTCGGCCACGGGCTGCACCTTGAGCAGTTGCCGGTCGCGCGTCCACATCTCGAACGAACAGCCCACGCCGCAATAGGTGCAGACCGTTTTCGTGCGCTTGATTTCGGGCTGGCGCCAATGCACGTCCATGCTCGACAGCGCGGTGACGGGCGGCGCGCCGATGGTGTTTTCGAGCGTCTTCACGATGTCGATGAGCGGGCGCTTGATCGACTGCGGCATCGACGTGAACGGACCGGCATCGGGCTGCATCGTGCGTTCGAGCAGCGCATTGCACGGGCATACCGTCACGCAGTGGCCGCAGCTCACGCAACTCGATTCGCCGATGGCTTTGCCGCCGTCCCACAGCACGCGCGGGTGCTCCATCGAAAAGTCGATGCTCAACGTTTCGTTCACCTCGACGTTCTGGCACGCCTCCACGCAGCGCCCGCACAGAATGCACTGGTCGGGGTCGTAGGTGTAGAACGGGTTCGTCTGGTCCTTGTCGTAGGGCTTGCGCTGGAACGCGTAACGCTGGATGGGCGGGTTCAGGTCCGCCACCGTGTTGTGCAGCGTGCAGTCGCCCGTGTTGTGCTCGCACACGGAGCAGTAGAGTTCGTGCTTCGCGAGCAGGCGGTCCAGCCCTTCGTGCTGGGCCTCGCGTGCCGTTGCGCCCGCCGAGGTGACGACGAGGCCTTCCGCGCTGCGCAGCGTGCAGCCGCGCACGAGCTTGCCGTTCACCTCGACCCAGCACACGTCGCAGGTCTGGATGGCGCCGAGCGACGGGTGATAGCAGACGTGCGGCAGCGTAATGCCCTGCGCGGCGAGGAAATCGATGAGCGGCGTGTTGCGCGGTCCGCTGACGGGCCGGCCGTCGAACAGCAGCGTGCAGAGGGTGTCGTCTTCCATTGTGGGCGTGCCGAAGGAGGGTTCGAAAGACCCTCAGCACGTGGCATTCCTGCGGGTCTCGTCAGCTGTGTTGCGGCGTATCCGTTGCAGCCCGTTGCCGCCCGTTGTTGCAGCAGGCGCCGAAAACGCTGCTGCACTGCCGCGACGCCGCGACGCAAACGCACGCGCGCCCCGTCTATGGGGTTTCACCGCATAGGCCGTTTCGCGCGGCGTGAGTACCGTGGCGCGAGGCACGAGGAATGCGAGGTTGACGGCGCACGTACCTCGCCTACACTCTTCAGACGTTTCCGGCTTCGGCATTGCCGGCCCTTGCAGGACCCTTCGGATGCTCGATGGAGGTCACGCCATGAACGCGCAACGTTTGATCGTCAGTGCCGACCGCGGCAAGCTCAGCGTGATCGCCGTATGGAAAACGCTGCAACGCTATGAGGTGCAGGTGAGCGGCTGCAAGGCCATCGTGGACGCGCAGCGCGGCGCGGAAAGCCTCATCATCGACCTCGCCGACGCCACGCCCGAACGCCTGAGCAACGTGGTGGCCGCGCTGAACCGGCAGCCCGCGCCGCTCAAGGTGCTGGTAAGCGTGGCATCGGACGCGGCGCAACGCGCGAGATGAGGCGCCGCATTCCCACACGGTCGGCTCAAAACAGCTGGCGCGGCCTGCCGTCGGCCATCTCGCGCGGCATCGTCTCGGGCAGCGTGAAGACGACGTGCGGCAGGTCGTCCAGCAGACCGTCGAAGCGCGCATCGGCTTCGCTCGTAAAAAGCGCATCGAGATAATCGAAGCTCAAGAGCGGTACGAGCGCGCGCAACGCCGCTTCCTCGTCGGGATGCGGGCCGGTTTCGATGCCGTCCACGTCGAGGCGCACGGTGTATGCCGCGCTGGCCGCGCGATCCAGCGCGCCGATGTCGATCAGTTTTCCCGCCGCGTTTTGCGCGAGCACCCGGCCGTCGTGGGCGAACACCCGGAACGGGCGGTCGAATTGCGGCAGGGAGCGTCGAGCTTCGTTTCTGATGTGCCCTCGTGCTTCACGTGATTCGTTAGCCATCCTGATTCCTCCTCATTTCAGCGTGGGACCGGTATGAGGCCGATCCCATGAGCCGATACCGCAAGGAGAGTGCCACGTCAGGCCGTTGCCCCGGGCTCGCGAATCTGCCTAGACGTCGCCGCGATGCCTGCGCCACGCGAACAGCGCCGCGAGCGCGAGCGTGGCCGCGGCGAACGTGGTGCGCCGGTGCGTATCGAGCCAGAGCGACGCGCTGCCGGCACGCGCTTCGTCGCCGAACGAACCGCGCAGGCGATGCTTGTCGGGCACCGGTTCCCAGAGGTCCGCGGCGCGCCCGGGGTCCGCGGGCGTCTTGCGCTGCTGGCCGCGCCACGCATGGTGCGCGAGATAGCGGTCGAGCCACGCGGGCGCAAGGCGGTTCGCGAAAATCGCCTTCACGGACGAGAAGCCCACGTCGAGTTCGCGCCGCTTGTGGGTGGCGGCCCAGAAGATGGCGCGCGCGGCCACTTCCGGTTCGTAGACCGGCGCAACGGGCCGCGGCTCGCCCGGCAGGCGGCAGAGCGCCCAGTCGAATTGCGGCGTGTTGAGCGCGGGCATCTGCACCATCGTCACGTGCACACGGCTTTTCTCGTGCAGCAGCTCGCAGCGCAGCGCGTCGGTGAAGCCGCGTATCGCGAATTTCGCGCCGCAATACGCGGATTGCAGCGGAATGGCGCGATACGCGAGCGCCGAGCCCACCTGCACGATGGTGCCGCGATTGCGCCGCCGCATGTGCCTGAGCGCGGCCATCGTGCCCCACACGTAGCCGTGGTAGGTCACGTCGGTGACGCGCGCGAACTCCGCGGGTTCGATCTCCGTGACGGGCGCGAACACCGTGACCATCGCGTTGTTCACCCACACGTCGATAGGCCCCAGCTCGCGTTCCACGCGCTCTGCCGCCGCGTGCACGGCGTTTGCGTCGCTCATGTCGAGCGCGATGGGCAACGCGTGTGCGCCCAGCAGGCGGATGCCTTCCGCGACGGTTTCGAGCGCCTCGGCATCGCGTGCGATGAGCGCCACGTTCGCGCCGCGCTGCGCGAAATGCAGCGCAGCGGCGCGCCCCACGCCCGCGCTCGCGCCCGTGACCACCACGATTTTCGGTGTGCATGAAAGGAACGGCATGGCCTTGTCTCCGTTGTGCATGTGATCAGAGTTCGCCGCGCGCGCGCAGCGTCGCGATGCGGTCCGCCGTGCGGCAGGCAATGGCCTGGATGGTGAGCGACGGGTTCACGCCGCCCACCGTGGGGAACACGGAGCCGTCGCAGATCCAGAGGTTCGGAATGTCCCAGCTGCGGCAGTCCGCGTTCACGACGCTCGTGCGCGGGTCGTCGCCCATGCGCGCGGTGCCGTTGAGGTGGCACGTGTCGTCGTGCTGCTTCCAGACGTTGCGCCCGCCTGCCGCTTCGAGCGCACGCTGCATGAAGTCCAGCGAATGCTCGACGAGCTTCAGGTCGTTTTCGCAGTACGAATGCGTGACGCGCGCAATCGGCAGGCCGTACTGGTCTTTCTCGTCTGCGAGCGTCACGCGGTTGCATTCCTGCGGCAGCGTTTCGCCCACGATCTTCAGGCCTGCCTGATGGTTGTACCGCTCCATCTCGGCCGCGAGCGCGTCGCCCCAGAGGCCGCGTCCCGTCTGCACCGCGGCCCATGCCTTCGGCAGCGGCCCCTGGCTCATGTAGCAATAGCCGCCGAAGAAGTCCTTGCCTTCGTCCGTATAGTTCCAGTGCTCGGTCATCGCGAGCGAGGGCGGACCCTTGTACCAGCGGATCTCTTCGTCCATGAGCCCCCACACGGCCTGGTTCGACTGCACCATCAGGTTCTTGCCGACGAGGCCCGAGCTGTTCGCGAGGCCGTCCGGAAAGCGCGGCGTGGCCGACATCAGCAACAGGCGCGGCGTTTCGATCGCGTAGCCCGCCACCACGACGTGGCGCGCACGCTGGAATTGCCAGCGGCCTTCGCGGAAGTATTCGACGCCGTCTACGCGGCCCTGGTCGTTCACGGAGATGCGGCCGGCCATCGCGAGGTCGCGAATCTCGGCACCGGCGCGCAGCGCGCGCGGTATCCATGTGACGAGCGCGCTTTGCTTCGCGTTGGTCGCGCAGCCCGTTACGCAGAAGCCGCGATAGACGCACGGATGCGCCGCGCCGCGCGGTGCGGAGACGGTGGCGAGCGGCGTGGGCGTCCACGGAATGCCGAGCGCTTCGCAGCCGCGCGCGAGCACGAGCGCCGAGGCGTTCAGTTCGTGCGCGCGATACGGATAGCGCGGTCGCGGCGGGCCCCACGGGTAGTTCACGGGCCCCGAAATTTTCAGCGCGTCTTCCACTTCGCCGTAGTAGCGCCACATCTCGCGCCAGTCGATGGGCCAGTCCGCGCCATAGCCGAGCAGGCTGCGCGACTTGAACCACTCGGGACGAAAACGCAGCGACACCATCGCGAAATGCACGGTGCTGCCGCCCACGGCCTTGCCGCTGTTGTTGCTGCCGAGCTTCAACGGATGGTCGCCGTCGCAGAGGCGCTCGTCGGTCCAGTAGAGCTTGGACTGATGCGTTTCGTCGGAGGCGAACTCTTCGAGCGGACGCCACCAGGCGCCGGCGTCGAGCGCCACCACCTTGAAGCCGTGCTCGGCGAGCCGACAGGCCAGCGTGCCGCCGCCCGCGCCGGTGCCGATAATCGCGAAGTCCACGGGCTCGTCCTGGCGGTACTCGCGCATGGGCACCCAGCCGCCCGGCGTGAAGACGTCGGGCGCGCGGCCGTGCCTGCCACGCGGATGGTGCATGGCGTCGAGCAGCGAATCGTTGCGCACGTCATCGGACACGGCGGTTCTCCCGTGTCACGCGCGCGAGGCCCGCGGGCGTGGTGTCGTGTGCCTCGGCGGGTTCCCACGGGTCGCGGCGATTGGCCTGCATGCGCACGTAGCCGCGCGGATTCGCGGGGCCGCCGAAGCCGATCTCGTTCCACGATTGCGGATGTCCGTAGTACGCCGAAGCGAGGTCGTGCAGCACGCGCTCGGTGAAGAAGAGGGCGCTCGGCATGCCGCGCCATTCGGGGCCGTGCAGTGCGCCGCGCTGCATGTCGCGAATCAGGTCGTCGCGCGATGCGGTGCGCAACTGCGCGAACGGCACGCCATGACGCGCGCGGCTCGCGGCGTCGAGCGCGGCGAGACCGGTTCGCCACGCTTCGCGCAGCGGCGGCAGACGCGCGTCGCGAAAGCCGTCGCGCACGTCGTCGGCGAGCTTGGCATCGATGTAGGCGGCGAGGGGCACGGCGGGTTCGCGGTTTGGGTCGTGTGCTTCATTCCGCTCTTCGTCCCGCTCCCCGTCGCTGTTCGCCGACGTGCCCGCGGCCTGCGGAATGATCGCTGCGCACAAGGCCTGCAACGTCTGCCATTCCAGCGCGTTGCAAAAACGCGCGACGTTGCGCTGCGCAAGCCGATGGTCGATCACGGCGCGTGTCGCGTCGTCCCACGACACGCTGTCGCGTTTGCGCATGACGTCGTAGCCCGGGTAGCGGGGCGTGTGCCGCTCGACGGGAGACGACGATCGATCTTTTCCCGACGGCGCTTTCGACAACGCATGCTTCATTTTTCCGTGCTCCTCAAACGCAATGCCGCGAGCCCCGCGAGCGCGAGGGCGGTGAACGAGGGCGGCGCGGGCAGCGGCGGACCGTTGAGCACGTTCTGCGTCCATGCGCGCCAGCCGCCTTGATAGCGTGCGATGCCGCGCGCGTGGAAGCCCACGCCGATCACGCCGAGCGCCGTCGTCACACGCAGCCACAGCCGCGTCCACCAGCGTTCGCGCGGCGCGCTGAGCGCGGCACGCGCGAGCAGCGCCGCACTGACGGGCGCCACGACGATGGGCGCATACATGGCGCGATGCTGGAACGAGCCGCGAAAGTGCAGCAGCGCGACTTCGCCCAGCGTGCCCGCGAGGCCCACGGCCGAGACCAGCGCGAGCGCCTTGCCCGCGGGCATGCCGAAGAGCTGCGGGTCTTCGGCGGGCTCGTCGCGCAGCCGTTCGCCCACGGCGCCCAGCACGCCGGACAGCAGCAACGCCATGGGCGCCCCGAGCGGCGCGCCGTAGAAGAGGTTGTGCCAGCTCAGTTGCCCCGGCCGCTTCGTCACGTTGTAGAGATGGAACCCCGTGCCCACCACGCCCACCGTTGCCGCGAGTCGATACGCCGCGTGGCGCAGACCGTGCAGGCCCGGCGTGCGGTCCGTGCCGCCGTGCGCGCCGGCGGCAAGCGCGAGCGCGCCGGCTACGAGCGGCGCATACATGGCGCGATTCTCGAACGACCCGCGATAGTGTTCGATGCCGCTATCGGTCAACGCGGCCCACGCGAGCAGGGCCGATCCGCGATTGAACGTGCGTGCGGCATGGATGTGCTCGTGCACGAGCGTGCCGTCGCTGTCGCGCCTGGTGGGTACGGCGCTGGGCGACGTGTGGCGGGCTGTTGGGCGGACTGAGCCTCGGGCGCTAGACCGAGCGGTGGGAGATCTTCCGTCATCGGTCGCGTCGTCGTCGCGGTGGGCGCCGCGTACCAGCGCACACGCGGCAAGACCGACCGCGCCGGCTACACCGAACCACGACAGAAAAGAGTGATCTCGATCGTTCATCGCAACTTCATCCCGTTGTTTTCCTTGCCGTCGAGCGACGGTTCATCCCACCGCGAACGGCTGCGCGTCCGCGTAGCGGAAGGCGAGCCCGCAGCCGGGCCGCGACAGGTCCGGTGCGATGGCGCCGTCGCGCGGCGTGGGCGCGCCGTCGAACAGCATGGATTCGATCCGCACGTGGTCGTGAAACCATTCCTGGTGGCGCAGGCCCGGCACCGCGGCGGCCACGTGCAGATGCAGGGCCGGCGCGCAATGCGCGGAGAGCGGCACGTGCCACGCGTCGGCGAGGCGCGCGGCCTGCATGAAGCCCGTCACGCCGCCGCAGCGGCTCACGTCGGCCTGCAGCACGTCGACGGCCCGCGCTTCGAGCAGGCGGCGCGAATCGTCGGCGGTGTAGCTGTATTCGCCCGCGGCGACGTCCATGCCCGCGGGCGCACGCCGACGCACGGCGTGCAGCCCCGCGGCGTCGTCCGAACTCACGGGCTCTTCGAACCACGTCACGCCGTAGGGTGCGAACTGTTCTGCTGCACGCAACGCCTGCTGTACGGAAAGCGCGCCGTTGGCGTCGACGAAGAGTTCGGCGCTTGAATCGATCGCCGCGCGCGCGTGCTTCACGCGCTCGGGGTCGCGCGCCGGGTCGCTGCCCACTTTCATCTTCACGGCGCGGCAGCCGTCGTGCGCGACCCAGCGGCCCAGTTGCTCCGCGAGATGCGCGTCCGTGTAGTTCGTGAAGCCGCCGCTGCCGTAGAGGGGCACCGCGTCGCGAGCCATGCCGAGCACCTGCGCGAGCGGCGCATGCAACAGCTTCGCCTTGAGGTCCCAGAGCGCGCAGTCCAGCGCCGATATGGCCGTGGCCGCGAGTCCTGCGCGGCCCAGGTTGCGCACGCGCTGCTGCATGCGCAGCCATAGCGCGCCGGTGTCGCCGGGGTCCGCGTGCATCAGCACGGGCGCGAGCGTGTCGCGCATCAGGCTCGCCACGCAGGCATCGGAATACGTGTAGCCGAGTCCCGTTTCGCCGCCCGCATCGATCTGCGCGACCACGAGTGTGGTGGCGTTCCAGCTGAACGTGCCGTCGGACTCGGGGCTCTCGGCAGGAATGGTGTAGGCCGCGGCGCGCAGGGCGGTAATGCGCGGGCCGAAGCGGCGCTCGTATCCGTCGGTGAGGTCGGTCTTGCCGGTGGGCTCCGTTCGCGGTTCGCGTGATTCGCGTGAGGCGCGTGATGAGGGCGCGTCGTTCATTTCGTTCGTCGCCTGTGGGTTCGTCTGCTGCGCCTGACAGCGCGGTTGATGCACATGCGGCACATGCGGGCCCATGCGGGCACTTGCGTGCGCGGACGGTCGTGATGACCGCCGCAAACGAGGCGCGCGCAACATCCGTTCCTTGCAGCGCGTAAGCGACGAAGGCGGCATGCGGCAGACAGCGGAGAGCCGAGACGGTATCGAACGAGGCGCCGTTGTAGCGCCTGGAATTTTTACCGGGCCTCTGCCTTTACCAGGCATCTGCCGCGGAGCAGGCGCGCCACGACGCAACCAACGAGGTGCGTGGACTCGCGCCTTACATGCGTTCCTTGATGCCGCGCGCGATCAGCCACACGTTGACGGGATACGTGGTGGCGAAGCCCGCGAGCATGGCCCACTGCATCGGCAGCCAGTACGCGAGCGTTTTCGGCGTGAGGCCGGTAAAGGCGTGGGACGTGAACCACATCACGACGAACATGCCCACTTCGTAGGCGACGAGCGAAAGCGTGTCGGCCTTGATGGCCTGCACGAGTCCCTCGCGCACGCCGAGGCCGCGCATGGGCGCAATCGCGAAGAACTGGAACACGATGCCGAGCGCGTAGGCCAGCACGAAGCCCACCACCACCTTGCCCGCGAACACCGAGCCCCACGGGCGGAAGTCGGTGCCGTAGGCAAGCCAGTCGCCGATGAAGTCCCCGAGCGCGCAGCCCGCGCCGCAGTGTGCCGCGCCTTCGAATACCGCTTGCCACATGGGACGCGACGGGACTGATGGAGGCGAGGCAGTCTCGTGCTGGCCGCGGTGTTCAGTGTGGGCGTCGTGCGTCTTGTGCGTCTCGTGCGAAGAGGCACGGTTCGCGCGGCCGAACCAGAAATAGAAGATCAGCCCCACGGGGCCCCAATAGAGCACCGTCAACGGCCAGACGAATGCCATCACGCGCATGGGCGGGCGGTGCCGCGGCAAGGCGACGTCCGCGGCCACGTAGAGCGCGGCGAGCACGGAAAGCGGCAGCCATACCGCTGCCGCCTGAGCCAGCCAGGGTGGCATGAGGGTCCTCACAGGTGCGTCGAAAGCGGTCGAAGCGATGCGCGCAAACGAAGCCGGTGGCGTGGCGCGTGGGCTCCACATGCGCCACGTGCATCACGTGCTGCACGTACAGGCGTTCAGCACGAAGCGCGCCCACGGTCGGCAACCGTGGGCGCGCAGTGTGGCAACGACGCGGACGCGATGAGGGGGAAGAGAAAGCGATTCAGACCGGCAGGCTCAGGCGAGCCCGCGGTCAGCAATCAAAACCGGTCGGCCCGGAACGGCGTCGGATCGACCACCGGCTGTGCGCCCGTCACCATCTCGGCAATCAGCCGTCCCGTGACGGGGCCCAGCGTGAGGCCGTGATGCGCATGTCCGAACGCGAACCACAGGCCGGCATGGCGCGGCGCGGGGCCGATCACGGGCATCATGTCCGGCGTGCAGGGGCGACGGCCCAGCCACGGCGTGGCATCCAGCCGTTCGCCGAGCGGAAACACCTTGCGCGCGATGGGCTCCACCGCGTCGAGCTGGGCCGGCGTGGGCGGCGCGTCGCGCAATGCCAGTTCGGCGCCGGTGGTGAGGCGGATGCCGCGCGCCATCGGCGTGATGAGGTAGCCGATTTCGGCATCCAGCACGGGCTGGTTCAGACGCGCGCCGTTCTGCGCGGCGTAGTGCATGTGATAGCCGCGCTTCACCGCGAGCGGCAGACGGTAGCCGAGCCGGGTCGTCACGAGATCGGACCACGGTCCCATTGCCACCACCGCGGAACGCGCCTCGATCACGCCGGCGTCGGTGGTCACGCGCCATTGCGGTTCGAGCGTCGCGGCATCGCCCGTCAGGATGCGGCCGCCCAACTGCTCGAAGTGGCGCGCGTAGGCCGTGACGAGCGCGTTCGGGTCGCTCACCGAGTCCGAGTCCGTATAGCGCAGGCCGCCGATGAGACTGTGGCCGAGCCAGGGCTCGTCGTGTTGCAGACGCGCGGCGTCGAGCACGTCGAACTGCACGCCGTACTCCGCGTTCCAGCGGCGCGCCTGGCGCTGTTCCGCTTCGAACTTCTGCGCCGTGCGAAACACCTTGACCCAGCCGCCCGTGCGCAGCAGCGCTTGCGCGCCCGATGCCTCGATCAGCGCGCGATGCTCGCTGATGCAATGCTCGATCAGCGTGGAATACGCGCGCGCGATGGCCGCGTGACGGTCGGGCCGCGAGTTGTACCAGTAGCGGTACAGGAACGGCAGCAGGCGCGGCAGCGCGGACGGGTGGTAACGCACGTCGGTGGAGCGGTTCAGCGCATAGCGCAGCAGCGTGCCGAAGCCGCGCGGGAAGGCATACGGATAGACGCCCTCGCGTTGAATGAGCCCTGCGTTGCCGAACGAGGTTTCGTAGCCGGGCGCGCGGCGATCCACGAGCGCGACCGCGAGTCCGCGCTGTTGCAGATGCAGCGCCACGGAAACGCCCACCATGCCTGCGCCGAGTACGACGGCATCGAACTTCATTGCAGCGATTCCTTTTTTCGTTGTGTGTTGCGAGCGTGAAGCGACACCGCAGCTTACGCCACGGAGATCCCGCCGTGCGCGCGAGCCGGCGCGTCGAACACGGGCGGAGCCGTCACGATGGACTTGAGCGACGGGTTCGGCTGCGTGAGCTTCGAGAGGTCGGGCCGCGGACGACGCAGCGCGGGCACCGCGTCGAACGCATGCTCCAGCGCCTGCGCGACGGCGAGCGTCTTGAGGTCGCCGTGGAAGGGCCCGACGATCTGCAGGCCGAACGGCATGCCCGCGTGGTCCACGCCGCACGGCAGCGAGAGCGCGGGGTGCGTGGTGAGCGTGACCACGTAGGTGAGCGCGAGCCAGCGGTAGTAGTTTTCCTGCGCGCGGCCGTTGATCTGCGCCGCGTAGAGTTCGCGCCACGGGAACGGCGAGACCGGCGTGGTGGGCGAGACGATCACGTCGTAGCGCGCGAACGCGGCCTGGAAGCGGCGGAACACGCGCGTCTGCTCGGCTTGCGCCCAGGCGCTGTCGGCGAGCGTCATCGCGGCGCCCATCTCGTAGTTCGCGCGCGTGTTGGGGCCGAGCGCGCCGGGGTCGCGTGCATACGCGTCGCGCAGACCCGCCACGAAGCTTTCCGCGCGAATCACGTCGAAGGCGCGGTGCGCGTCGCCCAGATCGAACGGCACGGGCTCGCAGGTATGGACCATGGACGCGAGCGCGGCCATGCGCGAGCGGAACACGGCGCGGATGTCGTCGTCGACGTCGCAGCAGCCGAAGTCTTCGGTGAAGCCCACGCGCAGCGTGGAGAGATCGAGCGCGGGCGGCGTGGCGAAGTTGAGCGGATCGGTGTCGTAGCTGAGCGGGTCGCTTGCCGAAAGCCCCGCCGTGGCTGCCAGTTGCAGCGCGGTTTCGGCCACCGTGCGGCCCATCGGACCGACCACCGAAATCGGCGTCCAGCCCAGCAGCCGGCGCGAATTCGGCACGAGCCCCGGCGACGGACGAAAGCCCACCACGCCGCATTTGGCCGCGGGAATGCGCAGCGAGCCGCCCGTGTCCGAGCCCGTGCAGACGGGCAGCATGTCGCAGGCGAGCGCGGCGGCGGACCCGCCCGACGATCCGCCCGCGTTGAGTTCGGTATTGAACGGATTGCCCGTGGCGCCCCACACCGGGTTGCGCGTGTTCGCGCCCGCGCCCAGTTCGGGCACGTTGGTCTTCGCCACGACGATGGCGCCCGCGGCGCGCAGGCGCTCTACCAGCACGACGTCGTGCGAGGGCACGTTGGCCCGCGACATCGGCGAGCCGTAGGTGGTGAGCAGCCCGGCCGTGTCTTCGAGGTCTTTCACGCCGAGCGGCAGGCCGTGCAGCAGACCGAGCGGTTCGCCCGCCAGCACCTTGCGCTCGGCTTCCCTGGCCGCGGCGCGGGCCGTCTCATAATCCGTGGCGGTGATCGCGTTGACGGCCGGGTTGATTGCTTCGATGCGCTCGATGCAGGCCTCGAGCAGTTCGACAGGCGAGATTTCTTTTGCGCCGATCAGACGGCGCAGTTCGACGGCACTGCGTGCGACCAGCGCGTTGCGATCGGATGGGCGTTCGGACGGGCGTTCGGACGAATGAGCAGACACGGTTGCGGACATGAGTACGGTTCCGGAGTCGGATGAAGGTGAAGAGGCTTGAACACGCTCGAAGAAGCCCGGCCGGCGCTACATCGACGCGCTATGCCAGCGTCTCGCCCGTGCGGTCGCGCAGCCAGATCACCGGCACGAGCGACACGGCGCAGGCCGCGGCGACATACCACGCGGGCGCCAGCACGTTGCCCGTCAGCGCCACGAGCCAGCTCGCGATGAACGGAGAGAAGCCGCCGAAGAACGACGCGCTCACCACGTAGGTGAGCGCGATGCCCGTGGCGCGCACGGGCTTCGGAAACAGCTCGGGGATCATCACGAGCACCGGCACGATGTGCCCGGCGACGAACACCGCGAGAAACGCGGAGACGGCGCAGAGCCGGAGCGTCGACGGCTCGGCCGAGAGCCACGCAAACGCAGGATAAACCGTCACCAGCAAAATGACGCGCGAGACCACCAGCACGCGCTTGCGGCTGTAGCGGTCCGCGAGTTTGCCCGCGAGCGGCGCGGCCGCGAACAGCACAAGCGAACTCACGATGCCTGATACGACCGCGGCTGTCTGCGGCAGATGCAGCGTGCGCACCGCGTAGTTCGGCAGGAAGAAGGCGGTGATGTAGACGGACACCGAGCCGCCCAGCTCCGCAAACGTGCCGAGCACGGTGAGCTTGAGGTGCGTGGTGAGCGCGGCTTTCAGCGCGGCGTAACGCCCGGTGTTCGACGAAGGCGCCGCGTCGCATGTCGCGCAGGCGTGAGGTGCCGTGTGGTCGCCCAGCGTTTCCTCGAGCCGCTGACGGATCAGCATGCCCACGGGCGCCGCCACGATGCCGAGCAGGAACGGAATGCGCCAGCCCCAGGCGAGCAGGGCGTCTTTCGGCAGAGCCGCGTTAACGAGGGTCGCCACCACGGCGCCCAGTGCAATGCCGAGCGCGATGGCCGCGAAATTCCAGCTTGCGAAGAATGCGCGCGTCGTGTCGGACGCGTGCTCGATGAGCAGCGTCGTGCCGGGGCCGAACTCGCCGCCCGCGGCGAAGCCCTGCAGCAGACGCGCGCCCAGCACGATGAAGGGCGCGGCGAGGCCGGCCACGGCGTAGGTCGGCGCGGTGGCGATCAGCGCACAGCTCACGGCCATCAGCATGATGGTGAGCACCATCGCCTTCTTGCGGCCCACGCGGTCGGCATAGCCGCCAATCACGATGCCGCCCAGCGGCCGCACCACGAAGCCCACGCCGAACACGCCGATGGAGAGCAGGAACTGGTTCACGGGCGACGCGGCCGGGAAGAACAACTGACCGATCTGGATGGCGAAGAAGCTGTAGATCGTGAAGTCGTAGTACTCGAGCGCCGTGCCGAGCGTCGTCGCGGCGATGACCTGGGCCTTCGAGAGGCCCGCCTTTTGCAATGCGAGAGTGGACACAGCGGCGGCTCCTTCAGCGTGGCCCTTGGATGCGGTTATCCTATACGAGAAAAAAATAATTCTCGTATACGACAAAACCCGCGGCCAGGCGAGCAACAGGCTGCGACGACGATCGTTACCTCACGCTCAGCTTTTCACATGGCCAAATCCGCTGTCCGTTCTGCCACCCGTTCTGCGCCGGTTGTTATGCCAAAAGCGATGCCAAAAGCGATGCCAAAAGCGGCCCCCAAAGCGGTGCCCAAGGCCGCGACCCAGGCGGCCCCCGCTTCGCAGCCCGGCGCCGGCCAGACCGATCACAAGGCCGTCGGCGCACGGCTGCGCGAGGCGCGCAAGGCGCGGGGGCTCACGCTCGTGCAGCTTTCGGAGCAGTCGGGCATTGCGGTGTCGACCATCTCCAAGGCCGAGCGCGGCGACATCGCGCTTACCTACGACAAGTTCGCCGCGCTCGCGCATGCCTTGCAGCTCGACTTCGGCGCGCTCTTCGGGCGCGCTTCGTCCGACCCGGCCCGCACCCGTCAGACGCCGATGACGCCGGCGTTTACGGCCTCGGGCAAGCAGATGATCTACGACACGCCGAACTACGAGTACGGCATGCTCGCCGCCGACCTCACCGGCAAGCGCATGGTGCCCATGCGCGCCCACGTGCGCGCGCGCTCGCTTGCGGACTTCCCCGACTACATCCGCCACGGCGGCGAGGAATTCGTGTTCCTGCTGCAAGGCGCGCTCGAACTGCGCTTCGAGAACGGCACCGCATACGCGCTCACGCCCGGCGACAGCCTTTATTTCGACAGCGCCGTGGGCCACGTCTACCTGAGCACGGGCGAAGGCGACGCCGAAGTGCTCGTGTGCTGCGTGGACGCCGACACCGACGCGCCGCGGCCGCCCGAAGCGATCTGATTCGCGCATCGCGCGAGGCGTGGAGTAGCGCGGGGCCGGCCGCGCACGCCGCGCTGCGCGATGCGATGCTGTTTCACGCGACCTCGCGTCGCGCACCTCCAGTACCATTGGCCGCACCACCGCTATTGTCGAAGTCCAGCGAGGAGACCCACGATGAAGCTGTGCAGCACCTTCGCGGCGAGGGCCGCCGCGCCCGTCTTCGCGCCTGCGCCGCGGCTTGCCTTTGCGCGTCTCGCGACGACGGCGGCCACGTTCGTCGCCGCGTCGGCTTTCTGGTTCATGGCGCCGGAGCCGGCCTGCGCGCAGACCCCGGCGCAGACGAAGACCCTCTACCTCGGCATGAACGGCGGTTCGATGGAAAAGGCGTACACGAGCCAGGTGCTGCCCGACTTCGAGAAGGCCCACAACGTGAAGGTGACGGTGGTGCCCGGCACGTCGTCGGAAACGCTCGCGAGGCTCCTGGCCGACCGCGCGCATCCGCCTATGCACGTGGCCTTTCTCGACGACGGCGTGATGGCGCGCGCGGTGAAGAGCGGCGTATGCCAGAAGCTCGACGACTCGCCCGTGCTGCGCGAACTGTATCCGTTCGCGCGCATGAAGGACGACATCGGCGCGGGCGTGCAGCTCGGCATGACGGGCATCGGCTACAACACGAAGCTCTTCGCCGAGAAGGGCTGGGCGCCGCCCGGTTCGTGGATGGACTTCGCCAATCCCAAATACCGGGGCAAGGTGGTGTTCCAGTCGGCGGCCACGAGCACGTTCGGACTGCACGGCTTTCTCGCCATCAACCGGCTGCTGGGCGGCAGCGACCGGAACGTCGAGCCCGCCTTCACGAAGTGGGCGAGCACGGTGGGGCCGAACGTGGTCGCATACATTCCGGATTCGGCGAAGCTTGCGCCGATGATCGAGCGCGGCGAGGCCGGCCTCTTTCCGCTCACGCCCACGGCCGCGGGCGACCTGGAGGACAAGGGCGTGCCCGTCGCCTACGCGAATCCGAAAGAGGGCGCCGTGCTGCTGCTCGTGGACCTGTGCGTGGTGAAGGACAACCCCGATCCCGACCTCGCCCAGAAGCTCGCGCAATACCTGCTTTCGGCCGCGGCGCAAACGAAGGCGGCCGCGGCGGGCCGGCAGATTCCCACCAACCGCGACGCCGCGACCACGCCCGCCATGCGCAAGAGCATGGGCGACCTGAGCGACCTGGTGCGCAAGGTGACCGTGGTGGACTGGGACGCCATCAACGCCCATCGCGCCGAGTGGGACGCGCGCTGGAAACGGACGATCGCGCAGTAGCAGGCGCGCGCGACCCGCTGGCCCGCCGGCACGCCCGGTCGGCACCACGTGCGCCCTCAGGATTTCCTGACAGGCGATTCAGCACCTATCCCGCTCCGATTCCGGCCTTCCCGACGGAAAGCGGGCCCTCGGGCTCCTACCATGTCGACTGGGAACGACAGGCGCAACACGACCATGCCACGCCTGGTATCGCCATCTGCGGGGAGCGGTTTTTTATCATGTCCAGCCTGTTGTCCGAGCGCGAGGCGCTGTACCAGCGCATCGAGCGCGCTTGCATGTGTCTCTTCGACACGTGGTGCGAAACGCGCAGCGTCGCGCCGCTCACTTATCTGCTGCACTGCTGGCCCCTCGCGGACGGTAGCGCGCGAGCCATTCGTCGCATGCGCGACACGTTGCGCGAATTGCAGGGCTCGCATCCCGACTCGCTCGCCCCCTCGGCCGCTGCGACGCTCGCCACGCTGATCTGTTACCTCGACGAGGCGCTCGTCGAAGGGTCCGTTGCGGAGCAGAAGGCGGGCCGCTAGCGGGCGAGGCCGCGCCCGGCGGCAACGCGCCGCGTCGAGGTCTCGCAGTCTCGCGGCCTCGCGCACCATGGCCGGCCGTGCAAAGCGCAGCAAGGCGCCGCCAAAGGCAACGTGGGAGCCAAAGCCAGCCACCATGACGAGCCACTTCGATTCCGACGCTGCGGGGCCGCCCTCCATCCTGATCGTCGACGACACGCCGGCCGGTCTCGCCGTCGTCATGGAAAGCCTTGCCGACAGGGGCTTTCGCGTGCTGACGGCGCTCGACGGCATCGAGGCGATCGAGCGCGCAAAGTACGCCCAGCCCGACGTGATCCTGCTCGACGTGGAGATGCCCGGCATCGACGGCTTCGAGACCTGCCGCCGGCTCAAGGCGCACGCCTGCACGCGCGACATCGCCGTCGTCTTCATGACCGCGATGACCGACGCCACCGACCTCACCGAAGGCTTCGCCGCGGGCGGCGCGGACTACGTGACGAAGCCGCTGCGCCTGCCCGAAGTGGCGGCGCGCATCCACACGCAGCTCGCCTTGCGCGGCATGCAGCGCCAGCTTGTCGCGCAGCACCGCGAACTCGCTGACGAAGCGGCCGTGCGCGCACGCACGGAGGCGGCGCTGGGCCGCATCCGCGAAGCCCTGGAGGAGCGCGTGGCGCTGCGCACCGAAGAGCTTGCGCGCGCGAACGCGCGGCTCACCGCGCAGATCGAGGAACGGCGCCGCGCCGACGCGAAGCGCCTCGCGAGCGAGGCGCGCTTTCGCACCATCGCGGAGGCGAGCCCGGTGCCGCTGTGCATCGCGTCGATGCCCGAGGGGCGCATTCTCTACACCAACCAGCCCCTGCGCGCACTGTTCTTCGGCGCTGACGTTACCGATACCGCCGCCGCGCGGGACGCCAGCATCGTCGACTTCTGCGTGGACCCCGTGCAGCGCGACGCGCTCATCGCGCATCTGCGCCGCGAGGGCAGCTTCGTCAGCGCCGAAGTCCAGTTGCGCCGCGCCGACGGCACGACGTTCTGGGCCATCGCCACCGCGCGCGTGGGCACCTACGACGACGCGCCCGCCATCTACGTGGGCCTGAGCGACGTCACGGCGCGCAAGCAAGCCGAAGAGGCGCTGCGCGCGAGCGAGGCGAGCCTGGCGAACGCCCAGCGCATCGCGCGTCTGGGCGACTGGGCCTGGGACGCGGCGCGCGGCATGGTGCACTGGTCGGACGAAACGTGGCGCATTCTCGGCCGCTCGCGCGCCGTCGCGCCGAGCTACCGCACCTATCTGCGCGCCGTGCATCCCGACGACCGGCCCGCCGTGCGGCAGGCGGTGCGCGAGCTGCTGGCGGGCGCGCCTGCGTACGGCATCGATCACCGCGTGACGGGCAAAGACGGCGGCGTGCCCGCCGTCCGTATGGTGCGCCTGCAGGCCGAGGCCGCGCCCACGCCGCCGGGCGGCGTGTTGCGATTGATCGGCACGCTCCAGGACGTGACCGAACGCAAGCTGATCGAGCAGGAACTGCTGGCGTCGCGCGAGCAACTGCGCGAGCTGGGCGGGTACATGGAAGCCGTGCGCGAGGAAGAGCGGCGACGCATCGCGCTCGAAATCCACGACGAACTGGGGCAGCTTCTGACCGCGCTGAAAATGGATGTGGCGCTGCTGCGCATGCGTCTCGGCACAGACTGCGAGGCGCGGCGCAAGGCCGACGACATGCGCGAGCTCGCGGAAAAAACGCTCTGGATGGTGCGCAACGTCTCGAACCATTTGCGGCCCGCGGCGCTCAACTTCGGCATCGTGTCCGCGCTCGAATGGCTTGCCGAAGACTTCGCGCGGCGCACCGGCATCGTGTGCCAGTTCCGCGCGCGCGGCGGCGAGCCCACGCTGCCCGATGCGTCGGCCACGGCGGTGTTTCGCATCGCCCAGGCGTCGCTCACCAACGTCGCGCGCCACGCGCGGGCCTCGCGCGTGGACGTGACGCTCGACAGCACGCCCGAGGGCTTCGCGCTACGGATCGGCGACGACGGCTGCGGCTTCGACACCGACGCCGCGGGCAAGGGGTATTCTTATGGCCTGCTCGGCATGCAGGAACGGGCGAGGCTGATCGGCGCGGCGCTGCGCATCGACAGCGCGCCGGGCACGGGCACCGTGGTTTCGATGATCATCCCGGCGGAAAGCGGAACAACAACACCATGATCCATATCCTGATAGCGGACGACCACGCGATCGTCCGCGGCGGGCTCAAGCAGATCGTCGCCACCACCACCGACATCGTCGTGGCCGGCGAAGCAGCGAACGGCGCCGAAGTGGTGGAGAAGCTGCGCACCTGCCAGGTCGATTTGCTGCTGCTCGACATGACCATGCCGGGCATCAGCGGCGTGGGGCTGATCCGCCGCGTGCGCACCGAGCAGCCTGCGCTGCCCATTCTCGTGCTGAGCATCCACAACGAAGCGCAGGTGGTGTCGCGGGCATTGCGCGCGGGCGCCACGGGCTACGTGACCAAAGACAGCGACCCGGAAATCCTGCTCGCCGCGATCCGCAAGCTCGCGGCGGGCGGCCGCTTCATCGACCCCAAGCTCGTGGACGCCATCGTGTTCGAGGCGCACGCGGGCGACGCGCCGCCGCACGAAGTGCTCTCGGACCGCGAGTTCCAGGTGCTGCAGATGTTGGCCTCGGGGCGCAGCATCAATGACATCGCCGACGCGTTCGCCCTGAGCGCGAAGACCATCAGCACGCACAAGATGCGGCTCATGCAGAAGCTCAACCTGACCAACAACGCGGAGCTGATCCGCTACGCGATCAAGCACGGGCTCGTGGCGGAGTAGGGCTGCGCTTGTGCGTGTGCCTGCGCCTGCGTTTGTACCCGGCGACCGGCTCACTCGCCTATGAGATGCAGCACAATCTCGCGCGACTGCGGGTGACGCCGGTGCTCGAACAGATAGAGCCCCTGCCACGTGCCGAGCACGGGTTCGCCATGCTCGACCGGAATGGAAAGCTGCACCTGCGTGAGCGCGGTGCGCAGGTGCGCGGGCATGTCGTCGGGGCCTTCGGTGTCGTGCTCGTAGCGTGAGGCGTCTTCGGGCGCGAGCGTGGCGAAGTAGCGCTCCATATCGCGCCGCACCGAAGGGTCCGCGTTTTCCTGAATCAGCAACGACGCCGACGTGTGGCGGCAAAACACGGTGAGGAGCCCCGTGTCGATCGCGGTCTCTTCCACGAACGCGCGCACGTGTTGCGTGAATTCCACGAGCCCGCGCGCGGGGGCTCGCACCTGCAGATGATGAATGGCCTGGCGCATGGGAGTGCCTTTTGAACGTGCGAAGGTGCGGACGTGCGGCCCGCGGCGCGCGTGGGTTGCCGCGCGGTGGTGGGTGTTGGTGCGCGCTGGTGCATGTCGGCCCGAACCGCGAAGGGTGCGGGCCATGATACGGGAAGCGCGCGCCAGTCGTACGCATGGGGTGTGGTGTGCAACCAGCACGCGTTGCGCAAACAGCGCGCCCGGTCGCGTGACCCGGGCCGCGTGCCCCCGGCCTCACCTACATCATCGGCATATGCAGATGGTGCGGATCGTCGAGCGTATCCGCGATGCGCTGCAAGGCTTCGCGGCAGTCGGCGCGATCCTGCGGACCGCCCAGGCACACGCGGATCGCGTTGGGCGCGTTGCCGTCCGTCGAGAACGCCGCGCCCGCCACGGCGCCGATGCCCTGATTGCGCAGATGCAGCGCGAGTTCGGACGCGGCCCAGTCGCACTGTGCCGGAATGGGCAGCCACAGGTGGAAGCCGTCGGGATGCGCATCGTAGGGCCACGCCGTGAGTGTCTGCGCGGCAATGGCCTGGCGCGCGTTCGCTTCCGTGCGAATGGCGCGCAACATGTCGTGCGCCGTGCCGTTGTTGATCCACTGCGTGGCGAGCAGCGCGGTGAACGGGCTGGGCATAACCGTGGTGGCGCGCAGGGCGCCCGCAATGCGCTGCGTCTGCCGCGCCGTGGGCATGGAGAGATACGCCACGCGCAGTCCCGCGCCCAGCGTCTTCGCGAGTCCCGTGACGTAGCACGTGAGTTCGGGCGCGAGCGTGGCGAGCGCGACGGGTGCCGTCTCGGGCAGCATCGCGTAGGCGTCGTCTTCGATGATCGGCACGCTGTAGCGCAGCGCGACGTCGGCGAGCGCTTCGCGCCGCTGCGTGGAAAGCGTGAGCGTGCTTGGGTTTTGCAGCGTGGGGTTGCAGTAGAAGGCGCCCGGTTTCTCCGACTTGCAGAGCGCCTCGAACGCATGGGGCAGTGGCCCTTCCTCGTCGCGCGCCAGCGCCTGCAGCCGCACGCCGAGCTGCGAAGCGATGGCCTTGATGCCGGGGTAGGCGAGCGCATCGAGGCAGATCGTCTCGCCGGGCCGCGCGAACTGCGAGACGAGCGCCACCAGCGCGCTGTGAATGCCGGGGCAGACCAGCACCGTTTCGTCCTTGCAGTCGGGCAGCCGCATGCGCAGCCACTCACGGCCCGCGGCGCGGTCTGCCGCGGTGCCGCCGAAGTCCTGATAGCGCAGCAGGCGGTACGGGTCCGTTTCGGCGAGCAGGCTTGCGGCGGACGCGGCCAGCCGTGCCGCGAGCTCGGGCGGCTCGGGCGGCATGTTCATCGACATCTCGACGCTGCTGCCGCCGGCGAGCGGCAAGGTCTGCGTCTTGCCGCGCACGAACGTGCCGCTGCCGGCGCGCGCATCGAGCAGGCCGCGCTTGCGCGCCTCCGCGTAGGCGCGTGCGACGGTGGTGTAGTTGAGCGCGAGCGCGGCCGCGAGATCGCGCAGGCCCGGCAGCCGGTCGCGCGGTCGCAGCCGGCCGCTCGCCAGGTCTTCCTCGATCAGGTCGGGAATGGCCAGATAAGCGGGCTTGCGGATTTCGGCCAGCCTTTTATGCCAGTGATGCGCAAGACTCTGTGTGAGATTCTGCGTGAGACTGTCCATAACCGGTGATTTTCCTCTTTTGCCGCACGCGCGCGGTTCAATTCAAGATAGCACGCAGCCTTTAAAAAAATAAAAACAGATTGCTTTTATTTCTTTCATTGATCGCATTGATTGGGTCAATGCACGGTTTCGGCGTGTCGCGCACCATCGCCGCGCGACAGAATGCCGCTGCGCGCGGTCTGGGTGCACGCCCGGCGCCTTGCCGCATGGCCTGAAACGGCCTCCCACGCGCCTGCGCCGGCCTTCGCAAAAAATTTTCGGTTCGCCTTGCGACTTCCGCTTTGCTTGATTGGAAAGTGATTGCATTTTGCGGGCCAGTGATTGGCATATCCGTTGCGTTATTCGGTGCGCCGGTTACGCGAATTAGCCGGGATAACCGCAATAGCCGCATAAACCGCACAACCCATGCGATAAATCGGAGAGAGCCATGCCCGCTGTCAATCAACCGCTTCACAAGAACGGCGATTTTCTGGTCGATTACGAAGAGAAGGTGTTCGAGGACGTGAAGGCGGAGCCCGGCGAGAAGGCGCTCGTCACGTTCCACACGGTGGCGTTCGAAGGCTCCATCGGCTTCGTCAACCTGTTGCAGGCCACGCGGCTGCAGCGCAAGGGCTTCGAGACGTCGGTACTGCTCTACGGCCCCGGCGTCACGCTCGGCTTGCAGCGCGGTTTTCCCACGCTGGGCGACGAAGCGTTTCCGGGCCACCTCAACTTCAACAAGCAGCTCGTGAAGTTCATGGAAGAGGGCGGCAAGGTCTACGCGTGCCGCTTCGCGTTGCAGGCGCTCTACGGGCACGGCGAGGCGTCGCTGATCGAAGGCATTCGTCCCATCAATCCGCTCGACGTGCTGGACCTGCAACTGCTGCACCGCAAGGCCGACGCGCTGATCATCCATACGTGGACGGTGTGAGCCGCGCGGGGGCCATCATGGCGGAACAACGAAGCGCGAGCGGCACCGTGCGCGCCGCCGCTGTGCAGATCGCGCCCGATCTGCATAGCGCGGCGGCCACGCTCGCAAAGGTCTGCGCCGCGATCGACGAAGCCGCGGGCAAGGGCGTGCAGCTCATCGTCTTTCCCGAAACGTTCGTGCCGTACTACCCGTACTTCTCGTTCGTGCGGCCGCCCGTGGCATCGGGCGCGGATCACATGCGGCTTTACGAGGAAGCGGTCGTCGTGCCGGGACCGGTGACCGAAGCGGTCGCCGCGCGGGCGCGCCGGCATGCGATGGTGGTGGTGCTCGGCGTGAACGAGCGCGATCACGGCAGCCTCTACAACACGCAGCTGATCTTCGACACGGACGGCGCGCTGCTGCTCAAACGCCGCAAGATCACGCCCACTTTCCACGAACGCATGATCTGGGGCCAGGGCGACGCCGCGGGCCTGAAGGTCGCGCAGACCGCGATAGGCCGCGTGGGTGCGCTCGCGTGCTGGGAGCACTACAACCCGCTCGCGCGCTATGCGTTGATGGCGCAGCACGAAGAGATTCATTGCAGCCAGTTCCCGGGCTCGCTCGTGGGCCCCATCTTCGCCGAGCAGATCGAGGTGACCATCCGGCATCACGCGCTCGAAGCGGGCTGCTTCGTGGTCAACGCCACGGGTTGGCTCACCGAGGCGCAGATCGAATCCGTGACCACCGACCCGAAGCTCCAGGAGGCGCTGCGCGGCGGCTGCATGACGGCGATCGTTTCGCCCGAAGGGCAGCATCTGGCCGCGCCGCTCACCGAAGGCGAGGGCATGGTCGTGGCCGACCTCGATCTCGCGCTCATCACCAAGCGCAAACGCATGATGGATTCGGTGGGCCACTACGCGCGCCCCGAACTGCTGAGCCTTGCCATCAACGACCGGCCCGCCGCGCCGCTCATGCCCATGCCCGTGCGGGACACGCGCGAGGGCGCGGTGGGCACGCCTTTCTTCGACACCGGCTATACCGGAGGACGCGATGAACGCCAGAGAGACCTTGCCGGCCGCGAGCCGGCAATTGATGACTGAGCTGCAGTCGAGCGGCCTGCGTCTGGCCGACCCGCACGCGGGCGCCGCGAGCCGGCGCGGCGGCGCGGGCCCGTCGGACCACAAGGCCGTGACGGTGGACGGCGTCACGGTCATGGTGCCCGTGCATACGAGTAGCGCCTGGCAATCGCCGTTCGTGGCGAGCGCGCCCGATGCCTCCGGCACGAGCACGCTGCTGCGCGGGACGATTCCCGTGGCCAGCATCCGCTTTCCGAAAGCGCCGCGCTTCTACGCGTTGCAGACGCTGGACGGCGTGCCGTATTCGCAGATCGCCACGCTGCACAGCGCCGACGTGCTCGCCACCACCGTGCTGCAAACCTGCATCCGCTACGAAAGCCGCCGCAAGGCCTGCAAGTTCTGCGCGATCGGGCAGTCGCTCGCGGCGGGCCGCACCATTGCGCGCAAGACGCCCGAACAGCTCGCGGAAGTGGCGCGCGCGGCCGTGTTGCTCGACGGCGTGAAGCACATGGTGCTCACCACCGGCACGCCGCCTACGTCAGACCGCGGCGCGCAGATGCTTTGCGAAAGCGCGTTTGCGATCAAGGCCGCAGTCGATCTGCCGATCCAGGCCCAATGCGAGCCGCCCGACGACGACCGCTGGTTCGAACGCATGAAGGCGAGCGGCGTCGATACGCTCGGCATGCATCTGGAAGTGGTCACGCCCGAGTTGCGCGAACGCATCATGCCGGGCAAGGCGAGCGTGCCGATGACGCGCTACATGCAGGCGTTTGAAGCCGCCGTGGCCGTATTCGGTCGCGCCCAGGTCAGCACGTACATCCTCGCGGGGCTGGGCGACAGTGCCGATTCGATTCTCGCGATGTCGCGCGACCTGATCGCGCTCGGCGTGTATCCGTTCGTGGTGCCGTTCGTGCCCATCAGCGGCACGCCGCTCGAAGATCATCCGGCGCCGTCGCCTGCGTTCATGCGCTCCGTGCTGGAGCCGCTCGGCGCGATGCTGCGCGAGGCCGGCATGCGCTCGGCGGAAATCAAGGCCGGTTGCGCGAAGTGCGGCGCGTGCTCGTCGCTTTCGTCCTACGAGGTGTGACCGTGCTCTGCGAGACCACCGAACCAGATGCCCTGCCGCTCGCGTATGCGCCTGCCGCGTATCGCGTGAAATGGGTCACGCTGCCGTGGGAAGCGAACGAGGCGTACAAGCTGCGGCGCGCAGTGTTCTGCATCGAGCAGGGCATCTTTCCCGGCGACGACCGCGACGCCGTGGACGAGCACGCGCAACTGCTCGTCGCGGTCAGTTGCATCGCGGGCCTGCCGGATCAGGTGGTGGGCACGGTGCGCATTCATGAAACGGAGCCTGGCGTGTGGCTCGGTTCGCGGCTTGCCGTGCACGCGGCGTTTCGCCGGCACGGCAAGATCGGCACGACGCTCATTCAACTCGCGGTGACGAGTGCGCACGCGCTGGGCTGCACCACGTTTCTCGCGCACGTGCAGAGCCAGAACGTGCCGCTCTTCGAGCGCCTGCATTGGGAGTCGCTCGCCGAGGAAGCCCTCTTCGGGCGTCCGCATCGGCTGATGCAGGCGCAGCTGGCGCATTACCCGCCGTGCCATGCGCCGCAGGCGGGGTTCGTGGTGGCGTCGAGGGGCGCGTGATGAACGCGACGCAAATCGCGCAGGCGCTGCCGCTCGATGCGCTGAACCTGGCCGCGCTCGTCGAACGGCTGCGTGCGAGCCGCGGCTTCGCGCACAAGACCGATATCGCGGACGTGGTAGGTGCGCTCGCACAGCGCTTTCCGAATGGCTCACATGATCTCGCGCAGGCTGTGGCCCTGGGCGACGACTGCGCGGCCATCGTAGACGGCGACGGCTACCTGCTGTTCGCCATCGAAGGCATGGTGGGCGACTTCGTGGCCGCGATGCCGTGGTTCGCGGGCTATAGCGGCGTGATGGTGAACGTGAGCGACATCTACGCCATGGGCGGCCGTCCGCTCGCGGTGGTGGATGCGCTCTGGAGCGACGGCGTGGCCGCCGCGCAGCCCGTGCTGGAAGGACTCGCCGCGGCGGCCACGGCGTACGGCGTGCCCGTGGTGGGCGGCCACAGCAACGTGCGCAGCGGCGCGGCGCAACTGGCGGTCTCCATCGTGGGCCGCGCGAAGGCCTTGCTTTCGAGCTTCAACGCGAAGCCCGGCGACCGTCTCGTCATGGCCGTCGACTTGCGCGGCCGGTACGAGGAACCGTATCCGTTCTGGAATGCGTCGGTGGGCGCGCCCGGCGAGCGGCTGCGCGCGGACCTCGAACTGCTGCCGCAACTGGCCGAGGCGGGACACTGCGATGCGGCCAAGGACATCAGCATGGCCGGCACGCTGGGCACGGCGCTCATGTTGCTGGAATGCTCGGGCGTGGGCGCGCGTATCGATCTGGATGTGATTCCGCGGCCTGCGTTCGTGCAGTCGGCCGTGGACTTCGAACGCTGGCTCAGCGCGTTTCCGAGCTATGGCTTTCTGCTCTCGGTGCGCGAGCCCAACGTCGATGCGGTGCTCGCGCGCTTCACCGAGCGCTCGCTTGCGTGCGGCGTGATCGGTACCGTGGACGCAACGCGCGAAGTCGTGGTGACGCAGCGTGACGATGCCGCCTTGCTGTGGGACTTGCGCGATGCGCCGTTCATTCTGCCGGCGTCACGTGGGCGGCGCGTGTCATGAGCAACCGGCTTGCGTCGTTTCCGCCCTCGGTGCCGGCAGCGGCGCGTCCTGTACGCGCGTTGCGCGTGGCGCTCTTCACGCACTCCGTGAATCCGCGCGGCGGGGTGGTGCATACGCTGGAGCTTGCGCGTGCGCTCAACGACCGAGGTTGCGACGTGACCGTGTTCGCGCCCGCCGCCGAAGGCGAGACGATGTTTCGCCGCTCGCCGTGCCGCGTGGTGCTCGCCCGCGTGACGGAGCGGCCCGCCAGCACGGTGGCGATGGTCGAAACACGCATCGCCGCATTGAGGCGCGCACTGCTCGACGTGCTGCTCGAACGCGGTGCGGATTATTTCGACATCCTGCACGCCGGAGACAGCATCAGCGGCAACGCGCTCGCGCAGCTGAAGGAAGAAGGGCACATCGCGGGCTTTGTGCGCACGGTGCATCACCTCGACGTGTTCGACGACTTGCGGCTTGAACACTGGCAGCGGCGCGCATGGCACGACGCGGACGTGGTGCTCTGCGTGAGCGACGCATGGGCGCAGCGTATGCGCCGCGATCACGGTGTGGCCGCGCTCACGGTGCCCAATGGCGTGGACGTCGAACGCTTCGGCGCGACGCCCGCCGACGAAGACCCCGCCGTGCGGCAACGCCTCGGCATCACGCGCGACGGTGGGCCGGTGGTGCTCGCCGTGGGCGGCGTGGAGGCGCGCAAAAACACGCTGATGCTGCTCGAAGCGTTCGCCCGCTTGCGGCAAGCGGCGCCGGCCGCGCAACTCGTGATTGCGGGCGGCGCGAGCCTGCTCGATCACGATGCCTACGCGCGGCAGTTCGCGGCGCGCGCCGCGGCGTGCGGGCTGCGCATCGGGCGGGGCGCAGCGGTGGTGTTGACCGGCACCGTGGACGATGCCGCCATGCCCGCGCTGTTCCGCAGCGCGGACGTGGTCGCGATGGTCTCCGTGCGCGAGGGCTTCGGCCTCGTAGTGCTGGAGGCGCTCGCGAGCGGCCGCCCCGTGGTGGTCTCGCGCATCGCGCCGTTCACCGAATACCTCGATGAGCGCGCGTGCGTGTGGGCGAATCCGTTCGACGCGGAGTCCATTGCCGATGCATTGCGACGTGCCCTGCATGCGCGCGGCGGCATCGACTTCGCGCAGGCCGTGCCCGCACTGCTCCAGCGCTTCAGCTGGGCGGCGAGTGCCCGGCGTCATGTACAGATCTACGAAGCGTGGCTTGCCGGGCGACGGCTCGCCGCGACTTGAGCCCCGGCTTCAGCCCTCGGGTTAAACCATCACAGGAGCACGTCATGCCCGTCATGCATTTCCTCGTCCGCTGGCCCGACGGCAGCGAGGCGGACTGCTACTCGCCTTCCACCGTGGTGGGCGACTTCTTCGCGCCGGGCGAGCGCTATGCGCTCGAAGACTTCGTCGAGCGCGCGCGGCGAGCGTTGCACATCGGCTCGGAACGTGTGCGCGAGAAATACGGCTTCGCCTGTTCCGCGGCCATGGACCAGCTCGCGCAAATCGAGCAGACCGCCGCGGCCTTCGCCGGTGTGGCCGATGCCGCCGTTACCGTGATCGAGTTGCGCTAGCGCGCAACGGTCGCGGTAACGGTAAGCGGCAAGCGCCACCCTCAACCGTCCTTTAGCGATTCAGGAATCCGTCATGTCGACTTCTCTTTCCACCCAACACGCCGGCGCGGCCGGCGAGCCCGGCCATTACAGCGTGATCGTCGTGGGCGGCGGGCAGGCGGGGCTCTCGGTGAGCTACTACCTGCAGCAGGCCGGCATCGATCATCTCGTGTTCGAAAAGCACACCGTCACCCACACGTGGCGCGACCAGCGCTGGGACACGTTCTGCCTCGTCACGCCGAACTGGCAGTGCGCACTGCCGGGGCACCCGTACGACGGCGCCGACCCGCACGGCTTCATGAAGAAGGACGAGATCGTCGCGTACCTGGACGGCTTCGTGGCCGCCGTGAATGCGCCCGTGCTCGAACAGACGGGCGTGAAGCGCGTGAAGCTCGTGGGTTCCGGCGCGCAGGGACAGGGCCCGACCCCGGGCCGCTATGCCGTCGCGACCGACCGCGGCGACTTCACGGCGGACCACGTGGTGGTGGCCTCGGGCGGCTATCACACGCCCATCGTCCCGCGCATGGCCGAGCGCGTGCCCGCGCACGTCGTGCAACTGCATTCGGCCGAATATCGCAACCCGCAGTCGCTGCCGGAAGGCGCGGTGCTCGTGGTGGGCTCGGGCCAGTCGGGCGCGCAGATTGCCGAAGACCTGCATCTCGCGGGCCGCAAGGTGTTCCTCGCCGTGGGCGACGCGCCGCGGTGCGCGCGCTTCTATCGTGGCCGCGACGTGGTGGACTGGCTCGCCGACATGGGCTACTACGACATGCCGGTGGAGCAGCATCCGTTGCGCGAAGGCGTGCGCGACAACACCAACCATTACGTGACGGGCCGCGACGGCGGCCGCGATATCGACCTGCGCAAGTTCGCGCGCGAGGGCATGGAACTGTACGGCCGCCTGCATGACCTGCGCGCAGGGCAATTGCACTTCGAAGCGAACCTCGCCGCGAGTCTCGACAGTGCCGACGATACCTATAACCGCATCAACGCGAGCATCGACGCGTTCATCGAGAAGCGCGGCATCGACGCGCCGCCCGGCTCGCCGTACGAGCCGCTCTGGCGACCGTCCGCGGAGCGCACCACGCTCGATCTTGCCGCGAGCGGCATCGCGGCCATTGTCTGGTGCATCGGCTTTACGCCCGACTTCAGCTGGCTCGACGCGCCCGTGTTCAACGGACGCGGCTATCCCGCGCACGTGCGTGGCGTCACGCCGCTGCCGGGGCTCTATTTCGTCGGACTGCCGTGGCTGCACACGTGGGGCTCGGGGCGGTTCTCGGGCGTTGCGCGCGACGCCGCCTATGTGGTGGACGCCATCCGCGGCGAGGCAGACAGAATGGGCAGGACAGACGAGCCGCCGGCAGAGCAAGCAGGCCAGCCGGGCCAGGATCAGCGTGCGGCGGCCTGAGCCTGGTCGGTGGCCGTGGCGTCATGTTGGGTGTCATGCCGCGGCGACGCCGTGCCTGCGTTTGCACGCCGCCTGCACATGGGTTTCGGATCAGATACTTACGGCACGTACCCGCAGGTTGTCCACAGTCTTGCCAACAAAAACTGGGGATAACTGTGGGGCCGCTCACGTCATCCGATACTTCGGCCCCGGCACCACCTCCGCGGGCACCGGCTCGTCGCACAGTTCCAGCAGTGAGCGTTCGATGGTGCGCGTCATCGCGTCGAGCGCGAGGTTGTTCGGCGCGGTGCCGAAGGGCTCGGCGATGTCGCCTGCAATGGCTTCGAGCGCGATCAGCGTGTACGAGACGAACACCGTGATGAGCGGCGTAAATACGCCCACCGACTCTACGAGGCCGAAGGGCAGCAGGAAGCAATACGCGTAGACCGTGCGATGCAGCAGCACGCCGTACGCAAACGGAATGGGCGTGGAGGCAATCCGCTCGCAGCCGCCCACGATTTTTTCGAGTTCATTCAATTGCGCGTCGAGCATCCAGAGCTGCGTGCCGTCCAGCGCGCCGCGCTTGTGCAGCGCGCCGAGCGTGGTGCGCAGATCGTTGAGGATCGCGACCGGCCGATACTGGCGCCCCTTCAGGGCGATGGCGCGCGCGGCGCCCACGAGCGGTTCGAGGTCGTCGTAGGGATCGGTGTCGCGCAACTGATGCTTGAGCGCATAGGCGAACGCCATGAGCGAGCGCACGAACGCGTCGCGGTCAAACTGCTGCGAACCTTCATGCGAACCTGTTGGCACATAAGCCAGCATTTGCGACGTGAGCGTGCGCGCCGAGATCAGCAGATTGCCCCACAGCGTGCGCGCTTCCCAATAGCGGTCGTAGCTGCGGTTGTTGCGAAACGCCAGAAAGATAGTGAGCGCGACGCCGCACAGCGTGAACGGCGCGGTGCTGAGCAGCATCTTTTCGCCGAGTATGCGGCCGCCCGTGGCCACGGCGAGCACGCTCACGCCGAGCATGATCGCAAGCTGCGGCATGATGGCCTGAAGCACCGAGCCGTTCCAGACGAACAGCATGCGCAGCCAGTGCTGCTGCGGACGAACGATCATGGCTGGGCCCCTCCTGTCGCGGCGCTCATGTCTTCATGCACCTGAACGCTCAAGCCGCTCAAGCCGCTCAAGCCGCGGCAGCCTGCGCGGCCGAGCGATGCAGCAGCACCGGAACGGATTTCGACGTGGGCGTGTTGCAGACGTCGGCCACGCTCGAAAGCGGCACGAGCGGATTCGTTTCCGGGTAATAGGCGCCGATGCAGCCGCGCGGAATGTCGTACTCGACAAGAAGGAAGCCGTCCGCGCGCCGCTCGATGCCGTCGTCCCAGACGGTCGTCAGGTCGACCCAGTCTCCCGCCTTGAAGCCCAGCATCGCGAGGTCCGCGGCGTGGATGAACACCACGCGGCGCTGGCCGAACACGCCGCGATAGCGGTCGTCGAGCGCGTAGATGGTGGTGTTGTACTGGTCGTGCGAGCGCGTGGTCATGAGCGTCATCACGCGTTCGCCGTAGAGGCGTTTCGCGCGATGCACGGGCGTGTCCGTGTCGAGCGCATGCGGCACGAAGTTGGCCTTGCCCGTTGCGGTCTGCCAGTCGCGCTCGCGCGAAGCCACACGCAGATGGAAGCCGCCCGGCTGCGCCACGCGTTCGTTGTAGCGCTCGAAGCCCGCAATGGACTGCTCGATGGCGTCGCGAATGCGCGCGTAGTCCGCGGCGTAGTGAAGCCAGTCCACCTTCGCGCTGCCGAGCGTGGCGTGCGCCATGTGCGCGACGATGGCCGTCTCCGACATCAGGTTCGGCGACGCCGGCGTGTTCATGCCGTACGAGATGTGGACCATGCTCATGGAGTCTTCCACCGTGACGCCTTGCGCGACGCCGTTTTGCAGGTCCACTTCGGTGCGGCCGAGCGTGGGCAGGATCAGCGCGGCCTTGCCGTGCACGAGATGGCTGCGGTTCAGCTTGGTCGCGATCTGCACCGTGAGGTCGCAGGCGCGCAGCGCGTCCCACGTGCGCGGCGTGTCCGGCGTCGCGATGGAGAAATTGCCGCCCAGCCCCACGAACACCTTGATGCGGCCCGCGAGCATGGCCTCGATGGTTTCCACCACGTCGTAGCCGTGCTCGCGCGGCGGCTCGAAGCCGAACACGCGGCCCAGGCGATCGAGGAACGCTTGCGTGGGCTTTTCCTCGATGCCCACCGTGCGGTTGCCCTGCACGTTCGAATGACCGCGCACGGGGCACAGGCCCGCGCCTTCGCGGCCGATATTGCCGCGCATCATCATGAGGTTCGAGAGCATCTGGATGGTCTGAACCGAGCGCTTGTGCTGCGTGAGGCCCATGCCCCAGGTCGCGATCACGCGCTGGCCGTTCGCGTAAATGCGCGCGAGCCCTTCGATCTGCTCGCGCGGCACGCCCGATTCTTCCTCGATGAGCGGCCAGCTTTCGGCGCGCAGGTCGTGGGCGAAGGCGTCGAAGCCCGAGGTGTGCGCGGCGATGAAGTCGAGGTCGAGCACGCGCGGCGTGCCGGCGTCGCGCGCTGCATCGTCCAGTTCGAGCACGCGTTTGGCGACGCCCTTGATGAGCGCGAAGTCGCCGCCCACCTTCGGCTGGATGAAGGTGGACGCGATGGGCGTGCTGCCGAGCGTGAGCATCTCCACGGGATGCTGCGGGCTCGCGAAGCGTTCCAGGCCGCGCTCGCGCAGCGGATTGATCGAGACGATGGTGGCGCCGCGGCGTGCGCATTCGCGCAACTCGCCCAACATGCGCGGATGATTGGTCGCCGGATTCTGGCCGAAGATCAAGAGCGTGTCTGCGTGCTCGAAGTCGTCGAGCGTGACCGTGCCTTTGCCGATGCCTACGGTGCCGGGCAACCCGCGGCTCGTGGCCTCGTGGCACATGTTCGAGCAGTCGGGGAAATTGTTGGTGCCGTACAGGCGCACGAAGAGCTGATAGAGGAACGCGGCCTCGTTGCTCGCGCGGCCCGAGGTGTAGAACGCGGCTTCGTTGGGGTTGCCCAGCGCGTTCAGGTGGCGCGCGATCAGCGCGAACGCGCCGTCCCAGGAGATGGGCACGTAGCGGTCGGTGAGGGCGTCGTAGACCATCGGGTCGGTGAGGCGGCCGTGCTGTTCGAGTTCGTAGTCGCTCTCTTTCATGAGCGCTTCGACGGTGTGCGCGGCGAAGAACGCGGGCGTGACGCGCTTCGAGGTGGCTTCCGCGGCCACGGCCTTCACGCCGTTCTCGCAGAACTCGAAGGTGGACGTGTGCTGGCGGTCGGGCCAGGCGCAGCCGGGGCAGTCGAAGCCGTCGGGCTGGTTCTGCCTGAACAGCGTGCGGTACTTGCCGCCCGCCACCTTTTCTTTCACGAGGCTGATGGCGACGTGCTTGAGCGCGCCCCAGCCCGCGGCGGGCTGATGGTAGGGCGCGATGCGTGCGCGGGGTTTCGACTCTGCCATGTGTGTGCTCCGTTGCTTTGCGCCGTGCGGGTGGGTGCGGCGTTATGGCGGCCACCGATCGCGACCAGCCGCGATCAGCCGCGCCCGATGGCGGCGTGTGGCCGCGTGCCGAAATGCCGCGGGCGCTTTTTCAGTGAACGAAGGTTAAGGGCGGCGGCGCCGGTGCAAGGCGCACGCATCGCGAGCCATTGAAGGAGTACAGTTCGGCAGGCGCGCCCGTTGCGGCGCGCACTGTACTCCCTGGCTGTGCCTCGTCCTGGAGGCAGGCCCAACCAAGCGAGGCACGCATTGAAGCTCTACGAAAAGCTCACGGCCGACGTCGAGGCCCAGATTCGCGGCGGCGTGTTCCGCGCGGGCGAACGCATTCCGTCCGTGCGGCAGACGAGCCAGCAATATCGTGTGAGCATCAAGACGGTGATTCGCGCGTATCTGCAGCTGGAAAGCCGCGGGTTGATCGAGAGCCGCCCGCAGTCGGGCTACTTCGTGCGGGCCGCGGCGGGCGGGCAGCGGCAGGCTTTGCGTAAGAACGAAGGCCGAGCGGGCGCGGAGGGCTTGACCGCGTCACGCCCCGCCGCCGTGTCGGCCCAGGTGGACGTGAGCCGCCTCGTGCTTGCCACGCTGCGCTCCATCGGCGTGGACAAGGCCGTGCCGCTCGGCTCGCCGTACCCGGACCCGTCGCGCTTTCCCTCCGCGAAGATCAGCCGGTACGCCTACAACATCGCGCGCCGCAAGGTGCAGTGGGGCGTGACCGACGAGTTGCCGCCGGGCCACCCGGAGCTGATCCGCCAGATCGCGCGGCGTTACGCCGAAAACGGCGTGCCCGTGGATGCGCGCGAGATCGTGGTGACGGTAGGCGCCACGGAGGCCATCAACCTCTGCCTGCAAGCGGTGGCCAAACCGGGCGACACCGTGGCCGTGGAGTCGCCGACGTTCTACGCGATGCTGCACGCCATCGAACGCATGGGCATGCGCGCCATCGAGGTGGCCACGCATCCGCGCGAAGGCATCGACATCGACGCGCTCGCCGACCTGCTCGCGAAGCGCCGCATCGCGGCCTGCATGGTGATGCCGAATTTCCAGAACCCGCTCGGCTTCCAGATGCCCGACGAGAAAAAGCGTGCGCTCGTCGAACTGCTCACGCGCCACGACGTGCCCGTGATCGAAAACGACGTGTACCAGGAACTGCATTACGGCGACGTGCACCCCACGGCGCTGAAGTCGTACGACACGGCGGGCATCGTGCTGCACTGCGCGTCGTTCGCAAAGAGCCTGACGGCCGCTTACCGCGTGGGCTGGGCGATGCCGGGGCGCTATCGCGATCAGGTCGAGAAGCTTAAGTTTCTCAACACGCTCACCACGCCTTCCATCGCGCAACTGGCCATTGCCGAGTATCTGAAGAACGACGGCTACGACCATCATCTGCGCCGCCTGCGTCAGGCCTATGCGCACCAGGCGAAGCTGATGCGCGCAACCGTGGCGCGTTTCTTTCCCGAGGGCACGCGCACGTCCGAGCCGCAGGGCGGTTACGTGCTGTGGGTGGAGTTGCCGCGCAAGGTGGACTCGATGCAGCTGTACCGCGACGCGCTCGAAGCGGGCATTACCGTGGGGCCGGGCTGCATGTTTTCGGCGAAGGGCGGGTATGGCCACTTCATCCGTCTCAACTACAGCTATGCGTGGTCGCCCGAGATCGAGCAGGCCGTGATTGCGGTGGGGCGGCTGGTGGTGGCTGCGGCGGCTGCGGCGCGATAAGCGGCTTTGCGCCGTTGGTGTCGCGCAAACGTTTGCCCAGGCGCGCAGCACAAAACGTGCACACAGATCGACGCTGAGAACCGCAGAAGTTAACGGCCGCGCCGGCCCAAACTTTATGTCTGAGAAAAGCAATAAACCGTTGCTCGGCGCGGCCCCTACGGGCTCCGTGACCGTCACATCCGAGTCACACGCGCGCACCGATAATCCGGGGGCTCGACGATTCCGCATAGAAAAAGCGCGAGCCACTACAAGACAGCATCCGGCTTGTTACGGGGAGTTGTGCCATGACCATACGCCACCGCATTACGTTGCTGATCGTTCTGATGTTCGTCGCGTTGTCGGCGATCGGCGGCTACGCCGTGTATCAGACGCGCCGCAGCGCCGTCGATGTGAAACAGGTCACGCAGGGCGTGGTGCCGAGCGCACTCGCTTCCGCGGATCTGGTTTCCGAAGTGAAAGACGTGCAGATCGCCACCATGACGCTCGTGTACGCGCCCGACGCCAACATGGTGACGCAGGCGCAGGCCGAGTTGAAGGCGAAGGAAGCGGCGCTGCACACGGCGCTCGACATCCAGGAGAAGTCCGCCGCGAGCCACGCGCAGCGCGGGCTCGTCACGCAGGCGCGCGAAAGCCTTGCCAATTATTTCCAGGCCATCGACGAAACCGCGAAGATGAAGGCCGCGGGCAAGAACGAACTGGCCCAGGCGTTTCTGTTCGCGAACGTCGCGCAATATCGCGACGAACTGGAAGGCATCGTCGAGACGATGCGCGTGGAGAAGAACCGCCAGAAAGACGACGCTATCGCCGCGCTGAACGGCATGCTGGCCACCACCGTCACCGCGATTTCGGGCGTGACGGGCGGCGCGGTGCTGCTGCTCACCGTGATCGGCCTGTTGCTCTATCGCCAGATCACGCGGCCGCTGTCGCACATGCAGTCGATGATGAGCGAGATCGCATCGAGCCAGGACTTCACACGGCGCGTGCCGGTGGGGCGCATGGACGAGATCGGGCGTTCCATCGTGGCCTTCAACGGCATGATCGAGAAGATCCAGCAAAGCTCGGCGCAGCTCAAGCAGAAGACCGCCGACATCCAGGCGATGCTGCAGAACA
Source organism: Paraburkholderia kururiensis (assembly GCF_034424375.1). Lineage (NCBI taxonomy): Bacteria > Pseudomonadati > Pseudomonadota > Betaproteobacteria > Burkholderiales > Burkholderiaceae > Paraburkholderia > Paraburkholderia kururiensis. The sequence continues at coordinate 2,897,718 of NZ_CP139965.1, read as the reverse complement.
TGCAGCAGGGCATTCTCACGGTGGTGGACGGCGCCGTGGTGCACGCCGAATATTCGGCGTACCTCGAAACCATTTTCGAGACGCGCGAGATTGCGGGCCAGCCGCTCATGAAGCTCGTGTTCGACGACACGGACATCGGCTCCGACGCGCTTTCGCAGGTCGATGCCGCGATTCACGCGTGCCTCGGCGAAGACAGCATCAACTTCGAATTCAATCAGCACCTGCTCGTGAACGAGATCACGAAGCGCATGCCCGACGGTCGCGAAAAGATTCTCGACCTCTCGTGGTCCGCCATCACGGACGAAAGCGACACCGTGGTGCGCCTCATGCTCTGCGTGCGCGACGTGACCGAACTGCGTCAGCTTGCGGCGCAGGCCGGCGAGCAGCAGCGGCGCCTCGAGATGATCGGCGAGATTCTTTCGGTGAGCCAGGAGAAGTTCCATCACTTCGTGGAAAGCGCGACGGGCTTCATCAGCGAGAACGAGCGCATCATCCGCCAGCACGAACGGCCCGACGGCTCCGCCATTGCCGAGCTGTTCCGCAACATGCACACCATCAAGGGCAACGCGCGCACGTATAGCCTCCAGCATCTGACCAACATCGTTCACGAAGCCGAGCAGGTCTACGAAGAACTGCGCCGCGCCGATAGTGAACACGGCAGCGAACACAAGTGGGACCAGGAAGCGCTGATGCAGGACCTCGCGCGCGTGCGCGAAGCTATCGAAAGCTATGCCGCGATCAACGAGGAGAGCCTGGGCCGCAAGGGGCCGGGCGGCGCGGGCAACCCCGAGCATTACCTCGTGGTGGAGAAGGCGCGCATTCAGGAAAGCCTGCGCCTGATCGAAGAAACCGACACGGCCGACCTGCGTGGCCTCTTGACCATGCGCGAGTCGGTGCGCGACACGCTGCGGCTCCTGGGCACCGAAACGTTCGGCAAGGCGCTCTCGGGCGTGGTGGAGTCGCTGCCGTCGCTCGCGAAGGAGCTGGGCAAGGAAGCGCCGCAGGTCCGCATCGACGACAACGGCTACCGCGTGCGCAGCCAGGCCGTGGGCACGCTGCGCAACGTCTTCATGCACCTCGTGCGCAACTCGATGGATCACGGCATCGAACCCGCAGCCGAGCGCCTCGCGCACGGCAAGCCCGCGGCGGGCACCATCGCCATCGAAGCCGGCGTGGACAACCACGTGCTGCAGATCACGCTTACCGACGACGGCCGCGGCCTCGCACTCGGCCGCATTCGCGGCATCGCGATGGAGCGCGGCTGGATCGATCACGACACCGAGCTTGCCGACGAAGCCATTGCCGAGTTCATCTTCCGCCCCGGCTTTTCGACGGCAGAGCGCGTGACCGAAGTGTCGGGCCGCGGCGTGGGCATGGACGCCGTGCGCAACTTCCTCAAGCGCGAGCACGGCAGCATCGAACTGCGTTTCACCGACAACAACAAGGGCGCGGCGTGGCGGCACTTCCAGACCGTGGTGTGCCTGCCGGGGCATCTGGCGGTGGACAGCGTCGGCATGCAACAGGCCGGACATGCGCCGCAAAGCGCCGGCAAAGCGGATTACGCGAGCGAGGACGTCGCGTAAGGCACGCGCGACGCGCAACGAAGGCATGCAGGACAAGCACGACATGCCCGACATGGACGCCGCCTCGCGCGGCGTCCCGGCAAGACAGCACAAAAAGCACCCGGCAGTGGCAGTGAGGAAAAAGACGTGATTGAAACTTATATCGCCGCCGCCCTGGCAGGCGGCGTGGTCGTGCTGATCGTGGCGACGCTCGTGTACAAGCGGCGCATGAGCCGCACGACCGCGGCGCTCGGCGCGCAACTGGACGGCGAGCGCGCCGCGCGGGCCTCGGCCGAGGCGCGCGAGCAGGCGCTCGCGGCGCAGCTCGAACGCGAGACGGCACAACGGGACGCCGATACGGCGCGCCTCGAAGCGCAACTCGGGCAGCAGTCGGAAGAAGCAGAAGCCGCGCGCGGCGAACTGCAGACCGCGCGGCGCGAACGCGACGAATGGCTCGCGCTGGGACGGCGCATCGCCGACGAAGCCGCGCGTTTGCGCGGCATGTCGGGCACGTTCGAGCGCTGGCACGAGCAGATGATCTCGCTCATGACGCAGAACCACGACATGCACGCGAAGAACCAGGAGCTGTCGTCCATCGTGGCGCACGTGCTGATCGTTTCGCTCAACGCATCCATCGAAGCGGCGCGCGCGGGTGCGGCGGGCCGCGGTTTTTCGATCGTGGCGAGCGAAGTGCGCACGCTCGCGTCGCGTTCGCAGGAACTCTCGAAGAGCTATAAGGACAGCCTCGACCGCAACGACCTCGTCACGGCCGCCACGTTCCAGGACATCCAGGCAGGCGGCAAGATGATTACGGCGTCGCTCGGCAGCGTCGAGGTGCTCGCGAACCAGCTTCAGGCGAAACTTCAGGCGCAGGCAACGACGTGATCACCGAGCAGGCGAAGCACAGCTTCGAACAGATTTTCCACAAGGCGGCCCGCACACGGCTCGTCATCCACGCCGACGACGCGTGCGAGATCGTGCGCGCCGACCACGTGGCCATGGAGGCCGACCCGGAAGCGCGCGTCGTGGTGCTCACCATCTCGTCGCTCTTTTTCCGCCTGCTGGTGGGCCTGCATTTCACCGACGACGACGCCACGCGCCGCTACTTCGCGCGCGAGACGTCGGCGGGCGGCCAGCCGCTGCGCGAAGCGTTCATGGAAGTGGCGAACCTGTGCTGCGGCGCGATGAATCAGGCGCTTGTCGGCCACTTTCCGGACCTCGGCATGTCCACGCCTTACGTGCTGGGCAGCGCAAGCCTCGCGCACCTGGCCGAACTGAAGCCGGACCACGTGGCGTCGTACGAACTCACGATAGGCGGCACCGTGCCGCTCGCGGCCACGCTGTGCGTCTGCGCGAACGCGCCGCTGGACTTCGCGGCGCACGTCGAGACATTCGAGGAAACCAGCGGCGAGCTGGAATTGTTCTAGGCAGGCCATACAAGGCAACCCAGCTAACGAAGCGACAAGGAAGGATCATGGCGAAAATTCTGGTGGTGGACGATTCGGGCACGGTGCGCGACGAGGTGGCGGGCTTCCTGCGCAAGAACGGCCTCGACGTGGACACGGCCGTGGACGGCAAGGACGGCCTCACGAAACTGCGGGGCAACCCCGGCATCCGGCTCGTGATCAGCGACGTGAACATGCCGAACATGGACGGCCTCACGATGGTCGAGAAGATTCGCGGCGAACTCGCGAACACGGCCGTGAACGTGATCATGCTCACGACGGAAAGCAGCCCCGCGATGAAAGAGCGCGGCAAGGCCGCGGGCGTAAAGGGCTGGATCGTGAAGCCGTTCAAGGGCGACGCGGTGCTGGAGACGTTCCGCAAGCTGGCGGGGTAGGGCGGCCGGCTGTCCTGCGCTTTTGCCGGGCGTGGGCGGACTCCGCCCTACCGCCCGCGACCTCTCACGAAGTCAATCCGTGACTTCGATCAGCCTTTTGCGTTAAAGAAATCTCCGCGCGTTGTCGTTACCAGAGCTAGTAACGAAATGTAACGACACCGCCGCGCCGGTCAAGGAGGCGTCCGCAGGTCGAAGTCGACCCGCGGGCGGACGGACCGGCGCGGCCATAACACGCTACGGGGATTGCATCGTGAACCAGCAACGATCGTCATGGCCGCGCACCGCCGCGCCGGGCGAGGTCATTTATTCCGAAGGCTTTGCGAGCGACGGGCTCGTCTACGTGATTGCGGACGGGAAAGTCGAAATTTCCGCGGTCTGCGACGACAGCAAGGTGGTGCTCGGCACCCTCAGCAAAGGCGAACTCTTCGGCGAAGCCGCGTTGCTGCCCGGCGAGCCGCGCGGCAACACGGCCCGCGCGCTGAGTTTCTGCCAGCTCACCGTGGTGGAGGCGAGCCTCATCGAACAGGAACTGGAACGCGTCTCGCCGCTGCTGCGCCACATGGTGCGCACGCTGATCCGCCGCGTGAAGAAGCGCGACGACCTGCTCGCCACCTACACCCACGCGGACTTCCTGCCCGGCGTGCTCTCGTATGCCCATGTGCTCGCGCTGATGGCGGGCGGTGCCGAGAGCGGCGGCGACCGCTGGGACGGCAACGGCCGGCGCGGGCGCGGCGAGGAAGTGTCCGTGCCGCTTTCCGAAGTCGTCAAGAAGTGCCGTGCCATTGCGGGCCATTCGCGCCTGCACGTCATGGCCATGCTGAAGCGCATGGAAAAGCTCAACCTCGTCACGCTGGAAGGCGGTCGCGCCGAACATCTGGCCGGCGCCGCGAGCCGGCTGGCGAGCCAGGACAGCGCGTCGAGCCGCCAGCAGGTCACGTTCGACCCCACGCGCATTACCGAGCGCGCCCAGCAGGTGGCCGATCGCGAACTCGATGTGGCGCTCGCAAGCGAACTGGAGCTGATCGATCTCGACGACCTCGAAGCGCTGATCGGCGTCGAAAAGTCAGTCATCCTGAACAAGCTTTCGCACGCCGAAATTGCCGACGACGTCTTCGCGTTCCGCAAGACCCGCGTGCTGGACTACGTGGAAGAGAAGGGCGTGAGCTACTTCTCGCGGCGCAACGCGCGGCCGGGCGGCGAGATCACGTCGATCGACGACCTCGCGTTCGTCGACCAGCGCACGCTGTTCGAAGCCGTGAGCGCGTTCGACACCTACGACCTCGCGAAGCTGCTCGCCTCGCTGGGCGGCCAGCCCGTGGCCGAGCGGCTGCTCTCGGTCATGACCGAGACGCGCAAGAACGAGGTGTCGTGGGTCATGCGGCGCGACATCAAGATCGACCCCATCGAAGTGGGCGAAATCGAACAGCGGTTCGTGGAAACGGTGAAGGCCATCAAGGCGGCCGCCGTGAATGCGGCGGCTTCGGGCCAGCCGGGCGCTTGAGCGGTTCGAAGCGCCTGGTACGCCTGGATATACGTTTGAGACTATCGGGAGGCGGGCGCGTCGCTCGCGTGCAGGGGCCGCAAACAGCGGCGCCTGCGCGCGAACGGCGCCCCGATGAAGCATGGACCTGTTGACCCTGTTCGGCGTGCTGTTCGGCGCTGCCGCCATCATCGTGGGCTTCTCGCTCGAAGGCGGCAGTATCGCCACGCTCGTGCAGCCGGAGGCGCTCGTCATCGTGTTGGGCGGCACACTCGGCGCCGTGATGATCCAGAACACGTGGGCGCGCTTCTTCGACGGCATCAAGCAGTTGCACCTCGCGTTCGTGAAGGCGCGCCAGGTGGATCGCGAGAGTCTTTCCGTGCTGCTCGAATGGGGCGACCAGGCGAAGCTGAACGGCATGCTCGTGTTCGAATCCATCGACGCGAGCGGCATCAGCCTCTTCGCCAAACGCGGGCTCGAACTGCTCGCGAACGGCGTGCCGACCGCAGTGATCGAAGACGCGTTGCAGCGCGAACTGGATGCCTACGAGCGCAACCACATGGCCGCCGCGCGCATCTGGCAGCAGGCCGGCGGCTATGCACCCACCTTCGGCATTCTGGGCGCCGTGCTGGGGCTCATTCACGTGACGGGCCACGTGCTCGAACCGGAACGGCTGGGCGAGGGCATTGCGGTGGCGTTCATCGCCACGCTCTACGGCCTCGGCCTCGCGAACCTCGTGTTTCTGCCGCTCTACGGCAAGATCAAGGCCCAGGTGGATAGCGAACTGCGCTTCCGGCGGCTCTATATGGACGGCCTGCTCGCGATCTCGCGCAAGGAGTCGCCGCAGATGATCGAAACCCGGCTCGCGGGCGACGTGCGCGGCCGCTCGGCGGAATCGCTCGTCTGAGGGCTTCGGCTCAAGGCTTCAGTCATGGATACCTCCTCTTCCAGCAGACGCGCTTCCGCGAAGCGGGGCCACGATCATGCGGACCACGATAGCCACGAAGGTCACGAAGACGGCCGCTCCGACCGCTGGCTGATCTCGTACGCCGACGTCGTCACCACGATGATGGTGCTGTTCCTCGCGCTGTACGTGTTGCAGCTGGCGAAGAACAAGGCGCTCGAAATCAAGGTGTTCGACGCGCACGTGGCCGGTCAGCGCACGGCGGGCGCGCAGCCCGCTTCCTCACCCGCGCCGGCTCTCGTGCAACGTGATCGCGCGCGGCGCGAGCTGATGGCGTCGCTGGCCCCGCTGCGCGAAACGAGCGAGATATCGGTCGAGCCCGTTGCGCAGGGCGTGGAGATTGCCATCAACGCGAAGGTGCTGTTCGATTCGGGCGATGCGCATTTGCGGCCTGCATCGTTCGACGAGTTGAGCAAGGTGGCGCTCGCGCTCACGCGGCATTCCACGCGCAACATTCTGGTGGAAGGGCACTCGGACAACGTGCCCATTGCGAACGCGAAATACGAGTCGAACTGGGAGCTGTCGTCGGCGCGCGCCGGCGCCGTGGTGCGTTTTCTGGTGGAGCGCGGCGTGGAGCCTCATCGGCTCGCCGCCGTGGGTCGCGCGGACAACGTGCCGCTCGTGATCGGCGACGACGCGGCGGCGCGCGCCGCGAACCGCCGCGTCACGATTCTCGTGCAGGACTGAAGCGGCAGCACACCGCCGCCGCGCGCGGCTAACAGCGCCGCACTGCTTCAGCCCTCTGCCACTGCCGCCTCACGCTCTCCACGCCCTTTCCCGTGGTGGTCCTGCGCAAGCAGCATGTACATCGCAGGCACCACGAAGAGCGTGAACAGCGTGCCGATGGAAAGCCCCGTGAAGATCACAAGGCCCATCGCGTTGCGGCCCGCGGCGCCCGCGCCCGATGCGATGACAAGCGGCACGACGCCCAGCACCATCGCGGCCGTCGTCATCAGGATGGGGCGCAGCCGCACGCCCGCGGCTTCTTCCAGTGCTTCGCGTTTGGAGCGCCCCGCGCGCTGCAATTCGTTGGCGAACTGCACGATCAGAATGCCGTGCTTGCTGACGAGCCCCATCAGCGTGACGAGCCCCACCTGCGTGTAGATGTTGAGCGTGGCAAGGCCAATGTTGATGAACACGAGCGCGCCGAAGAGCGCCATGGGCACCGAGACCAGAATCACCACCGGATCGCGGAAGCTTTCGAACTGCGCCGCGAGTGCGAGAAACACGATGATCGTCGCGAACATCAGCGTGAGCACGAACCCGCCGGACTCCTGCACGTACTGGCGCGACTGCCCCGAGAAATCCACCGAGTAGCCCGAGGGCGCGACCTGCGCCGTGGTCTTGCGCAGGAAGTCGAGCACCTCGCCCTGCGAAACGCCCGGCACCGTGACGCCCGAAATGGTCGCGGAGTTGAGCTGCTGGAAGTGGTTGATCGATTCGGGCACCACGGTGTGCTGCAGATGGGCGACCGTCGATGCCGGAATCACGTTGCCGTCCGGTGTGCGCAGGTAGTAGTCGAGCACCTGCGACGGGTTGAGGCGATCTACCTGCAACACCTGCGGAATCACCTTGTACGAGCGGCCCGCAATGGAGAAGTAGTTAACGTAGTTACCGCCCAGCCCCGCACCGAGCGACTGCCCCACGTCGCTCTGCGAAAGCCCGAGCGAGGCCACCTTGTCGCGGTCCACCACGAGCGTGACCTGCGGCTTGTCGAGCTTGAGGTCGCTATCCACGAAGAAGAACATGCCGCTCGCGCGGGCCTTCTGCAAGATGGCCTGCGAAACTTCGTTGAGGTTCTGGAACGGCTCGGTGGTGTTGACGACGAACTGCACGGGCAAGCCCTGCGAGCCCGGTAGCGGCGGGAACTGGAAGGCCGCCACGCGCGCGCCCGCAATGCCGTTCCATTCCTTTTGCAGCAACTGCTGCAATTCGTTGGCGCTGCGGTGGCGCTTGTCCCACGTCTTGAAGAGCACGCCGCCAATGCCCTGGTTGAGCGTGGGCGAGCCCGTCAACTGGAACATCTGCGAGTACTCGGGCAGCTTCTTCGAAATGTCGAACACCTGGTCCGCGTAGGTCTGCATCTGCTGGATCGTGGCGTCGGGCGGGCCCTGGATCTGCGAGAGCACGATGCCCTGGTCTTCCTGCGGCGCGAGTTCCGACTGCGAGGTCATGAAGAGATACACCGCGCAGGCGAGCACGAGCGCGCCCATTACCGTGAGCACGGGCCACGTGTCGAGCATGGAGTGCAGCGCGCGGCCGTAGCCGCGATGCAGGCGGTCGAACTGGCGGTCGATGAACTGCGTGAAGCGCCCCGATTCCTGTTCCGCGCGGAAAAAGCGCGAGCACATCATGGGCGAAAGCGTGAGCGCCACGACGCCCGAGACCGCAACCGCACCCGCCAGCGAAAACGCGAATTCCGTGAAGAGCGCGCCCGTGAGTCCGCCCTGAAAACCGATAGGCACGTACACCGCGACCAGCACCACGGTCATGGCGAGAATCGGGCCGCCCAGTTCGCGCGCGGCGATCAGCGCCGCCTCGAATGGTTTCTTGCCTTCCTCCTTCATGTGGCGGTCCACGTTCTCCACGACGATGATGGCGTCGTCCACCACGAGCCCGATGGCGAGCACGAGCGCAAGCAGCGTGAGCAGGTTGATCGAGTAACCGAGCAACTGCATCACGAAGAACGTGCCGATCAGCGAAAGCGGCATGGCGATCACGGGCACGATCACGGCGCGCAGGCTGCCGAGGAACAGGAAGATCACCACCGTCACGATCAGCAGCGCTTCCACCAGCGTCTTCACGACTTCGTAGATGGCGGTGTTGATGAAGTCCGTGGCGTCGTAGACGATCTCGCCCGTCATGCCGATGGGCAACTGCTTCTGCATGTCGGGGAACACGGCCTTTACGCGTTTGGCCACGTCGAGAATGTTGGCGTCCGGCGCCACCTTGATGCCGATGAACACCGAGCGCTTGCCGCTGAACGCCACGTTGAAGTCGTAGCTGTCCGCGCCGAGCACCACGTTGGCCACATCTTCCAGCCGCACGATGGCGCCGTTCTTCTCCTTGACGACGAGCTTCCTGAAGTCGTCCACGGAATGCAGATCGGTGGCGGCGTTGAGGTCCACGCTCACCATCTGCCCCTTCGTCGCGCCGAGCGTGGCGAGGTAGTTGTTGTTGCCGAGCGCGGTGTAGACGTCGGCCGCGGTCACGCCGTGCGCGGCGAGCCGCGCCGGGTCCAGCCAGGCGCGCAGCGCGAACTGACGCCCGCCCAGGATTTCGGCGGTCTGCACGCCCTCGATCGAATCGAGCTTCGGCTTCACGACGCGCAGCAGGTAATCCGTCACGTTGTTGGTGGGCAGCACGTCGCTGTAGAAGCCCATGTACATCGCGTCGGTGGTCTGCCCGGTCTGCACCGTGAGCACCGGTTGCTGCGCCTGCGGCGGCAACTGGTTGCGCACGGAGGCGATCTGCGTGTTGATCTGCGTGAGCGCGCGGTTCGCGTCGTAGTTGAGGCGCAGTGTGGCCGTGATGGTGGAGACGCCCGTGGTGCTCGTGGACGACAGATAGTCGATGCCCTGCGCCTGCGCAATCGCAGCTTCCAGCGGTTGCGTGATGAAGCCGGCGATGGTGTCGGCGTTCGCGCCGTAGTAGGCCGTGGTCACGGTGACGACGGCGTTCTCCGTCTGCGGATACTCGCTCACCTTCAGTGCCGCGAGCGAGCGCAGGCCGAGCACGAGAATCAGCAGGCTCACCACGGAGGCGAGCACCGGGCGACGGATGAAGAGGTCGGTGAAGTTGGCGTTCATCGAGCGTGTCCCGTCATTGTTCCTGCGGCGTGGGGTTCGGGCTGTCGGCGGGCTGCACGCGGTTGTCGACCACGAGCGGCGTGCCGTTCTTCAGCTTCAACTGGCCGCTCGTGACCACCTGCGTGCCTTCGGCAATGCCCTTCATCACCGCGACCTGGTCGCCGCGCGTGGGGCCCGGCGTGACGAATACCTGCTGCGCGACGGGCATGGTCTTACCCTCGGCCTTCTTGCCTTGCGCATTGGCTTGAGCGTTCTGTTGGTCGCCGTTCTTCACCACGAACACGGTGGCGCCGTACGGGTTGTAGGTAATGGCCGTCTGCGGCAGCGTGAGGTAGCGCTGGCCCGCGCCCGCGTCCACCTTCACGTTCGCGTACATGCCGGGCAGGAGCTTGCGGTCGTGGTTGTCCACGAGCGCTTCGATCTGCACGTTGCGCGTGTTGGTGTCCACCTTCGGGTTGATCGAGAGAATCTTGCCGGTGAAGGTGCGCCCGCTATACGCGTTGGTTTCCACGATCACGCTCTGGCCGATGGCGAGTTGCCCGAGCTGCTGCTGCGGCAGATAGAAGTCCACGTAGATGGGGTCCACCGTTTGCAGCGTGACGATGGTGTCGCCGGGATTCAGGTATTGCCCGGGATTCACGGTGGTGATGCCGAGGCGCCCCGCGAACGGCGCGCGAATCGTTTTCTTCGCGACGAGCGCGGTCTGCTGCGCGACCTGGGCGAGCTTGCTCTTGAGGTCCGCGGCGTCGGCGTCGAGCTGCGCCTTCGCGATGGCCTTGATCTCGTACTGCGCGCGGTCGCGCTCGAAGACGGTCTTCGCGAGTTCGGCCGCGGCTTCGAGTGCGGCGAGCTGGGCTTTGTCGGTATCCGCGTTCAGTTGCACGAGCAGCTGGCCCGCCTTCACGTCCTGCCCCGAGCGGAACGCGATGTCGCGCACGAGGCCCGCCATCTCCGTGGTCACGTCCACGCCGCGCACGGCGCGCAGGCTGCCCACGGCGGCAAGCTGCGGCTGCCACGCCTGGTAGCGCGCCACGGTCGCGGTGACGGTGGCGGGCGGCGCGGCGTTGCTCGCCATGAATTTCGCGATCATGTGCGCGCGGAACAGGTTGAAGCCGACGAGCGCGGCCACGAGCAGGCCCACGCAAATCAGCATCACGATCATCCGCCTCGTCATGGGTCGTTTCTGATTCATTGTCGTTTCTTCCTGCGTTTTGCCGCGCTTTATCGGGCGGCGTTGGACGAAGTCGTCGAACGGGAAATAGCGCTTGTGGAGAGGCTTCGATTCAGTTCACGGGCGGGCTGGCGGCCGCCTTCGTGTCGCCGGGTGCGTGGTTGGCTGCGTCGCTTGACGGGGCGTTCCACCAGCCGCCCCCGAGCGACTGGAAGAGGGCGGCCGTGTCGGCATAGCGGGCCGCCTGCGCCTGCGCGAAGTTCACTACGGTCTGCTGATACTGGCGCTGCGCGTCGAGCAGCGCGAGGTAGCTCACCGCGCCCACGCGGTACTGCGCGCGCGTGAGGTCCAGCGAGTCGCTGGCCGAATGCCAGGCCTCGGTCTGTGCCTTCAGGCCGTTCGCGTCGTTGTCGAGCGCGCGCAGCGAATCGGCCACGTTCTGGAAGGCCTGCAACACCGTCTCGCGGTACTGCGCGTCGGCCTGTTCGAAGGCCGCGACGGCCGCGCGCTTTTGCGCGAGCAGTTCGCCGCCGCGAAAGAGTGGCTGCAACAGGCTGCCCCCGATACTCCAGATCGTGCTGCCCGCGCGGAACACCTGGGCCGGCGTGAGCGCCTCGGCGCCGTAACTCGCGGAGAGCGTGAGCTGCGGATACATGGCCGCCGTCGCCACGCCGATCTGCGCGCTCGCTTGATGCAGCAACGCATCCGCCGCGAGGATGTCGGGCCGCTGCTTCACGAGCGACGACGGCACGCTCACAGGCAGCGTCTGCGGCAGCGAGAACATGTCGAGCCGGAATTCGGGCAACGCGGCTTCGGAGGGCAGCTTGCCCGAGAGCACCGCCAACTGATGGCGCACCTGGTCGAGCGCCTGTTGAAGCGAGGGCAGCGTGGCACGCGTTTGCGCGAGCAACGTCTGCTGCGCGAGCACGGCGGTGCGCGCCACGCCGCCCAGTTCGAACTGCTGCTGGAGCAGTTTCAGCTGCTGCTCTTCGTCGAGCGCGATGCCCGCTGTGGCTTCGATCTGCGCGCGCAGCGACGCTTCCTTCACTGCGGCCGTCACGATGTTCGCGGTGAGTGCGAGCCAGGCGGCCTGCAACTGGTAGCGCTCGTAGTCGATCTGCGCGGCGAGTCCTTCCAGCTGCCGCCGCGCGCCGCCGAACAGGTCGAGCTTGTACGACACGTTCACCGAGGCGTTGTAGAGATTCAGTTCTTCGACCACGCCCGGCTGGCCGACGCTGAGGCCGCTGAACTTCTGGCGTGTGGCGCCGAGCTGCGCGTCCACGGAAGGCAGGAGCGAACCGCCCACCTGAGCACGGTAGTTCTCGGCGGCCTGCCGCAGCGCGGCCTGCGCGGCGGCGATGTTCGGACTGTTGGCGAGCGCCGCGCGAATCACGGTGTCGAGCGGCTCGCAGTGAAAGAGCGTCCACCACGCGGCGGGTATGTCGGCGCCGGGCGCGAAGCGCTGCGCAAGCCCCGCCGCGCCCGGTGACGACGCGGTTTGGTCGGGCATGGGCGCCGGCGTGTAGCGGTCCACCGTGGGCGCTGCGGGCGCATGGTAGTTCGGGCCCACCATGCAGCCCGCGAGTCCGAGGCTCAGGCCGAGCCCGACGGCGCAAAGAAGGCCTGCATGGCGGGCAAGGCGAGACAGACGGACAGCGTGGGCAGCAGGAACAACGTGAGCGAAGCGACGGCGGGTGGCGCAGTGACTTATTGCGGCGCACCAGAGCGGAGGGTGCCGGGTCTGGCAAGCACGAGTTGTCATCGATTGACCTTATAGGGCTTGGCGCAATGCGGATCGTCGCAGAAAACCGCGACTAAATCACGCGGTGTGTGCGTTCGGGCGGACGGTGCGCGCCCATCGGTGCATGACGATTTCGCCGCGCCAGTTGTGACTTCGCGCGCATCGATCGTCGCGCTCGCACCGGCGTCTGCTGACACGCGCTGACATCGTTCGGCCGGCGCCTGCCGCAGCTACCTGGCCCCGTTGACGTGGATCAACGGCGCCGACCCGCGCGCCGGTACGGTACGGAGTGATCCCGGGGCGCGTGCTGTCGTCCCGCTTTGTCTCTTGCCGGAGCTGCCTTCATGACGATGCGCCATGTCGACTTTCTGCTGGTGGGCGGCGGCCTTGCCAGCGTCACGGCGGCCCGCACGCTGCGCATGGAAGACGCCGCCGCGAGCATCGCCATTCTAAGCGGCGAGGACGTGCTGCCGTACCAGCGTCCGCCGCTCACCAAGGGTTTTCTGAATGGCTCGGTCGGCGCGCTGCAAATCGCCATTCGTCCCGCCGAGTTCTATGCGGAGCAGCGCATCGATTTGATGCTGGGCGCGCGTGCGGTGCGCGTGGACGCCACAGGCCACGTGGTGCATCTCGCGGACGGCAGCGCGATCGGCTACGGCAAGCTGCTGATCGCCACCGGCGTGTCGCCGCGCGCGCCCGAGCTGCCGGGCATGGGGCTCGCGGGCGTGCACAGCTTGCATACGCTCGCGGACGCCTCGGCCGTGCGCGATGCCGCGTTGCAGAGCGCGCAGGCCGGCCGCACGAAGCACGCGGTGGTGATCGGCGCAGGCTTCGTCGGCATCGAAACCGCTGCGTCGCTGCGCGCGCTCGGGCTCGCCGTGACCGTGGTCGAGCGCAAAGACGCGGTGATGCCGCAACTGTGCGCGCCCGTGCTCTCGGCTTACTTCGCGAAGCGCTGCGCCGAGCACGGCGTCGCGGTGAAAACGGATTGCCTCGTCGAAAGCGTGGTGGGCCGTGAAGGCGTGGAAGGCGTGGAAGGCGTGGTCACGCACACCGGCGAGACGATCGCCTGCGATCTCGTGGTGGCGGCGATGGGCGTGGCGCCGAACTGTGCGTTCCTGGAAGGCAGCGGCGTGGTGCTCGGCGACGGCGTGGTGGTGGACGACTGCCTGCAATCGAGCGACCCCGACATCTATGCGGCCGGCGACGTGGCCAGCTTCTTCGACCCCGTATTCGGCGTGCGCCGGCGCATCGAGCACTGGGACAACGCGCGCCGTCAGGGCAACATCGCGGCGCGCAACATGCGCGGCGGGCGTTTTCCGTATCGCGACGTGTCGATGTTCTTCGGCGACGCGTTCGGCCAGCCGTACAACTTCCTCGGCTTCCCGCGCGGCGTGACGGAAACGGTGGAGCGCGGCTCGCTCGAAGCGGGCTCGTATTCGCTGCTGTATCTCGAGCACGACGTGCTGCGTGCGATCTTCTCGTTAGGCCGCACCGCGGGCGAGACCTCGGCGGCGGAAGAACTGATCCGCCTGCGCATCAGCCTGCACGGCGCGAAGCCGCGTCTTGCCGACACCACGTTCCCGCTCGACCGCCTGCCCGAGCAGACGGTGCTGATCCTGCAAGGCGGCGGGGCGCTGGGCGCGTTCGAATGCGGGGCGATCCGCGCGCTCGAAGAAAAGGGTGTGCGGCCCGACGTGATTTCGGCCGTCTCGATTGGCGCGTTCAATGCGGCGATTGTCGCGAGCCATCCGGGTGACGCGTCGCGCGCGCTCGAGGCGTTCTGGCGCGACGTGTCGATTCCGCTGCCTTCACTGCCTACGTTGCCCACGCCGTTTGCATGCGGCGACGGCGCGCTGCACAGTGCGCTGCTTTCCTGGTACGTGATGTGGTTCGGGGTGCCAAATTTTTTGCAGCCGCGCTGGTGGAATCCGAACCTCGGCCTCGCGGCGTGGCTGCCGTGGTGGACGAGCCTCTACGACACGTCGCCCGTGCGCACGCTGATCGAGCGCCACGTGGACTTTGACGCGCTGGCCGCGAGCCACACGCGGCTGCTGCTCAGTGCAGTGGACGTGGCCACGGGCGAGCCGCGCATCTTCGACAGCTACGTGGACCGCATCGGCCCCGAACATCTGCTGGCAAGCGGCAGCCTGCCGCCCGGCATGCCGTGGACGATGGTGGAGGGCCGCCCTTACTGGGACGGCGGCATCGTGAGCAACTCGCCGCTCGATCTCGTGATCGAGCGCTGCGGGCGCATTGGCGGACGCATCTTCGCTGTGGACCTGTTCTCGGGCACGCGCGCCATGCCGTCGAATCTGCTCGAGGTGATGCTGCGGCGCGACGAGATCGTCTACACCGACCGCGTGCGCAACGATCTTCGCTTCGAAGAGTATGTGAACGACTTCAGCGACCTCGTCGACGAAATTCTCAGGCAGGTGGACGAGCCCACGGCGCGGCGCATCCGCCAGCGTCCGCACTTCATCCGCCTGATGGGCAACCGCGCGCCGATCCGCATCGCGCGGATCGCGCTGGACGGCGGCCCGTTGTCGCTCTCGAGCGATTTCGATTTTTCGGCCTCGACGGTGGCGCGCCTGCAGACGCGCGGGTACGAGACGGCGCTTGCGGTGCTGGCGCGTGAAGAGATGCCGGCCGCGGCCGGTTGAATGTGGCTTTGGGATGGCCTGGGTGTCTTGGGGAGGAGGCGTGGCGCCAGGTGTCCGGCGTTTGCCGCCGCAACCACCCGCAGGGCGCGCTGCACCGTCACCGCTCACCCCTCACCCCGTTTGCGCCGTTTGATTGACCTCAAGCGATGGGTGTCGATCGCGCGCAGAATTTCTTCGTGGTGTCGCAAACGGTTCGATCTCGCGAACGCTCCCTTTATGGCGTGGGTCGCGTTCGTTGCCTTCGCGGCGTTCGTGGAGCAGCACGCCGCGACCGGGCACGCGACACGCTTTCTCTTCTGCTGCGCCTTCACGGTCGGGAGGATCTGCCATGGAATTTCTCTACGACGACCGCGCCCATGCCGGCCGCGTGCTCGCGGGAAGGCTCGCGCGCTATGCGGGGCGCGATGACGTGATCGTGCTCGGCTTGCCGCGCGGCGGCGTGCCCGTGGCCTACGAAGTGGCGCGCGCGCTCGGCGCACCGCTCGACGTGGTCGTGGTGCGCAAGCTCGGCGTGCCGAACTATCCGGAACTCGCGATGGGCGCGGTCGGCCGTGGCGACACCGTGTATCTGGACCGGCGCATCGTGGCCGAAGCCGGCGTGCCGCAGCACGAGATCGATCGCGTGCTGACCGCCGAGCGCGCGGAACTGCAACGCCGCGAGGCGCTGTACCGCGGGTCGCGGCCTGCGCTCGATGTCGAAGGACGCACCGTCATCGTGGTGGACGACGGCATGGCGACGGGCGCCACCATGCGCGTGGCTGTCCAACTGCTGCGCAAGGGCAACGCCGCGCGCATCGTGGTGGCCGTGCCGGTGGCGCCGGGCGAAACGGTGGCGCGCGTCGGGCCGCTCGCGGACGAGGTGATCTGCGCCTACGTGCCGCGCGTGTTCCAGGGCGTGGGACAGTTCTACGGCGACTTCGCCCAGACCGCCGACGCGCAGGTGACCGAACTGCTGGCGCGCTCGCGCGTGGAGCCCGCGGAGTAGGACAGATACCGTGCCGGGGTGCTGCATGGCATCGGCGCGGCGCAGACCGGGTAGCGGTCGTACCCGAACAAGGCGAGCGACGGGCGCGCGCATGCCGCGATCGGGCGGCATGAATCCGCGCTTCACGTGGGGCCTGAAGTCGCACGTTGTTACAGCCGGTGACCGAAAGATTTCACCGGTAACGATCGAGTAACCAACACGTGCAGCAGGTGGCCTATCGTGTCGCCATCGCAATGCAAGGAGTCAGGCAATCATGAAACGCAAAGCCAGTTTGTCGGCCTTCCGGATGGCGCGCCGGCTGCCGGCGTGGTCGCGGCTCGCCGTACCTGCCACCATGGTCGGTGTGGCGGTGGCGCTGGTGGGCTGCACGGTCATGCCCCCCAGCGGCCCGAGCGTGGTGGCGTTGCCGCCCAAGGGCAAGTCGCTCACCGAATTCCAGCAGGAAGACTATGCCTGCCGCGACTACGCGTTCCGCTCCACGGACTCGGCGGGCGCGGCGCAGGGCGCGACGGCCAACAGCGTGAACAGCGCCGCGCTCGGCACGGTGGGCGGCGCGGCGGCCGGCGCGCTGCTGGGCGCGGCGGCGGGCAACGCGGGAGCGGGCGCGGCGATCGGCGCGGGCAGCGGCCTGCTGCTCGGGTCGGCGGTGGGCGCGAACGGCGCGCAATATGCGTCGGGCGGTCTGCAGGCACGGTACGACGCGGCCTACGCGCAGTGCATGACCTCGAAGGGCAACACCATTTCGCAGCCGGCCTACGCCACGCCGATGTACGGTCAGCCGGTCTACGGTCAGCCCGTGTACGCGGCGCCGCCCGTCATCTATCGCGCGCCGCCTCCGCCCGTCTACTACTACGCGCCGCCGGCCCCCTGGTATTACTGACGCGGGCGGGTAGCAGCACGGCATCCCGCCCCTCATAGGACTGTCCGCGGCCCGGTTTTCATGACCGGGCCGCGGCATTTGCTGTCAGTCCTGCTTACGCGCCTGCACGTCAGCCGCGGTGCTCTTCCGCCTTGTGAGCGGGCGGATGGGACTGCGGGTGCGGCTGCGCCGAATGTGCGCTGGTGTGCGGCGCGGGTCGTGGCGCGGCGTTGGAGTGCTGGGCCGGACGCGGATTGTCGTGCGGTGCTTCCACGGCGTGAGGCTCTGCATGCTGCGCCGGCTCCGCATGGCGCGGCGCTTCTTGCGGCCGCACGGCTTCATGCTCCGGCTGCTGCGGCTCGTGCGGCGCCGCGGTTTCATGCGGCTGCATCCGCGCCGTTTGCGGCGCACGCGGGCCTTCCGGCTGAGGTGCCTCCTGAGGTGCCTCGAAACCGCCTTGCGCCGTCCGTCCGTTGCGCGCTTCCTCCTGCGCACGCGAGGCGCCGCCCGTCGGGTGCGGCACGCCATTGTCGGCGGCCGCGGGCGCGCGCGGTGCCGGCTCGCCGGGGTGCGCTTCACGGTCGATTCCATGGTTCGCTTCGCGGCTGTTTCCGTCCGCGGGCGCTTGCGGCGCGCCCGGCTCACGGGCCGTTTCGCCGCCGTGTTGCGGGGCTCGTTGCGGTTCGCCCTGCGGGGACGCCTGGAGTCCTGCCTGCCGGCCAACCGGCCGCGCCGTTTCGCGATCGATCACATGAAAGCCCTGCGTCTGTGGTTCGTGGGCCGCCGGCGCCCCGTGTGCGGTTTCGGGCGAAGCACTGCGCACGACCGGTTCGCCCGCGCCTTCCACGCGTCCGCCCGCTGACGCGAAACGCTGCGCAAGCGTGTCGTGGAATGCGGGCGGTACGGCCGGCGCACGCGTGGCGATGACCTGCCGCTGCGCGGCTTCGGCCGGCGCGCCGATCTTCGCGGCGCGCATGCCGCCCGCAAAGCTCTGCCGTACCGGGGCCACGGCGGGCGCGCCTGCTCCGAACTGCGCATGCGCCATCTGCTGCGGCGTGAGCGCATGGGCGGCCATGGCCACGGGTTGCCCATGCACGAAGGTGTTGGCCGGGACCGCGGTCACCGCGCCGGGCACGGTCTGGTTGATGTACGTGTTGTGCACGTTGGTGATGTTGTTGACGATCGTCGTGTTGTGGATGTTCGTCACGTTCACGTTGTTCACGCGTTCGTAGTAGCGCGGACTGTAGCCGTAGGCCGGATGCCAGGGCTCGCCCGGGCCGAGCGGGAGCCACGCCACGCCTGTGGTGATGGCCGCGCCGATGGTGAGGTTGATCCCCCAATGCGCGCCGCCGCCTCCGCCCCCCACGAAGGCCACGAGCGCCGGCGCATAGCAGGGCGGCCGCGTGACCACGACCGGGCCGGGCACCCACGCCCACACGCGGTCGATATACGCCCAACGTCCATAGTGGAACGGCGCGAAGCCCCAGGGCGCGTCGTCGATCCATGTCCAGCCCCATGGCGCGATCCACGCCCAGTGCCCGGCGTGATACGGCACCCAGCCGGCCGAGACGGCTACCGTCGGCACCCACACCTCGCCGTAGGTCGGATCGTGTCGCCACGTGCCGTTGGCATCCAGTGCTTCGTAGCCCGGCATCTCGCGCGAGACGTAGCGCGCCGAGACCGACTCGTCTTCGGCGCGGTCGCGCGCGGCGACCCAACGGTCGAAGCTGTCCGGCGCGGGGGCCGCACCGCCCGCCTGCTGCTGGAGATTCGTGCCGACGAAGCGGATCTGCTCGCCCGCGCTCATGGCATACGAGCCGCCGTCGCCGTACAGGGTGGCCGTTCCCGAGCGCAGCGTGACCGTCGTGGCGCTGCCGTCCGGCGCCACGTCGACGCGAAAGAGTCCGGCGTTCGTGGCGACGAGCGCGACGTTCGGCGTGTCGATCTCGAAGCTTTGGCCGGCGGGCAACGCGCGTACGTGCGCCGAAAGGGAGCCTTGCGTGACCTTGAGCTGCGTGACGGTGTCGGTGAGGTCGACGATATCGAGGGCGGTCTGCTGGTCGAGCCGCAACGCGGTGGAGCCCGCATGCAGTTCGGCCCGCGCGCCGCTGTCGGCCCAGAGTTGGTCGCCGGTGGTGAGCGGACGGTTCAGCACGGCGTAGGACCAGTCGGTGAGGCCCGCGGGCTCCATCGTGACGGTGCCGTTGAAGTAGTCGAGGCGCGCCACACGGCCCGGCGGGTCGCTCGCCGCAGCGCCTGCCGGCACGCCGCCCGGTGCCGCGGGCGATGGCACGGTGTCCTGAGCAAATCCAGGTGGGGCAATGAGGGCGAGCGCGGCGCATAGCGATAGCGCGCCCGCGCGGATGCGGTGCAAGCTTGTTGTCATTATTCGAAGCTCCGTTGTTATGGATCTGTCAGCGTGGACTGCGGCAAGCGGAATCAGGCCGGCTTCACCTGTGTCGTCACGTTTGCTAACGCCGTGATTGTTAAACGCGATGACACGCGCGAACCCGTCGCCGCGCACGACATTGCAACGAAATGTGAGTCCTGTATCGCGCGCGGCATGGGCGTCTGTAAAGGACACGAAAGCGCGCGACAGGGCACGAGCGCGCGTGCGTTGGTGGTATGGTCGGGCTTCGGTGTGTCCGTTTTAGGCGCCCGGATGCAGCGCGTGCGCGAGCGTCTTTCGTTCGGCGCGCTGCGCCGGCGCCCACCCATCACCACAAGACAGGGAGCCCCATGATCGACGCCGTGAAGGAAATCGCGGACCGGAACGCCAACCGCGAGCCGGAGCGCCTGGCCATGAAATACCGCGCCATGCGCACGTCGCCGTTCGTGTTCCTGCGCGGCACGTGCCACCTCTTCTACCGCCGGGTGCCGGCTCAGGGCGTGCTGGCGCAGGGGCCCACGGTGTGGATCTGCGGCGACATGCATCTGGAGAACTTCGGCAGCTACAAGGCCGACAACCGGCTCGTCTATTTCGACATCAACGACTTCGACGAGGCGTGTCTCGCGCCCGCGCTCTACGAGGTGGTACGGCTGCTCACGAGCGTGCTGGTGGGCGCCGCGGACCTGAAGCTCTCGCGCGCGGAAGCGCTGGGCCTGTGCCATTCGGCCGTGGACGCCTACGCGCGCGCACTCGCCTTCGGCAAGGCGCGCTGGGTGGAGCCGGAGACGTCGGTGGGCCTCGTGCGCGAACTCTTCGACGGCCTCGCCAAGCGCACGCGTGCGGATCACCTCGATCGCCGCACTGACCTCAAGGGCAAGAAGCGCGTACTGCGCGTGGACGGCAAGAAGGCGCTGCCCGTCGACGACCCCACGCGCGAAGCCGTGACCGCGTTCATGGCGAGCTTCGCGAAAGAACTCCAGACGCCCGACGCGCCCGCGTTCTATCGCGTGATCGACGTGGCGCGGCGCATCGCGGGCACGGGCAGCCTCGGCGTGGACCGGTACGTGGTGCTCGTGGAAGGCAAGGGCTCGCCGGACGGCAACTATCTGATCGATCTGAAAGAAGCGCTGCCTTCGTCGGTGGCGCCGACCCTGAAGACGAAGCAGCCGCACTGGTCCACTGAGGCGCAGCGCGTGGTGGCCGTGCAGCAGCGCATGCAGGCCGTCTCGCAGGCGTTCCTGCATGCCGTCACGTTCAACGGCCGTCCGTATGTGCTGCGCGGCCTGCAACCGTCGGAGGACCGCGTCGCGCTCGCGAACCGCGACGGCAAACTGCCGCCGCTGGAAGACGTGGTGAACACCATGGCCGAACTCTGCGCGTGGGCGCAGTTGCGCAGCGGCGGCCGCGAAGGCTCCGCCATCGCCGACGAGATGATCGCGTTCGGCGAGAAGACCGACTGGCAGATGCCGCTCATCGAGCTGGCCCTGCAATGCGAGAAGCAGGTGCAGGACGACTGGCGCGCGTATTGCGAGGCGTATGACGGCGGGGTGTTCGGGGCCGCGGCGAAGGGCTAGGGCCAGGGCGGCCGGCGGCGCGCCGCCACGTGCGAGCAGGCGGTTGTTCGCTTCACACCTGCAGGCGGCGATGGGCTTCGCTACTTGCCGCGCCGCTTCCCGGGCTGAGGCGCAAGCATGGCGCGCGCCCTGGCCGCGGCCTGCGGATGGCCCAGGTCGCGCGCCGCGAAGTGCGCGATCTTGCGCCCGGCAAGGCTCACGTTGACGTAGTCGTTGGGCGCTTTGGTCTGCGTGCCGTCGGCGGCACAGTGGTACTCGATGCGCAACTGGCTCTGCGTGACCACCACGCGCAGGTAGCCGTAATGCGTGTCGTCGTAGTTTTCGAGCACCACCTGGTCCGTGTCATTCGATGCCGCCTGCACGATTTGCGGCGCGCGCGGCGCCGGCGCGCCGGGCTTCGCGAGCTTGACGAGCCCGTGTCCGCCATTGCCGCAGACCACGTACGGAATCTGCGTGCCGTCCGTGCTGCGTGTGCGCGTGTAGCGCTGGTAGTTGTGCGCGTGTCCCGACAGAAACGCGTGCGGCCATACGCCGTGCCGTTCGCAGACGGCGTCGATCTGCGCGAGCATGTCGACGCTCGAGCTATGTTGGCCTATCGCGTAGGGCGGGTGGTGGGTGGCGAAGAGGAGCGCGCCTTCGTAGCCTTCGTCCTTGATCCGCTTGAGCGCCGCGTCGAGAAAATCGAGCTGGCTCGTACCGATGCGCGGGTCGGCGATCACGCCCGGGTCTTCCAGCGTATTGCTGTAGAGCGCGAGCACGCGCACGAACGGCGCTTCGAACGTGAAGAACACGCCGGGCTGAATCTGCGCGGTGCGCGAGAGACCGCCCGCTTCGGGTGTCACCGCGAAGTCCGGCGCGCAGAAGTTGCGCAGGTAGGCGTCGAGGCTCGTTGCGTGCGCCTCGGGCGACACCATGCCGTCGTGGTTGCCCGCGCAGGCGAGGATCGGCGCGGGATAGTCGCGATACGGTTCGTAGAACTGATCGTAGTAATACTTGCCCTCGCCGAAGCTGTAGACGATGTCGCCCAGCAGCAAGGCGAACTGCGGCACTTCGGCGGCGTCGGCTTCGGTAAAGTCGGCGGTCATCTTGTCCGCGACTTCGTTTTGCGTAGCGGGGCCTTTGACGCTGCCGCAGTCGCCCGTGGCGTGAAAGACGAGCTGTCCCGACGACGTGATCGTATCGATGGCCTTCCGGTTGCCGCCGAAGACATCCGCGAGCGCGAGCTGCGGCTCGACGCCGCCGCGCGGCGCGGGAAACGGCAACGGAAACAGCTTGTGCTCGGCGTTGAGCTTGTCGATTTCCTTGTAGGCCGCGTCGTCGGAGGGATGCGGCACGCGAAATACGCTCGGGTCCGGCGTAGGCTGCGGCTGCGCGAACACCGGATGGTCGAGCACGCGCGGCGCGGCGAACGCGTTCCCCGTGCCGGGGGCGGTGCCGCTGCGTTGCTGGCGCGTTCCTTTCACCGCGTTTGCGCTTTTCTTCGATTGCGGTTTCGACGTTGATTTCGCGGCCATGAGGCGTTCTCCTGTCGGTGGGCATCGAGCTGCAAGGCACGACGGTGCGGCGTGCAGGCCGTACGACAGGAGGTCGGGCGGAAAGTGCCGTTTGGGGCCGCCGAAAAAAGCGTGAAAGAAGCGTGAAAGAAGCGGGGAAAAAAGCGCGGAAGAGAAGCAGCAGCGCCCGCGCCGCTTCCCGAACGAAGCACTCAGTCGAAGCAGTTCCTGAACGCCACCGCCGCGATCACCGGCACGGAAAGCACCAGCGGAATCGCGAAGTAGGGCACTTCGAGGTCCACGACCCAGCTATAAACCAGCCAGCCGATACCGGCGCCGAGCGTGACGAGCCCCACGAGCGCCGTCAGGATATTGAGCATGAGGTTCGACGGGCGCCAGCGCGTTCGTTCCTCTTTGGAAGACGTCTTCATCGCAGTTCCGGCGCAGTGCGCGGCAAGGGGGAGCAACGGGATAGGCGATGAATTTTACTCTGCGGTGGGCCGCAGGCGTATCGGTACTATCCGTGCGCGGGTGTGTGCGCGCCGAGCGGAAGAAAGATGTCTGTGACGGCTTCATGTTCGGCTACGTCGGGAAAGAAGCGCACGCGCTCGAAGAAGAGCGGCGCGTCGCGCGTCTCGTAGCCGCTTGCCGGCAGCCATTGCCGATAGAGCCATGCCACGGAGGCGCGCAGCGTCGCGTCCGACCCCGTGTGGCGCAGCCACGCGCAGCGGCCCCCGGGCAGCGTCGCCGGGCTCACGCCGAACGCGTTGTCCGCGATCTCGCGCGCGGTTGCGGCGCACAGGTCGAGTCGGTAGTCGGCGGGGGCGACGGTCTCCGGGTCGTTCCACGCCACGACGAACGTGCGGCTGGCGGCGGGCGGCAGGCGGTTTAGCTTGCGCCAGTCGATGAAACGGCGGATGGATTCACCGACGAGCCGCGGGTCGCCGCGATGCACGAGGCACGCCACGCGGGTTTCGGGAAAGTCCACGATGCGCACGGCGTCGTCGGTATGGACGGGCGTCATATGCGTGCTCCTGATCTGGCTGATGACCTGCGATGCCGCGTGCCACGCGTCCCAGCGCGGCGCCTCGCGAAACGCGGACGGCGATTGTCCGCTGTCTTTCCTGAAGGCGCGCGCGAAGGCTTCGGGCGCCTCGTAGCCGCTCGCGAGCGCGATCTGCATGATGGATTCGCGCTGACGAAACGCGAGCCTGTGCGATGCACGCGTGAGCCGCACGAGTTGCACGTACCGGTGCACGCCCACGCCGAAGCGCAGCGCGAACTGCCGGTGAAAATGGAACTTCGAGAACGCGGCCACGCGGCTCAAGCGTTCCACGTCGAGCGGCTCGTCCAGGTGGCGGTCGATGTAGTCGAGCACGCGCCGAAACCGCGCGTCGTGATCTCTGGCTGCGGGGTCGTGCAAGCTGGCCTCCCTCTTTGCCCGCCGCGGGTGACGTGCGGGATGACCGCAGCTTACCGGCAGCGCGGCGCGCGCGCCTGACCGGAATTGCTCGACGGCAGCTGCCGGCTATTTTTTGCCGGGCATGAAGCGCAGCGCAAAGCGCATGAGCGTCGGATGGTTTGCGGGCGCAGCCGCCGCGTGCCGTAGCCGGCGAAGCGCCGGTCGTTTTCTTTGAGGCACACACGGCGTCGGCAGTGTGCCCCCGCAATCTCCAACCCAATTCCGACCCATTTCCAACCGCATGACCCTAAATGGCCGCCGCGCATTTCCCGCCGAATTTCCCCCGCATTCCGCTCCCCATTTCCTCGCACCATTTCCTCCCTAATGCCGGGCCTCATGCGAATCGATGTCCGCCAATGCGAAACGGCGGTGTTGTAATGCCGCGACATAGGAAAAGAAAAGGCGCGGTGGAAATGCGCAAATGCGAAAACGTTTGCGGGTGTTTAGTTTCAAGTATTTGAAGCGGGTTGTTAAAACGGCGTGACGCGCGCGAACTGCCTCAGCTAACAAAGTTTGATGCTTGAAGAAAATTCTTCGCCGTGGTGGTGCGGTTAGAATCCACGCGCAGGACAGAACAGGCGCGAGGCGCAATTCGGTAGGGCGAGGCCGCAAAGGCTTGCCGCGGGGCGCGGCGGGGACATTGCCGGCACATCGGAGAAAATGCCCGCAGCGGCGAATTTCCGGTGAAAATACACGAATTGCGAAGACCTGGATTCACGAAAAGCAACATTCCGGACGCACGCGGCCGCTTTCGAATTTCGCCGCAATCGCATTGCGCGAATTTCATGAGCGGCCGGCGACCATAAAAGGGCAGGATGTTGATAACGAACAAGAACGCCGGGCAATACGGCGGTAATGAGCGAGGTGGCCGGGGGGCGAAATTGCAGCGCGCGGCGGCCGCCATTTCGGCAGCATTTTCCATTGCACTGGTGGTCAATGCCGTGCCGTCCCCGGCACGGGCGCAGCCAACCCCGGGCGCGAGCCAGCAGGCCGTTCGCCCCACGGTTTCGGAATCTTCCGCTGCTGTCGCCGCCCAGGGTGCCGCGGCAGGCCCGCAAGAAAGCACGCGTCCGAACATCGCCTTCTTCGACGGCGCCGATCCGCCCGTCGACCTGCTGCAGGCATTCGACGCCGTGGTGCTCGATCCCGCGCGCGGCTTCGATCCCGCGGCTCATCCGCTCACGCATACCCTCTGGCTCGCGCGCACCGATACGGGCGGCGCCGGCACCCCGGTTCTTTCCTACGTCGAGTCGCTCTGGCAGAAGGGCTATCGCGGCTTCCTGCTCGATACGCCCGCCGCCGTCGATGCGTTCGATGCCATTCACGCCGCGCATCCCGAAGCGCGCCTCATCATCGGCGGCAGTCGTCCGCTGGAAGCCGCGCGGCCTCATACAGGCGCGGCCGCTGGCCTTCGTGCGGGCGCTGCCAGCGGGCTGTATGCCGTGGTGGGCGGCTCGCTCGTGAAGGGCGCGGCTGCGGGCAACGCGTCCGCCGACGCCGCGGGCCAGCCCACGCTCGCGGAGGCACGTGCCTTCACCGAACAGACCGGCGTGCCCGTCATCTCCATCGACTACTGCCAGCGTGCCGACCGCGCCTGCGCGCGCGACACGGCCGCGAAGGCCCTCGCGGCCGGCGTGCTGCCCTACGCGACCGACCCGGAACGCGACGTCGTGGGCATCGGCGCCATCGAGGTGCTGCCGCGCAAGGTGCTCGTCGTGCAGGACCGCAACCCGAAGGCGATGCTCGACATCACGCCGGGCGTGGACTATGTGTCGACGCCGCTCAACTATCTGGGCTACGACGTCGAGTTCGCCGACTTCAATTCGCCGCTGCCGCGCAACGTGACGCCCGACCGCTATGCGGGCGTCGTGGTGTGGATCACCGGCAACTCGGTGCCGGACCCCGTGCAGTGGGAGCGCTGGCTCGGCGCACGCATTGCCGACCACGTGAACGTGGCGGTGTTCGGCCACTTCGGCTTCGACGCCGCCAACGACATGGGCCCGCAGCTCGATCTGCAACCCGTGGCCGGCAGGCCGGCGGGCGCGCTTTCGGTGGTGGTGCGCGACCCGATGATCGGCTTCGAAGTGGACCCGCGCCCCGACCCGCGTGACCTCGCGGGCTTGCGCGCGGGCGCGAAGAGCCGACCGCTGCTGCGGCTGTCGGCGGGCGACGGCGCGATCTTCGACCAGGCCGCCATCACCCCGTGGGGCGGCTTCACGCTCGACCCCTACGCGGTCTACACGCTCGACGCCATTTCGCAGGACCGCTGGGCCATCAATCCGATGGCGTTCCTCAAGGACGCGCTGCGCCTTTCGCCCATGCCGTCGCCGAACGTGACCACCGAAAACGGCCGGCGTCTTTTCATGTCGCACGTGGACGGCGACGGTTTCGCCTCGCGCACCGAGTTTCCCGGCCCCGACTTCTCGGGCGAAGCGCTCTACGAGCGCATCTTCACGAAGTACAAGGTGCCGATGACGCTTTCGGTGATCGAAGGCGAAGTGGGGCCCGCGGGCCTGCATCCCGACATTTCGCCGCGGCTCGAACAGATCGCGCGCAAGATGTTCGCGCTGCCGTATGTGGAGATCGGCTCGCACACGTATTCGCATCCGTTCCGCTGGGACTGGCTGGATCTCGTCACGGGCAAGCGCATCGACAACGGCGAATCCGACGACGGCTTCTCGCTCAACATTCCCGGCTATAAGTTCAACATCGACCGCGAGATCACGGGCACCATCGACTACATCAACTCGCGGCTCGCGCCGCCGGGCAAGCGCACCATGGTGCTGCAGTGGCCGGGCGACTGCCAGCCGCCCGGCGTGATCGTGCGCAAGGTGTACGCGGCGCACGTCTACAACATCAACGGCGGCGACACGGTCATCACGAAGTCGGCGCCCAGCTGGACGAACATCGCGCCCATCGGCGTGGAGAAGGGCACGGGGCCGGAATCGTTCCAGCTCTATGCGCCAAACCAGGACGAGAACGTCTACACGAACGACTGGCTGGGCCCGTTCTACGGCTTCACGCGCGTGCTCGAAACCTTCGACATGACGGACCGCCCGTATCGCTTCAAGCCCATCGACGTCTACTACCACATGTACAGCGGCACGAAGATCGCCTCGCTGCGTGCGCTCGAGCAGATTTTCTCGGCGGTGCTGAAGCAGCCGGTGCTGCCCGTGCACATCACGGACTACGCGCGCAAGGCGCTCGACTGGCGCACCTTCGCGGTGGCGCGCGAGGTGGACGGCAGCGGCTGGCGCGTGCGCGGCGACGGCGAGGTGCGCGAGCTGCGCTGGCCGCAGACGCAGGCGCCGGACCTCGCCACGGCCACGGGCGTGACGGGCTACAGCGACGGACCGGACGGCACCTACGTGCACATCGACGGCGGCAACGCGCGCTTCGCGTTCGAACCCGCGGGCACTCAAAGCGGCACGGATGCAGGCTCGCGCGCGCTGCCCTACATCGCCGAGGCCAACGGCTTCGTGCGCAACTTCCATCGCACCGCGAACGGCATGACCTTCGAGTTCGGCGGCTACTACGAACCGTTCGTGCGCATTGCCAACGGTGCGCGCTGCACGGCGAGCGTCGCGGGTCGCGCGGTGGCCGCGCAGCGCGACGGTACGTTCCTGCGCTTCGACACGCCCGGCGTGGCGGGCCAGACGGTCGACTATCAACCCGTGAGCGTGACCTGTGGCAACTGAGCGCTCACCCCTTCGTCCCGTCCATGGCCCGCACGGCGCCGTGCAGGCGCGTGCCGCGCTGCCCGCCAAACGTCCGCGCATCGCGCCGCTCTGGCTCGTGCTGCTGCTCGCGGGCATGGTCGTGCTCACGTTCTACGCGACGTGGCCGGGCGGCGGCCTGCGCGAGCGCGTGGCCACGGCGCCTACGAGCGAGTTGAGCGTCGCGTATCTCGAAGCGTGGCTGCGCGTGCAGCCCGACAACGAGGAATTCCTGCAACTGCTGGGCACGCAGTACCGCGAGGTCGGCCGGCTCGACGACGCGCTTCGCGTCGCGCAGCGCATGGCGCGCTCGCAGAGCCCGGACATGCGGCGCTCGGCGCTGCTGCTGCGCCTTGGCATCGACGAGCAGAAGGCGTTTGCGTACCCCGAAGGCAGCCGCAAGCGCGAGGAAGCGCTCGAACAGGTGCGCGACGAACTGCACGCGGCCGCGGCCATGCAATGGGACACGGACGACCTGCAACACCTCGCGTCGCGCGCGGCCGCCACGGGCACGCCCGCGCTCGCACGCGACCTGTACGCGCGGCTTTCGCAGCAGGACGCGGCGGGGCGCCGCGAGTGGGACCGCGCGCTTGCCCGCTATGCCGTGGAAACGGGCTCGTATCGCGAAGCGGCGGACGCGTACTTCCGCCTGCAAGACAGTGCGACGACGCTCGACGCGCGCCGCAACGCGTTCCTTTCCGGCATTCGCACGCTGCAGTCGGGCAACCTGCTCGCCGATGCGCTCGACGCCGCCCAGCGGCACGCGGGCTCGCTCGAAAACGACAAGGCCACGCTGATCGTGCTGCTCAATCTGGCGCGTGCCGCGCAGCGGCCCGATCTGGTGGACCGTTACGCGAAGGCGCTGGCGAAATACGCGGCGGTGCCGCTGCCGTCGCCGGAAGACGCGCAACGCGCGGCACGGTTCGCCTACATGGATGGACCGGTCGCGACCCCGCGCGGTGGCATGCGCGGGCCCGCCGGCCTGTACGCCGCGGCGCTGCGCGAGGGACTGGGCGCGCGCATCATGCGCGTAGCGGCGTCTGCAGCGGCAGCGGCAGCGCCGCGTATTTCGCAAGCATCGGCCGGCGCTTCTTCTCCCGCCGCTTCCGCTGCCTCGGCCTCGGCACCCGCTGCCGTCTCCACCGCGAAACCGGCCGCTTCGACCAACACCAACACCAACGCCAACGCCAACGCCAACGCTTCCGAAGACGTCGCGAGCCTCGTCTTTACCGCGTTCGTCGAATCGCGCGATCTGGACAACGCGCAGAAGATCGCCGAGCAGCAAGTGGCGCGTCATCCCGATTCCGGGCTGTGGCTGAAGCGCCTCGCGCAGGTGGCCGAGTGGAACCACGCGCCCGCGCTCGCGCTGAAGACGTGGCTCGCCTACGCGCGCACCTCGAACGACGCCGACGCGTGGCAGACCGTGCGGCGCATGGCGCCCATGCTCAACGACGACGAAGCGTATCTGGACGCCATGATCCACGCGTCGGCCGCCGCGCCCGCCGACATGAACCTCGTGGACGCCGTGACCTCGACCTACGAGCGGCTGGGCCGCCCTGACGACGCGCTCGCGTTCCTGCGTGCGCATCCGCGCGACGGCGCGGGCGACGCCATCGACGAACGCATCGCCACGCTCGCCGAGCGCGCGGGTCACGACGACGAGGCGCTCGCCGTCTACCGGCAACTGCTCGCGCGCCGTCCGGGCAACACGCTCTATGCCGTGCGGGCCGCCAGCCTTCTCTTTCGCCGCAGCGATTTCGCGGGCGCCTATGCGACGCTGCAAAAGTCGCACGACGCGGCGAAAGACGACGACGTGCTCTACTGGCGCAACTACGCGCAGGTCGCGCGGCTGTTGCAGAAGGACGGCGGCGCGAACGACGCGTACCGTCATCTGCTCGCGGGCGGCAAGGAAAGCCCCGACGACCTCGCGGCGATGACGTATTTCTACAGCGCCTGGCCGCTCGACGCCGGCCGCACCGCCGAACTTCAGTATCGGCGCGACGGCACCGTGCGTGCGTTGCAGCTTGCGCTCTTCAACTACACGAGCGCGCGCGCCTGGGACCGGGCGGCCGCGCTGCTTGCGAGCCTCACGCCGAAAGAGCGCGAGCAGGCCGAAGCGTCGGTGGAATTTCTCACTACGCGTGCCGAGTACGAACGGCAGACGGACCACGTCGAGCAGGCGCTGCGCGATCTCGAACGCGCCGTCGCGCTGCCCGACGCCACGGACGACGCCCGCGCCGCGCTCTTGTGGACGCTCGTGGACGACGGCAACGACGCGGCGCTCAAGCGCGCGCGCTGGCGGTGGTGCGAGAACGCCCAGCAGCGGCCCGCGCTGTGGGGACCGTGCGCCGCCGCCGAACTGCGCATGGACCGGCCCGTGGCGGCGCTGCGTCTGTTGCGTCTGCAATCGGCCACGATGCAGCGCGACCCACTCTGGCTGCTCACCTACGCCGACGCCGAAGAGCAGGCGGGGCGCGCGGATCTCGCGCGCTCCATTCGCCGCCACGTCTGGCGCCGGCTGCAGCGCGAGAACCCGGCGGCACTGGCGGCCACCGGCCAGGTGGCAAAGACCGGGCTGCTGCAGGACGAAGACATGCGCGAACAGTTGAGCGGACGGCGCGTGACGCTGGCGCAGACCTTCGAGCGCGCCGACGTTTCGCTCGCGCTGCTCAACGACCTGATTGCGTCGGACGCGGGGCGCGACGGCAAGGGCCAGCCGCAGCCCGAGCAGCGCACGCTGCTGGGCAACACGCCAGGCCTGCTGCCGTTGCATCCGGCGAACACGGGCGGCAAGGCGGCCGGCGAGCCCGTCGATCCGCAACGCCTGAAGTCGGCGGTTGCCAAAGACGTGGCGCTCGCGTGGGCGCTGTCGCAGGAGGCGAACCCGCTTGCCAAACGCTGGCTCGCGCAGCAGTACGCGAACCGGCTCGCGCAGCCCGCCGACGCGCGATTGACGCTCGCGCTCGCCGACGGCGACACGGCCACGATGGAACATCTGCTCGACGAGGAGGGCGGCAAGCTGCCTGTCACGTCGCGCATCGACGCGTCCGTTGCTGTGGACCGTCCCACCGATGCCGAGCAACTGGCGTTCAACGCGCTTGAAGGCGCGCCGGACAACACCGACTACCAGACACGCCTGACCGACACGGCGCTCGCCTGGCCGCAATCCATCGACGCCGACGTCTCGAACCACATCGAGCATCCGCTCGACTACACGGAACTCGCGCTGTCGGCGAGCCGCAAGCTGACCGGGCGCTACCTCGTGGGCGTGACGAGCGTGCAGCGCTTCCAGCATTCGGCCGACGAGACCCAGCTCGTCAACGTGCCGGCCCAGGACCGCTCGATCGGCTTCTACGTGGAGCGGCGCACCAACGACACGTCCGTTACGCTCGCGGGCGGCCGGCGCGAAGGGCTCGACAGCTTCTATACGGCCAATGTGGAAGCGGAAGTAGGCCGCAATTCGCCTGTCACGCTCACCGTGCGCGCGGGCCGCAACCAGAACGCGACCGAATCGCAGGCGCTGCTCGTGGGCGGCATGAAGGACAACGTGGCCGGCACGCTGCTCTGGAACGTCACTCCGCGCTGGTACGTGTCGGGCAACGTGGAAGCCGACCGCTTCTACAGCCAGGCGCGCAACTACCTGGGCAGCGGCGTGCTGACGACGGGCGAGATCGGTTACCGCATCCGCACTACCTACCCCGACTACACGCTGCGCGTGGTCGGTACGCGCGGCAGCTACGGCGCCAGCGGCGGCGCGGACGCGCTGATTTCGCGGCTCCTGCCCGCAACGGCCGGGCCCGCGACCGCCGCGACGTTCGTGCCGCAGACCTACGCGCAATACGGTTTCTTCGCCAGCGTGGGCGGCGCGCTGCGCGAGCAGTACACGCACGCATGGCGTCCGTTCGCGGAAGTGGGCCTCGTCCACGACTCGCTGCAGGGCTGGGGCCCGCAGCTGAGCGCGGGCGTGGCGGGCACTGTGTTCGGCGGCGACCATGCCGCCGTCTATGTGGAGTATCAGCGCGTGTCGCAGCTCGGCACGTCGGTGCGGGTGATCGGCGGGCGCTACAGCTGGTTCTATTGAGGCAGGCAGGCGGGGCGGCACACGCGAAGCTTCGCGCGGCCGCTCCGGCACAAGCGGGCAGACCGTCGAACGGATCGGTCCGCACGCCGGCCAGATGCGAAGTATCTTGAGGAGAACATCAATGAAAGAAGAACGTGGTTCGCGGTTCGTGTGGTTCGCGCGGTGGGTTCCCATGGCCTCGCGTGCGTCGTTGTTCGTCGCCGCGGCGGCACTCGTCGCTGCGTGCGGCACGGTGCGGCAGACCAGCGCGCCCGCGCTTTCCGCACGCGACGCGGTCGCGGTGGCCTCCATCGCCAACTACACCGAAACGCCTGCGGCCGGCCGCAGCACCGAAGCCATCGCGGCCAGCGTGCTGCGCGCCAACGGGCTGACCGACGTGCGCGTGGCACCTGCCGGCACGGGCGGCGGCGCGGCGCTCTTCGACACGGCGCAGCGCCAGGACATGGACCAGCAGCTCGAATGGGCGCGCTCGCAGCAGGTCCGCTACGTACTGACGGGCGCGGTGGAAGAATGGCGCTACAAGGCCGGCGTGGACGGCGAACCCGTGGTGGGCCTCACGTTCGAACTCGTCGACGTGCAGTCGGGCCATATCGTGTGGAGTTCGACGGGTTCGAAGAGCGGCTGGAGCCGTTCGAGCCTCGCGAGCGTGGCGACGTCGCTGATCGGCAAGGTGCTCTCGCCGCTCGCGGTGCGCCGTTGATCCCGCTTTTCCTGGGACGTCGCCCGGCGCGGCACCTGCTGTTTCAGCCGATGCCGCGCGGCGCACGCCCAGTTGTCCGATCGCTCACAGGAAACACGCCGTGAACACCGCTGCCGCCCCAACCGAAACGCGCGAGTCCAAAGCGCGTACCGCCAATCCGCTGGGCAACCTCAGCCCTGTGCGCCGCTTCGTGGCGCCCGCCGTGGCCGGGCCGTTCGCCATCGTCGAGACGGTGCTGTTCATGGCGATCGCGATCGGCCTCGCCTGGGCGTACGACCGCGCCGACCCGCTGATGCTGCACGCGGGCTTCGCCTGGCTGTGGCTCGCGCCGCTCGTCGTCGCGCTGCGCTACGGCACGCTGCCGGGGCTCCTCGCGAGCGGGGTGCTGGTGGCGGCCTGGTACGGGCTCTATCCGCGCGGCAGCGCGTGGCCGCTCATGTACTTCACGGGCGGCTTCATCCAGAGCATCGTGGCAGGCCATTTCGGCGACACGTGGGGCAGCCGCGCGGCCCGTTCGCGCGCGCTCAACGACTACCTGAACGACCGGCTCGTCGCGATCACGAACAGCCACTACCTGATGCGCCTCTCGCACGAGCGGCTCGAAAAGGATCTGCTCTCGAAGCCCACCACGCTGCGCGATTCGATTACCGAGTTGCGCCGGCTTTCCGTGGCCCAGTCGGTGGCGCAGTCGAATGGCGAGCGGCAGCCGGGCGCTGCGCCCGCGGCCCGCGGCGACACGCTGCCCGGCGCGCAGCCGCTGCTCGAATTCGTCGCGCAGGCCTGCCAGATCGAAGTCGCCGCGCTGCATCCGGTGCGCGGCGGCCGTATCGCAGAGCAGCCGGCGGCGCGCGTCGGCGAACCGTTCGCCCTCGACGTGCACGACGAACTCGTCGCCCACGCGGTCGACACGCTGGGCGTGGCGCATCTGAAGAGCGTGCAGAACGGGCAGAACGGCGAGGGCACCATCACGAACACGCGCTACGTGGTCTGCGCGCCGGTGGTCTCCGCCGACGGCGAACTCATCGCGCTCGTCGTCGTGAAGCGCATGCCGTTCCTCTCGCTCAACTACGACAACCTTCAACTGCTGCTCGTGCTGCTCGGCTACTACGCGGACGGCGTGGAGCACACGAGCCTCGTGCAGGGCGTGCTCGACGTCGTGCCGGGCTGCCCCTACGACTTCGCGCTGGACCTCGCCCGGCTCGCGCGGCTCAAGCGTTCGGCGGGCATCGATTCGTCGCTCGTCGCGCTCACGTTCATGCGCGACGAGGCGGGCGAGTCGCTCTTCGAGCACGTCATGCGCCGGCGCCGCGCGCTCGACGTGATGTGGCCCGTGCAGAGCAAGGACCGCTCAGTGCTCATCAACCTGATGCCCGCGACGGACACCACCGGTATCGACGGCTACCTCGCGCGCATCGAGGCGAGCCTCAGGGCGCAGTTCGACACCGACCTCGAAGGCGCGCGCATCGGCGTGCATACGCTGCATCTGGAAAACGGCGATCCGGGCCCGGCGCTCGGGCGTCTGCTGAAACGGGCGGGTGTCGATGCGCAAGCCCGCTGACCTCGCCGTGACGGCGCTCGCCGTCGTCGTCGCGCTCGCCGCGCAGTTCGTGGCGCTGGCCGCGGTGCTGCGTCCGCCTGCGGGCATCGACCCGCTGCTCGCGTTCGTACCGCTGCAGGCTGCCGCGGGCCTGATCCAGGCGTTCGCCCTGCGGCGCGTGCTGCCCGCGCGTTACCGCGAGCCGCGCACGATGGCCATCGTGCTGCTGTGGGCGCTCTGCACGTTCGTGCCGCTCGCGGGCGGCCTCGTCGTGCTGGCAAGCGCCATCTGGGCCATGTGGCTGCCGGCTTCGCAGAAGAGCGAGCGCCTCTCCGAAGTGCCGCGCCCCGAGTTCGTGTCGTATCTCGTCTCGCGCGTCACGCACGGCGGCGGCGCGCGTCTTCAGGCGCGCCTCGTCAATACGCGCGTGGCCTCCGACGACCGGCTCTCCGCGCTCGTCGCGATCCAGGGCATGCCCACGCGCACCACGGGCACGCTCCTGCGCGAGTTGCTGGCCGATCCGCTCGAAGACGTGCGGCTCATTGCCTACGGCACGCTCGACAAGGCCGAGAACGAGATCATGCAGCAGATCTTCGAGGCGTCGAACGCACTGCAAACGGCCGCGAGCGGTACGGAGCGCCACGCGCTGAACCGTCATCTCGCCGAGCTGTATTTCGAGCTCATCTATCAGAATCTCGTGCAGGGCGCCGTGTATCGCCACACGCTCGAACAGGCGGACCGTCACGCCGAAGCGGCGCTCGCGAGCGACGGACGCGACGCCGCGCTGTGGCTGATTCGCGGGCGCCTTGCGCTCGCCAACGGCAAGCCCGACGAAGCCGCGGGCTACATCGAACTGGCGCAGCAACTGGGCTTTCCGCGCGAACGCCTGGTTCCGTGGCTCGCCGAGGCCGCCTATCTGCGCGGCGACTACCGGCAGGTGGCCGCGCTCGTCGCCTCGCTCGGCCATGCCGCGGCGCTGCCGACGTTGAAACCCGTTGCGAGGTACTGGCTGTCATGAAAGAGTCGCTCAAACGCCGCGCCGATGCCGTGGACGTCTGCCTGTTGCTGGAAGGCACGTTTCCGTTCGTGCGCGGCGGCGTGTCGAGCTGGGTCAACGAGATGCTGCGCGCGTACCCGTCCATCCGCTTCGGCATCGTCTTCATCGGCAGCCGCGAGGAAGACTATGCGGGCGCGGCCTACCCGCTGCCCGACAACGTCGTGCATTTCGAGGCGCATTACCTCTACGAAACCGGGGCGCCCGATGCGCTCGCGAGCCGCGCCGTGCCCGGCGATCCTGCGGCTTTCGCGCGTTCGGCGGAACTGCACGCGGCGCTGCGCCACGGTGACGACGCGGGCGCGCTGCTGGTGCACATGATGCCGATGCTGGGCGAACACGGCGCGCTCAACGAGGCGCAGTTCACCTCGAGCCTGCGCGCGTGGGACTACATCGTCGAGCAGTACAACACGCACTGCACAGACCCGTCGTTCACCGACTACTTCTGGACCGTGCGCATCATGCACAAGCCGCTGTGGCTGCTCGCGCGCGTGGCGGAAAAGCTGGTGCCGGCGCGCGTCTACCACACGGTGTCCACGGGCTACGCGGGCTTTCTCGGCGCGCTCATGCACTACCGCACGGGTCGGCCGCTGCTCGTGTCCGAGCACGGCATCTATACGAAGGAACGCAAGATCGACCTGCTGCAAAGCGAGTGGATTCGCGACAACCGCGGCGCGTTCGAACGCGACATCTCGCAGATCAGCTACTTCCGCGAACTTTGGGTGCGATTTTTCAGCACGCTCGGCAAGCTCGCCTACGACGCCGCCGAAGACATCGTCGCGCTCTACGAGACCAACCGTCAGCGCCAGATTGCGGACGGCGCGGCGGCCGAACGCACGCAGAACATTCCGAACGGCGTGGACGTGGACGGCCTCGCGCCGCTCGTCGCGAAACGCCGGCCCGGCCCGCATCGCGTGGTGGGGCTGATTGGCCGCGTGGTGCCGATCAAGGACATCAAGACCTTCATTCGCGCCATCTTCATCGCGTCGCGCAGCATGCCGGAGATCGAAGGCTGGATCATCGGGCCCGAGGAAGAAGACAAGGCGTACGCGCTCGAATGCCGGGCGCTCGTCGAGAGTCTGGGGCTGGCCTCGACGGTGAAGTTCCTGGGCTTCCAGCGCATCGACGACGTGCTGCCGAAAGTGGACGTGATCGCGCTCAGCTCGATCAGCGAGGCGCTGCCGCTCGTGGTGCTGGAAGGGTTCGCCGCGGGCGTGCCGTCGATTACGACGGACGTGGGCTCGTGCCGCCAGCTGATCGAAGGCATGGACGAGGAAGACCGCGCGCTCGGCGTGGCCGGGGCGGTGGTGCCCATCGCGAATCCCGCCGCGTTTGCGACCGCCGTGCTCGACCTCTTCGCCGACGACGCGCGCTGGCACGCGGCGCAACAGGCCGGGCTCGCGCGCGTGCGCCGCTATTACACGAAGCCGCAGATGATCGAACGTTACCGCCTGCTTTACGAGCGGTTGTCCGCGCTGCCGGACCGCGAGCGGACGGCCGGTTCAGCGGCCCGCGCCGCAGGCTGCCCCGTGCACGGCGGGGCTTCGCATGGGCAGGAGACACGCTAATGGCCGGCATTGGTTTCGAACTGCGCAAGATCATGAAGCGCGAGACGCTCACGGGCGTCGCGCGTGCCTACGCCTACGCGGGGCTCATCAGCTCAGGCCCGCTGATTCTCTCGATCGTGGGCATTCTCGTGATCGGCGTAATGAGCCTCGCGTTCGTGATTCCGCAATACGCGATCGTGCAGTTTCAGGTGTCCGTCACCTATCTGATCGCGTTCAGCCTGATTCTCACGGGGCCGTTGCAGCTTTCGTTCACGCGCTTCATCTCCGACCGGCTCTTCGAGAAGCGCCGCGACCTCGTGCTCTCCAACTACAACGGCGTCGTGCTGGTGGCCACGCTCGCCGCGGGCGTGATCGGCGTGGCCGTGATGGCGATCGGCTTTCGCGCGGAGCCGCTCGGCTACCGGCTCTTGATGGTGGCGGGCTTCGTGCTGCTCAGCAACATCTGGATCGCGGTGATCTTTCTGTCGAGCGTGAAGCAGTATCGCGAGATTCTGCTGGCGTTCTTCGTGGGCTACGCGTGCACGGTGGGCTTCGCGCTGATGCTGAACCGCCACGGCATCGTGGGGCTGCTGGGCGGCTTCGTGGCGGGGCACCTCGTGCTGCTGGGCGGGCTCTCGGGGCTCATCTATCGCAACTTCGTGAGCCCGCGGCTCATCTCGTTCGAAGTGTTCGAGCGCCGTTACGCGTACCCGCGGCTCGCGCTCGTGGGGCTGCTCTTCAACCTGGGCGTGTGGATCGACAAGTTCATGTTCTGGTACGCGCCGGCCACGGGGTCGGTGGTGATCGGGCCGCTGCACGCGTCGGTGATCTACGACATTCCGGTGTTCATCGCGTACGTGTGCGTGATGCCGGGCATGGCCGCGTTCCTCGTGCGCATCGAGGCGGATTTCGTCGAATACTACGACGCGTTCTACGACGCCGTGCGCAGCGGCGCCACGCTGCATCACATCGGCGAGATGCGCGACATGATGGTGACGAGCGTGCGCGCGGGCCTCTACGAGATCATCAAGGTGCAGGCCGTGGTGCTGCTGCTCATCTTCGCGTTCGGCGCGGGGCTGCTCGAAGAGCTGCACATCTCGGTACTGTACATGCCGCTGCTGATCGTGGACGTGGTGGCCGCGAGCCTGCAGGTGCTGTTCCTCGGGCTCATGAACGTGTTCTTCTATCTCGACATGCGGCGCACGGTGCTGCGGCTCTGTGTGGCGTTCGTCGTGCTGAACGGCGTGCTCACGGCCATCACGCTCCAGCTTTCGCCGAACACGTATGGCTATGGCTTTGCCTTCGCGCTGATGATTCTCGTGGTGGCGGCTGTGCAGTTGCTGGACCGCAAGTTCGCGCGGCTCGAATATGAAACCTACATGCTGCGGGCGTGATGTGAAAGCAACGGATGGGCATGGCATGACGGGCACGTTGCGCGGCGTGGTGACGTTCATCGCTCGCTTCATTGGGCGCGCGATGGCGTGCGGCGCGGGCCTCGCGGCGAGCGCTGCCGTGGCCGTCGCCCAGCCGGGTCCCGGCGGCAGCGCGGCGAGTGCTACGGCAGGGCAGTCCGAGGCGTCCGGCGGCAGCGCCAATGCGCAGTTGCCGTCGATTGCGCTCTACTACGGCGAACACCCGCCCGTGGACCAGCTCGCCGCGTTCGATACCGTGGTGGTGGAGCCCGACAGCGGCTTCGATCCCGCCGCCGCCCGCACGCCGGGTGCGCCCTGCACGCAATGGTTCGCCTACGTGAGCGTGGGCGAGGTGACGCCGCTGCGCGGCTACTACGCCGCCATACCGAAGCACTGGCTGCTCGCGAGCAATAAGGTATGGGAGTCGACGGTGGTGGATCAGAGCGCGCCGGGCTGGCCCGCGTTCTACGTGAAGCACGTCATCGCGCCGCTCTGGGCGCGCGGCTATCGCGGCTTCTTTCTCGATACGCTCGATTCGTATCAGCTGGCCGCGAAGACCGAGGCGGCGCGTGCGCGGCAACAGGCGGGGCTCGTGGCCGTGGTGCGCGCCATCAAGGCGCGGTATCCCGAGGCGCGGCTCGTCTTCAATCGCGGCTTCGAAATTCTGCCGCAGGTGCAGGGCCTCGT
The DNA here is from genome assembly GCF_034424375.1 of Paraburkholderia kururiensis. Classification (NCBI taxonomy): domain Bacteria; kingdom Pseudomonadati; phylum Pseudomonadota; class Betaproteobacteria; order Burkholderiales; family Burkholderiaceae; genus Paraburkholderia; species Paraburkholderia kururiensis. The sequence goes on along the minus strand of NZ_CP139965.1, from coordinate 2,858,992 downwards.
GTATGCCGTGGCGTTCGAATCGCTGTTCAGCGGCTGGGATCAGGCGAAGAAGCGCTATGTCGCCGTGCCCGCCGACGACCGCGCGTGGCTGCTCGGGCAGGCCCGCACGATACGCGAGCGGTACGGGCTGCCGGTGATCTCGATCGATTACTGCGATCCGCAGGACCGCCAGTGCGCGCGCGACACCGTGGCGAAGATTCGCGACGCGGGCCTCGTGCCGTATGTGACGGACGGAGGGCTGACGACGGTGGGCGTCGGCGTGCCGGGGCACTGTGCGGCGGGTGGGGTGCCGGAGGGTGCTTCGTCCGCACCGGCGAATACGCCGTCGCGCTGAGCGTGAACGGCCAGCCTTGACGTCACTGCGTGCCGCTCACGCAACGGCCGTGACGAACGCAAGCGCATGACGGCCGCCACTGCATCAGGCACGCTACTGCATCAAGTCCGCAATTGCGCGACGGCCAGCAACAACACCATGCTGCCGATCGCGCCGTCCAGCACGCGCCACGCCGCCGCGCGCCGGAACAGCGGCGCCAGCGCCCGCGCGCCGTAACCCAGTCCCACGAACCAGACCGCACTCACGGCCATGGCGCCGACCGCGAAGGCCAGCCGGGCGCCTTCGGGCTCGCGTGCGCCTGCCGTGCCGATCAGCAGAAACGTGTCCAGATAGACGTGCGGATTGAGCCACGTGAAAGCCAGCGTCATCAGCACGATGGGCAGCGCGCCCTGCGCGGGCGGCGTTGCCGTTGGCGTGGCCGCGCCGCGCGCCTCGACGTCGAGCACGGCATGGCCCGGCTGCACGGCGCGCCGCAACGCGCTCAACCCGAACCACGCGAGATACGCGAGCCCCACATAGAGCAGCGCGTGCACGAAGGTGGGATAACGCGCGACCAGCGCCGAAGCACCGCCCACGCCCGCGCCGATCAGCACGAAGTCCGACAGGGTGCAGAGCACCACGATCTTGCCCACGTGCGAACGCATGATGCCTTGCCGCAGTACGAAGGCGTTCTGTGCCCCGATGGTGACGATCAGCGACGCGCACAGCGCGGCGCCGTGCGAAAAAGCGCTCCAGTTCATAGCAGGCCCGGTGAGTAGACGAACGGCATGAGATGGCGCTAGTCTGCGCAATCGGCTGTCGTAAGAGAAGCTAATTTACTTAAACCGGATTAAGGAACGCTAATGCTCGACTACGCCCTGCTCGATGCGCTCGCGGCCGTGGTGCGCCACGGTTCGTTCGACCGCGCGGCCAGTGCGCTCAACGTCACGCCGTCGGCCGTGTCGCAGCGCGTCAAGCTGCTGGAGGAACGCATGGGCAGCGTGCTCGTGAAGCGCGGACAGCCGTGCGTGGCGACCGCGTCGGGCGCGTTGCTGTGCCGGCATACCGAACGCGTGCGGCTGCTCGAAGCGGAACTCACGGGGCACGTGCCCGCACTTTCGGCCGCGCTCGGCGATGCGTGGCCCACGTTGCGCGTGGCCGTGAACGACGACAGCGTGGGCACGTGGTTCATCGACGCCGTCGCGGCGTTCTGCGTGGAGCGCGAAATGCTGCTCGATCTCGTGATCGACGATCAGGACCACACGGCGCAGCGCATTCGCGACGGCAGCGTGCAGGGCGCCGTCACGACGCAGGCCGAACCGGTGCAGGGCTGCCGTTCCACGCGGCTTGGCCGCATGCGCTATCTCGCCGTGTGTTCGTCGGACTTCATGGCGCGCTACTTCGCCGAAGGCGTGTCGCGCGAGTCGCTGCGTCGCGCGCCGTGCATCGAATTCAATCCCAAAGACCAGCTGCAAAAGCGCTTCGTGCGGCGCATCACGCGCGCGGAGGTGGACCCGCCGCTGCACTGGATTCCGCACGTCGCGGGCTTTTTGCGCAGCTGCCTGAACGGGCTCGGATGGGGGATGTGCCCGGAGCGCATGGTGGCAGAGCATCTCGCGCGCGGCGAACTCGTCGAGATGGCCGCGGGCCGCCATCTCGACGTCGATCTCTACTGGCAGAGCTGGCGGCTCTCCATCGGCTGGCTCGACGACTTCGGCACCATGCTCAAGCGCCGCGCGTCGCAGTTTCTCGACTGAGTACGGCGCGCGAGCCTTCGCGCGTCGCGTTGCCGCTTAGCGGGCCTTGCCCGGCGAGGCCTCGCCGGCATCCACGGCGGGCGCTGCGGCGCCTTCTTCGGCGAGCACGGCGTCGCGCGTTTCCGGCATGGCGGCCCACACGAGCAGCACGGCGAGCGCACCCGCACCGGCGAGGCCGAAGAAGCTGATGGCGTTGCCGAAGTGGTCGGCGATGAAGCCGGCCACCGCGGTGCTGAGCGTGGCGCCGATGCCGGCCGAGAGTCCGAAGAGCCCGATGCAGAGGTTGTAGCGTCCCTTGCCGCCCGCCACGTCCGCGGCGATGAGCGGCATCAGCACGCCGAACACGGCGGCGCTGATGCCGTCGAACATCTGGATCGGCACGAGCAGATACGGGCTCGCCACGCCGGCGAACAGCAGCGCGCGCACGGGCAGCGCGGCGAAGCCCAGCAGCAGGATGGGCCGGCGGCCCCAGCGTTCCGCGGAGCGTCCCACCCACGGCGACATGAGCGCGACGATGGCTTGCGGCACGATGATGCACGCGGCGATCACGAGCTGCACGTTGTCGCCCATGCTCGCCGTGACTTCGCCCGCGGCGAGGTTGAGCATGGCCGCATTCGAGAGATGGAACAGCACGACGCACGCCGCGAAGATCAGCATGCGGCGGTCGCGCAGCAGATCGAGCAGCGACTCGCGTTCTTCGGCCGGCGGCGTCGGCACGTCTTTCGGGCCGCGGTGCAGCAGGCGCGAGGGCGGCCCCGTGTGCTCGATCATCGCGAGCGCGACGAGCGCGGGCAGCGCGAGCGCCGCCGTGAGCCAGAACACCGCGCGCGCCGAAAAGTACTGCCCCGTGAGACCCATCAACCCCGCGGCCACCGCGCTGCCGATCGACGCCCAGCGCGCGTTGCGGCCCAGCCGGTCGCCCAGATCGTGGCGTCCGACGAGCGTGAGCGAGATCGCGGCCATGGCGGGCACGAGCATGCAGCTCGCGAAGCCGTGAAAGACCTCGGCGGCCATCACCGGAACCACGGTGGGGCTCGATGCGAGCAGCACCGCGCACAGGATGATGGCGCCGATCGCCCACGCGGCGGCGGCCTTCTTGTTGCGCAGTGCGTCCACGGCGGCGCCGCCCGGCACCTGGCTCACCATCGCGCTGATCGTGCCCACCGAAAGCGCGAGGCCGATCTCGCCCTGAGTCCATTTGTGCGAGGCGAGATACGACGCAATGAACGGACCGAAGCCCGTCTGCACGTTGGCGACGAAGAAGTTGACCCAGTCGAGGGCGCGAAGGCTGCGTGCGTTGACCATGGCGCGGCCCGTCATTTCGGATTGCGCGCGACGGCCGCGGCTTTGTCGCTGTCGGCGGCCGACGCCGGCGCGGCCGGCGCCTGGGATGCGGCCGCCACGGCCGGTGAAACCGCCTGGATCGGCCGGTCCGCGGCATAGGGCGGCGACGCGTTGATCTGCGCCTCGGACAGATCGATGAGCGGATGCAGCTCCTTGTCCTTCGTGACGAAGCGCAGCGCCGACCAGTTGGCCGCAATCGTGCGCCGCTGCTGGATCAGGCCGCTCACGTCGAGCACCACGGCCTGCGGCTGCGCGGCGCCGTCGATCAGCACGTCCACCACGCGGCCCACCTTCGCGCCGTTCGGGCGCTCCACGGTGGCGTCGAGCATGGGCAGCTGCACGGGCGTGACCGGCAATTGGCCGCCTTGCGGCGCGGTGGGTGTGGGCGCGGGGCGCGGACGGTCCGGCACGGGCAACTGGGCCGGGGACGGGTTGAGCGTGATGGGCGCCGTTTTGGCCGCCGGGTTCACGCGGATTGCGCTCCACGGGAAGCTGGCCTTGCGATCGCCCACGCCCATGAAGCCTTGCAGGTTCACGACGATCTGCACGGGCTTGCCGTTCGCGTCGGCGACCATGTCCACGGCGCGGCCCACCACCTTGCCGTCGGGCTTTTGCACTTCGGCGTCGAGCAGCGTGCGCGTGGTGGCGCGATCGATCAGGCGCGTCGTGATGAGCGGCGCGGGCGCAGGCGGGGGCGGCGCCGGCGCGGGCGGCGGTGGCGCCGGCTCGGGCTTGCGCGGCCTGAAGACGGGGTGGTGCGGCTTCTTCGGCGCGGGCGCCTTCGCTTCTTCGGGCGCGCTCGCTTCTTCCATGGGCTCGGCCACCACGGGCTCGCTCGCCGGTTCTTCGGGCTCCAGTACCTCGGACCGGTCGATCACGGGCGCGGGCGGCCCGAGCCGCACCATGCTGCAACCCGAAAGCAGGGCGAAGGCAGCAACGACGAAAGCCAGCCAGACCGCGTGGAAAAGCGAACCACTGTGAACATCGCCAGAAACACAACCCGGAACGCTGCCGGGACGTGTGAGACCGCGTCTCATCAACTGACACTCCTTGAGCCGGGCCCGTCGCGCGAGGTGCGCGCCGCAGCCGGTGCAATTGAAACGTAACGTGCGGGAGAGTTTAACCCGCGTAGGTGTAAACACGCGGGCCACCGCGTGTGCCGCCGTGCGGGCGGCGATATAAGCATCGCGGCATGGCCGGCATGCGGACCATGCGATGGGAGCCCCTATTGTGTTCGCCTACGCTCCGTACCAACGCAAGAACAACACGAACACGGTACCGGACGCGTTTTGTCCGACGTGGCGAGCGAAGCGGACATCGCAGGGCAGGGCGATTGTAGACGAAGAATCGTCCGCCGCAGCCTGCGGCTGAAAACACCAAAGGAAACGGGACAACCCTGAAGACGGTGCGCCGCGGTGCGCCGTTTCAGCATGCTCATCAAGGAGGCACGCATCATGATGGAACCCCAGGCCCAGTCGATTGCAGACGCCGGCGCACAGCGCCTTGAAGGCGGCGCCGAACGCGCCGGCGGCGGTCATGTCGTCGAGCGCTACTTCGGCATTGCGGCGCGCGGCAGCACCGTGCGGCAGGAAGTCGTAGCGGGCGTCACGACGTTCTTGTCGATGGTGTACTCGGTGTTCGTCGTGCCGGGCATGCTGGGCAAGGCCGGCTTCGATACGAGCGCGGTGTTCGTCGCCGTGTGCCTCACCACGGCGTTCGGCTCGCTGCTGATGGGCCTGTGGGCGCGACTGCCCATTGCGATCGGCTGCGCAATCTCGCTCACCGCGTTCACGGCGTTCGGACTCGTGCTCGGCAAGGGACTGCATCCGGGCGTGGCGCTGGGCGCGGTGTTCCTGATGGGCATCGTCTTCACCGCGATTTCGGTGACAGGCGTGCGCTCGTGGATCTTGCGCAATCTGCCGCACGGCATCGCGCATGGCACGGGCATCGGCATCGGGCTTTTTCTGCTGCTCATCGCGGCCAACGACGTGGGCCTCGTCGTCAAGAATCCGGGGCCCGGGCTGCCGGTCTCGCTGGGGCACGTCACCGCGTTGCCGGTGCTCATGTCGGTGGCGGGGCTCGCGGCCATCTTCGGGCTCGTGCGGCGCCGCGTGCCCGGCTCGATCCTGCTCGTGATCGTCGCGATCTCGGCGCTGGCGCTCGTGCTCGATCCGGGCGTCGCGTTCCACGGCGTCTTTGCGTGGCCTTCGCTCGCGGCACCGGGTCATGCCTCGTTGATCGGCGCGATGGACATCAAGGGTGCGCTCTCGCTCGCCGTGTTGCCGAGCGTGCTCGCGCTCGTCATGACGGCCGTGTTCGACGCGACGGGCACCATTCGCGCGGTGGCGGGCCAGGCGGGGCAACTGGATGCGAACGGGCGCATCGTCAACGGCGGCCGTGCGCTGACCGCGGATTCGCTGTCGTCCATCTTCTCGGGCTTCATGGGCGGCGCGCCCGCGGCGGCCTACATCGAATCGACCGTGGGCGTGGCCGCGGGCGCGAAGACCGGGCTTACCGCGGCGGTCGTGGGGCTGCTCTTTCTGGTGGTGATGTTCTTCGCGCCGCTGGCGGGCCTCGTGCCTTCGTATGCGACGGCGCCCGCGCTCATGTATGTGGGGCTCATGATGCTCGCGAACGTGAGCCGGCTCGACATGGCGGACACCATCGACGCCATGTCCGGACTCGTCTGCGCGGTGTTCATCGTGCTGACGGCCAACATCGTCACGGGCATCATGCTGGGCTTCTGCACGCTCGTGATCGGCCGCGTGGTGAGCGGCGAGTATCGCCGGCTCAACGTGGGGACGGTCGTGATTGCCGTGGCGCTCGCGGCGTTCTATCTGGGCGGCTGGGCCATCTAGCGCGAGCCCGTCTTGTTGAGCCGCTGCGTGGCGGCGCTGGAAGACGGGATGGCGCCCTGAACGCCAAAACCCGAACTAGAGCGAAAGGGCGAACGCCGGCTTCAACAATTCCTCGATGGCCATCACGATCAGCCCCATGGCGCCCGCGGCCAGCGTCAGCGTGCCGTATTCGTCGTGGTACGAGTCATAGACGCACGCCACGACGAACAGAATCGCGAGCAGGTTGGTGAGCCATTCGAAGTTCAACTCGAGCGTCATCGTCAGCATCCGGGCAACGGAACGGCCGCTTCGTTTTCGATACGGCCTGGCGAGGCCGCAAGTCCCATCAGTCGTTCCCATCAGTCGCCCGGATTCTAGTCTGTCCACATTACGGAACGGCAACGCCGGCAAGGCCGCGCGGGCGGCCTGCGCGTGAGCCGAATTTTGTCGGCTTGCGGCGTGTCGCGGTGATGTGTATATACAAGTGAGGCGTCAGGGCGAATGGCTTTTCGGCCAGCCGCGCCGCACCGCCGTCCGCGCCCGCCGCGACCCTCATCCGATCCCCCGGAAATTCGTGCCGCAACCGCGGGCAAAGGGCGCGAGTGCTCGAGCGCCGCCTCGGCCTCATGGAAATCCCCAGGCCGGGATTTTTGAAAAACCGGTTGTATAGACAAGCTCGGCCCGCTAGACTTTCGCCAACTTGTATAGACAGGACGCGACGATGATTCTCACCCCCGGCCACCTCACCTTGCCCCAGCTGCGCCAGATCGCGCGCGAAGCGGTTACGTTGCAGCTCGACCCCGCGAGCTTCGCCGCCATCGACGCCGGCGCGCGCGCCGTTGCCGAGATCGCCGCGAAGGGCGAGCCCGCCTACGGCATCAACACGGGCTTCGGCCGGCTTGCGAGCACGCACATTCCGCACGACCAGCTTGAGCTGCTGCAACGCAATCTGGTGCTCTCGCATGCGGTGGGCGTGGGCGAGCCGATGTCGCGGCCGGTGGTGCGTCTGCTCATGGCGCTCAAGCTCTCCAGCCTCGGTCGCGGCCACTCCGGCATTCGCCGCGAAGTCATGGACGCGCTCATCACGCTCTTCAATGCCGACGTGCTGCCCGTGATTCCCGTGAAGGGGTCGGTGGGCGCTTCGGGCGACCTCGCGCCGCTCGCGCATATGTCGGGCGTGCTGCTCGGCATCGGCGAGGTGTTCATTCGCGGCGAGCGGGCCAGCGCGCAGGAAGGCCTGCGCGTGGCGGGCCTCGCGCCGCTCACGCTGCAAGCGAAGGAAGGGCTCGCGCTGCTCAACGGCACGCAGGCCTCCACGGCGCTCGCGCTCTACAACCTCTTCGCCATCGAAGACCTCTATCGCACGGCGCTCGTTTCGGGCGCGCTCGCCGTGGATGCGGCGGCCGGCTCGGTGAAGCCGTTCGATGCGCGCATTCACGCGTTGCGCGGTCACGAAGGCCAGATCGAAGCGGCGGCGGCGTATCGCGCGCTGCTGGAAGGCTCGGCCATCAATCTGTCGCATCGCGATTGCGGCAAGGTGCAGGACCCGTATTCGCTGCGCTGCCAGCCGCAGGTGATGGGCGCGTGCCTCGACCAGATGCGCCACGCCGCGCGCGTGCTGCTCGTGGAAGCCAACGCGGTCTCGGACAACCCGCTCATCTTCCCGGACACGGGCGAGGTGCTCTCGGGCGGCAACTTCCATGCGGAACCGGTGGCCTTCGCCGCGGACAACCTCGCGCTCGCCGCGGCGGAAATCGGCTCGCTCGCGGAGCGCCGCATCGCGCTCTTGATCGACGCCACGCTCTCGGGCCTGCCGCCTTTCCTCGTGAAGGACGGCGGCGTGAATTCGGGCTTCATGATCGCGCACGTCACGGCGGCGGCGCTCGCCTCGGAGAACAAGACGCTCGCGCATCCGGCCTCGGTGGATTCGCTGCCCACGTCCGCGAACCAGGAAGACCATGTCTCGATGGCGACGTTCGCCGCGCGCAAGCTGGCCGACATCGCGGACAACACCGCGAACATTCTCTCCATCGAACTGCTCGCCGCGGCCCAGGGCGTGGACCTGCGCGCGCCGCACGCCACGAGCCCCGCGCTGCAGCGCGTGATGCACGCGGTACGCAGCGAGGTGGCGCACTACGAACTGGACCACTACTTTGCGCCCGACATCGCCGCCATCACGCGCCTCGTGCAGAACGGCGCGATTGCCTCGCACTGCCCGTTCGCGTTCGAGTCGGAACAGACGGCCGAGGCGCAAGAGGCGCGATAACGGCATGAACGCACCGGCCTACCAGGGCATCAAGGACTTCATCCTCGCGCGCATTCATGCGGGCGAGTGGGCGGAGGGCCACCAGGTGCCGTCGGAAAACGAGCTTGCGCGCGAGTTCAAGGTGGCGCGCATGACCGTGAACCGGGCACTGCGCGAACTCACGGCCGAACAGGTGCTCACGCGCGTGCAGGGCGCGGGCACCTTCGTCGCGCGGCCCAAGTACGAGTCGACGCTCGTGGCGATTCGCAGCATCTCCGACGAAATCGCGGCGCGCGGCCATCGTTATCGTGCGGACGTGCTGCTGCTGGGCGCGGCTATCGCGGACGAAACGCTCGCGCCCGAAATGGAGATGAAGCCCGGCAGCCCCGTGTTCCATTCGCGCGTGCTGCACTTCGAAAACGACGAGCCGGTGCAACTGGAAGAACGCTGGGTGAACCCCGCGGTGGCACCCGAATACGCGTTGCAGGACTTCACGAACACCACGCCGAACCAGTACCTCGTGCGCGTCGCGCCGTTGCAGCGCGTGGAATACCGCATCGAGGCGCTCGCCGCCGACGCCGCCACGCGCGCGCTGCTGACCATGGAGGAAGGCGAGCCCTGTCTCGTGCTGCATCGTCGCACGTGGTCGAAGGGGCAGGTGGCGTCGGTGGCCAACCTCTGGCATCCGGGCAGCCGCTATCGCTTTACCGGCCACTTTTGAGCCGAACACCGCCTGCATCGAACCCAACGTAACTGAACCGAACCCCTCTGAGCCGAACCGAACCTGAGAGAGCCGACATCATGAACGACCCGAAGCACATCGATCCGCGTTTCGATCCCACCCGCACCATTCGCGCGCCGCGCGGCAGCGAACGTGTCTGCAAGAGCTGGCTCACCGAAGCCGCGTATCGCATGATCCAGAATAATCTGGACGCCGAAGTAGCCGAGCATCCGCATGCGCTCGTGGTGTACGGCGGCATTGGCCGGGCCGCGCGCAACTGGGACTGCTTCGACCAGATTCTCGCTTCGCTCAAGGACCTGGGCGACGACGAGACGCTGCTCGTGCAATCGGGCAAACCGGTGGGCGTGTTCCGCACGCATGCCGACGCGCCGCGTGTGCTCATCGCGAATTCGAACCTCGTGCCGCACTGGGCCACGTGGGACCACTTCCACGAACTGGACCGCAAGGGCCTCATGATGTACGGCCAGATGACGGCCGGCAGCTGGATCTACATCGGCTCGCAAGGCATCGTGCAGGGCACCTACGAAACGTTCTTCGCGGTGGCGAACCAGCATTTCAAGGGCGACCCGAAGGGCCGCTGGATTCTCACGGGCGGCCTCGGCGGCATGGGCGGCGCGCAGCCGCTCGCCGCGACCATGGCGGGCTTTTCGATGATCGCCGTGGAATGCGACGAGACGCGCATCGACTTCCGCCTGAAGACCCGCTACGTGGACCGCAAGGCAAAGACGCTCGACGAAGCGCTCGCGATGATCGAGGAAGCGAAGCGCACGGGCAAGCCCGTGTCGATCGGTCTGCTCGGCAACGCCGCGGACGTGTTCGCCGAATTCGTGGCGCGCGGCATCACGCCCGACTGCGTGACGGACCAGACGAGCGCGCACGACCCGATTCACGGCTACCTGCCGCAGGGCTGGAACATCGACGACTGGCGCGAGCGTCAGAAGACGGACCCGCAGAGCATCGTGCAACCGGCGAAGCAGTCGATGGCCAATCAGGTGCGCGCGATGCTCACGCTGCAGCAACGCGGCGCGGCCACGCTCGACTACGGCAACAACATTCGCCAGATGGCGCTCGAAATGGGCGTGCAGAACGCGTTCGACTTCCCCGGCTTCGTGCCCGCGTACATCCGCCCGCTCTTCTGCGAAGGCAAGGGGCCGTTCCGCTGGGTGGCGCTGTCGGGCGACCCCGAGGACATCTACCGCACCGACGCGAAGGTGAAGGAGCTGATTCCCGACGACGCGCATCTGCACAACTGGCTCGACATGGCGCGCGAGCGCATCGCGTTCCAGGGGCTGCCCGCGCGCATCTGCTGGGTGGGCGTGAAGGACCGCTATCGTCTCGGCCTAGCGTTCAACGAGATGGTGAAGAAGGGCGAACTGAAGGCGCCCGTCGTGATCGGCCGGGATCATCTGGACACGGGGTCCGTCGCGAGCCCGAACCGCGAAACCGAAGCGATGAAGGACGGCTCGGACGCCGTGAGCGACTGGCCGCTCCTCAACGCGCTGCTCAATACCGCCGGCGGCGCGACGTGGGTTTCGCTGCATCACGGCGGCGGCGTGGGCATGGGCTTCTCGCAGCACTCGGGCGTCGTGATCGTTTGCGACGGTACGGACGCCGCGGCGAAGCGCATCGAACGCGTGCTGTTCAACGACCCTGCCACCGGCGTGATGCGCCACGCGGATGCCGGCTACGAACTCGCGCAGCAGACCGCGCGCGAAGTGGGCCTCAAGCTGCCGATGCTGGGCCGTTGAAGACGTGAGCGTGCAGCCCGCGGATCGCATGACCCTGAACGACGTCACGCTCGTGCGTGTCGCGACGCTCGTCGCGTCGCCGTGGAAAAACGGCGGCGGCGTGACGCGCGAAGTGGCCGCCGCGCCGGAAGGCGCCGGCTTCGATACGTTCGTCTGGCGAGTAAGCCTCGCCGACGTGGCCGCGCCCGGGCCGTTCTCGCGCTTTCCGGGCATCGACCGCACGCTGGTGCTGCTGGCGGGCGCGGGCATGCTGCTCGACGAGCACGTTAGCGGCACAGACGCTGCCTCCGGCACGACGCACACGCACACACTGGAGCAACCGCTCGACGTCGCGCGTTTTGCGGGCGAAGCCAGCATCGACGCACGGCTCGTGAGCGGTCCCACGCGCGACTTCAACCTGATGGTACGTCGCGGCGCGGCCACGGCGACGCTCGACGTATGGCGCGGCAACGTGCAGCGTGAGCTTTCGGGCGACACCGTGCTGCTGTTCTGCGCGGCGGGCCCGATGCGCGTCACGCTGCCCGGCGCCGCGCCGGTGGACCTCGCAACCGACGACACGCTGCGCGTGGACCGCGCGCAAGCGCTCGACGTGAGCGCCGAAGGCGAGGGCGCGCTGCTTGCCGTGACGGTGCAGCATGTCTGATGCCGTGCGCCGCCGCGCGTTCACGCGAGCCGAGCCCGCACCTCGACCGCATTCCACACACCCCGGGAACGCCATGAACCCGACTGTCTGGCATCACCTGAATCTCTGTCCGCAGGGCGACCCCGGCGAATCCGTCGCGGACGCGGCGCTCGCAGTGCGGGACGGCACGATCGTCTGGCTCGGCGAACGTGCGGCCTTGCCTGCCGAATATGCGACGTGGCCGCGCGAAGACCTGGCCGGCGCGTGGGTGACGCCAGGGCTCGTGGATTGCCACACGCATCTCGTCTACGGCGGCCAGCGCGCCGACGAATTCGCGATGCGGCTTGCGGGCGCGAGCTACGAAGAGATCGCGCGCAAAGGCGGCGGCATCGTGTCGACCGTGCGCGCCACACGCGCCGCGAGCGAAGACGCGCTCTATGCCGCCGCGGCCGCGCGACTCGAACCCTTGCTCGCCGAAGGTGTGACGGCCATCGAGATCAAGTCGGGCTACGGCCTCGATCTCGCGAGTGAGCGCAAGACGCTGCGCGTGGCGCGACGGCTGGGCGAGCGCTACCCCGTGAGCGTGTACACGACGTTTCTCGGCGCACATGCGTTGCCGCCCGAGTTCGCGGGCCGTGCCGACGACTACATCGACGAAGTCTGCGAACGCATGCTGCCCGCGCTCGCGGACGAAGGCCTCGTCGATGCCGTGGACGTGTTCTGCGAGCGCATCGGTTTTTCGCTCGCGCAGAGCGAGCGCGTGTTCGACGCCGCGGCCCGGCGCAACCTGCCCGTGAAGATGCATGCCGAGCAGTTGTCGCTCTCGGGCGGCGCGGCGCTGGCGGCACGCTATCGTGCGCTCTCGGCCGATCATCTCGAATTCCTCGACGAAGCCGGCGTGATCGCGATGAAGGATGCGGGCACGGTGGCCGTGCTGCTGCCCGGCGCGTACTACTTCATTCGCGAGACGCAGTTGCCGCCGCTCGATCTGCTGCGCCGCCACGACGTGCCCATCGCCATTTCGACGGACTGCAATCCGGGCACGTCGCCGGCCACGTCGCTGCTGCTCATGATGAACATGGCGGCCACGCTGTTTCGCATGACCGTGCCCGAGGCGCTGCAAGGCGTGACGCGCCACGCGGCCCACGCGCTCGGCCGGGCCGACGTGCACGGCACGCTCGCGGTGGGGCGGCGCGCGGATTTCGCGGTGTGGTCCGTCGAAACGCTCGCGGAACTGGCGTACACGATGGGGCGTCCGCTGTGCGCGCGCGTGGTGCGCGGCGGCACGACGGTTTACGAGCGACCCGCGTATGGCCTTTGTACGCACGAATCGCCGTTCGGGCGCTGAACTGCTCGCTGCATCGGCCCAGTACCTCCCTCCACGCTCGTGACCCCTTACGCCACACGCCTCATAACGCGCCCATCACCATGACCCAGCAATCCCTGTTCGCCGCGTACGCGTATCTGCCCGATGGGTGGCGCTGCAATGTCCTCTTGCAATGGGACAGCAACGGCACGATCACGGCAATCACGCCCGACGCATCCGTGCCCGCCGACGTTCCTCACGCCGCCGGTCCCGTATTGCCTGGCATGCCGAACCTGCACTCGCACGCGTTCCAGCGCGCGATGGCGGGACTTACCGAATATCGGGCCAACGCCACGGACACCTTCTGGAGCTGGCGCGACCTGATGTACCGCTTTGCCGCGCGCATCACGCCCGATCAACTCGCGGCCGTCGCGCGCTGGCTCTATGTGGAGATGTTGAAGGCGGGTTACACGTCGGTGTGCGAGTTCCACTACGTGCATCACGCCGAAGACGGCGCGCCGTATGCGAGCGTGGCCGAACTCGCGCAGCGCGTGGTGGGCGCGGCACGTGAGGCCGGCATCGGCATGACCATGCTGCCCGTGCTCTATCAGTACAGCGGTTTCGGCGCGAAGCCGGCGCGCGACGATCAGCGGCGCTTCATCAACACGCCCGAGCGCCTGCTGGCGTTGCTCGACGGCTTGCGTCGTGCCTGCCCCGAACACGCCGGGCTGCGCTACGGCGTTGCGCCGCATTCGCTGCGCGCGGTGTCGGAGGCGTCGCTACGCGAAGTGCTCGAAGGGCTCGACGCCCATTTTCCCGGCGCGCCCGTGCATATCCACATCGCCGAACAGACCGCCGAGGTGGACGCATGCCTCGAAGCCGAAGGCGCGCGGCCGGTGCAATGGCTGCTCGATGGCTTCGACGTGGATGCGCGCTGGTGCCTCGTGCATGCCACGCACGTCGATGCGAACGAGGTGGATGCGCTCGCGAAGCGCGGCGCAGTGGCGGGGCTGTGTCTTACGACGGAGGCGAATCTGGGCGACGGCATCTTCCCCGCACGCGACTACCTCGCGGCGGGCGGCCGCTTCGGCGTGGGGTCGGACAGCCATATCGCAGTGGACTGGCGCGCCGAGCTGCGGCTGCTCGAATACGGGCAACGTCTCGCGCGGCGGGAGCGCAACGTGCTCGCCTCGGCGCAGGTCACGCACGTGGCCGACCGGCTTTACGCCGATGCGCTTGCGGGCGGCGCGCAGGCCACGGGCCGCGCCGTGGGCGCGCTCGAAGTGGGGCGCCGCGCGGACTGGATCGTGCTCGACGGCGAACACGCGAGCATCGCGGGGCACGAGCCGCGCACGTGGCTCTCCGGCGTGGTGTTCTGCGAGCATGGCGAGTCGCCCGTGCGCGACGTCTACGCGGGCGGCGCTAAGGTCGTGGAAAACCGCCGCCATCGCGACGAGCAGCAGGCTTATGCGGGCTATCGCGCAGCGCTCGCGGCATTGTTGCGGTAAGTTGCCGGGTGGGTTTGCAAATGAGTCTGCAGTGAGTCTGCAAACGCGTTTGCGGACGGGTCGCTGAAGTACGTTGTACGTTGGCCGAAACAACGTTCGCACGAAGCATGACCAGCGGAAGTCCCCTTTGCTGCGCATTCGCGGCTCCGTGTTTGCGCACTTCGCCGTTACTGGACCGACATGAACGCTTCCTTCTCTCCGACCGCTTCGCCGGTCTTTTCGCTGCAACGCGGCAGCGTGCCGCTGCTGATCTCCATACCGCACCTCGGCACGCGCATTCCCGACGACATCGCCGCCACCATGACGCCCGCTGCGGCGCGCGTGGATGACTGCGACTGGCATCTGGACCGCCTGTACGCGTTTGCGAAAGCGCTGGGCGCGTCGATTCTCACGCCCGTCTACGCACGCTACGTGATCGATCTGAACCGTCCGCCCGACGGCGCAAATCTCTATCCGGGCCAGGACACCACGGGCCTCTTGCCCGTGGACACGTTCGACAAGGCGCCGCTTTACCGCGACGGGCACCTGCCCGACGACGCGGAAATGGCGCGACGCCGCGAGGCGTACTGGCGGCCGTATCACGATGCGCTGAAAAACGAACTGGCGGCCCTGAAGGCCCGGCATGGCCGCGTGCTGTTGTGGGAGGCGCATTCCATCCGCTCCCACGTGCCGCGTTTTTTCGAGGGACGTCTGCCCGATTTCAACTTCGGCACGGCGAGCGGCGCGAGCGCGCTGCCCGGTCTCGCCGAGCACCTGGTCGCGCTCGTGACGCAGCACGGCGGCTACACGGCGGTCGCGAACGGCCGTTTCAAGGGCGGCTACATCACGCGCGAGTACGGCAAGCCCGCGGAGGGCGTGCACGCCCTCCAGCTCGAACTCACGCAGGTCACCTACATGCAGGAGCAGATGCCGTACGCCTATGACGAAATGCGCGCGGCGCAGGTGGCGCCGCTCATCGAAACGCTCGTGAAGGCGGCGCTCGCGCGCGTGACGGCGTGACGGTGTAAGGGCGCGATGGCGCGCAATGGCGTGCGGTTGCGCGCGGCACCGCAAAGCGGCTACCCTTTCACGACGAAGCGCCGCGCGGGCGTGGACGAGCGTGACCCCGAACGTGATCCGGTGTGACCCTACCGCGCGGCGCCCAGCCTCTCCGGCAAAAACCTGGACGGACCCACATGGACGACCCCGCAATGGACGAATCCGGTGAATCGCTGCTTCCGGTCTGGCGTGCCAATCTCGTGCTGCTCACGCGCAAGGTCGGCGCGGCGACGCGCCTCGCGCGCATGATGACGTTCTCCGAGTCCTATCTGAAGCTCATACTCGCGGGCCAACGCGACTTCAGCGACGAATTCGTGCGCGGCGTGGAGGCCGTGACGGGACTGCCCGCGGGCTGGATGGACACGCCGCACGAAGACGCGGACATTCCCGACGACACGCGCGCCTCCATCGACAACGAAATTCCCCACGCCCGCTTTCGCGGCACCGCGGCGCCGGTGCGCAAGAAGTCGGTACTGCGCGCGCCCGAGCCCATCTTCGGCCAGCCTGCGCCCACGAAGCGCGAAGAGCCGCCCACCGACGTGGAAGCGCATCGCAGGCTCGCGGGCCTGCGCAAGGTGCGCGAGCTTGCAGTGCAGGACGTGAAGCGCATCGAGCGGCATCTCACGCTGCTGCCTGTGGAGCATGCCGCGCTGCGCACGCGCATCGACGACGTGATTGCCGCGGCCGATCCCGATGCCCGCGTGCGCGCCGATCTCATGGGCCGGCTCGAGCAGATCGAGAAGCATCGCGAGCTGTTGCTGCGGCATGTGGAGAAGCTGCATGCGTTGCTCGCGCGCGTGGGCGAGCAGGAGTAGCGGACACGACGCGTAGCGAAGCGTCGTGGCGGCGTCGCTCGCTTCAGCGCCGCAATCCCGTCAGGATCTGTTCGGCGAGAAAGTCGCAGGGCGGCCGGTTCGAGCGGCCGCTGCGCGCCAGCACGATTTCGAGTTCGGGCAGCTTGGGCAGGCCCTGTGCGCGGCCGAGCTGCGTGAAGCCATCGGGCACAGCGCAGCGCGCGAGCGGCGCGATCGCGAGGCCCGCGGCCACCATGCTGCACAGGCCCATCAAGCTCGGGCTCTCGTACGAGGTGCGGTAGGGGATGCGGGCGCGTTCCAGCGCGCGCAACGCATTGGCGCGCGCGACGCTGCCTGTGCCGAAGACGGCAATGGGCAACGGCCTTTCCTTCCAGATTTCGCGGCCTGTCGCCGTGGTCGGAGCAGTGGCCGGTCCTGCCCGGCCGGGGCCTGCCCACACCATTGGCTCGAAGCGGATGAGTTCGCCGGACAGCCCCTTCATGCGCGTCACGCAGGCCAGGTCGATGCGGTTGTCCTTGAGGAGCGGAGCGAGCGCGTGGCTGGGCAGCCCGATCACCTGAATTTCCACCTTCGGCCAGCTTGCCGAGAACTGGCGCAGCACCGGCGGCAGCAGCGACGACGCGTAGTCGTCGGGCACGCCGATCGACACCCGGCCCTTCACCTCGGGATGCACCATCGAGGCCCACGCCTCGTCGCGCAGCGCCAGCATGCGGCGCGCGTAGCCGATGAGCATCTGGCCGTCCTGCGTGGGCACGGCGTTGCGCGGGCCGCGCACGAACAGCGTCTTGCCGAGCGACGTTTCGAGCGAGCGGATCTGCATGCTCACCGCGGATTGCGAGCGATGCACGAGCGCGGCGCCGCGCACGAAGCTGCCTGCATCGGCCACGGCGACCACCATGGCGAGCACGTCGAGATCGAGAGCCTTCATGAAGGGGAGATCGAGGTTGAGTGACGGAAAACGGCGTTGACGCTGCCATCAGAAAAGCTGATTGCGGCGTTCAATATAACGCGTTTGCCTGAACCCGCTCATGGCTTGCATACTGGCCCGGTTCTGACAACGTGCCGCTGCCGCGGCGGGAGACCGATGCAATGCCGATGAGTTACGACGAGTTTCGCCAACGGGGAATGCGCCTCGACATGTCGCGCGGCAAGCCCGCGCCCGAGCAGCTTGCGCTTTCGCAGGCGCTGGTGGACGACGCGCCGCGCGCAGGCTGGCTGTCGCGCGATGGCATCGATTGCCGCAATTACGGACACGCGCTGGGCTTGCCCGAGGCGCGTGAATTCGGCGCGGCGTTGCTGGGCGTGCCCGCAGCGCAGGTGGTGGCGGCGGGCAACTCGAGCCTCGAACTCATGTACGACGCGATCGCCTTCGCAATGCTGAGGGGCACGAGCGGTGCAGCAGGTGCGACAGGTTCAGCAGGCTCGACACCGTGGCGCGCGCAGGGCGACGTCGCGTTTCTGTGCCCCGTGCCGGGCTACGACCGGCACTTTGCGATCTGCGAGGCGCTCGGCATTCGCATGGTCAGTGTGCCGATGCGAGACGACGGTCCCGACATGGAGGCGGTGGAGCGCGAACTTCGCCGCGACCCCGCCATCAAGGGCATGTGGTGCATGCCGCTCTACAGCAACCCGAGCGGTGCGATCTGGTCGGACGAGACGATCCGGCGTCTTGCCGCCATGCCGGCCGCGCCCGATTTCAGGCTCTTCTGGGACGACGCGTATCGCGTCCACCATCTCACGCAGACGAAGCACGAGACGCTCGACGTGCTTCGCGCCTGCGCGGAAGCGGGCCACCCCGACCGTGCGATCGTGTTCGCGTCGCTCTCGAAGGTGACGTTCAGCGGCGGCGCCGTGGCGTTTCTGGCGTCGTCGCCGCGCAATGTCGAGTGGTGGCAGCGTTGCACGTCGGTGCGCACCATCGGCCCGGACAAGCTCAACCAGTTGCGCCACGTGCGCTTTCTGCCGGACCGCGCGGCGCTGGAGGCGCTCATGGAACAGCATCGGGCGCTGCTGCAACCGAAGTTCGATGCCGTGCTCGAGGTGTTCGGCGAGCGGCTGGGCAGCGTGCCCGGCATCAGCTGGACGCGGCCTGCGGGCGGCTACTTCATCAGCCTCTACGCGCCGCATGGGCTGGCGAAACGCACGGTTGCACTCGCCGCAGATGCAGGGCTCGTGCTCACGCCGGCCGGCGCGGCGTTTCCGTATGGGCACGATCCGCACGATACGCATCTGCGCATCGCGCCGTCGTTTCCTTCGCTCGACGAGGTTCGGCTCGCGGCGCAAGGCATTGCGGTGTCGCTGCTGCGAGCCATCGACGAGGCGCGTGATTGAACCGATGGGCTGGCAGCCCGACGAATGAAGCGATGCGTTCGAAGCACCGGCCACCCTTCACGCTGGCACGCGCGTCGCGATGAAATCTCCGCCCACCTTCCACGTCACGCCGTCCGCTTCCAGCGACGTACCGGTCCAGCGAAACGTGTTGGCCGTGATGTGAGTGAAGTTCCAGCGGATCGGCGTGCCGTCCGCGCGCGTGCCGATCTGCACGATGTCGTCGCCCACGCGCCTGCCGATCAGTTCGCTGCGCTGGCCGCTCACGGGATCGATCCACGTGACGCGCCACGCACGCAACGCGGGGTCCCATACGCGCAGCGTCGTGCCGTAGCCGAGCGGCCCCTCGGCTTGCGCGCCGCGCGTGCGGCCTTGCCATTCGCTTCGCGCGGGAAAGATCCAGACGTCCTGCATCGCGCGGCCGTCCAGCACCCACGCGAAGTGCGCCTCGGCCTTCATCGGTGCGGCGCGCATGTCGGTGCGGTAGTGCAGCACCTCCAATGTCCAGCTGCCCGCGAGCCAGCCGTAGAGGTCGTCGCTCGCGGCGATGTCGGCGGCGCGGCCCGATGCGCCGAGCGCGGACCAGAGTGCTCCTTGCGCGGTGTCGGCGTGCAGCGGGTCCGGTGCCTGGGAAGCGGAATCGAGGCGCGTGGCCCCGGCCATCTGCGGGTTCATCGGAAACCTCCTCGAGGGTGCGTGTGGCGCGTCACGCCGGCCACAGCGATGTGCTAAAAACGAGGATACGAGACCTCGCGGGGGACTTCCTGGTGAAAATTGCAGTGGATCTGCAGCAGGCACTGGCGACGCGAACACGCGACGGCGCGGCGGGTCACACGACGGCGCGTCCTCTCGCGGCGGGCGAGGGCTGGTGCGTGGACGACGTGCTCTGCACCTTCGGTCCGCGCGACCAGCCGTTCGAGGAGCGGCACGGCAGCGTCTGCATCGCGGTCGTGGCCGCGGGGTCGTTCGATTACCGGTGTGAGGCGGGGCGCGAATTGATGACGCCAGGTTCGCTCATGCTCGGCAACGCCGGCGCCTGCTTCGAATGCGGACACCGGCACGCGGCCGGCGACCGCTGCCTGTCGTTTCATTACTCGCCCGCATGGTTCGAACAGCTGGGCGCCGATCTCGGTGTGCGCAGCGGCGGCCTCGCGTTTCGCGCCACACGCGTGCCGCCCACACGCAGACTCGCGCCGCTGGTTGCGCGTGCGATGGCGGGTGCTGCCAGTACCGCCGGAGGGGCCAGGACCGACTGGAGCGAACTCGCCGTGCAGCTTGCGGCGGCCACGCTCTCGGTAATGAACGAACACGAGAAGGGACGCACCGCGTCGAATGCCTCGTGCGATACCGCAACGGCGTGGTCGCGTGTGGCGCAGACGGCGCGGCTCATCGAAGACACGCCAGGCGATGACCACACGCTCGCCACGCTCGCCGCCTGTGCCGGCGTGAGCGAGTTCTACTTCCTGCGCACGTTCGCGCAGGTGACGGGCGTGACGCCGCATCAGTACGTGCTGCGCACGCGTCTGCGGACCGCCGCGCTGCGTCTGCGTCGCCATGATGCAGGCGAGACGACCGTGCTCGATATCGCGCTCGATTGCGGCTTCAACGACGTGTCCAACTTCAATCACGCGTTTCGCGCCGAATTCGGCATGAGCCCGCGTGCGTGGCGTGCCGCAGCGCAGGGTCGATCCGGTGTCCTCAGCGCGGCCAAGCGCCCGGGGACACCGCGCGAATGAACGCCATGCTGCCGATGCTGCATGCGGCCGGACAGCCTCGCACCGGCATCGCGTCTGTGCCGCGTTTTGCGGGGCTGTTCGCCCGCATGCTTGCCGTCCTCATGCTCACCCTGCTCATGATCCCGCCAGCGCAGGCCGCTTCCGAGGCCGAGTCCGAAGACGTGCCGCCTTCCACCGTCGAGCGCGACGTGCATCTCTTCGTCGTCCAGCAAGACGGCTCCGTGGAAGAGCACGACGACACCGTGCTGCGCGCGAACACGAACGCGGGCGTCGATGAAATCGCGCAGCGTTACGTCTGGTTCAACAAGGACACGGAGCGCGTGGCGCTGCTCGCGGCCGAAACCATCGAGCCCGACGGCACCGTTCGGCGCGTGGAGCCCGAAGGCATACGCGACGTGCAGGAGCCGCGTTCCTCGGGCGCACCCACCTTCGAAGACGGCGTGCTGCGCACCGTGATCTTTCCGGGCGTGCAGCCCGGCGCGCGCGTGCATCTGGCGTTCCGCAAAACGCGCGTCGCGCCGCGGACCGGCGCAACCTTCGCGTACTTCGTGGAGCCCACGGGCGGCCCCGTCGAATTCCAGCAGCTCATCTACGACTTGCCCGCCGACGTGCCGCTCTACGCGGACGCACGCGGCTACGTCGCGCTCACGCCCGTCACCGCGAACGGCCGCACCCGCTACACGTTCGAGTATCGCCACGGTCCCTACGCGCCGCAGGAGGCGGGCGCGGCGGGCTACGTCACCTGGGGCGACCGCCTGATGGTCTCGACGGTGCGCGATTACGCGTCGTTCGCCGCGCTCTACCGCGATGCCGCCGCGGACCCTACGGCGACCGATCCGCAGGTGGCCGCGCTGGCCGCGGCGCTCACCGCGCATGCAACCACGCCGCGCGAAAAGGCGCGTGCCATCTACGACTGGGTGCGCTTCAACATTCGCTACGTGGCGCTCTTTCTGGGCGAGACGGCGACGGTGCCGCATCGCGTGACGGACGTCTTGCGCAACCGCTACGGCGACTGCAAGGACCACGTCGCCGTGTTCACTGCGCTGCTCGCCGCGGCGGGCATTCGCGCCGAGCCCGCGCTGATCGGTCTGGGGACCGTCTATACGCTGCCTTCTGTGCCGGGCTACGGGGCGGGCGCGATCAATCACGTAATCGTATGGATACCTGAATTACAGCTGTTCGCCGATACCACGGCGGGCGGCACGGCGTTCGGCTATCTGCCTTCCATCGTGATGGACCGGCCCGCGCTGCTCGTGGACGAAGGCGTGCTCACGCGCACGCCCGCCACGCAGGCGCGCACCCGCAGCGTGCACCTCACGATCGAGGTGAGTATGGACGGCAACGCGGCCTACGCGTACCACGTGGAAGACGACGGCGTGAGCGCCGAACTGGAGCGCAACGTGTTCCGCCGCGCCACGCGCCAGCGCGCCCAGCAGATCGCCGCGGACCGTCTGCGGCAAACGGGGCTCACGGGCACGGCGAAAATCCGCACGGCGCCCCTCGCGCCCACGGACGGCCCCTTCGCCACGACGACGACGGGCACGATCGAACACGCCGTCTGGCCCGCGGGCACCACCGCGATGCCCGCGCTATCGAGCCTCGCGGGCGGCATCGCGAGCCAGCTTCAGGCGTGGCTTTCCGTGCCGCGACGCACGCAGCCGTTCGTTTGCATCGACGGCGATTTCGACGAGACCGCGCAGATCGCGCTGCCGCGCACGGTGCGCGTCGAAGACCTGCCCACCGATACAGAGGTGCACGACCGCTTCGTCGACTACGCCTCGCACTACGTGTTCGACGCGGCGTCGCAGACGCTGCAGATCGATCGGCGGCTGCATACGCACTTCGGGCAACAACTCTGCACGCCCGAAGCGTTCGACGCGATGCGCGCCTCGCTCGTCGCGATCGAACGCGACGCGCTCTCGCAGATCGTGGTGCGCGCGAAAGAGGGCGGTGCGGCTCACACGCCGCGTTGAGACGGCGCAGGCCGGACGAGTCTGCTCATGAACCTGCGCTCATCAACGTGCGCTTATGAATCCACGCTCATGAACCCGTCAGCGTATTGGTCAGTTCCAGCGCCGGCGTGGTGGTGTTGCCGCCTTGCGCAACCAGCAGATGGATCTGGTTCGGCGCCAGCTGGCTCAGTACGCCGGCAACGGGCACGGTGGTGATGAGCCAGTCGGCGTTGTTGGCGAGGCTGAAGGTGGAGGACTGGAAGATCGGTGTCTTGCTGCCCGCCGTGGTCGCGATGGCGACGTAGTTGCCGCCCGAGAGATAGATGGAGTCCTGGCCGCTTGCCGGCGCCGCGTTCTTGAACGACACGCCGGCCATCGTCGGGCTCACGGTGTTGATGTCGGTGTTGGGCGGCACGATGTAGAGGTCCACGTTCTGCGCGTTGGCCGTGGCGTTGAAGGCGCGCACGCGGGCGTCGTTGGAGAGCAGGCCCTTGTCGAACGGGTCGTCGATCAGGCCGATGTCCGGCGCGGCGAGTCCGGGCAGCGCGAGCACGGTGTACTCGTGACCCTTGGCGACGTCGGGGAAGTTGCCGCTCGCGAGCGCGGTCGTCGAACCCGTGTTCGCATAGGCCACCGCCGTTGCGCCCGTATTGATGTTCGCGAAATTCGTGACCTGCTTGTACGAGATGCCGGTCTGCAACGGACTGCCGTTCACGAGGAAGTCGACAGTCGGCCCGCCTGCAATGGCGTGCACGAAATGGACCTCGGGGTTTTGCAGGCCCAGTTCCTTGCCCACGTCGTGACCGCTGCCGCCGCATGCGGCGACGAGCGCCGCCACGGCCGCGATCGAACCCAACGTACGAAATGCCTTCATGTTGTCACCTCATCGAAGAGGGCGAGCTGCCCATGTTTGTCGTGCGGCCGTCGCTGCCGGGGCTGCGTGCATAGGCACGCATGTCGCCTCGCGGCAGCATCGCAAAGGGACGGCGCGCGTTCTTATCCCTGTTGTCCGTCGCGCGTAAGACTGCGCAAGCGCTACTCGACGAACATCGTTTGGACGGCGGCAAAAGCGCAATCGGTGTGCCACGCATGGCACGAGCGCGTGCGCGGCGTGCGCAACGCAAGGCGGCTCAAGGGGAAGGGGGACACCGAAGAGGCGTTCTAATCGGCGTATTGCGGCGCGCAAAAGCCGTGGCAGCGGCCCTTCGGCCTGCAAATCCGCCACGGTTTTGCAAGAAGTGGTAAGAAACGAGTCCGGAGGAAGGAACGCGGCGAACCGCCGACGTCCATGGCGCAAAAAAACGGGCGGCTCGTGAACCGGGCCGCCCGTTTTGTCTGATGGGAACTGCCGTGATGGGGACGGCAGCGAGCAGAATCAGTCGATCAACTGCCCTTGGTCACGACCGTCACCCACGCACCGTTCTTCACCTGGTACATCGTGGACGAGCCGTGCTTCAGCGCGCCCGTGCTCTCGAACGCGATGTGGCCCGTCACGCCGTCGAAGCTGATGTTCTTGAGCGTGGCGCGATAGGCGTTTGGCGAGGTCGACTTCGCTGCTTCCATCGCCTTGATGGCGGCCCATGCCGCGTCATAGCCGAACGGCGCATACGAGAGGATGTCGACGCCGAAGCGCTTCTTGAACTTCTGCGAGAAGTCCTTGCCGCCGGGCAGTGCCGCGAGCGGACGGCCGTATTCCCAGGCCATCACGCCTTCGGCCGCGTCGCCCGCGAGCTTGATGAACTCGGGGTCCATCACGCCGCCGCCGCCCACGAGCTGCGCGCGCAGGCCGAGCTGCTTCATCTGCTTGGCGACCGACGCCGCCTGCGTGTCGAGACCGCCGAAGAACAGCAGATCGGCGTCCGTCGACTTGATCTTGGTGAGCTGCGTGCGGAAGTCCACGGCCTGGTTGTTCGTGTACTCGTGCGCGACGATCGTGCCGCCCTTCGCCTTCACGGCTTTCTCGAATTCGTCGGCCTCGCCCTGGCCGAAGGCCGTGCGGTCGTCGAGAATCGCGATGCGTTTGGCCTTCGTCACCTCGACGGCGTAGGCGCCCGCGGTGCCGGCGTTCTGCGCGTCGGTGGAGATCACCATGAACGCGTTGGCGAAGCCCTGGCTCACGATGGTCGGGTTGGTGGCGGCCGGGTCGATCATCGGAATGCCGGCGCCCTCGTAGATGCGCGAGGCCGGAATCGTGGTGCCCGAGTTGAAGTGGCCCACCACCGCGGACACGTTCTGGTCCACCAGCTTCTGTGCAGCCTGCACGCCGATGCGCGGGTCGGCCTGGTCGTCTTCGGCCACGAGCACGAAGTGCGCGACCTTGTCGCCGATCTTGATCTTCTGCGCGTTGGCTTCGTCGAGCGCGAGTTGCACGCCGTTCTGCAGGTCCTTGCCGTAGCCGGCGTTGGCGCCCGTGAGCGGCGCTGCGAAGCCGATCTTGACGTCGACGTCCTGCGCATGCGCCGCGAGCGGCGACATCGCAAGCGCGCCCAGCAGCACGGCGAAGGGTTGGAGGGTCTTGCGAAGACTCATGTTGTGCTCCTTCTTGTCGGCGGTTCGTGAAAGACGCGATTGCAACTGCGCCGGGCCGCATGCGCGGCGCCCCCCTGAGGCGTCGCGGCACGTCGCGTTCATGCGGTGCGCGCAGGCAGTCTGCCAGCCCGACACGGGCGGTGTTATCCAGACGTCCCCTGGGGGAGCGAAGCGATGTGGCGTTTGCGTTCGCCGTGCGTGTGGTCTCGTCGCCGGTGCCTGGCTGGCAGTCTGGCACGAATATAGGAAGCCAAATTGTTCGCGTCTTGGTCGAAGCCCTCGTTTTGGCTGCGCATTTCGGCACAGCGCGCGAGGGCGCAGGAACGCGGGAAGGAAAGGCGTCCGGCGCGGCGTTGCAGGCGGCGCGGGAAGCGTATATCTAAAGGCGTGGTGCCGGCGAAGGAGCGGCGGAAGAAGTGATGCGAGCGGTGCGACACAGCGGCGCACGCCGCCGCGTCGCTAGCCGCCCAATAGCATGACGATTTCAGCGCTCGGCTTGCAGCTCGAGCAGCGTTTCGTGCAGACGCACGAGCGGCTCTTTCGTGTCGTCGGAGGCCCAGGTGTCGAGGTCGTCGAGCGCGCGCTGGCAGCCGTCGAGCACCATGTCGAGATCGACGGCCACGCCGTTGGCGAGCGCGAAGCGCAGCGTCGCGGCGAACCGCTCGCAGTCGTCGTCGCCATACGCGATGTCGAGGTTTTCCGCGATCACGGCGGCGATGTCGCTGCGTGCGCGGTCCTCTTCGGCAACGAAATCGATGATGCCGCGCGCCACGTCGGGCGCGTGATAGAGCGCGATATCGAGCCACTGCGCGGCGTCGAAATCGTCGCTCTCCATCTGGCTCTCGAAGTATTCGATCGCCTCCTGCTCGTGCGTTTCGCCCGCGTCCACGTTCAGACACAACTGCTCGAAATACTCTTCCTGTTCGCTGCGGATGGGATGGCTCATCGTGAATCTCGTCTTTTGATGCGTGAAGCTGGGCAAGGGTGAAGTGCGCGCGCGATGCCGCGGTGGAGCGCGTGGGGAACGCGTATGGACCGCCTGGACTACCTGGATCGCTTGAGGCGCGTGGGCCCGCATTATAGGCGGTCCGCCTGAATGCCTGCGCGTGTGCCGCTCAACCGTTCAGCGCATCGGCCCGCCACGCTTCGAACCAGTCGCGCGGCTGCGCGATCTCGTTCTGGGCGGCCACGAGTTCGAGTTCGTAGCGGCCTGCGTCCCAGGTCTCGCGCATCACGGCGTTGACGGCGGCGAGCGTGTGCTCGAACGCCACGCGCAACGTGTTGCCGTTCATGAGGCACGCCACGAACACGGCGCTCGTCAGGTCGCCCACGCCCACGGGCTGCCGCGCGAACGGATAAAGCGGACGCTGGCCGACCCACGCTTCGCGCGCGGTCACGACGAGCATGCTGTAGGTATCCGCGGGACTGTTGCGGTCGAGCAGTTGTTTGACGAACACCGTCTTCGGTCCGCGCTCGATCAGTTCGCGGCAGGCCGCGACGGCTTCGTCGGCGGTTTCGAGTTCGCGGCCCACGAGGCGTTGCAGTTCGGCATGGTTGGGCAGCAGCACGTCGGCCACGGCAGGCATGTGTTCGGCGATGAAGGCGGCCATGCCGGCATCCGGCTCGCTGCCCGCGCTCGCGCTCATGACGGGATCGCAGAAATAGAGCGCACGCGGATTGACGGCCTTCACGAGCCGCACGATCTCGAGCACGGCTTCGGCCTGCCCCGGCGTGCCGAGATAACCGGAGAGCACGGCGTCGCAGCGCGGCAGCATGCCGATGGCGCCGATGCCTTCCACGAGGTCCTGCATCTGCGGCGGGTCGATAACGCTGCCGGTCCAGTGGCCGTACTGCGTGTGATTCGAAAACTGCACGGTGTTGAGCGGCCAGACGTTCACGCCGAGCCGCCGCATCGGAAACACGGCCGCGCTGTTGCCGGCGTGTCCGAAGACGACGTGGGGCTGGATGCTGAGAACGTTCTTCATGATGCGCTCTTGGCCATGCGGCTTTGCCGGTCTGGAGTCGATCGTGAGTGGGGCCCGCCGCCGTGGCGGGGGTGGGGTCGGGCGGGCGGTCCTGCGGTCCTGCGGACCGCCACGCCGGCGCCGCTGAAAACGTGTGACCCGGGTTCGCCGCCGTATGCGCTGCTGCACTCGAAACGCCTGCGGTATCCGCTGAACGATACCCGAAAAACCGCGCCGCAAGGCGCTTGCCGCCGTCTCTGTTGTACGGAAACTTCAGCAAGGATCAAGAAGGCGTGCCACGGGCCGGGGCGCGCGACCCATGACGCACGGGCGGCGTCGGTGCGCGGTCTGTGCCGCTTTAGTCTGCGCTGCGGCTATCAGGCAAGCTCGCGGTAGAGCGCGAGATACTGCTGCGCGGAGGCGCCCCAGCCGAAGTCCTGGCGCATCGCGCGCTGCTGCGTGGCGCGCCATTCGCGATGACGGCCGTACAACGCGAACGCGCGGCGGATGGCCGCCGTGAGCGCGCGCGGTTCGAAACGCTCGAAGACGAAGCCGGTGGCGAGGTCGTCGGCGAGATTTTCGAGCGACGCGTCGGTCACCGTGTCGGCGAGGCCGCCCACGCAATGCACGAGCGGCAGCGCGCCGTAGGCGAGCGCGTAGAGCTGCGTGAGGCCGCAAGGCTCGAAGCGCGAGGGCACGGCCATCACGTCGCTGCCCGCCACGATCTGATGCGCGAGCGCTTCGTCGAAACCGCGCTCCACGGCCACGGCCTCGGGATGCGCGTGGGCCGCGCGCATGAGCCCTTGCTCGAGCGCCGGGTCGCCGGTGCCGAGCACGACGAGCTGGCCGCCGCGCGTGACGATCTCGGGCAGCGCAGCGAGCAGCAGGTCGAGGCCTTTCTGTTCGGTGAGCCGGCTCACCACGCCGAAGAGCAGTGCATCGCTTTTTTCCGCGAGTCCGAACCGGCTTTGCAGCGCGGCCTTGCAGGCGCTTTTGCGTGCGAGCCGCGTGGGCGTGTAGCGCGCGGGAATCAGCGTATCGGTGGACGGATTCCAGACGCTGTAATCCACGCCGTTGAGAATGCCCGTGAGGTCGCGCGCGCGTCCGCGCAACAGCGCATCGAGCCCGCAGCCCTGCGCGAGCGTCTGGATTTCGCGGGCGTAGGTGGGGCTCACCGTCGTGAGCCGGTCCGCGTAGTAGAGCCCGGCTTTCAGGAACGAAAGCTGACCGTAGAACTCGACGCCGTGCATGTCGAAGAAAGCCGGCGGCAGCCCCAGCTGGCCGAACTGATGGGCCGGGAAGATGCCCTGGTAGGCGAGGTTGTGCACGGTGAAGACCGACCGCGCCGGGGCGCGCCCGCGCTCCTGTGCCGCGGCGGCGAGGTAGGCGGGCGCCATGCCGGCGTGCCAGTCGTGGGCATGCACGATCTGCGGAGCCCACGCGGAATCCAGATGCTGCGCGAGCTGGGCCGCGGCCCAGCCGAGCAGCGCGAAGCGCTGGGCGTTGTCGCCGTAGGGGACGTGTTCGCTGTCGAGATAGGGATTGCCGGGGCGGTTGTAAAAGTCGTCGGCGCGAATCACGTAGACTGCGAGGCCCGTGGCCGGCAGCGTGCCGAGTTCGAGCGTGGCTTCGCGCGCGCCGAAGCGGCGCGCGAGCGGCGCCACGGGACGCAGATCCGCGAGGCCCGCGAGCACGGCAGGAAAGCCGGGCAGCAGCGCGCGCACGTCGGCGCCCAGTTCGACGAGCGCGGGCGGCAGTGCGCCCGTCACATCGGCGAGTCCTCCGGTTTTCAGCAGCGGATACAGCTCGCTCGCAACGTGAAGGGCGCGAATCGTCATCGGGCAAGGCTCCTTGCGGGCTTGGGGTGGCCGCTCAGTGCGCCTGCTGGCGCCTCAGGGCTTCCTCCGTCACGAGCACCACGCCGCTTTCGGTGCGATAGAAGCGCTCGGCGTCGCGTACCGGGTCTTCGCCGATCACCGTGCCGTCCGGCACGGTGCAGCCGCGGTCGATCACGACCTTGTGCAGCCGGCAGCTCGTGCCCACGGTGACCTGCGGCAGCAAGACTGCCTCAGCGATGTTACAGAACGATCTCACGACCACGTTCGACGAGAGTACGGAGCGCGAAATCTGCGAACCGGAGATCACGCAGCCGCCGCAGACGATGAGGTTCGTGGCCGACCCTTGCAGCCCGTTGAGGTCGCGCACGAACTTGGCGGGCGGCAGTTGTTCCTGGTGCGTCCAGATGGGCCAGTTGCGATCGTAGAGATCGAGCGCCGGAATGGTGGAGGCGAGGTCGAGGTTGGCGGACCAGTAGGCGTCGACGGTGCCCACGTCGCGCCAGTAAGGCTCGACGGCCGGTGCCGAAGGGTCGGTGGGCCGCGTGGAGACGCACGACAGGCTGAACGGATGCGCCAGCGCTTCGCCCTGGGTCACCACGCGCGGAATGATGTCCTTGCCGAAGTCGTGATCGGTGGCCACGCTCGCGATGTTTTCTTCGAGCAGCCGGTAGAGGTAGTCGGCGTTGAACACGTAGATGCCCATGCTCGCGAGCGCCACGTCGGGGTGGCCGGGCATGGCGGGCGGGTCGGCGGGCTTTTCGACGAAGCCCGTCACGCGGCGGTTTTCGTCGACGGCCATGACGCCGAACGCGGTGGCGTCCATGCGCGGCACCTCGATGCAGCCCACGGTGCAGTCCGCGCCGCTCGCTTCGTGGTCCGCGATCATGCGCGTGTAGTCCATCTTGTAGACGTGGTCGCCCGCCAGCACGATCACGTACTTCGGCCCGATCGAGCGGATGATGTCGAGGTTCTGGAACACAGCGTCCGCCGTGCCGCGATACCAGTGCGCGCCTTCCACGCGCTGCTGCGCGGGCCACAGGTCGATGAACTCGTTGAACTCGCCGCGCAGGAAACCCCAGCCGCGCTGCAGGTGCCGCAACAGCGAATGCGCCTTGTACTGCGTCACGACGGCGATGCGCCGGATGCCTGAATTCAGGCAGTTCGAGAGTGCGAAGTCGATGATGCGGAATTTGCCGCCGAAGTAGACCGCGGGCTTCACGCGCTTGTTGGTGAGCGGACCGAGCCGCGTGCCGCGTCCGCCGGCGAGGACGATGGCGAGCGTCGTGCGCTGCAGATCGTTGAGGCGTGCCGGAGTGTCCATGGGTGTCTCCTTGTTGTGCCCCCGGGATCAGGTCTGCGGCGGTGCGGCTGCCGGTTGTTCTTGTTTTGCGGTCTGGTCGGGCGCGCTTCGTTGTTTCGTCGTTTCGTTGTTTTGTCGTGCGCCTTCGTTACGCGTTTTCGTTACCTTGCTGCCACGTCAGTTAGTTCTAGCACCGAATGCCTGCGCACGGAAAGGCGGATTTGCGACGGCGTACAGGCGTTGCGGCGCAACACGCGGCGCTGCGGCGGTCCGCCATGCCCGCTAGAATCGGCGCGGTCGTTCCGGCTTGTCGGGCTGATGCCCGCGCTGTCGTTCGTCAGGAGTCTGTGCCTTCATGTCCATGCCTTCTTGCCTCGCCGTGTTGCGTCGTCGGTTGTTCGCGGCATCTTGCGTTGCGCGGTGGGTCGCTTGTGCCATCGCTCGCGTCACCGCTCGTGCCACCGCTTGCGCCGCTGTTTTCATCGCCGCTTGCACCGTGCTCGCGTCTCCCGCATTCGCGGCAGCTGCGCCGGTTGCCGACGACGGCCCCGCCTATGGCCCGGAGTTGCAGGGCTTCGACTATCCCGCGCCCGTGCAGCAGTTCGAGTTCACGTCACAAGGCGTGGCGCTGCACATGGCCTACATGGACGTGCGGCCCGCGCAGGCCAACGGCCGCACCGTGGTGCTGCTGCACGGCAAGAACTTCTGCGCGGCCACGTGGGAAGGCACGATTCGCCGACTCACCGATGCCGGCTATCGCGTGATCGCGCCTGACCAGATCGGTTTCTGCAAGTCGAGCAAACCGGCGCACTACCAGTTCAGCTTCCAGCAGCTCGCTCGCAATACGCATGCCTTGCTGGCGTCGCTGGGCGTCGCGCGTGCGACCGTCATCGGGCACTCGACGGGCGGCATGCTCGCCGTGCGCTACGCGCTCATGTACCCGCGCGAGACGGAGCAACTGGTGCTGGTGAACCCCATCGGGCTGGAGGACTGGAAGGCGAAGGGCGTGCCTTCGCTTTCGGTGGACGAGTGGTACGCGCGCGAACTGAAGACCACTGCCGACGGCATTCGCCGCTACGAGCAGGCCACCTATTACGCGGGCGAGTGGCGCAGCGACTTCGAACCGTGGGTGCAGATGCTGGCCGGCCTCTATCGCGGGCCGGGGAAGGAGCAGGTGGCGTGGGACTCGGCGCTGCTGTACGACATGATCTACACGCAGCCCGTGGTCTACGAGTTCGGACTGATCGAGCCGCCCACGCTGCTACTGATCGGCGACAAGGACACCACCGCTATCGGCAAGGACATCGCGCCGCCCGAGGTGCGCGCGAAGATCGGTCACTACCCCGAACTCGCGAAGCAGGCCGCGCGCGCCATTGCGCACGCGACGCTCGTCGAGTTCCCCGATCTGGGCCACGCGCCGCAGATGCAGGATCCGCAGGCGTTTCACAAGGCGTTGCTGGAAGGACTCGCCCGGTTGCCGACGGCGCGTTGAGGTTCGATATCAGGCACCCGCACCCGCCGCCATCTCGTCGCGCACCTGCGCCGCGATCTCGAACGACCGCAGCCGCGCTGCGTGATCGAAGATCTGCGCCGTGATGATCAGTTCGTCGGCACGGGTTTCCTCGATGATGGACGCGAGCCCCGCGCGCACGTCGTCGCGGTCGCCCACCACCGAGTACGAGAGCGAATGCGCGACGCCCGCGAATTCGAGTTCGTTCGCCTCCAGCGTCTCCACGGGCGGCGGCAGTTGCCCCGGCGTGCCGCGGCGCAGATTCAGGAACTGCTGCTGGAGCGACGTGAAAAGCCGTCGTGCCTCGTCGGCGGTTTCCGCCGCGAACACGTTGACGCCCACCATCGCGTAGGGCTTTGCCAACTGCGCCGATGGCCGGAATTGCGCGCGGTACAGCCGCAGCGCGTTCAGCAGGTAGTCCGGCGCGAAATGCGAGGCGAAGGCGAACGGCAGCCCGAGCGCCGCGGCAAGCTGCGCGCTGTAGAGGCTCGAGCCGAGCAGCCACAGCGGCACATCCTGGCCCGCGCCCGGCACGGCGCGAATGCGCTGGCCCGGCACCGGTTCGGCGAAGTAGCGCTGCAACTCCACCACGTCGTCCGGAAACGAATCGGCGCTCGCCTGCAGGTCGCGGCGCAGCGCGCGGGCCGTGGTCTGGTCCGTGCCGGGCGCGCGGCCGAGCCCGAGGTCGATGCGGCCGGGGTAGAGCGCGGCGAGGGTGCCGAACTGCTCGGCGATCACGAGCGGCGCATGGTTGGGCAGCATGATGCCGCCCGAGCCCACCCGGATGGTGCGCGTGCCGCCGGCCACGTGGCCGATCACGACCGACGTCGCGGCGCTCGCGATGCCGGGCATGTTGTGGTGCTCCGCGAGCCAGTAGCGGCGGTAGCCCCAGCGCTCGGCGTGCTGGGCGAGATCGAGCGTGTTGCGCAGGGCGTCGGTTGCCGTGGAGCCGGCGGCGATGGGCGCGAGGTCGAGAACCGAAAAGGGGATCATGGAAAGGGCGAGCCGGGTCGTTTGCAGTGCGCGAGGCGAGCCGTCGACTGCCGCGGAGCCGCAGGCACAACGCGGGCGAAAGCGTGTCGGCTCGAGGCTCCGGCGAACGGTGGGCGCAGCGCAAGGTGAAGGAAAGCCGATTGTGCCAAAGCGGCTCCGATTGCGCTGAGGGCCGCCCCATGTCCCTGCGGCCGTCAGGGTCGGCGGGCCGTGGCAACCGGGCGGGACGACCGCTGGATAGGGCCGTGCGCCGATATAAACGGCCGGGCATAAAGGCGACAACCTATGCGGATCAGCATTTTTTTCCGGACATTTCATCCGTGCGGATTTAGAAAATAATGGCGCCCGATTTCGCCGCGCTATTGCGCCGTTGTAAAAAGTGCGCAAATAGTCGTGTAAAAGCCTCAGTTCGTGCCGGCCATCAGGCAAGCCACGCGCGGCCCTGCTAAAATTTCGCCACCATGAATGGGCGTGCGGTTGCCATTCAACAGGAGGGTGCAGCGTGAAGTCCGTCTGCCCTACCTGCCCCGTATTCGTAGCCCCTTTTCCGTCGAGCCACGGAAAGCGCATCGAGCCCGTCCGCCTTATCCGGCAGGACCGAGCGCCGCTGCGCTTTCATTTGCGTGTCAGGTGGCCGAATCAATATTACGGTCGATTACGGGAACGCGGATCGCACGCCTTCAACCCGGCAAGCTGCCCGCGCCATGCCGGCGCGGCAGCTCACGTGCGGGTCGCAAGCAGAAGGAGTCGGGATCGTGCGTACCAGCATTCCCAGCAAGGTTTCATCGAACGGCCGTGCGGCCCGTGGGCGGCGTGTCGCCCGGGGTAGCGGCCAATGACGCTTCCATCGTTGCCTGTTTTCGAGTGGCTGGCCATTGCGCTGTGCTGCGTGGCCACCCTCTATGCCATCGTGGCGGCGCTCGCCATGCCGTCGTTCGGCACTGCGCGCTTCACGCGCGAAGCCGTGCGGCGCGCCCGCGCGCAAACGCCGATGTCGGTCAGCGTGCTCAAGCCGCTGTGCGGCGCCGAGCCGCGTCTTTACGAAAACCTTGCAAGCTTCTGCGAGCAGTCGCACCCATGCTTCCAGTTGCTGTTCGGCGTGTCGTCGCCGGCCGACCCCGCGATTGCGGTGGTGCGCCGGCTCGAAGCCGCCTACCCGCACCTCGACATCGAACTCGTGGTGGACCCGCGCGTGCACGGCAGCAACCTCAAAGTCAGCAACCTCATGAACATGGTGGCGCGCGCGCGTCATGAGGCGATCATCATTGCGGACAGCGACATCGCAGTGGAGCCGGACTACCTGAGCACGGTCACGGCGCCCCTCGCCAACCCCGAGGTGGGCGTGGTCACGTGCCTTTACCACGCGAAGAGCATTGGCGGCTTCTGGCCGCGCGTGGGTTCGCTCTTCATCAACGAGTGGTTCGCGCCCTCGGTGCGGGTGGCCCACGCAGCCGGTTCGCGCGATTTCGGCTTCGGCGCCACGCTTGCGCTGCGCCGCTCGACGCTCGCGAAGATCGGCGGCTTCGAAGCGCTCAAAGACTGCCTCGCCGACGACTACATGCTGGCCGAACACGCTCGCGAGCAAGGCCTCGCCACGGTGCTCGCGCCCGTGATGGTGGAAACCGATGTGATCGAGCCGAGCCTGCGTACGCTCTGGCTGCGCGAAACGCGCTGGCTGCGTACCATCCGCTCGGTCAACCCGTCCGGTTTCGCGTTCCTGTTCATTACCTTTACGTCGCCGTGGCTGCTCGTGGGGGCGTTGTTCGCCTGGCTGCTCGATGGCAGCGCGGCCATGGCGGGGCAGCCGTTTGCGGCGAATCTGCTCGTGGCGAGCACGGTTGCGGGTATCATCGCGCGTGTTCTGCTGCATGCCCGCAGCGCGCGGCATGCCCGGGCGTTCTGGCGCGACCTGCCGCTCGTGCCGCTGCGTGACGGTTTGCTCGCGCTGCAGTGGCTCGGCGCGGTGTTCGGCACCCATGTGGTGTGGCGCGGCGCCCGTATGGCCGTGGCCAATCCGGTCACGGCGCAGCCGCGGCCTTCGGTGGTCGAGGTGTCGGACGGCCGCTAAAGGGGCGAACGCCTCGGGACGGAAAGCGTTCGGAAGGCCAGGGCGGCGGGTTGCCCCAAGGCAAGTCGCCCTCGGTTCGATCCCGAAAACGAGGCAGCGGTGCACTGCGCGCCGCGCGCCCATCAGCATCGTTTAAGCAGGACGACGTAGGCTGCCCCTTGCGGCGCTCGCATCGCATGTGCGGGCGGGCGCCGCGAAGCCGAGGCACGACGTCGATGAAAGCAGGCACGCCCGTACGGGCGCCATTCAACAAGAGTTCAGTTACAACGCAGGTTGCCGGAGCATTCATGAAAACGCTGTTTTTGCAGGCGCCGTCCTACGACGGTTTCGACGGCGGCGCGGGTTCGCGCTATCAGGCCAAGCGCGAGATCCGCTCGTTCTGGTATCCCACCTGGCTCGCCCAGCCGGCTGCGCTCGTGCCCGGCAGCCGCGTCGTCGATGCGCCGGCCGACGGCCTGTCGGTCGAGGAAACGCTGAAGATCGCCAACGACTACGACCTCGTCATCATCCACACGAGCACGCCGTCGTTCCCCACCGACGCGATGTTCGCGCAGGATCTCAAGAAGATGAAGCCGTCGATGCTGGTCGGCATGGTGGGCGCGAAGGTGATGGTGGACCCGCACAATTCGCTCACGGCCACCGACGCCATCGACTTCGTCTGCCGCGAAGAATTCGACTTCACGTGCAAGGAACTCGCCGAAGGCAAGCCGTTCCCGGAGATCAAGGGTTTGAGCTGGCGCGCGAAGGACGGCTCGATCGAGCACAACGAAGCGCGTCCGATCCTCGAGAACATGGACGAACTGCCGTTCGTCGCGCCCGTCTACAAGCGCGACCTGAAGATCGACAACTACTTCATCGGCTATCTGAACTACCCGTACGTGTCCATCTACACGGGCCGCGGCTGCAAGTCGCGCTGCACGTTCTGCCTGTGGCCGCAGACGGTGAGCGGCCACCGCTACCGCACGCGCTCTGTCGAAAACGTGCTGGAAGAAGCGAAGTGGATCCGCGACAACATGCCGGAAGTGAAGGAACTGATGTTCGACGACGACACCTTCACCGACGACCTGCCGCGCGCCGAAGCCATCGCCATCGGCCTCGGCAAGCTCGGCATGACGTGGTCGTGCAACGCGAAGGCGAACGTGCCGTACAAGACGCTGAAGGTCATGAAGGAAAACGGCCTGCGTCTGCTGCTGGTCGGCTTCGAATCCGGCGACGACCAGATCCTCGTGAACATCAAGAAGGGCGTGCGCACCGATTTCGCGCGCCGCTTCAGCGCGGACTGCAAGAAGCTCGGCATCAAGATCCACGGCACGTTCATCCTCGGCCTGCCGGGCGAGACGCAGGAAACCATCAAGAAGACGATCGAGTACGCGAAGGAAATCAATCCGCACACGATCCAGGTCTCGCTCGCCGCGCCGTATCCGGGCACGACGCTCTACAAGCAGGCCGTCGAAAACGGCTGGATGGAAGAGAACAAGACCATCAACCTCGTGAGCAAGGAAGGCGTGCAGCTCGCGGCGATCGGCTACGCGCACCTGTCGCGCGACGAGATCTATCACCACCTCGAGCAGTTCTATCGCCAGTTCTACTTCCGTCCCTCGAAGATCTGGGAAATCGTGCGCGAGATGCTGACGAGCTGGGACATGATGAAGCGGCGTCTGCGCGAAGGCGTGGAGTTCTTCCGCTTCCTGCGCGCGCACGAGGCGTAATGCAGTCCCCCGGGCTCGCGCCGCAGCGTCCATCCGGCCGGGTCCGAACGCTGATCATCACGGCAGACGACTTCGGCCTGCACGAGCGCGTGAACGAGGCCGTGGAGCGCGCGCACCGCGACGGCGTGCTCACGGCCGCGAGCCTCATGGTCGCCGCACCGGCCGCGCGCGATGCAGTGGAGCGTGCGCGGCGTCTGCCGCACCTGCGCGTGGGCCTGCACCTCGCGCTCGCGGACAGCGACGCCATGCTGCCGCCCGCGCAGATTCCCGCGCTC
This sequence comes from Paraburkholderia kururiensis, assembly GCF_034424375.1. Classification (NCBI taxonomy): domain Bacteria; kingdom Pseudomonadati; phylum Pseudomonadota; class Betaproteobacteria; order Burkholderiales; family Burkholderiaceae; genus Paraburkholderia; species Paraburkholderia kururiensis. The sequence goes on along the minus strand of NZ_CP139965.1, from coordinate 2,822,515 downwards.
GTCGACGCCAACGGCCGTTTCGGCAGCAACATGGTGCTGGACGGCGTGCGCTTCTTCTTCCTTCCGCATGTGCGCCGCCAGCTCGCGCGTGAAATCCGCGCGCAGTTCGAAGCGTTCGCCGCCACGGGCCTCACGCTCGATCACGTCAATACGCACAAGCATTTCCATCTGCATCCCACGGTGCTTTCGCTGATTCTCGAGATTGGCCGCGACTACGGCATGCGCGCCATGCGCCTGCCGTGCGAGGCCGATGCGCCGGCGTGGCTGCGGCCGTGGATCAACCTCGTGCGGGCACGGCTCGTGCGCGCCGGCATCGACCACAACGACTACGTGGTGGGCATGACCAACACGGGCGGCATGGACGAGCAGGTGCTGCTCGACACGCTCGCGCGGCTGCCCGACGGGGTGGGCGAGATCTACTGCCATCCGGCGGCGCCCGCGGATTCGGGCGAAGGCCCGATCACGGCCTCCATGCATGCCTACCGCCACGCGGACGAACTCGCGGCGCTGCTGTCGCCGCGTGTGGCCGCCGCCATCGACGCGGCGGGCGCGGTACGCGGCGGCTTTGCCGACGTGTTCGCGCGAGGAGCGCAAGCGTCATGAAATGGCTCAAGTGGATGGGCTTTCCCGTCGGTATCGCGATCCTGATCGCCCTCGTCGTGCACGAAGGCGCGCGCGACGTGATGCACGTGATCGGGCAGGCCGGTCCCGCGCTGCTGTGGCTCGTGCCGTTTCATGCGTTGCCGTTGTTGCTCGACGCGCACGCGTGGCGGCTCTTGCTGGGCGGCCGCGCGCCGCTCGCGTTCCTCTGGTGGATCGCGACCGTGCGCGAAGCCGTATCGCGCCTGCTGCCTTCGGTGGGCGTGGGCGGCGAGATCGTCGGCATCCGGCTCGCGCGCTGGCGGGTGCGCGATGCGAGCCGCGTGAGCGCCTCCGTGATCGTCGAGGTGCTGATCACCATCGCCGTGCAGTACGCGTTTTCGGCGCTCGGGCTCGTGTTGATCGTGGCGAGCACGCATCACGCGGATTCGCTGCGCGCCATCGGCCTTGCGCTGCTGCTTTCGCTGCCGGTGCCGGTGATCACCGTGGTGCTGCTGCGTCGCGGCGGCATCTTCCACGCCATCGAACGCTGGGCGGGCCGGCTGCTCGGCGAGGCGCATCCATTCCTGCTGGGCGTCGACGGCAAGAAGCTCGACGCCGACATCGACGCGTTGATGTGCCGCGCGGGCCTCCTGTTCCGCTCGTTTGCGTGGCAGCTGGGTGGCTACATGCTGGGCGCGCTCGAGACCTACTGGGCGCTGGCGCTGCTCGGGCACCCGGTATCCATTGCAGGCGCGCTCGCCATCGAGGCGCTCACCCAGGCCGTGCGCCACGCGGCCTTCATGGTGCCTGCGGGCCTCGGCATCCAGGAGGCCGCCGTGGTGCTGCTCGCGCAGATGTTCGGCGTGAACCACGAGGTGGCGCTTTCGCTCGCGCTCGTCAAGCGCATGCGCGAGGTCGTGTTCGGCTGCATGGCGTTGGCGTCGTGGCAACTGGCGGAACTCGTGCGCGGCCGACGGCATGTGCGGCCGGCGGGTAGCGCGCTGGCCGTTGCCACGGCGACCGCGGATGTGTCGCGCACGACGGACGGCGGTGCGCAGGCCTCCAGCGACGCGCAACGCGCCTTAGACCACGACGACGAACGGCACGCTCGCGAGCACGTGCGGTAGTTTTTCTGTCGTTCTCTCGTCGAGCGCTCTGCACTTCGGTGGCCCTCCGGCGCTGATCGTGCCCCTCCATGTCGCTTTCCGCGACAGCATTCCCTTCCTGACCTGAAACACGACGCGCGATCCGCGACGATATGCGCGCCCATCTCCGGCTGTGCCCGCACCCTGCGGTGCGGTGCGGAAATTGCGGCGCAGCTGTCGCACGAGTGCCTGCGCCGTCGCCTCTCCGCGCGCGAAAACGGTGCGCAAAAACGCCATCACACAGGCATGGTCGATGCTTGAACGCCTCGCATCGGTGACATACGACGTCAGAAAGGGGGCTGACCGGCGCCGTCTGCGACCACGCGCCCTCTGAATTCACGTTGATGGTGCAAACGTCGCGGCCACGCGTGGCGTCCATGCGGTGCCCATGCCGTGCTCTTGCGACCCGACCGGCCAACGCAGGACCGCAAGGCAAGGCTGCAAAGCAAGGCCGCAAAGCAGAACCCCAAGGCAAGCCCGGAGGCCGACCTCGTCTCCCGCTATTTCGAAGCATGTGTTGCCGACTCTCTGGAACATTTCGAAGGAGCTTTCCGCGTCATGACCCGATTCAACACCCGTTCTTGTCAGGACGTGCGCCGCACACTGATCGAACGACGCGAAATTGCGTTGCTCGACGTGCGCGAGGAGCATCCGCACGCACAGGGCCACCCGCTTTTCGCGGCCAATCTGCCGCTCTCGAGACTGGAACTCGACGCACCCGTGCGCCTGCCGCGCCGCTCGGTGCCCATCGTCGTGCTCGACAACGGCGAAGGCCTTGCCGCGCGCGCCGCGCAGCGCTTCGCCGAACTCGGCTATACCGACGTGGCGCTGCTCGAAGGGGGGCTGAAGGGCTGGGCCGTTGCCGGCGGCGAACTGTTCCGCGACGTCAACGCGCCCAGCAAGGCGTTCGGCGAACTCGTGGGGGCGGAGCGCCGCACGCCTTCGGTCGATGCGCGCACGCTGCAGGCCATGCTCGACCGCGAAGAGAACGTCGTCGTGCTCGACGCGCGCCGCTTCGAGGAATACCAGCGCATGAACATTCCGGGCAGCATCAGCGTGCCCGGCGCGGAACTCGTATTGCGCGCGCGGCAGATCGCACGCGATCCTGCGACGCACATCGTCGTCAATTGCGCGGGCCGCACGCGCAGCATCATCGGTGCGCAGTCGCTCATCAATGCCGGCGTGCCGAACCCGGTGAGCGCACTGCGCAACGGCACCATCGGCTGGAACCTGGCGGGGCAGCCGCTCGCGCACGGGAGTGCGCGCCGCTACGACACGGCGCTCGACGACGTGCTGCGCCTCGAAGCCGCGGACCGCGCCCGCGCCCTTGCGGACCGCGCCCGCGTAGGCCGCACGACGCGCGACGAGGCACGCCGCTGGGCCGACGAACGCGTGCGCACGATCTATCGCTTCGACGTGCGTTCGCAAGAGGAATACGAAGCGGGCCACGTGCCGGGCTTTCGTCATGCGCCGGGCGGCCAGCTCGTGCAGGAAACCGACGTGTTCGCGCCCGTGCGCGGCGCGCGCGTGATTCTCGCGGACAACGACGGCGTGCGCGCGAACATGACGGCGTCGTGGCTCGCGCAGATGGGCGTGGAAGTCTATGTGGCCGATGGCCTCACGCGCGGCGATTTCAGCGAGGAGGGGCTCACCACCGCCGTGCGCGACGCGCTCGCCGCACCGGTTGCCCAGGAGGTGACGCCTGCCGAGCTTGCCTCGTGGCTGCACGAGCCGGGCACGGTCGTGATCGATCTGGCCGCGAGCACGAACTACGTGAAGCGCCACATTCCGGGCGCGTGGTTCGCCATTCGGTCGCTGCTCGCGGACGCCGTACATCCATTGCCGCAGGCGCGCCGCTACGTACTTACGTGCGACACGAGCGCGCTTGCGCGTTTTGCGGCGCCGGAATTCGCGGCGCTCGTGGACGGCAAGCCCGTGCACGTGCTCGCGGGCGGCACCGCCGCGTGGATCGATGCGGACCTGCCGGTCGAAGCAGGCGAGACGCGCCTCGCCTCGCCGCGTATCGACCACTATTCGCGTCCCTACGAAGGCACCGACGTACCGCGCGACACGATGAACGCCTACCTCGAATGGGAGTGCGGACTCGTGGCGCAACTCGCGCGCGACGGCACACATGGTTTCTTCGTGATCTGAATGTGGAGCAGCGTGTGGCAGGGTGCGGCGGCGTGTGTTGCCGCATGTATTGCCGCATGTGTCGCAGCGCGTTGCATCCGCATGCAGACGTGTACGCGGATGGCCCGCGGAATCGGTGTAAACGCGGTCTCGATAAATGCCGGCGTTGAGTCTAGATTGTGGTCCACCGAGACACACCGAATAGTCGAGGGACCAGCAAGCCGCGTGAGACGGCCCATCAATCACGGGGATGGCGCGCAGGTCGGAGGCATTCGCCTCTGACCGTGTGCGTCACCAGCGCTCACCCCATTTCCACCGCCCTGGTTTGCGCATGTCGCGAGCCTGAAGCGTTCGCCGCTTCGAGTCCTTCCGGTCCCTTCTCGCCGTTTTCCCCCGCGCGCGGTTATGCTGTCGGACATTGCGTTTGGCGCACGCCCGTTCGTGCATGCATTCGACCATGTTCAATCCTCACCCTCGCGGGTGGCTTGCGCGCATGATGCTCACGGCGGCGCTTGCCGCCGGCGTCACGCTAGGCGGCTGCGATAGCCGCGAAGGCGACTGGCTCGTGCAGAAACTCAAAGAAATCTTCAACGCCATCAAGCCCGACTTCCTGCTGCTGCGCGGCCTCACGCCGGGCGTCTCCACCGAAGAGCAGGTGCGCGACCAGATGGGCCGGCCCGAAACCGAACGCGTGTTTACCGACGGCTCGAAGCGCCTCGAATATCCGCGCGGCCCGCAAGGGCTCAACACCTACATGGTCGATATCGATCGCGACGGCAAGCTCGCCGCTATCACGCAGGTGCTCACGGCCGAAAACTTCGCGAAGATTCGCCTGGGGATGACCGAAGACGAAGTGCGTCGCCTGCTCGGCAAGCCCGGCGAGATCGCGGTGTATCCGCTCAAGCCCGAAACGGTGTGGAGCTGGAAGTGGCGCGAAGGCGGGGTCAACGAAGAAGCGTTCTTCAACGTGCACTTCGGGCCCGACGGCCGCGTTTCGACCACGTCGCGCTCCGACATCATCCGCGGACATTAGCGATACTGGCGGCATGCGGACGGCCAGCAGGACGACCTGCATGGCGACGTGCTGGCGATAGACCCGCCGCGAAAGACGCCCGACCGAAAAGGACAAGACAGACTCATGCAACGCAGATTCCGACCTCCACGCATCGCGCTCGTGCTGGGCGGGGGCGCCGCGCGCGGCTGGGCGCACATCGGCGTGATCCGCGCGCTGCACGAGGCGGGCATCAAGCCCGACGTCGTGTGCGGCACGTCGATCGGCGCACTGGTGGGCGCCGTGTACGCGAACGGCGACCTCGACTGGCTCGAGGAATGGGTGGGCCGGCTCACGTGGCAGGCCGTGGTGCGCCTGCTCGACCCGCGCTTCACGGGCGGCGGCCTCTTGGGCGGCCGCAAGCTCATCAATCTCTTTGCCGACCGCTTCGACGGTTGCCTGATCGGCGAGTTGAAGATGCCGTTCACGGCCGTGGCCACCGAACTCGATACGGGGCGCGAGGTCTGGCTGCAGGAGGGCAGCGTGGTGGACGCCGTGCGCGCCTCCATTGCGATTCCGGGCATCTTCACGCCCATCTGGCATGACGGCGCGTGGCTGGTGGACGGCGGGCTTTCGAATCCCGTGCCCGTTTCGGCGGCGCGCGCGCTGCGTGCGGACTGTGTGATCGGCGTGGATCTGAACCACGACATCCTCAATGGCCGCGATCTGGGCGGTGCCGTGGACGACACGCCCGTGCCCGACCCCGACGCGCCGCCGCCCGTCGCGCTTCGCCGCAACGGCAAGCCGTTTCCGCGCTGGCTCCAGCCGGGGCCGCCGACCACCGACGTGCGCGTGCGGCCCCCGCCGGGCGCGCGCGTGCCGTCGCTGCTCAACTCGATTGCGCAGAGCATCGACATCATGCAGGTGCGCATCACGCGCAGCCGTCTTGCGGGCGAGCCCGCGGACATCATGATCCAGCCGCGCCTGGGCGGCATGGGCATCTTCGATTTTCATCGCGCGGCGCCGGCCATCGAGGAAGGCAAAGCTGCGGTGGCCTACATGATGCCGGCCATCCGCGCGCGGCTGGGGCTGGACGGGTGAGGGGCTGAAGCCTGGAAAGCAGGCAGGCCAGGCAACCAGAAAACAGGAGGCGGCGCGGGCTCTCCAGCGGGCCCGCACTCCTTGCCCGGTCTATCGAAAAAGCGACCCCAAACTTGCGAATTTGCGGCGCGCCCGCAAGCGTACGCGCCCCTTGACGGCGGCATGAAGCCCGCCGTGGCGCGGCCTGGCAGGCCGCTCTCGCATCAGGCGAACTTATTGCGTTGCAGCATCGCAACCGCGTCCGATTGAGCAATTCATTTTCGCTTGGGAGTATCCGCGCCATGCCGGACGGCGGCCCATTGCGGCGAGGGCTACGCGGCCTGCGTGGCCCGGCCTGCGCGGCCCGACCTGCGCGGCTTGCCCCGAACAAAACACCTACGGAGACAACCCAGTGTTCCTGTACGGCTTCGGCCCGATTCTTCTTGCCGGCACGATCCAGACGATCGAGCTTTCGGTGCTCTCGCTCGCGGCGGCCGTGTTGCTCGGTCTCGTGGGCGCCGCCGCGAAGCTGTCGTCGAACCGGCCGCTGGCCGCGGCGGGCACGGCCTACACAACGCTGATCCGCTCGGTGCCCGACCTCGTGCTGATGCTGCTGCTCTTCTACAGCATCCAGATCGCGGTGAACAACGTGACGGACCTGCTCGGCTGGGATCAGATCGACATCGATCCGTTCGTGGCCGGCGTGCTCACGCTCGGTTTCATCTACGGCGCGTACTTCACCGAGACCTTTCGCGGCGCCTTTCTCGCCGTACCGCGCGGCCAGCTCGAAGCGGGCTACGCCTACGGCATGAGCGGCGCACGCGTGTTCGCGCGCATCCTCTTTCCGCAGATGATGCGTTTCGCGCTGCCCGGCATCGGCAACAACTGGCAGGTACTCGTGAAGGCGACCGCGCTCGTCTCCATCATCGGACTTGCCGACGTCGTGAAGGCCGCGCAGGACGCGGGCAAGAGCACCTTCAACATGTTCTTCTTCATCCTCGTGGCGGCGCTCATCTACCTTGCCATCACGACGGTGTCGAACGTCGTGCTGTTGTGGCTCGAGCGGCGCTATTCGACCGGCGTGCGGCACGCGGAACTGTAAGGGCTCAGGCGACCATGATCGAAATCCTCACGCAATTCGGACGCGCGTTTCTCTACTGGGACGGGCAGCGCCTCTCGGGCCTCGCCGTGACGCTGTGGCTGCTGGTGGCGTCGGTCGGCATCGGCTTCGTGATGGCCGTGCCGCTCGCCGTGGCGCGCGTGTCGAAGAAGCGCTGGCTCTCCACGCCGGTGCGCCTCTACACCTACGTGTTTCGCGGCACGCCGCTCTACGTGCAACTGCTGCTGATCTACTCGGGGCTCTACAGCCTCGAGTTCGTGCGCTCGCACGCCGTGCTCGACGCGTTCTTTCGCAGCGGCTTTCACTGCGCGATTCTCGCGTTCGCGCTGAACACCTGTGCCTATACGACCGAGATCTTCGCGGGCGCCATTCGCGCCACCTCGCACGGCGAGGTGGAAGCGGCGCGCGCCTACGGCATGAGCTGGCTCACGATGTATCGGCGGATTGTGTTACCGTCCGCGCTGCGCCGCGCCCTGCCGCTGTACAGTAACGAGGTGATCCTGATGCTGCACGCCACCACCGTCGCGTTCACGGCCACCGTGCCGGACGTGCTCAAGGTGGCGCGCGACGCGAACTCGGCCACTTACGCGTCGTTCGAGGCATTCGGCCTCGCGGCGTTGATCTACTGCACCGTATCGTTCGCGCTCGTGGCCGCGTTTCGCCGCGCCGAACGTCGCTGGCTCGGCTATCTCGCCGTGCCGCGGCACTGAGATTCAAGACACCGAAGCATCGAACACCGGGTCGACCCGGCCGGCCTCGACGGCCACCGGCCTGCATTCTGACGGGAGAGCATCTTGCCCCAAACCACGCAAACCGAAACCTGCAAGCTGAGCGCGCAGGACATCCACAAGCGCTACGGCGACAACGAAGTGCTCAAGGGCGTCACCCTCAACGCGAAGAAGGGCGACGTGATCAGCATCATCGGCGCGAGCGGGTCGGGCAAGAGCACGTTCCTGCGCTGCATCAATTTTCTGGAGCGGCCCAACGCCGGGCAGATCGTCGTGGACGGCGAGACCGTGCGCACGAAGGCCGACCGTCACGGCAACCTCGAAGTGGCGGACCACAAGCAGTTGCAGCGCATCCGCACGAAGCTCGCCATGGTGTTCCAGCACTTCAACCTGTGGGCGCACATGAACGTGCTGGAAAACGTGATGGAAGCGCCCATCCACGTGCTCGGCGTGCCGCGCCGCGAAGCCGAGGACCGCGCCCGCGAGTACCTCGAAAAAGTGGGCCTCGCGCCGCGCGTGGAAAAGCAGTATCCGTCGCATCTGTCGGGCGGCCAGCAGCAGCGCGTGGCGATTGCGCGCGCGCTGGCCATGCATCCCGACGTGATGCTGTTCGACGAACCCACGTCCGCGCTCGACCCCGAACTCGTGGGCGAAGTGCTCAAGGTCATGCAGAAGCTTGCCGAGGAAGGCCGCACGATGATCGTCGTCACGCACGAGATGGGCTTCGCGCGCAACGTCTCGAATCACGTGATGTTTCTGCATCAAGGTCGCACCGAAGAAGAGGGCACGCCCGCCGACGTGCTGGGTGCGCCGAAGAGCGAGCGTTTGCGCCAGTTTCTTTCCGGCAGCCTCAAGTAAGGCGCGCGGCGGTGGCCGTTGCCACCGTTGCCGTTGCCTTTTAAGCAACATTCCCCATCGCCGTTTTTCACTCCACTCCACACCGCACTCGCGCTGATTTCACGATGGCCCGCACGTCCAGCCCGGCTCGCACCACGCAGGTGGCCATCGTGGCCTTGCCGCCCGTGTCGATGTCGGGTGTGGGGCCGATCGTCGATACGCTCAATCTGGCCAACGAGATCGACGGCCGCGCGCTGTACCGCTGGCAGGTGTGCTCGTGGGACGGCCGGCCCGTGCCGCTTGCGGGCGGCGCGCACTGGGCTGCGGACGCCGCGTTCGGCGACGCGCTCGCGTGCGACTGGCTCATCGTCGTGAGCGAGCGGTTTCAGCAGTTCGCCGACTACCGGCTCTTTCTCGCGAGCCTCGCGCGCGTGGGGCAGCGCACGCCGCTCGTGTCGGGCATTCATCACGGCGTCTGGTGGCTCGCCATGGCGGGCCAGTTGTCGGGCTATCGCGTGAGCGTGAACTGGGAGGCCTACCAGCAGTTCGCCGAGCAGTTCGAGCGCTCCATCGTGACCCAGCAGATCTTCGAGATCGACCGCGATCGCGCCACCTGCGCGGGCGGCCAGGCCACGCTCGACTTCATGCTGGCGATGATCGGCCGCGAGCACGGCCCGGAACTGGCCGAACGCATTGCGGACGCGATGGGCACGGGCGCGATTCGCAGCGGCGAGGAGCGTCAGCGCATTCCGTTCGTGACGGCGCCCGGCGAGCGGCATCCGCGCCTGAACGACGCGCTGCTGCTCATGGAAGCGAACATCGAAGACCCGCTCACCACGGACGAGATCGCGAACCTGGTCGGCGTATCGCGCCGGCAGCTGGAACGGCTGTTCCGGCAGTACCTCGGGTCCATGCCGTCGAAGTATTACCTGGGCTTGCGGCTTGCCAAGGCGCGCACGCAGTTGCAGCGCACGAGCAAGTCGGTGGTGCAGATCAGTCTGGCGTGCGGGTTTTCGTCGGCGGCACATTTTTCGAATGCGTACCGCGAGCGCTTCGGCGTGACGCCGCGCGAAGACCGCCGCAACTGGATCGAAAAGCAGCACGGCGGGGCGGCGGGGGCAGGCGGCCGGCCAACCCGGTTGACGGCCGACGAGCCGCGCGCCACGGCGCTGATCGAACGGCCCGACGAAGACGGCTTCGAGCGCTGAGGGTGCATCGCGCATCGCAGCATGCAGGAACGGCAAGCCCGATAGAACGCGTCGCCTTCACGCAAGACGCTGGCGCCGCGGTTTCCTACACTACTTTCATCAGCGCCTCGCGCGACTTCCCACAGGATTGGCCATGAACGACCTGACAGTGACCCGACAGACCTTCGACGAAGTGATGGTGCCCGTGTTCTCTCCCGCGGCTTTCGTGCCGGATCGCGGCCAGGGCTCGCGCGTGTGGGACACCGAAGGTCGCGACTACATCGACTTCGCAGGCGGCATCGCGGTCACGGCGTTGGGCCACGCGCATCCGGCGCTGCTCGACGTGCTGCGCGAGCAGGGCGGCAAGCTCTGGCACATCGGCAACGGCTACACCAACGAACCCGTGTTGCGCCTCGCGAAGCGTCTGGAAGCGCTGACCTTCGCCGACCGCGCGTTCTTCGCGAACTCCGGCGCGGAAGCGAACGAGGCGGCGCTCAAGCTTGCGCGCCGCGTCGCGTTCGACCGCTTCGGCGCCGACAAGTACGAGATCGTTTCCTTCACGCAGTCGTTTCATGGCCGCACGTTCTTCACCGTGAGCGTGGGCGGCCAGCCCAAGTATTCGGAAGGCTTCGGCCCCGTGCCCGAGGGCATCCGCCATCTGCCGTACAACGACATCGAAGCGGCGAAAGCGGCGATCGGCGCGAAGACGTGCGCCGTGATCGTGGAGCCCGTGCAGGGCGAGGGCGGCGTGATTCCCGCGGACCCGGCGTTCCTGCGCACGCTGCGCGAGCTGTGCGACGCGCACGGCGCCGTGCTGATTTTTGACGAGGTACAAACGGGCGTGGGCCGCACGGGCCACTTCTACGCGTATCAGGGCACGGACGTGACGCCCGACATCCTCACGACGGCGAAGGCGCTCGGCAACGGCTTTCCGATCGGCGCGATGCTGACGACGAACGAACTCGCCGCGCACTTCAAGGTGGGCGTGCACGGCACGACGTACGGCGGCAATCCGCTCGGCGCCGCCATCGCGGAAAAGGTCGTGGAACTCGTGAGCGACCCCGCCGTGCTGGCCGGCGTGAACGCGCGCGGCGAAGCCATTCGCGCGAAGCTCGCGGCGCTCAACGAACGCTTTGGCATCTTCCGCGAAGTGCGTGGCAAGGGCCTCCTGATCGGTGCGGAATTGACCGACGCGTGGCGCGGCCGCGCGAAAGACTTCCTCACCGCCGCGGCGAAGCGCGGCGTGATGATGCTGATTGCCGGCCCCGACGTGCTGCGCTTCGCACCGTCGCTCATCATGCCGATGGACGACCTGAACGAGGGCTTCGCGCGCATCGAACAGGCCATTGAAGACGTGGTCGGCGCCGAGGCGAGCGTTGCGGCCGACGCGGCGCGCTGAATCGCGCAACGAACACGCGCTTAGCGTATTCATCCCCCTACTGGAACGACGATGCTATTCGTACGCCCCGCGCGCCTGGCCGATCTCGATGCGATCGCCCACATGGCACGCACCGCGCAGCCGGTGCTGCATTCGCTGCCGCACGACCGGCAGGCGCTGGAGGCGCGCATCGCGCTCTCCGAAGACTCGTTTCGCGCCGACGTCGATTTCCCCGGCGAAGAGTTCTACCTGTTCGTGCTCGAAGACAGCGAGACGGGAAGGCTGCTCGGCACGGCGAGCATCGTGGCGGCGGCGGGGTACGCCGAGCCGTTCTACGCGTTTCGCAACGACGCGCTCATTCACGCGTCGCGCGAACTGCACGTGAACCGCAAGATTCACGCGCTCACCATGTCGCACGAACTGACGGGCCGGAGCCGGCTGGCGGGCTTCTATATCGACCCGTCGCTGCGGGCCACGGCGGCGGCGCATCTGATGTCGCGCGCCCGCATGATGTACATCGCGGCGAACCGCAAGCGCTTCACGCCCGAGGTCTTCTCGCTGCTGCTCGGCGTGACCGACGAGTCGGGCGTGTCGCCGTTCTGGGAAGCCGTGGGCCGCAAGTTCTTCGGCCGCGACTTCCGCGAGATCGAAGTGGCCTCGGGCGGACGCAGCCGCACCTTCATCGCGGAAGTGATGCCGAGCTATCCGCTCTATGTGCCGCTGTTGCCCGAAGCGGCGCAGCGCGTGCTGGGCGAGCCCGACGAGAAGGCGCTGCTCGCGTGGGAGATCCATCTGGAAGAGGGCTTCGAGACGGACCGCTTCGTCGACATCTTCGACGCGGGCCCGGTGCTCACGGCGCAGGTGGATCGCACGGCGTCGGTGCGCAGCAACGAAACGCGCGTGGTGCGGGAAGAGGGCGGCGAAGCGGCGAGCAATGCGGCAGGCGGCGAAGCGGCGAGCACGGCCGCGTACCTCGTCGCCAGCAACCGTGCAGGCGACTTCCGCTGCGTGCTGGCCGAACTGCCTGTGCAAGCTCACGACCACACGAGCCAACGTCACGATGACGCCTGCACGAGCCGCCACCGCAGCGAGGCCGGCGCACCGCTGAGTGCCGCCGCGCGCGCGGCACTCGGCGTGCAGGCCGGCGACACCGTGCGCTGCGTGCGCCTGCATCGCAACGAAGAAGCGCAAGAAGCACGAGACACACAAGACAACGGCCCCTACCCAACCGGGGACGAACCGATGGGAGACGCACCATGATCGTCGTTCGCGTCGTGCAGACGGGCGATGTGGATGCGCTCGTCGCGCTCGCCCAGGAAACGGGGCCGGGCCTCACCACCTTCAAGCCGGACCGCGAGGCGCTCGCGGCGCGCATCGATCGCGCTCGCCGCACCATGGAAGAGCGCGCCGAGCCCTACGAGAAGGGCTATTTCTTCGTGATGGAAGACACGGCCACGGGCGACGTGGCGGGCGTCTGCGGCATCGAAACCGCCGTGGGCCTGCAGCAGCCGTTCTACAACTATCGCGTGAGCACGGTGGTGCATGCGAGCCAGGACCTCGGCATCTGGACGCGTATGCGCGCGCTCAACATCTCGCACGACCTCACGGGCTACGCCGAAGTCTGCTCGCTGTTCCTCTCGCCGCGCTATCGCACGAGCGGCGTGGGCGGGCTGCTCTCGCGCTCGCGCTTCATGTTCATCGCGCAGTTTCGCGAGCGCTTTCCGCAACGCATCTGCGCCGAACTGCGCGGCCATTTCGATGCGGACGGTATCTCGCCGTTCTGGCGCGCGGTGGGCTCGCACTTCTACCAGATCGACTTCAACGCCGCGGACTATCTGAGTTCGCACGGCCGCAAGTCGTTTCTGGCGGAGCTGATGCCGCGCTATCCCGTCTACGTCGAACTGCTGCCGGAAGACGCGCAGCAGGCCGTGGGCCTCACGCATAGCGATACGCTGCCCGCGCGCCGCATGCTGGAAGCCGAAGGGCTGCGCTACGAAAACCACGTCGATATCTTCGATGCCGGCCCGGTGCTGGAATGCCATATCGCGGACCTGCGCACGGTGCGCGAAAGCGTGGTCGTGCCGGTGGAGATCGGCGCGGCACATGAGCCTTCGAACGCGGCGACAAAAGCGCGCTCGCTGGTATCGAACACGTCGCTTGCCGACTTTCGCGTGGGCATAGCGCCGGGTGTCGTGGAGCACGGCGTGTTCCGCCTCTCGCCCGACGAAGCCGCCGCGCTGCGCGTCGCCGCGGGCGACCCCGTGCGCGTGCTGCCGCTCAAACAGAAACAGGAATGACCATGAACGAGCTTTTCATCGACGGCGAATGGGCCCCCGCCAGCGGACCCGCCTTCGCCTCGCGCAACCCCGGCACGGGCCGCACCGTGTGGGAAGGCCGCAGCGCATCGGCCGAAGACGTGGACTATGCCGTGGGCAGCGCACGTCGCGCGTTCGCCGCGTGGTCGCACACGACGCTCGACGAACGCTGCGCGATCGTGCGCCGCTTCGCCGCGCTCATCAACGAACGCAAGGAAGCGCTTGCCGAGGCGATCGGCCGCGAGACCGGCAAGCCGCTGTGGGAAGCGCGCACGGAAGTGGCGTCGATGGCGGCCAAGGTCGAGATCTCGATTCAGGCCTATAACGAGCGCACCGGCGAAAAGCGCACGGCCATGGCCGACGGTGTCGCGGTGCTGCGGCATCGTCCGCATGGCGTCGTGGCCGTGTTCGGTCCGTACAACTTTCCGGGCCATTTGCCGAACGGGCACATCGTGCCGGCGCTGATCGCGGGCAACACGGTGGTGTTCAAGCCGTCCGAACTCGCGCCCGACGTGGCGCGGGCCACGGTCGAAGTGTGGCAGGCGGCGGGCCTGCCCGCGGGCGTGCTCAACCTCGTGCAAGGCGAGAAGGACACGGGCGTGGCGCTCGCCCATCACCGGCAGATCGACGGCCTGTTCTTCACGGGCAGTTCGAACACGGGCACGCTGCTGCATCGCCAGTTCGGCGGACGGCCCGAGATCGTGCTCGCACTGGAGATGGGCGGCAACAATCCGCTCGTGGTGGCGCCCGTGGCCGATCTCGACGCGGCCGTGCATCACACGATCCAGTCCGCGTTTCTGTCGGCGGGGCAGCGCTGTACCTGCGCGCGCCGCATTCTCGTGCCGCGCGATGCGTTCGGCGACCGCTTCATCGAGCGCTTGCGCGACGTGACCTCGCGTATCGCGGTGGACGAATACGACGCCGACCCGCAGCCGTTCATGGGTGCCGTGATTTCGGCGCGCGCCGCGGCGCAGCTCGTGCAGGCGCAGTCGCACCTGCTCGCGCACGGCGCCACGGCGCTGCTGAAGATGGAACAGCGCGACCCGTCGCTCGGCTTCGTGAGCCCCGCGATGCTCGACGTGACGAACGTGAGCGACCTGCCCGACGAAGAGCACTTCGGCCCGCTCGCGCAGATCGTGCGCTACGCGACGTTCGACGAAGCGATGGAGCGCGCCAACGATACCGCCTACGGTCTCTCGGCCGGCCTGCTCGCCGACGACGAAGCGCTCTGGGCGCGCTTTCGCAGCCAGATCCGCGCGGGCATCGTCAACTGGAACCGGCCCACCAACGGGGCATCGAGCGCCGCGCCGTTCGGCGGCACGGGCCGCTCCGGCAACCACCAGCCCAGTGCGTATTACGCGGCGGACTACTGCGCCTACCCCATGGCGTCAGTGGAAAGCGCCGAGCTGCACATGCCCGCGAGCGTCTCGCCGGGCCTTCATTTCTGAGGATCGACGCGATGCAAGCCTTTGAAGCGAATTTCGACGGACTCGTCGGCCCTACGCACAACTACGCCGGGCTCTCGTTCGGCAACGTGGCGTCGAAGAACAACGAGAAGTCCGTGGCCAATCCGAAGGCCGCCGCGAAGCAGGGTCTGCGCAAGATGAAGCAGCTCGCGGATCTCGGCTTTCAGCAGGGCGTCTTGCCGCCGCAGGAGCGGCCCTCCGTGCGTCTGCTGCGCGAGCTGGGCTTCTCGGGCAACGAGGCCGCGATGATGGCGCGCGCCGCAAAAGACGCGCCCGAACTGCTCGCGGCCGCAAGCTCGGCCTCGGCAATGTGGACCGCCAACGCGGCGACGGTGAGCCCGTCCGCCGACACGCACGACGGCCGCGTGCACTTCACGCCCGCGAACCTGTGCAGCAAGCTGCATCGCGCGATCGAACACGAGGCCACGCGCCGCACGCTGCGCACCATTTTTGCGGACCCGGCGCATTTCGAAGTGCACGACGCGCTGCCGGGCACGCCCGCACTGGGCGACGAGGGCGCGGCGAACCACACGCGTTTTTGCGCGGAATACGGCGCGCGCGGCGTCGAATTCTTCGTGTACGGACGCAGCGAATACCGTCGCGAGCGCGAGCCGAAGCGTTACCCGGCGCGTCAGAGCTTCGAGGCGAGCCGCGCGGTTGCGCATCGCCACGGGCTCGATGAGGACGCCACCGTTTTCGCTCAACAGAACCCGGACGTGATCGACGCGGGCGTATTCCACAACGACGTGATCGCCGTGGGCAATCGCCATACGCTGTTCTGCCATCAGCGCGCGTTCGTCGAACAGCAGCAGGTGTACGACACGCTGCGCGCAAAGCTCGCGAAACTCGCTGCGCCGTTCGAGGTGATCGAGGTGCCCGAGGCCGCGGTGAGCGTGGAAGACGCCGTGTCGTCGTATCTGTTCAACAGCCAGTTGCTCACGCGTGCGGACGGCCGCCAGGTGCTCGTCGTGCCGCAGGAGTGCCGCGAGAATGCGCGCGTGGCCGCGTACCTGGACGGCCTCGCCGCAGGCAACGGTCCCATCGACGACGTGCTCGTTTTCGATCTGCGCGAGAGCATGAAGAACGGCGGCGGCCCCGCGTGCCTGCGGCTGCGCGTGGTGCTCAACGAAGCGGAGCGCGCAGCCGTGGCACCGGGCGTGTGGATCGACGACGCGCTGTTCGGACGGCTCGATGCGTGGATCGAACGGCACTATCGCGACCGGCTTGCGCCCACGGATCTGGCCGACCCGCATCTGCTCGTGGAATCGCGCACGGCGCTCGACGAACTCACGCAGATTCTGGGCCTCGGTTCGCTGTATGACTTCCAGCGTTGAGTCGGACGGGAGAGGTCACTTGAGCACGCACGTGGGCACGTCGGCCGAGATGCTTCGGGACTTCCTGGGCTTTACGCTGGCGGGACGACGTCTCGCAGCGCATGAAACGCAGGGCTTCACCGCGCATGGCGTGCGCTGGCGCTGGCATGACGAAGGCGTGCTGCAACTCGAACCCGCCGACGCCGTTGCCACCGGCATGCGAAGCATCGTCGCCTCGGCGGGCGTGCATGGCGACGAGACTGCGCCCATCGAACTGCTGGCGCGCTTCGTCGGCGACATCGCGCGCGGACGTGCCGCGCTGGCGTGTCGCCTGCTCGTCGTGCTCGGCAACATCGCGGCCATGCGCGCCTCGTGCCGCTATCTCGACGACGATCTCAACCGGCTCTTCAGCGGACGGCACGCGCAGCTCGCAGGCAGCCGCGAAGCGCCGCGCGCCGCCGCGCTCGAACGTGCCGCGAGCCGCTTCTTCGAAGATGCGCCTGCCCCGTCCGCCACGCCGGGCGCGCGCTGGCACATCGACATGCACACGGCGATACGCGCCTCGGTATTCGAGCAGTTCGCGCTGCTGCCGTACACGGGCACGCCGCCCACGCGCACGATGTTCGAATGGCTCGCCGATGCGCGCATTGCAGCCGTGCTCATTCACACGGCGAAGGGCACCACGTATTCGCACTACACGGCCGAGCATTGCGGGGCGATAGCGTGCACGCTGGAACTCGGCAAGGTGCAGCCCTTCGGCGCGAACGACCTCACGCGCTTCGCGGGCGCGGACTTCGCGTTGCGACGGCTGGTGAGCGGAGCGAGCGGCGATGGCTCGGCGGCGTTGCCGCGCGTCTTCACCGTGATCGACCAGATCACGAAGCAAAGCGACGCATTCGAACTGTTCCTCGCGCCCGACGTGCCCAACTTCACGCCGTTCGAAAAAGGCACGCTGCTCGCGCGCGACGGCGACTATCACTATGCGGTGCGCCACGACGAGGAGCGCATCGTGTTTCCGAATCCCACCGTGAAACCGGGACTGCGCGCGGGGTTGCTCGTGGTCGATACGACGCGCGAGACGCTGGCGTCGTTGCGCTGAGCCGACGGGCTTCGTCGGCTTCGTCTTCTTCGGTTCTACTTCTGCTGCTCGATTTCCACGGCTGGACTTTGACGGACCGCGTTCGCGCTCACGCGAATCGTGCGGCGCAAAGCGCATGACGCCTTGCCTGAGCGCGACGCGAAATTGCATCTTCGTCGGACAGCGCTCACATGTTTCGAAGCGCGGCATGTGACGGATAGAGGCGAACTTCACGCCGTCGCCTTTGCTGGCGTGAGCGCTGATGCGTGCCGCGCATCTGTAGAATCACGCGCTCGCCGCTGTTGCGGCGCATCACAACGGCGTGCCGTATTTGAGCGGACATTTTGTCGTTGCGATGCTGCGCCACCGGAATTGGCCGATATCAACTCGCGCCGATTCCGGCCGCACGAACCGTTTGTGTTTTCGTATCCATTGATCCCGCAAAGGGCTGCTTCATGAAATCGAACTCGAAATTGAACTGGAAGAGTATGGCCGCCTGCGCGCTGTTCGGCGCAGCGGCCGTGGCAACGAGCGGCGCGATGGCCGCCGACATCAAGGAAATCCGCTTCGGCCTGGAGGCGTCGTACGCGCCGTTCGAATCGAAGACGCCGGCGGGCGCTCTGCAAGGCTTCGACGTCGACGTCGGCAACGCCGTGTGCGCGAAGCTGAAGGCGAAGTGCGTGTGGGTCGAGAATTCGTTCGACGGCCTGATCCCGGCACTCGAGGCACGCAAGTTCAACGCGATCAATTCGGACATGACGATCACCGACCAGCGGCGCCAGGCGATCGACTTCACGGACCCCATCTACACCATCCCCAACCAGATGATCGCGAAGAAGGGCAGCGGCCTGCAGCCCACGGCCGCGTCGCTGAAGGGCAAGCACGTGGGCGTGCTGCAAGGCACGATCCAGGAGACCTACGCGAAGGCGCGCTGGGCGCCCGCGGGCGTGGACGTGGTGCCTTACCAGACGCAGGACCAGATCTACGCCGACCTCGCGGCGGGCCGGCTGGATGCATCGTTCCAGGACGCGGAGGCGGCATCGAAGGGCTTCCTCAAGCGTCCGCAAGGCGCCGGCTTCGAGTTCGCGGGGCCGCCCGTGAGCGACGAAAAACTGCTGGGCGCCGGCGTGGGCTTCGGCGTGCGCAAGGGTGACAAGGCGCTCAAGGACGCGCTGAACGGAGCGCTCAAGGAACTGAAGGCGGATGGGACGATCGACCGGCTGGCGGGGAAGTATTTTGATGTGAAGGTGGTGGTGAAGTAGGGGGGCTTGCGGGTTGTTTGGCAGGGAGGACGGCCGCGGGAGGCGGCCGGCTTCTTTTTGGGGGAGATGCTTAACGACTCGAAGCGGTCTTTCGACTTACGGTCTGCCTAACGACTGCTTGCAAAGGCCAACGGCCGCTCACTTTGGTAAATCGAAAGCTGAACTAGCGATTAAGCGCGGGTTATTGCAGCTCAAAGCTGGTCAACAATGTCCTCGATCCCCGCGTCGCGGAGTAGCTGCTTAACGCGTTCACGCTCTATGGACTTATTATCGGCAAACTCTTGCAGCAAGACTGGATATTGATTGCTGTGTCTCACCTGATTGTTTTTGACCGCAACTTGTATCATCTGGCTCAAATGTTTTTCGGGCTGCGCGGAGTCCATAAGCGGATACCTCAGCTTCTTCGCGAATTCATTTGCTTCTGCAAAATTATTAACTGTTCGATAAAGAACAATTAAGCGATCGATCACTGGTGCCGGCGTATCGAACCACATTTGGTTTAACAGTTCCTCGGCCGTCGCATGCCGCACCCTTGACAATGCTGAAGCGTATAGCGGTAAGGTCTCTTCCTTGAGGAGGTCATCTATATCGTCAAGAAAATCAGTGGGTAGATTTTCCACGAACGTCATCAGACGAAGGCGATCTGCCACGCCGACGTACGCCCAAAGCTCGGCACCGCGCTTTGCTCCAAGAAAGCTCACTGCCTTAGCGAGTCGTGCATCGTCCTGAAGCGTAGGTATCACGTTGCTCAATAGCTCGCGTACTAGACGCTTCCACGGCTCAGGATGTAATTCCGCGACCGCGAAAAGTGCGTTTGTCGCCCGTAATCGCCGTTCAAAATCGGAGTCAACCTCCTTCAGTAGGCGTTTTAGCAAAATGCTCAGATAGTTTCGAATCAGCGACTCTCTCGGTTTTGCCAGTGGTCCAGCACGCAGAAACACGACCATGTCTTTGCGCTTGGCTGGAAAAAAATTCGAATCCAGTTCCGTCTGGAGACGGGCCAGTGCCTGCTTTCCCTGGGCCGCAGGTTGGGAAAGCACGTAGCGGGTGGCGTTGACAATATGTAATCGGGCGAGTTCGGGAGAGGCTTCGAAGACTTCCATATCGGACACATGTGACGGGTGCGCACATCTGTTGCGGTCATCGACGAGGCGCTCTAGGTCGATATATTCGATGGGGGAAATGAATTCAAACCTGTCACGGGCCACCGTCAATAGGTCCTTCTCAAAAGTCAGCGCCGCCCTTACATCCCCATCCTGTCGAGCACGGTCGAATTTCGATATCGCTTCTTGGGCCATCGCATCGCCCGACGCAGCCAGCTCGCGAATCTTGTCTACTAGGTCGAAGGCGACGGCTATCCAGCACGAAACCACTGCTGATCGATAGGCCCCCGCTTTATAGCATTGCACCGCCTCGCGGATATATTTCCTCGAACGCGGATCCGGGCACTCCGATACCAATTCGTCTAGATCTATGAGCATTTAATCTCTCGGTCGGCGTTGTCTATGCCGTTCTCACGCCGGCATGACATGTCGCGAGAACTTCAGAAGGCGGCCTGCTGTAGACGTGTCACCAAATAATACTGCCATTGCCGACGATGCTAGATGTGCCATCCGGGTACGGACGACCGGTAGCTAGTCAATAGCCGACACCCGAATGTCGAACTCCTGCCCAAGGCGAGCGACGCATCATGGCCGCACGAGGATATTCCACCACGCCACCTCCCCGAAACCATCGCCTCCCTTTCCATACCCTCTGCAAAGACCCATCCCCACCCTCAACCTTCCCCCAACCATGCCGTAATCCCGAACGTAACGTCG
The DNA here is from genome assembly GCF_034424375.1 of Paraburkholderia kururiensis. Lineage (NCBI taxonomy): Bacteria > Pseudomonadati > Pseudomonadota > Betaproteobacteria > Burkholderiales > Burkholderiaceae > Paraburkholderia > Paraburkholderia kururiensis. The sequence continues at coordinate 2,802,080 of NZ_CP139965.1, read as the reverse complement.
TGATGTTTTCGCGCAAACGTAAGCCAATCGAAGGCACGCAAAGCGCGCAAAACCACGCCGCAAAACAGGCTGAAATTACCGGCCCTCCGCTGCCACCACCCACCTCGCCAGGATAGAATTTGACCTTGTTTTCGCGGCTCGCAAACGATTCACACGTCGCCCGTACGCACGCGGCGCCACACTGCATCGAAGCAAACACGTAAGCGCCGCAAGACACTAAAAAGCCGCACACACCACCACAAAACTCACGCAAGAAGTCGAGGCGCCGCGCGCCTTTCGGGGGACCGCAATGACGATGAGAGCAGCCGCAGGAGCAGCGGCCGAGACGGGTGAAGAATCGAGCAGGCAGCACGGCGGCTACGAGGTGACGTTCGCGCGTCAGCCCATACTCGATCGCGACGGCATGCTCTGCGCGTTCGAGTTCAAAAACCGCATCGTCGCGCCCGAGCATGACGACAGCGACAGCGATGACGACGACGACACTCCCGAGCTGCGTCTCGCCCGCCGCGAACGGCGTGCGGCGGCGGCCTTCATCGAGGCGCTCACGCATCGCGACGTGCGCGGTGCGCTTGCCGGCCACGCGGGTTATGTCGACGCAACGCGCGCTGTGCTCCTCGACGAACTCGTGCAGCGTATTCCGCCCGAGCGCTTCACGTTCGAACTCGCGCCCGACATCGAAGTGGACAGCGAACTCATCGCGCGTCTCGTCACGTTGCACGCGCGCCGCTATCGCTTCGTGCTGGATGGGGTGACGCAGGCTGACGAAACGCTTGCGAAGCTCTTGCCCTACGCCGAGGCGGTCAAGATCGACCTGCGCCACATTTCGCGCGCGCTGTTGCCGAAATTCGCGAGCGTGCTGAAGTCCGCGGGCAAGCTGCTCATTGCGCTCGGCGTGGATTCGCAGGCCGACTTCGAACTGGCGCGCGACCTTGGCTTCGACCGCTTCCAGGGCTACTTTTTCGCGCTGCCGCATGCATCGAGCACGCGTCGGCCTAGCGCGCCGCGCCACGCGCTGCTCAACCTGTTGAAACTGCTGTCCGCGGACCCGACGGTGGCGCAGCTCGAAGCCGAGTTGAAGCTGAACCCGGTGCTCGTCATGCATCTGATGCGCCTTGCCAATTCGAGCGCATTCGGCCTGGGTCACAAGGTCACGACGCTGCGCGAGGCCATCAACGCCACGGGAACGAATCGTATTGCACGCTGGACCCAGCTGCTGCTCTACGCCGACGGTCGCAAGGTCTCGCTCGAAGACGATCCGCTGCTGCAACTCGCGGCCACGCGCGCGCGCTTCATGGAGCTGGCGGTCGGCCAGTTGCCCGAAGCAGGCCGCGACGTGGCGGATGCCGCGTTTCTCGTGGGCGTGTTCTCGTTCGTCGATGCGGTGTTCGGCGGCACGCTGGAAAGTACGCTCGACGCGCTCACGATGTCACGCACGATCCGCGAGGCCATTCTGCATCGCGCAGGCCCGCTGGGTCGTCTGCTGACGGTGGTGGAACAACTGGAGCGCGCGGCGTGGGACGAGGTCGATGTCGTCTGCGCGGAGCTTGCGCCTTTCACGACAAGCACCGCTGCCGCGCTGGCGCTTGCTGCCGGTGAATGGGCGGGTATGGCGGACCACCATGCCGAAGCGGAAGGGCTGGAGCGGATCGAAGACTGATCGCTCCGTGGAGAAGGAATGAGCAACTGAGCGGAACGCGCGCCGCGGCAATCGCGGCGCGTATGGCGCCTCAAGTAGCACCTCAGGCGCCGCACCTCGCGCCGCGCTATTGCACCTCGATTTCCTGCGCCGGCACCGACACGAAGAAGCGCCCCAGTTCGCGCGCCAGTTCGTTGAGCGCGCTCATTGCCTGCGGCGTGATCTTGCGCGGCTCGTGTGCGTCGTTCCAGTCGCCGTAGAGCAGAGCGACCGGCGCGCCGCCTTCGGCCGCCACGGGCAGCAGCACGAACGCGCGGGCGTCGTCGAAGGTATGGCGGAACCAGGCGGGCAGGCGCGTCACGATCTTCGGGTCGCGCGCGTTCTCGATGTAGATGCCCACGGCGTTCGCAATCGCGAGATGGAATACGTCCGGCTGGAATGCGGCGTCGAAGGCGAGCTTCGGCAGTGCCTGCTCCACGCCTGGGCCGAAGCCGAATTTCGCCTCGAAGGCGTTCGAGCCGCGCCGCACGAACACGACGGTGCGTGCGAAGCCAAGTCCTGCGAGCACGGTTTCGGAGGCGAGCGCAAGCGCGAGCTGCAACGAGTTGTCGGGCGGCAGTGCCCGCAGGTCCGCGACGCCGGCGGCAATGCGCGCTTCGGGGTCCAGCGCTTCGCGTGCAATCGCGTCGGCGTTGGCCCGCAGTTCCATGATTTCGCGCATCACGCCTTCGCCCGCTTCCTCGCGCGCGAGAGCCACGCTCATTTCCACGAGCACTTCGGGGTCGGTGGCGAGGGCGCGGCTGTAGCGGTGCGCGAGTTCGGTGATGTGCGCCTCGCGTTCGCGCGGATCGATGTCGGGCGCAATCAACACGCTCGCCACGTCGGTTGAATAGTTGGTGGTGGCGCGCAGCCACTGGATAGAGCGCTGTTCGTCGGTGGCGTGCGGGTCGTAATGGCTCATGCCCGCGCGGATCGTTTCAGGCAGGCGCCAGCGCGAGGCCGCTTCGAGCCCGAGTTCGTCGAACGTGACGCCCAGCACGGCGACGCTCGCTTCACTCTCGTCGGCGCCGTCCATACAGCGCCGGCGAATCTGGTCCCACTCCGCTTCCAGATAAAACACGACGAGCAGCTTGCCCACCTGGCGCATCAGCGTGCAGACCACGGCTTCTTCGCCCACGCGCAGGTCGCCGTGCTCCGTGAGCTTGCGCGCGACGCAGCCCGACAGCATGGTGCGGTTCAGTTCGAGCTTGGCGTCGATGCGGCGCGGTGCGGAATGATGGAAGTGATCGACCAGCTTGAGGCCCACCACGAGGTGGCCCACGGCGTCCATGCCGAGCACCATCAGCGCGCGCGTGACGGTGGTGATGTTGCCGCCGAACGCCATGTACATGGCCGAGTTGGCGAGACGCAGCACTTTCTGCGTGAGCGCGAAATCGGAGAGCACGACCTGCACGAGCGCGGCGAAGTCGAGGTCGTCGTTGCCCATCGCCGCCACCGTCGTGCGCAGCGACTGCGACAGCATCGGGAAATCGCCGCGCTCGTTCATGCGCGCCCATAGCCTGTCGAGTACCGCTGCCTTTACCATCTGCCCCATGTCAATTCCGCGAAAGCCTTGCCTGTCCTGGTCCGGCCGCCTGCGCCCCAAGGCACCGCCGCCGGCCGTCGATATGATCTGCTGCACGCATCAGGCCGCCGCATGGAGATGGAGTTCGCGCGCTTCGAAGCGCTGAGCGAGCTCGTCGGAGGGCAGCGCCTTGCACACGAGCCATCCCTGTATGTGGTCACAGCCCATCTCGGTCAGCAACGTGCGCTGGGCTTCGGTCTCCACGCCTTCGGCCACGAGCTCGAGGTCCAGTGTGCGCGCAAGACCCACCACCGCGTTGACGATGGCCTGATCGTTGCGCGAGGTTAGCAGATTTTCGACAAAGCTCCGGTCGATCTTGAGTTTCGCGAGGGGAAACCGTTGCAGGTACGCGAGGCTCGAGTAGCCGGTGCCGAAGTCGTCCACGGCAAAACGGATGCCGATGGCCGTTAATTCCTCCAGCAGCACTTTTGCGTGCGCCGGGTCGTGCATGAGCAGGCTTTCCGTAATCTCGAACACGAGCCGGCACGGGTCGAGGCCCGTGAGGCGAATGGCTTCGCGCACGCTGTCGGTGAAGCGCGGATTGCGGAACTGCTGCGCGGAGACGTTCACGGCTACGTATTGCAGCGCGATGCCCTGGGCGTCCCATTGGATCAACTGCATGCAGGCCGCGCGCAACACCCAGTTGCCGAGGTAGTTGATGAGCCCCACCGACTCGGCGAGCGGAATGAACATCGAAGGCGGCACGAGTCCATGCACGGGATGCTGCCAGCGGATCAGCGCTTCCACGCCCACCACGCCGCGCGTCTGGCTGCTCGTGATGGGCTGGAAGTGCAGCGAGAACTCGCCGTTGCGCACGCCGTCGTAGAGGTCCGATTCGAGCTTGAGGCGCTGGGCGTCGCTCGGGTCGTTGTCGGGCACGTGAAAGGCGAGCGTGTTGCCGCCCGCGGCCTTGGCCTGCTGCAGCGCCTGGTCGGCCCAGCGTTGCAGCCGCGTGTCGCCCGCGGCGGTGCCGGCGCTGTCCGGCGTGTCGGCGGCGTGGCGCGCGTCCGGGTAGAGCGCGATGCCGATGCTCGCCGACAGATGCACCGGCTGGTCGCGGTACGCGTACGGCTGCAGGATCGAAGTCAGCATGCGCCGCGCGAGCGACTCCGCATGCAGCGAGGCGGCGGTCACGTCGGGGCGCGCGGCGTTCGAGGGAATCAGGATCGCGAACTCGTCGCTGCCCACGCGCGCCACGGTTTCGTGCTCGCCTGCGAGATGCGTGAGCCGGCGCGCGGTATCGCAGAGCATGGCGTCGCCCGCGTCGTAGCCGAGGGCCCGATTGATGCGCTGGTAGTCGTCCACGTCGAGCAGCAGCAGGGCGGCGGGCAGGCCGGTCTCGTCGGCGGTGCGCTGCGCGGCGGCGAGCGCGGGCGCAAGCGCGGTCACGTTGGGCAGGCCGGTGAGCTTGTCGTGGTTGAGCGCGTGGGTCAGCTCGACTTGCGTTGCCTGCCAGATGGACACGTCGAAGCCGGCAATGGCGTAGCCGTCCACGCCGCCGTGCGGATTCCTCACGACGCGCAGCTCGACGGCCACGGGGTAGGTGAGCGACTTGACGAGATTGAGCGTGTCTTTTTCCACCGCCCCCGTCTGGGCGGCGCGCGCGAGCAGCGCATCGACGCGGGCGATGTCGGAGGGCGCCACGAGGTCGTGCAGCGTGGCCGTCTCCAGATACTCGCGGTGATAGCCGACGAAGCGCAGGCTCGCGTCGGAGATATAGAGAAAGCGCAGTTCGCGGTCCACCTGCGCGAGGAAGTCCACGGCGCCGGCAGCCTGCTCGAACGGATTGGGCATGGGCGGGAGCGCGGCGATTTCGGCTCGACCTGCCGGGCCGCTGTGTGCGCTGCGGTCATCGTCCTGGCCGTTTCGGCCCGCGGGGCTGCGGCCCGCCGGCTCACCGGCGCCGCGCGGCGCGTCGGTGCGGCCGGCTGGGTGACTCGGGGACCGCCGCACGAGCGCGCGCAGGCGCTCGACGACCGTGCTCAGTATGTTCTGGCGTGGCGCGGTGTTCCTGTTCGCTTCCATGTATGGTCGGCAACCCTGTTTCCGCGCGGCCCGCTCCGCGGGGCGCGCGATGTGCTTCGAGGCGGAGCCGGGGCGTACTCGGGGTACGTGTTGACACCGCCCATCAGAGCAGGTTATCGACCGGCCAGCATAAATCTTTAGAGTCGATTTAAACATTTTCGGGGCCGCGACTATGCGTCCTCCGCACGATGCGGGGCCGCAGGGATTCAGTTAAAGTGGCGCGGTCATTGCCGGTCACATACGCCCTCGCGCGCATGCGCACCGGCTCACGAGGGTCCCGGCGTATGAGACGCGTGACGGGGCGGTCCGTGAAGGCCGCCGCAAGGGCGGTATGCATACGATGTGGAGAGCCTGAGCATGTCTGATTCACCGTCGCCGGACACCGCGAGCGTGCCGTCTGCGCCATGCGCATGCGCCCCGACGGGCGATGCGCCGTTGCAGCCGGTCGAGACCGCCCGCTCGGCTGATGCAGCGCCCGGCGAGGCCGGCGCCGATAGCGGTGCAACGCCGTGCCGCGTCGAGGGCAGCACCGCCAGCGCGTGCCGCAGCGACGCCCAGGCGGCCGCCGGGGCCGCCGCCACGGCCGAGCCCGTCTCGACGCAGTTCGTCTATGTGGGCCGTCAGCCCATTCTCGATCGCAGCGGCGCGCTGCATGCCTACGAACTGCTGTTCCGCTCGGGCCTTCACAACTACGCGGAAGTGACCGACGAGGCACGCGCCACGGCGCAGGTCGTGGTGCGCACCATCGGCAGCATCGGCGTGTCGGCCGTGCTCGGCTCGCATCGCGGCTACGTGAACATCGGGCGTGAACTGCTGTTCGACGACATCGTGCATTTGATGTCGGCCGACCGCTTCGTGCTCGAGATTCTCGAAACCGTGACCTTCGATGCACGCCTGATCCGGCGTGTCGACGAGCTGCGCCGCAACGGCTTTCTGATCGCGCTCGACGACGTCTGCGCGCTCACGCCGAGCGTGCTCGCGGCGCTGCCTCACGCGGACATCATCAAGGTCGATTTTCTGCAGACGGGCCGCGACGCGTTGCCTGCGCTCGCCGCGGCGCTGCGCCGCGAGGGCAAGACGCTGCTTGCCGAGAAGGTCGAGACCGAAGAGGACTTCGAGCTGGCGCGCGACCTCGGCTTCGACCTGTTCCAGGGGTACTTCTTCGCGCGACCGCAGGTGCTGAGCGCACGCCGCGTGAGGTCGTCGCGCGAGGCGCTGCTGCGCCTGCTCGCGCTCGTGGCGCGCGACGCGGGCATCGCGGAACTCGAAGTCGAACTCAAGCGCCATCCCACGGTGGTTGTGCAACTGCTGCGGCTCGTCAATTCGAGTGCGTTCGGCCTGGGGCGGCCCATCTCGTCTCTGCGCGAGGCCGTGATCGCCGTGGGCACGCGTCAGATCGCGCGCTGGGCGCAACTGCTGCTCTACGCGAACGGGCGCGACATGCCGTGGCGCTCCGACCCGCTCGTGCAACTCGCGGGCACGCGCTCGCGCTTCATGGAACTGGCGGCGCGCTGGCTCAAGCCATCGAACGAGGACTTCGCCGACCAGGCCTTCATGACGGGCATCTTTTCGCTCGCTCACGTGGTGATCGGCGCGACGCCCGAGCGGGCGCTTCACAAGCTCGGCCTGGCGCGCCCCATTCGCGATGCCATCGTCGATTACGCGGGCGAGCTGGGCGCTTTGCTCGCGCTGGCCGAGGCCGCCGAACGCGGCGAGTGCTCGCACGCGACGGTGGCCGGAACGGAGCTCGGGCCCGAAGTGCTGGCCGAATTGAGCCTTTCCGCAGCCGCGTGGTTCGGCGCGCACGCGGGCGACTGAAGCGGCGGCGAACGCGTGCCGGCGCATTGTGGTTCAATGGCCGTTCGCCCACCCGCAAGGAATTTCGAGATGAAACGCAGCGACATGAAGCGCAGCATCATGATGCGCAGCGCGACTTGCGCGGCGCTTGCAGCCGTGCTCGGAGCAGGCCTGTCGATCTACGCGGCGAGCGCATCCGCCACGCTCAAGCCCGGCGACGCCGCGCCGAACTTCACGACCGAAGCGTCGCTTGGCGGCAAGACCTATACGTACTCGCTCGCCGATGCGCTCAAGAAGGGCCCGGTGGTGGTGTACTTCTATCCGGCCGCGTTCACGAAGGGCTGCACGATCGAGGCCCATGAATTCGCCGAGGCCGTGGACGAATACAAGAAGTACGGCGCCACCGTTATCGGCGTATCGCACGACAACATCGATACGCTCACGAAGTTTTCGGTGAGCGAGTGCCGCAGCAAATTCCCGGTGGCCGCCGACGCCGATTCGAAAATCATCAAGGCCTACGACGCGTCCATGCCCATGCATTCGGCCATGGCCAATCGCGTCTCGTACGTCATCGCGCCGGACGGCAAGGTGCTCTACGAATACACGAGCCTCTCGCCCGACCAGCACGTGGCCAACACGTTGCGTGCGGTCAAGGAGTGGGCCGCCGCGCACGGTCAGCAATAAGGCCTGCGGTGCGGGCGTGTCCGGACCTGCCGGTCTTCGGGCTCAGGCCGTGAGGTCGACGATCACGCCCGCCGCGCGCCAGTGCATGTTCTGCGTGCGTTGCGCCAGTGCTTCGAGCAGCGCGGGCAAGGTCACGTTGCTCGTGCTGTCCACGCTGCCTGTATCGAGCGTCGAGAGGTAATCGTTGAGCGCGCCGTTCAGTTGACCGATGGCGCCGGTCATGGTGCCGCTTTCGGTGGTGGTGGAGGCGGACGTATCCGTGCTCGCGGCCGGCGTGGTCGCGAGGCCCCATTCCCAGTCGTCGCTGCTGTTGCCGTTGACGCCGTTCGCTGCCCGCGCGGTGGCGACGGCCGGGTTCGCGCGCGCCGAAGCCGCCAGGGCCGCAAGCGAGGTGCCGAGGTCGCGGTAGGGGCCGGTTGCCGCATCGATGGCGCCGGCCTCATGCACCGCGCCACTCGCGCTTGTGTCGTTCGTCCCGCTCGTCTGCGGGGTGCTCAATCCGGCTTGCGCCGCCAATGTGCTTTGCAGCACCAGCGCCTGGTAGAGCGCGACGAGAAAGCGTTCCTTTGCGGACTGCGTGTCTTCCGCCGAGGCGCCGCTCGTGCTCGTGATCGTGCCGCCCGCGGTACTCGTGACGCTCGACGCCGACGTGGCCACCGTAGCGGGATCGATACCGAGTTGCTGAAGGCTTTGTTCGATGGCAGCCAGCAACGGACCGTTGCTCGGGTTGCCGGTGGGAAGGTTGCCCGTGCGTGAGGGCGGCTTCTGAGGCGGCACGGCCGCAGCGGCCGGCGCATTGGTGGTGGAGGCCAGTGCGGCCGTCCATGCGCTTTGCGTCATGTCGATTCCCCGAAGCCCGTTGGCCCTGCGCGCTGGCCGCGCGTGATTATTGGCTGCATTCCGGCCACGCCTGTTCGACATGCCGTTGGCGTTCCCGTATTGCATTGGAATGCCAACGGATGCTAGCACGTCAAAATCTTACGGATTATCCGGCTTCATCACCTGTTATTACGTGCGCTCTTGCGTTCCCTCGCGCACGGATCAATACGCGACGTAGGGCCCATTGCCGCCGGGTGTGGATTGCTGCTCGATGGCCGCGTAGACAGTGCGTCCGTAGAAGAACGGCAGCCCCCAGTCGAAGATCGACGACGTGACGAAGGCGGGCCCCGCGAGCAACGGCATGACGGCGTCGCCCGCGTAGGTCTGCGCAAGCGTGCTGGCGTTGCCCACGTCGAACGAGACCGACGCGGTGATGCCGTTCGCCCCCTGCATCACGGCGCTCAATTGCTGCGTGGACGGCGGGCAGTAATACGCGCTGTTGGGGCTCGCGCACACGGGCAGCGCGCCGGTCTGAAAGAACACGCCGGTGGAGCCGCTGTCGACGATGCTGCGCGAGTACGTGGTGCCGTTGTGCGTGGTCGTGAAGGTGCCGTTGCTCGCGCTCACGCCGATCACCTGCGCGTTGCCGAGCCCATTGTTGCTGCGCGTGCCGATGCCGAAGATCAACTGCCCCGCGAGCGACGCCTGGCCGCCCGACGCGACCGCTGGCAGCGCGAGCAGCGAGCCGTTGTTGTCGGTGGCGAAATACGGAATGGGATTGGCCACCTGGAACGCTTCGGCAAGCGGGATCGACGTGCAGCCCGAACTCGTGCAGCCGTAGTAGGTGGCGGGCACCGCCTGGTTCACGCAGTTGTAGCCGCAATCGTGCTTGAACACGCCGATGCCGAGTATGCCGTTGGCCGCCAGCGTCGAGGGCGTGTTGCGCGAGGCGCCCACGTTCGTGCAGTCGGCAGGCGTGGTGCTGTACGACGGATCGATGACCTGGATGGGCAGCGACGCGGCCTTTTCGCCCGCGATCTGCACGTCTGCGATGCGCACGGGGCCCCACGTGTAGCCGTCGAAGAACTGCATGCATTCGGCGAGCTTGTTGCCGGAGGCGTCCTGCTCCTGAGGAAGCGCGACGGCGGCGGGCAGTTGCGAGGCGAACACGCGCAACCCCCACGAACCGGTATCCACGAGCACGTGGTCGATGGTCTGGCACTGCGCGGTGCCGGGCGCGCACACGGTCACGCTGACGAAGGGCATGTTGGGCACGCCGCTCACGCCGGGGTCCACGGTAACGGCCGCGGCGTTGGCCGCGAGCGCGGGTTGCGACGACGTCGTGTTGGTGACGGGCTGAGCCGGCGCCGCGGAGTTCGTGGTGGCGGCATTGCCGGTGGCGGCGGACCCGCCACCGCCGCCCCCACCGCAGGCGGCGAGAACGAACGAGAGCGCAAGCGCGATGAAAGACGCGGCGAACGAGCCGCGCGATGAACGTTGAGCCAGCATGATCGCCCCCGCCCTTACTGGATGACGCCGACGTCGACGCCGGCCGGCACGGCTTTCGGCAGCCACGCGTGACCCGCGAAGGCGCGCAGATGCCCGCCCGAATAGACCACTAGGTCGTTGCTCGAAACGGCAAGCGGCGTGGCCCGGCGCGTCGCGTTGGCCGCGACGTACTGGTCGAACGCGGCGCCGAGCGTCGCCTTCAGATCCGGCAGCGTGGGGCCTTCCCACGCCACGCCGAAGACGATGCCGTTCGGTGCCACGTACTCGCGCACCACGGTGCCCGAGGCAAGCGTGATCTCGTGCACCGTATAGGCCGCTTGAACGACCGCGGCGTGCGCAACAGCGCGCAGGCTCGCCACATCGTGGCTCACGCTGCTCGCGCTTTCACCGAGCGCGGCATGAGCCGGTCCGACGAGGGCAAAAGCGCCCCCCAGCATTGCGCAGGCAATGCCCGTAGAAAACTTCGGCTTCAATTGATTTCCTTCGACGTCGATACGCCTTTGACTGACAGATCGTGTCCGCGGAGGGCGGACGGCAAGCGCAGACATGGGCGAGGCCGGCGTGTTGGCCGGGGTGCGTCGCGATGCTGCGTGGATGCGTCAACGGAGAGGCGGCGCGAATCTTTAGCGACGTGAAGCGGCGCGATGCAATCGTTTGCGCGAAGTGTGGAACAGGGGCGCGGGACGGTGCTGTTTGAAAATCGGCAGGACGCTGCCAGCGCATGTGGCCACGCGCTCTGTTTTCCCGCTCACAGGCGTTTTAAGCGAACGGGTGTTAGCGAGCCTGCCGGGCGCGCGAAAAAAATTTCGGAAAAGACGCGGTCGCACGAAATTCTTAAGCGGGCTGTTCATACGCGGGTACACCGTTTGCTGAACGAGGGTACTCACCTTGTTCGTTGACTGCGGCAGGGGAGGGAGAGCGACGCGGCGGACCTGCGGCGTCGCTTCACGGCCGCGGCCCGCGTATGGAGGCGTCTATGCTTGGAACCATTCTGATCGTCGTACTGCTGCTGTTGCTGATCGGCGCGTTTCCCGCCTGGCCATATAGCCGGAGCTGGGGCTACGCGCCTACCGGGACGCTCGGCCTGATCGTCGTGATCGTCGTCGTGCTGGTGGTGTTGGGGCAGATATAGCGTTGCTGCCGATGTGGTTGCCAGTTTGGCTGCCGGTCGTTGCGGTGGCTTTTGCAACGGCGTTGCAGTGGCGATGAGAACCGGCAGTCTGTCATGCAGTGGGCCGCGCGAGGTTGGGCGCGGCCCGCTCTTTATTTGGCGTCCTGTTTAGTTCGCATGCCTCGCGCGTGGCGCACTTCACCGCTCACGCACGAATTACTTCACCGTCCCCGCCTCGAACGTCCCCGGCCGCCGCCGGCGGTCCCACCACACGCGCAGCCGATCCATGTAGAGATAGACCACCGGCGTCGTGTAGAGCGTGAGCATCTGGCTCACGATGAGCCCGCCCACAATCGAGATGCCGAGCGGCGAGCGCAGCTCCGCGCCTTCGCCGCGTCCGAACGCAAGCGGCAACGCGCCGAGCAGCGCGGCGCACGTCGTCATCATGATCGGGCGGAAGCGCAGCAGGCACGCCTGGTAGATGGCGTCGCGCGACGAGAGCCCTTCGCGCGAGGCCTGGATCGCGAAGTCCACCATCATGATCGCGTTCTTCTTCACGATGCCGATGAGCAGAATCACGCCGATCAGCGCGATGATGCTGAACTCCGTATTGAAGAGCAGCAGCGCGAGCAGCGCACCTACGCCCGCCGAAGGCAGCGTGGACAGGATCGTGAGCGGATGGATGTAACTCTCGTACAGAATGCCGAGCACGATGTACACGGCCGCGAGCGCCGCGAGAATCAGGATGGGCTGGTCCGACATCGACTGCTGGAACGCTTGCGCCGTGCCCGCGAAGCTGCCGTGGATGGTACCCGGCATGCCGATGCGCGCCATCGTGTCGTAGATCGCCGCGGTTGCCTGCGAGAGCGAGCGGCCCGGCGGCAGGTTGAACGAGATGGTGGAGGCCACGAACTGGCTCTGGTGATTGACCGAGAGCGGCGTGTTGCCCGGCCCGAACTTCGCGATGGCCGAGAGCGGCACCATGGTTTCCTTCGAGGTGGAGACCGCCGCGCCCGAGGACGCCCCCGACTTGCCGCTCGACGCAATCGAGTTGATCGCGAGGTTGCGCGCCGAATCGGCCGCGATGGTGGCCGCACTCGATGCGGTGGTGCCCGCCGTGCCGCCCGCCGCGCTCGACGTGGCGGCGGTAGTGGGCCCGCTCACGGTGCCTGCCGTGGCGTTGGTGCTCTGCACGCCGCTCGCGCTGCCGCCCGAGGTGCTCACGTAGATCTGCTTGAGCATGTCGGGGCTCTGCCAGTATTGGGGCGCCACTTCCATCACCACGTGATACTGGTTGAGCGGGTTGTAGATGGTGGACACCTGGCGCTGCCCGAACGCGTCGTAGAGCGTGTTGTCGATCTGCGCGGGCTTGATGCCGAAGCGCGCCGCCGTGGCGCGGTCGATGGTCACCATTGCTTCCAGGCCGCCTTGCTGCTGGTCCGAATTCACGTCCGCGAGTTCGGGGCGCGCCTGCAGTGCCTCGGTGAGCTTCGGCGTCCACTTGTAGAGGTCGCTGGTGTTGTCGGCGAGCAGCGTGAACTGGTACTGCGCATTCGACTGGCGTCCGCCCACGCGGATGTCCTGCACCGCCTGCAGGAAGGTGCGCGCGCCGGCCACGTGCGAGAGCGGGCCGCGCAACTGCTGGATGACCTGGTCGGCCGTTGCCTTGCGCACGCTCTTCGACTTGAGCGAGACGAACATGAAGCCCGAGTTGGTCTGCCGGCCGCCCGTGAAGCCCACCACCGTATCGACGTTGGGATTGGCCTGCACGATGCGCATCATTTCCGAGAACTTCACCTTCATGGCCTGGAACGACGTGGCCTGATCCGCCTGGATGCCGCCGATGAGCCGCCCCGTGTCCTGCTGCGGAAAAAAGCCCTTGGGCACGATGATGTAGAGCCACACGTTGAGGCCGATGGCCGCAACCAGAATGAGGAGCACCGTGCGCGGATGACGCAGCGACCAGCCGAGCGTGCGCTCGTAGCCGTTCTGCATGGCGACGAAGCGCGCTTCGAGCCAGCGTGCGAAGCGGCCTTCCTTGCGTGCGTCGTGCGGTTGCGCGAGCAGCCGCGAGCACATCATCGGCGTGAGCGTGAGCGAGACGACAAGCGACACCGCAATGGCGAGCGACAGCGTGAGCGCGAACTCGCGAAAGAGCCGTCCCACGATGCCGCCCATCAGCAGAATGGGCAGGAACACGGCCACGAGCGACACGCTGATGGAGAGCACCGTGAAGCCCACTTCGCGCGCACCGAGCAGCGCGGCCTGCATGCGCGGCACGCCTTTCTCGATGTGCCGCTGGATGTTTTCGAGTACCACGATGGCGTCGTCCACCACGAAGCCCGTGGCGATGGTGAGCGCCATCAGCGAAAGGTTGTCGATGGAAAAGCCCATCAGATACATCGCCGCGAAGGTGCCGATAATCGAGATAGGCACCGCCACGCTCGGAATCAGCGTGGCGCGCCAGTTGCGCAGGAACAGGAACACCACCATCACGACGAGCGCCACCGCGATCATCAGCGTGTGCTCGGTGTCTTTCAGCGAGGCGCGGATCGTCACGGACCGGTCCGCGGCCGGCGTCACGTCGACGTCCGCGGGCAGCGATGCCTTCAGCTGCGGCAGCATCGCGATCACGCGGTCCACGGTCTCGATGATGTTCGCGCCCGGCTGCCGGTACAGGATCACGAGCACCGACCGCTTGCCGTTCGAGAGGCCGAGGTTGCGCAGGTCTTCCACCGAGTCGACCACGTCGGCCACGTCCGAGAGCAGCACGCCCGCGCCGTTGCGATACGCGATCACGAGGTCGCGGTATTGCGCGGCGTGGTTGGCCTGGTCGTTGGTGTAGATCTGCACGTGGTTCGGGCCGAACTCGATGGCGCCTTTCGGGCTGTTCGCGTTCGCCGAGGCGAGCGCGGCGCGCACGTCTTCGAGGCCGATGCCGTAATGAAAGAGCGCCTGCGGCTTCAGCTCCACGCGCACGGCAGGGTTGGCCGAGCCGCTTACGTCCACTTCGCCCACGCCGTCCACCTGCGAGAGCGACTGCTGCAAGACCGTGGCCGCCGAATCGTAGAGCTGGCCCGCCGTGAGCGTGTTCGACGTGAGCGCGAGAATCAGGATGGGCGCATCGGCCGGATTGACCTTGTGATAGGTCGGGTTGCTGCGCAAGCTGGACGGCAGGTCCGCGCGCGCCGCGTTGATGGCGGCCTGCACGTCGCGCGCGGCGCCGTCGATGTCGCGGTTCAGGCCGAATTGCAGCGTGATGCGCGTGTTGCCGACGGAACTCATCGAGGTCATCTCGGTGACGTCGGCAATCGTGCCCAGATGGCGTTCCAGCGGGCTAGCCACGCTCGTTGCGACCGTCTCGGGGCTCGCGCCGGGCAGCGTGGCCTGCACGGAGATGGTGGGAAAGTCCACCTGTGGCAACGGCGCCACCGGCAACCGCGCGAACGCGAAGAGACCGGCGAGCGCGATGCCGATGGCGAGCAGCGTGGTGGCAACGGGCCGGGCGATGAACGGACGCGAGAGGTTCATGGCTTATGCCTCGGGCGTCGTGGCCGACGGGTTGCCGCCTGCGCCGCCGCCTGTGCCGTTGCCTCTATCGCCCTCCATGCCGAACCGCTCGCGCAGCCGGCGTGCGAGCGAATCGAAGCCGAGGTAGATCACGGGCGTGGTGAAGAGCGTGAGCAGCTGGCTCACGATCAGCCCGCCTGCAATAGCGATGCCGAGCGGCCGGCGCAGTTCCGAACCCGCGCCCGTGCCGAGCATGAGCGGCAGCGCGCCCAGCAGCGCCGCCATCGTCGTCATGAGGATGGGGCGAAAACGCAGCAGACACGCCTGGTAGATCGCCTCGCGCGGCGGCTTGCCTTCCACGCGCTCGGCCTCCAGCGCGAAGTCGATCATCATGATCGCGTTCTTCTTCACGATGCCGATCAGGAGCACGATGCCGATGATGCCGATGATGTCGAGGTCGTGGCCTGTCAGCATCAACGCGAGCAGCGCGCCCACGCCGGCCGAAGGCAGCGTCGAGAGAATCGTGATGGGGTGGATGAAGCTCTCGTAGAGCACGCCCAGCACGATGTACATCGTCACGATGGCGGCGAGGATCAGGAACAGTTCATTCGACAGCGACGCCTGGAAGGCGAGCGCCGCGCCCTGGAAGCGCGTCTGGAACGATGCGGGCAGGCCGATGTCCTTCTCCGCCTGGTCGATGGCCTTCACCGCGGCGCCCAGCGACGCACCCGGCGCGAGGTTGAACGACACCACGGTGGCCGGGAACTGCGAGAGGTGCGTGACGAGCAGCGGCGCCGCGCGTTCGTGGAAGCTCGCGATGGCCGAGAGCGGCACCTGCCCGTTGGTCGCGGTGGAAGAGGGCAGGTAGATCGAGTTCAGCGAGTCGGTGTAGTGCTGCATGTCCGGCTGCGCTTCCAGAATTACGCGGTACTGGTTCGACTGCGTGAAGATGGTCGAGATGATGCGCTGGCCGAACGCATCGTAAAGGGCGTTGTCGACGGTGGCCGGCGTGATGCCGTAGCGCGACGCGGTAGCGCGGTCGATCTCGATGTAGACGGACTGGCCGTTCTGCTGGAGGTCGGTCGCGACGTCGGCCAGTTCGGGCGACTGCTGCAGGCGGTTCAGGAGTTTGGGCACCCACGTGGCGAACTCCGCGATGTTCGGCGTGGTGAGCATGAACTGGTACTGCGTGGGGCTTACCGTCGAGTCGATCGTGAGGTCCTGCACCGGCTGCATGTAGAGCGAGGCGCCTGGAAGATGGGCCACCTGCTGCTGGATCTGGCGGATCACTTCGCTTGCCGTGTCGCTGCGCTCGTCGCGCGGCTTCAGGTTGATCAGCATGCGGCCGCTGTTGAGCGTGATGTTGGTGCCGTCCACGCCGATGAACGAGGTGAGGCTTTCCACGTTCGGGTTCTTCAGCACTTCGGCGGCCAGCGCCTGCTGGCGCTCGGCCATCGACTGGTATGAGGCCGACTGCGGCGCTTGCGTGATGGCCTGGATCACGCCCGTGTCCTGCACGGGAAAGAAGCCCTTCGGCACGAACACGTAGAGCACGGCCGTGAGCACGAGCGTGCCGAGCGCGACGAAGAGCGTCAGGCGATGGTGGTCCAGCACCCAGCGCAGCGCCACCGAATAGCGTTCGATCACGTAGTCGATGAAGGCGTGGGCGCGCGCCTCGAAGCCGCCGTTCTCTTTGGGCGGCGTGTGGCGCAGCAGCTTCGCGCACATCATGGGCACGAGCGTGAGCGAGACCACCGCGGAGATCACGATGGTGACCGCGAGCGTGATGGCGAATTCGCGGAAGAGGCGCCCCACCACGTCGCCCATGAAGAGCAGCGGAATCAGCACCGCGATCAGCGACACCGTGAGCGAAATGATCGTGAAGCCGATCTGCTTCGAGCCCTTCAACGCCGCTTCGAGCGGCGTGTCGCCTTCTTCCACGTAGCGCGCGATGTTCTCGATCATCACGATGGCGTCGTCCACCACGAAGCCCGTGGCGATGGTGAGCGCCATCAGCGAGAGGTTGTCGAGCGAGAAGCCGCACAGGTACATCACGGCGAGCGTGCCGATCAGCGAGAGCGGCACCGAAAGGCTCGGAATGATGGTCGCGTAGATGTTGGCGAGGAACAGGTACATCACGAGCACGACGAGCACCACCGACATCAGCAGCTCGAACTGCACGTCGCGCACCGAGGCGCGGATGGTCGTGGTGCGGTCCGTGACCACCTTCACGTCGAGCGAGGCCGGCAGCGACTGCTGCAGCGTGGGCAGGAGCCGCTTGATGCTGTCCACCACCTGGATCACGTTGGCGCCGGGCTGCCGCTGCACGTTGAGAATGATGCCCTGCGTGTTGTTCGCCCACGCGCCGAGCTTGGTGTTTTCGGCGCCCTGGATGATGTTGGCCACATCCGTGAGCATCACGGGGCGGCCGCTGCGGTACGCGACCACGGCGCTCTTGTAGGCGTCGGCGTCGGTCAGCTGGTCGTTCGCGTTGATCGTGTAGTTGCGCGTGGGGCCGTCGAAGTTGCCCTTCGGCGTGTTCACGTTGAGGTTCGCGATGGTGGTGCGCAGGTCGTCCAGATTGAGCCCGTACGCCGCGAGCGCACGCGGGTTCGCCTGAATGCGGATGGCGGGGCGCTGCCCGCCCGACAGCGATACCAGCCCGACGCCGGCCACTTGCGAGATTTTCTGGCCGAGCCGCGTGTCGGCCAGGTCCTGGATTTGCGTGAGCGGCAGCGTCTTCGAGGTGATGGCGAGCGTGAGAATGGGCGCGTCCGCCGGATTGACCTTCGCGTAGATGGGCGGCGCGGGCAGGTCGGAGGGCAACAGGTTGCCGGCCGCGTTGATGGCGGCCTGCACCTCCTGTTCGGCGACGTCGAGCGGCAAATCCAGGCTGAACTGCAACGTGATGACCGACGAGCCCGCCGAACTTTGCGACGACATCTGGTTGAGCGACGGCATCTGCCCGAACTGCCGTTCGAGCGGCGCCGTGACCGAAGACGTCATGACCTCGGGGCTCGCGCCCGGATAGAAGGTCTGGACCTGGATGGTCGGGTAATCCACTTCGGGCAGCGCCGAGAGCGGCAAGAAGCGCAGCGCGACGAGACCGACCAGCATGATCGCCGCCATCAAGAGGGCGGTGCCGACCGGGCGCAGGATAAAGGCGCGGGATGGATTCATGCGGCGTTACTGGTTGGCGGCGGCTTGTGAGGCGTGGCGGCGATGGCCGTGAGCACCGGATGCACCCGACGCCGCGTGGGCGCCTGATGCGCCCGACGCGCCGCGCGGCATGTCGGCCGGGATCGTGATCTTCGCGCCTTCGCGCAGGCGGTCGGAGCCGTCGGTCACCACGCGCTCGCCGGCCGCGAGGCCAGACTTGATGCTGGAACGTTCGCCGTCCACGGGTCCGACCTTCACGGGGCGCACCGTCACGGTGTTGTCGGGCTTCACGACGTAGACGAACTGGCCCATCGATCCGTTCAGCACGGCCGAGGTCGGCACGATCACGGCGTTCTTCAGCACGTCCACGAGCAGCCGCGCATTGACGAACTGGTTCGGGAACAGCCCGAGGCCCGTGTTCGGAAACATCGCGCGCAGTTTCACGGTGCCCGTGGTGGTGTCGATCTGGTTGTCCACGGTTTCGAGATAGCCGCCTTCGAGCGACGTGGTGTTGCTGCGGTCGTAGGCCGTGACCGACATCTTCGTGCCCGCGTGCAGCTGTTTCATGATGGCGGGCAGGTTGTCTTCGGAGGTGGTGAACACCACGCTAATGGGTTGAAGCTGCGTGAGCACGACGATGCCGTTGGTGTCCGAAGGCGTCACGTAGTTGCCCGGGTCCACCTGGCGCAGACCCACGCGGCCCGAGACGGGCGCCGTGATGCGCGCGTAGGCGAGGTCGAGCTTGTAGGTGGCGACGTTGGCGCGGTCGGACTTCACGGTGCCCTCGTACTGCTTGACGAGCGAGGCCTGCGTGTCCACCTGCTGGCTCGCGATGGAGTCCTGCGAGAGCAGCGTCTGATAGCGCTTGAGGTCGAGGCGCGCCGTGGCGAGCAGGGCCTCGTCGCGCGCGAGCTGCCCCTCGGCATTGGCGAGCGAAATCTCGTAGGGGCGCGGATCGACCTGGGCGAGCACGTCGCCTCGCTTCACCATCTGCCCTTCGTTGAAGTTCACGGACTGGAGCGTGCCCGAAAGCTGCGTGCGCACCGTGACGTTGGCGAGCGGCGTGACGGTGCCGAGCGCGGTGATCACGATCGGCATTTCACCGAGCGACGCCGTGGCCACGTGAACGGGCTGCGGCATGTTGGCGAACGCGCCGGGGCCGCCGCGTTGCGCCCCGGGGCCGCCCGGGGCATGCGCGCCGCTGGCGCCGCCAGGTGCGGCCGTGCCGCTTCCGGCGCTCCACGGATGCCAGCGCGCAATCACGATGCCGGCCACCACCAGCGCCACGACGAGCAGGCCAATGACCCGACCGCGACCGCGCGGCTTTTCCGGCGGCGGATGGCCGCCCGGCGTGCGTTGGGCGCTGGGCGCGTCCGGCGTGGTGGACGGGCCGGGCGACGCAGCCGAGGCCGGCGGTGGCGTCGGAGATGCGTGGGCGGGCTCGTCGTTGCGCGGCGTGTCGAGAGGCTTTTGTTGTTCGTCCATCGGTCAGATCGGTAACGGGCGTGTAGGTGGGAGCGGCGCAGCCGCGGCGGCGGGCGCGGGCGGTGCGGTTTCGTGGCGCGGGCGCTGGGCCCGCGGCTGCACGGTGGCCGCGGCGTCCGGAATCGCAACGATGCTACGCGAGGAACGTGGATGAACCGGTGACGTTCCCGCGACGGCGCTCATCGGAATGTGCTGTCGGGCCGTATGGCGGCCTGGGTTACGGTTTGTGCTGCGGTCTGCGCTGCGGTGTGCCGGATGCGCCGGCCTGAGTCCATTGGCAGGCCGCGTGCGTCGCGCCTTGTCGCGTGGTGCCCGCTTGCAGCAGAGGCGACGGACGCGACGGAGTCGGCAATGAGGCGGCGACGGGTATTCGATGTGCGGGCGGCGATGTGAAGAGGCGTGGTCGGCATGTGCGGCTAGAACAGGTGCAAGCGAACGGCGGAACAGCGGGGCGCGGCGCGTGGAGCCGGACCGTGAGGCGGTGGGCGACGGGCAACGCGGCCGGACAGCCCGCCGCGCAACGGCCCCTCGCCCGTGCCTTGCCGGAACGGCACGCAAGCCGCACCGGCGGCCGCGTCGAGGAACCATGATGCTACGTCCGTGCGTAAGTTACAGTCCAGCGGCGTATTTTTCGGTGGATTACGTACAGGCTGCGGTGCCTCGCTCGTCACGCCACGCCGCTTCGCACGGTGGGCCGCGAAGGCGAGGGCCGGCCTAGTTGTCGAGCCGCTGCTGAGGCGTGCCGCCGATCTCGCGCACGATGTTCGCAATGCATTCGGTAAGAGCGGGCACGGCGCGCTCGATCAGCCAGTCGCGCGGGCACTGGTGCGCCGCCCCGCCGCAATTGACGGCGTAGCGCTCGCCGGCGGGCCCCACGAAGCCCGCGGCGACGGCATTGAGCCCTTCGTGCCATTCGCCTGTCGCAATGGCGAAGCCTTGCGTCGCGGTTTCCTGCAGCGCGGCGTCGAGCCGTCCGCCGATCAGCGCCCAGTCGTCGCCCGTGGCCGCCTGCAGCGCGACGAGCATCTTGTCGCGCTCGGGCGCATCCAGCGCCGCCAGATAGGCGCGACCTACCGCGGTGCGCGGCATGTCGATGCGCGAACCCACTTCGAGCCGCGACACGAGTACCGCGGCGCGCGGCCGGATGGCATCGATCACCACCATGTCCAGCCGGTCGCGCACCGCGAGATGGACCGAGAGCGCGGTGCGTTCGGCGAGCTCGATCAGGAACGGCCGGGACCGCGCCCGAATGTCGAAGTTGCGTAGAAAGCCATGCGAAAGCTCGAGCACGGACGCGGTGAGCACGAAGCGTTCGTTGTCCGCGAGGCGAAGCAGAAAGCCCGTGTTGACGAGCGTCGCCGTGATGCGCGAGAGGGTCGCCTTCGGAATGCCGGTCTGCTCGGTGAGTTCGCGGTTGCTGATGGGCGCGTGGGCGGCGGCGACGCAACGGAGCACGGCAAGGCCGCGTGCGAGCGCCGTGACTTCGTCGCCGGATCCGTCCTTTTCCTTGACGGGATTGGCGACCGGGTGGGACGTCGGAGTCATGGTTGCTGTTTATGAAACATCATTTCAGTTTAGTGAAGTCAAGCGAGAATCCCGGCGCGCCGCACCATGCCGCACTCGTCGTATTGCGGCTGGGCTACGCGCACGACACCCAATCGAATAGAGCGCTGATTTTCGCGACAGATCATTCTACTGCACGGCGGCAGCGCACCTGGCGGAAGCGCGGGCCTTATGCGTCAAATTTTTCTTGACTTCGTCAGCATAAATGGAAAAAATGGAACCCGATTTCGAATTGCCGCGTCGGCACGGCATTTATTGTCGGGCGCTTAATGTGTGTCAAAATATGCGGATTGCATAATATGCCGTGACAACGGCAGCACGCAGGCGCGTTTGAGCAAGCTTCGCCCCGGCCGGCCGAGGCGCATGCGGCCCTGGCACGGGTGCCCAACGTTTTCGAAATACCGTCTCTCAGGTTCTAGCACGGCCCTCGGAATGGCTAGAACTTTTCAAGCGTCACGCGACAGCGTGGCGCTTTTTTTTGTCCTTTGTACGTTCCATCGGACTCCGCATAAGGCACTCACGTATTGCAAATCGAAGAGGCGGGGGAGAGCCAGCACGAACAATCGGCGATTGATTGCCGGCGCTCAGGGAGTGCCGCATTTGGGCGTTGTGGCGCTCAGCCATCGCGTCGATTCGCCAACTTCGCGACCGCGTTTTCGCCGCGAACATGAATTTATATTCATGAACCCGAGCGCGAGTGGACATCTCAACGCAGTAGAGTCCGCCCGTCGAAAGAGGGATGCGATATGGCGCAATTGCGCGTACTGACCGTCGAAGATGATGCCGTCACGGCAAACGAGTTCATCGATGAACTCAGGAAATGCGCTTTCGAAGTCGATTGGACCGACAACGCGGTCAAGTACGTGAGCCCGACCTATCGGGGACTCACCGCAGAAGCGATGTACGCCGCCGTCGCGCCCGCATGGCACCGAAGCGCGGCCTGTTGCACGCTCGAACGCGTGCAACAGGCTTCGCCGTTATCAGCATTCCGGACGTGCGGTCCATGGCGTTCCTCCTTGATTATCGAACGGACAGGCTCGGGCCGATGGCCCGAACCAGCGTGGCGGCATCTGCCAATGGAAGAATAAGGATGCCGAATTATCGTAACGGTATTCGCTTCGTGAAAGACATTTCACCGAAGACCATACCGAATGCTTGCGGAATCTGCGCGTTCGCGTTGAAGGCGCGCTTCCCTCTACGCGAAGGCATTCGAACGGCTTGTGTGCCTCATCGATTCCGAATCGCCGAACGCGCAACGCGGCAGGCTGCCAGGTCCCATGCGCCGCTGCCCACGGTCTTCAGCAGGATCGGCTTGTCTTTCGGCGCAGGCGCTTCGCAGGCGGAGGCCAGCGAGCGCACGGTAGACCAGTCCACCGCTGCCTGAAGCAGGTCGCCGGCTTCTTCGCGCGTCGCGTCGAGGTCATCGACAAACACGGCGCTCGCTTCAACGGTCGCTGGCGCGATCTCCGCGGCATCGGGCGTGAACGCGCCCACGCCGATGACGAGCCGGCCGGGCTGCGCGGCCTCGGTGTAGACGGGCGTTTTGCTCGTCGTGACCGTGATTACCGTGTCGATGTCGGCCGGATTTTTTTCGCGAGCGGACATGACGGCCACGCCCGCCAGTCTCATCGACGCGCAAAAAGCACGCTCCGCCTCCACGTGTTGCCCACGAACGTACAGCAACGCTTCGGGATGTAACTGGCCGATCGCCGCGGCATGAAACTGCGCCTGTTGACCGGTCCCGACGAGCAGAAATGAAGAGGGCGTGCGCGGATGAAGCAGACGCACGCCCAACATCGAGAGCGCGGCCGTGCGCCGCCCCGTGACCGTCGGGCCGTCCAGAATGAATTCCGGTTGCCCCGTGGCCCCGTCGCACACCGTCACGGTGCCGAAGATAGTGGGCAGCTTCTTCGCGACGTTTGCGGGGCTCACGCTGACGAGCTTGTGGATGGCAACGTCCGCGGCGCTCGCGGGCATCGAGAGAAACACACCGCCGTCCTGGAGCGGAACGCCTATGCGAACGGGCGCGTGGATAAGGCCTGCCGCGTGCTCCAGGGTAGCTTGCCTCAGCGCTTGCACCAGTGCGCCGAAGTCGAGAAACTGTGCCGTCGCTTTGGCGTCGAACACTTCGACGGTTTCCATACTTTCATTTCCTCATTGAATGCGCCGATGCGGACGGTGTTTGTCTCGCGAGAAACGGTCCACGCGGAATGGATGCAGATCGATGTCGGGCGCGGCTGCGTGTCTGTGGCGAGCCATCAGTCGCGCGACGAGTTCGCCCGTCAGGGGCCCAAGCGTGAAGCCCAGATGCTGGTGTCCCGTTGCGACGAAGACATTCTGTGCGTGCGGCAATTCGCCGATCATGGGCAGATAGTCGGGGAGCGTGGGCCGGTCGCCGTGCCAGCGCGACGCGATTTCCGGTAGGGCGCCTTCCGGAAACAGTTCGCGAAAGTGAGTGGCGAGAATGTCGGCTCGTTGCCAGTCGGGCTCGCTGCCGGCGCCCAGTTCCACCGTGCCGGCAAGACGGATGCCGTCTGCCATGGGATTGCAGGTGAAGCCTCGTTCCATGAAGCTCACGGGCACCTTCAGCAGATCGGTCGTGGGTTGCGAAAGCTGGACGTGGTAGCCGCGTTCCTGCGTAAGCGGAACGTTGCTGCCCAACGCTTGCATGAGCGGGCGACTGCGTGCGCCCGCGGCGATCAGGACCTTGTCCGCAAGGGTCCGCTCGCCGTTGATCGTCAACTCGACCTTGCCGTCAAACGATGGCTTGATACCGTCGACGCAGGCCAGCTTGAAGCGCGCTCCCGCCTTCATGGCCGCATCGAAAAAGCCTTGAACGACCTTTTGCGGATGCGTGACCGAGGCCATGCCCGGAAAATAGCGCGCGTGGCTGATGTGCGGCGTCAACGCCGGAAGAAATTCGCGGCGCACCTCCTGAGCCGAGAGGTTTCGGTACGGCACGCCGTAATGATCCAGCAACGAAAGCGTGCGGTGCTCCGTCTTGCGCGCGACAGGCTTCTCGAATACATAGAGCGAGCCGATGTCACGAAACAGGTCGCGCACGATGTGCTGGTCGAGCAGGCGGCGCCACGCGCCCGCCGCGCGCGTGATGAGGCTCGCGAGCGCCACCGTGTTGCGTTCGAAATTGTGTTGCCGCGACTGGCGCAGAAATTCGACCATCCACGGTGTCATGCGCGGCGCGCTGCATGGGTGCAGGCGCAGCGGACTATCGGGGCGCAGGAGCATGCGCGGAATGCCCGACAGTGTGTCGGGACTGGCGAGCGGCGCGACGTGATCGACCGCGATCAATCCGGCGTTGCCGAACGAGCAACCCATTCCCGGCGGCGAGGAGTCGATCAACGTAGTTCGGAATCCTGACTTCGCGAGATTGAATGCCGCAGCGGTTCCAACTACGCCGGCGCCGATGACAACGACGTCCTCCACGTGGGTCTCCTGCCGAAGGGTGGTTCGGCAGATACTACCCGATCAATTTCTGATGTGAAACAAATTTCGTATCGGAAACGAAGGTGGCTAGCGGCCTCGCCGGGCCTTTGTCGCGCTGTACGAGCCAGCTTCTTCGAGCAGCCACGCGCGAAACATCTCCAGCGGTTTGCCGTGCGACAACTCGGTGGGATACACGAGGTAGTAGCCGGAATCGGCCTCTGTCGACGCATTGAACGGAACGATCAAGCCGAGTTGCTCGAGGCGGTCCTCCACGAAGAACTTCGGCACGAGCGCGATGCCGAGGCCCGCGGCCGCTGCGGCGATCAGCATGGTGTGCAGTTCGTAACGCACGCCGTGCATGGTGGAATGGTCGTCGACGCCGAGGTCCGAGAACCAGCGCGTCCAGGCATCGGGACGCGTGGTGGAGTGCAGCAGCGGATACCCCAGCAGTTCATGCGGTTTCTTCACCGTGCGGGTGAGCAGGCGAGGGGAGCAGACGGGCACGGTTTCTTCGCCGAACAGGTAGTCGGCCGTGGTGCCGGGCCATGTGGGTTTGCCGTAGTGGATGGCGGCTTCGAAGTGGGACTCCTCGAACGAAAACGTGTCGGTGCGCACGCCCATGTTCACCCTGACGTCCGGCGCGCGGTCGTAAAACGCCTTGATTCGCGGAATCAGCCACTGCGACGCGAAGGTGGGTAGTACGGCGAGTTCGAGGTATCCGCCACCGCCGCCGTGGGCGATGATCGAAAGGGTGTCCCTGTCGAGGTTCTCCAGTGCGCGGCGCACCTGCGTTCCGTACAGGCGTCCCGCCCGCGTGAGGACCACCCGCTGTTTAGCGCGGACAAAGAGTCGTACGCCCAGTTGCGATTCGAGTGTCGCGATCTGGCGGGAGACGGCGCTTTCCGTGAGGAACAGTTCTTTCGCGGCGTGCGTGAAGCTTTCGTGCCGCGCGGCGGCTTCGAACGCCGTCAGCGCGCCCATGTTTGGAATCTTGAACTTGCGCATCTTAATTCCGAAAACTCATCATGTGGCAATTTTATCTCGCTTTACGCGGGCCACAACGATTTCAATAATGCACGGCATGCAGAACCGGCGTGCACACAGCGTCCCGCCGCGTGTTTTTTCGCCGCGCTTGCGCGGACCCGCTTCAGAGACCAATCATGCGCAATTCGAACATCGAACGTTTGCTGGAAAAGCTGCTCGGACCGGAAAAGACGGGACGACTCTTTGCCACGCTCAATTTCCCCGCCGTACTCGCCGACTGGGAAGACGGCAATGTGACGCGTGCCGAACTCGCCCAGGCCATGAACATGGCGCTCTTCGACGATCTTCTCGAACGTTCGCCGAACGGGCGCGCCTACACCGAGGACGCCATCGCGAACGGCGGCTCGGTCTACTTCGACCATGGCGCGCTGCGCACGGTGCGTTGGGCCGAGAACGGCGCGCTTCCGCCGGGAGAGGCGGCGTTCACGCGCATTCTTCGTCCGTTGGGTTTCAGGCTGAATGGTCGTTATCCGCTGGACAAACTCGGTATGACGGGGCGCGCATACGTGCATGCGGACGCTCCCGACGAGATCGCGCAGTTCTTCGTGAGCGAGCTGCACCCCGAGCGCTTTTCGGGCGAATTCCAGCAGGCTGTTTCGAACGTGCTGCGTTCGTCGAAGGACCCCCTTACGCCGCTTGCGGTTTCGCAGCTGTCCGAACTGGAGCGCGACGGCCATTTGCCCATCGACACGGCACATCGACTATTGCCCGTTATCGTGAGCGCATTTTCGCGTCAGCACGACATGCCGCACGTCGACGACTACGAGACCATTCTTCGTGAGTCTGCGGAAATGGCGTGGATTTCGACGGAGGGCAACGCATTCAATCACGCGACAGACCGCGTGGCGAACGTGTTCCAGCTCTCCGACGACGAAAAGGCGAAGGGACGTCCCATCAAGCCCGACGTTGAACGATCGCGCTCGGGCCGCGTGTTTCAGACCGCTTATCGCGCGGACATCGTGAAGCGCGAGTTTCGTAGCGCCGACGGCCGCGTCGTTACGCGCGAAGTACCGGGCTCGTTCTACGAATTCATCACGCGCAAGCGCGAATTCGACGAGACCGCACGCAGCTGGAAGACGGATCTGCGCTTCGACGCCGGTAACGCGACGGGCATCTTCAAGATGACGGCTCACGCGGCAAGATAGGAAAGCAGCCGTGAAAGCAGCCACGCCGTTTCAGGCAAGCAGCAGCCTGCTTCAGCAGGTGGAGACCGAACTGCGCCGCACCGTGCGCGGTGAGGTTCGGTTCGACGCGGGCTCGAAGGCGCTGTACGCCTCCGACGCTTCGAACTACCGGCAGGTGCCGCTCGGCGTGGTGCTGCCCACCGATGTGGACGACCTGGTGGCGGCCCTTGAGACATGCCACCGCCTGGATGTGCCGTTTCTCTCGCGCGGCGGCGGCACGTCGCAAAACGGGCAATGCGTGAATGTCGCGGTGGTGGCCGACACGAGCAAGTACGTCAATCGCGTGGTGAGCGTCAACCCTGCGGGCCGGACCGCAATCGTGGAGCCGGGCGCGGTCTGCGACACATTGCGCGAAGCGGCCGAACGGTACGGCCTGACCTTCGCGCCCGATCCGGCCACGCACAGCCGTTGCACATTGGGCGGCATGATTGCCAACAACTCGTGCGGCGCGCATTCGGTCATGGCGGGCAAGACGGTGGAGAACGTCGAGGCGCTCGAGATTGCCACGTATGACGGCGCACGCTTCTGGGTGGGTCCGACAGACGACGCCGAACTCGAAGGCATCATTGCGAAGGGCGGCCGCAAAGGCGAGATATACGCGCAGCTGCGGGACCTGCGCGACCGGTACGCCGATCACATTCGCGCTGAATTTCCGCAGATCAAACGACGCGTATCCGGTTTCAATCTCGATCAATTGCTGCCTGAAAACGGCTTCAACGTTGCACGCGCGCTGGTGGGCACCGAAGGCACATGCGCGGTGACGTTGCAGGCGAAAGTTCGCCTCGTTCACAGCCCGTCATGCCGCGTGCTGCTTCTGCTCGGCTTCAAGGACATTTACACCGCGGCCGACGCGGTGCCGCACTTCAACCGCTTCGCGCCGATCGCCATCGAGGGCCTGGATCGCGCCATCGTTCGCGGCCTTCAGGCGCGCGGGCTCAAGAAGGACGAAATCGCGTTACTGCCGAAGGGCGACGCCTGGGTGGTGCTCGAATTCGGCGCGAACACGCACGCGGAGGCGGTGCGGCAGGCGCAGACCGCGCACGCCTATTTCAGCGCAGGTCACGGCGGCGCCGACGTGACCGGCTTCGTGGTGGAAGACAAGACGCAGCAGCAGAAGGTGTGGTCGATCCGCGAGACGGGTGCGTCGGCGGTTGCGCTTTCGGTCGACCCGTCCATACCGGACCCGATGGTGGGCTGGGAAGACGCGGCAGTGGACCCGATGCGGCTCGGCGACTACCTGCGCCAGTTCCAGGCACTCGTCGACCGCTACGGCTACGAGACATGTCTTTACGGCCACTTCGGCGATGGTTGTGTGCATGCACGCATCACCTTCGATGTCCGAACCGTGGAAGGCGTGCAGAAGTGGCGCCGCTTTCTGCGCGAAGCAGCGCAGCTCGTGGTGGACTTCGGCGGCTCGCTTTCGGGCGAGCACGGCGACGGCCAGGCAAAGGCGGAATTTCTGCCCATCATGTATGGGCCTGAAATCATGCGTGCAATGGAGGAGTTCAAGGCGATATGGGACCCCGCCAATCGCTTGAACCCGGGCAAGGTGGTACACGCCTATCGTGCCGACGAGAACCTGCGTATGGGCCCGGCGTACAAGACCGTTACGATCGATACGAGGCTTACGTTTACGAGTCCAGAAGGCGACGGTATGCAACGTGCGGTGGAACGCTGCATCGGAATGGGGAAATGCCGGTCGCTCGATGGCGGCACCATGTGCCCCAGTTATCGCGCGACGCGCGAAGAGAAATTTTCGACGCGCGGACGCGCGCACCTCTTCTGGGAAATGCTGCAAGGGGAAGTGATGACGGAGGGTTGGGACAGTGAGCCGCTAAAAGAAGCGCTCGATTCCTGCCTTGCGTGCAAGGGCTGCAAGTCGGACTGTCCGACCCACACGGACATGGCGTCGTACAAAGCCGAGTTCCTGTCGCACTACTACGAGAAGCATCGTCGGCCGAGGCAGGCGATGTTCATGGGAAGAATCGGGCAATGGGCACCGTGGGCGAGCCGCTTTCCGTGGCTGACGAATTTCATGACTTCCGCTCGTCCCCTGGCTCGTATCGGCAAATGGGTGGCGGGCGTCGCGCCACAACGCACCCTCCCCGTGTTCGTGCCGAAGACGTACCGTGCATTGACGCGCCATCGCACGCCGGCGAGCCGCACCGCGACGGTCGCGAAGTCGGGCAAGGTGATGCTCTGGGTCGACACCTTCAACGACCATTTCTCGCCGGAGGTTGCTACGTCCGCGGCAAACGTACTGACTCAGCTCGGCTACGAAGTTGTGCTGCCGCGCAAGCGTTTGTGCTGCGGCCGCCCGCTCTACGACTATGGCCTGCTCGACGAAGCCAGGGCGCTGCTCAGGAACGTAGTCGACGAGCTGTCCGAAGACATACGCGCCGGCGTGCCGGTGGTCGGGCTCGAGCCCGGCTGTCTTTCGGTGTTCAAGGACGAACTGCTCAAGCAGTTGCCGCACGACGTCACGGCAAAAAGGCTCGCGCAGCAGACGTTCCTCTTCTCCGACTTTGTCGCGCGTGCGGACTTTCAATGGCCACGGCTGGAGGCCGATGTCGTCGTGCACGGACACTGCCATCAAAAGGCGGTGTTCGGGATGAAAGGCGAAACCGCATTGCTCGATAAGCTCGGTGTGCGCTGGTCGCTGCTCGATGCCGGCTGCTGCGGTATGGCGGGCGCATTCGGATTCAACGCCGAACACTATGCCCTGTCGATGAAAATCGGCGAGCAAAAGCTCCTGCCATCGGTGCGCGATGCGGCGCCCGAAACGATTGTCGTGACGAACGGCTTCAGTTGCCGCGAGCAGATTCAACAGGGCGCCGGCCGGCACACCTTGCATATTGCGCAGCTTGCAGAAAGAGCGCTCACGCGTGGGAACCTCCGTCGATCCGATACGCCTATCGAAGCGGTTGGTCATATAACATCGGTATCCTGAACAACTCTGTTTTCTGAATGCAAAGGGGACGCGCCGCGTCCCTTTTTTGTTGTTCGATTGAAGCAATGGGGGTATGCCCTTGTGCCTGATAGGGAGCTCGGGCTGCGCTGAACGACCCGGAATTCACGAGGTTGATGATCGGAACGCATCACGTCGTGCATAGATATCGTTTGATGCAGGTCTATTGGCTGCTGACAATTGCTCCACATCATCACCGGACGTGTGTTAGCTGCCAATGGTTGGCCGGGAGATGAGTGTGCTGTGCGCGACCGTTGAGGCCATCGCCTCGCGCTGTGTGTCGACTACAAATATCAAAGGAAACTCCCCATGCTCTCCCGTATTTGCGTGTCCCGTCGTCCTCTCGTCGTGGCTCTTTCTCTTTGCTTCGTTTCCGCGGCAGCTTGCGCGCAGGAAGCGGAGGTCAAGATCGGCATCGCCGGTCCGCTCACGGGCGGGGGTGCCGCCTACGGCAAGGACATCGAGAACGGCGTGCGAATGGCCGTCGACGAAGCCAACGCAGGCCATCCGAGTATCGGCGGCAAGCCGGTCAAGTTCGTCGTCGACTCGCAGGACGACCAGAGCGACCCGCGCGTGAGCGTGCAGGTCGCGCAACGGCTCGTGGATGACGAAGTGTCGGTGGTGATCGGCCATTTCAACTCGGGCACCACGCTGCCGTCGTCGAAGATTTACGCGAAGGCGGGCATTCCGATGATCACACCCGCGGCCACGAATCCGACCATCACGCAGGCGGGGCTCTCCACGATCTATCGCGTCATCGCAACGGATGCGCAGAACGCCGGCAACGCGGGCACCTATGCGGCCACGGTGACGAAGGCGAAGCGGATTGCCATCATCGACGACAGAACGGCATTCGGGCAGGGCGAAGCGGACGAATTCGAGAAGGCCGTGAAGGCGAACGGCGGCACCATCGTCGACCGTCAGTTCACCAACGACAAGGCGGTGGACTTTTCCGCACAGCTGACCGCCATCAAGAGCACGAACCCCGACCTCGTATTCTTCGGCGGCCTCGACACGCAGGCAGCCATGATCGTCAAGCGGATGCGCCAGCTCGGCATCAGGGCGCAGTTCCTCGCCGGCGGCGGCGTGATGGACGCGAACTTCATCAAGATCGCGGGCGACGCGGCGAACGGTTCGTCCGTGTGGGAATACGGCCAGCCGCTGTCCACGCTGCCGAAGGGCAAGGACTTCGAGGCGAAGTTCAAGCAGAAGTACGGTGTCGACATGCTCGCTTACGCGCCGTTCGCGTACGACGCAACGTGGGTCGCCATCAAGGCGATGCACAAGTCCAATTCCACGAAGCCCGCGGATTTCAACACGGCAATGAAGGGCACCGACTATCAGGGCGTCACGGGCCGTATCGCGTTCACGCAGACAGGCGACCTGAAGAATCCCAGCTCGACGATGTATCAGGTCAAGAACGTCGCCTGGACGCCGATCACGACGAAGACCGCCGACTAAACGCGTAAGCGTGTCACGAAGGATGCGTGCGGGCGAACGTCCGTCGCCCCAGGCATCTTTTTCGCACCAACGTGCGGCTTCGGCCATGCACCTGTATTGGAAACACTGAAGAGGCTCTACTGTGAAAGCATCAAGCATTCTCTCGGAACTCGGCATTTCGCATCTGGCGGAAGCGGGCGACATCGAGGTGCGTTCGCCCATCAACGGCGAACTGATCGGTCGTGTCGCGAGCCAAACGGTGGCGGACGTGGACGCGGCACTCGCGAAGGCGCACGAGGCCTTCAAGGTCTGGCGCAATGTGCCGGCGCCGCGCCGCGGCGAACTGGTTCGCCTGCTCGGCAACAAGCTGCGCGAGAAGAAGCACGCGCTCGGCAGCATCATCACGCTCGAAACCGGCAAGATTCTCCAGGAAGGCTTGGGCGAAGTGCAGGAGATGATCGACATCTGCGACTTCGCAGTGGGCCTCTCGCGTCAGCTATATGGGCTCATCATCGCCTCCGAGCGGCCGGGCCACCGCATGGCCGAGACGTGGCATCCCATGGGCGTTTGCGCGGTGATCTCGGCGTTCAATTTTCCCGCGGCCGTATGGTCGTGGAATGCGGCGCTCGCACTCGTGTGCGGCAACGCCGTGCTCTGGAAACCCTCGGAAAAGACGCCGCTCACGGCGTTGGCCGTAGACCGGATTCTTCAGGATGCCTTGAAAGAATTCGACTCGGCACCCGAAGGCCTGACAGGCCTCATCAACGGAGGCCGCGAAGTGGGTGCGAAGCTGGTTGCGGATCCGCGCTCGAACATCGTGAGCGCCACGGGCAGCACCGGGATGGGCCGAGCGGTCGGCGTGGAAGTGGCGCGTCGATTCGGCCGCGCGATTCTCGAACTGGGCGGCAACAACGCCGGCATCGTGAGCGGTACGGCCGACATGGAACTCGCCTTGCGCGGCATCCTCTTTTCCGCAGTGGGCACGGCCGGTCAACGGTGCACGACGCTGCGCCGCCTGTTCGTGCACGAGAGCGTGTACGACAAGACCGTGGAGCGGTTGAAGACGCTCTACGGCAAGGTGACGATCGGCAACCCGCTCGAGCAAGGCACGCTCATGGGGCCGCTCATCGACGAGCAGTCGTTCGATCGTATGCAGGCGGCGCTGGAGCAGGCGCAGCGCGAGGGCGGCAAGGTGTTCGGCGGCGAGCGGCAGATTATCGCGGGCAACGAGAAGGGCTTCTACGTGCGCCCGGCAATCGTCGAAATGCCGTCGCAAACGGACATCGTGCTCACGGAAACCTTCGCGCCCATTCTCTACGTGCTTAAGTATTCAAGCTTCGACGATGCGATCGAAGCGAACAACGCTGCGCACCACGGCCTGTCGTCGTGCGTGTTCACCACGGACATGCGCGAGAGCGAGCGTTTCCTGTCCGCGTCGGGCAGCGACTGCGGCATTGCGAACGTGAACATCGGGCCGAGCGGCGCGGAGATCGGCGGGGCATTCGGCGGCGAGAAGGAAACCGGCGGCGGGCGCGAATCGGGTTCGGATGCGTGGAAGGGTTACATGCGCCGTGCCACCAACACCGTCAATTTCTCGTCGGCGCTGCCGCTCGCGCAGGGCGTCGATTTCAACATCGGGTAGCAACGCGCATCGGGCGTGGGGCGTTTCGTTCGCAATAGGGAAGGCGATAGAGCGGACGATAGTGGACGAAGCCCCACGCCGCGCGTGGCATCAATCGCACCCTCAGCAAACATGGAGCCTGTCGTGAGTTCTAAAGTCGTTATCGTTGGCGGCGGCGTCATCGGTAGTTCTATCGCTTACTTTCTGCGCGCTGGCGACCCGACGATTTCGGTGACGGTCATCGAACGCGACCCGAGCTACGCGAGGTCGTCGTCGGCGCTGTCGGCCGCGTCTATCCGGCAGCAGTTTTCCACGCCGTTGTCCATCCAGATGTCGTTGTACGGCATCGAATTCCTGCGCGATATCGGCGAGCGCCTGGAAGTGGAGGGCCACCGACCGTCAATCGATCTGCACGAAGGCGGCTATCTCTTTCTCGCAACGCAAGCCGGCGAAGCCACGCTGCGCGAAAACCACGCCTTGCAGGCGAGCCTGGGCGCCGACATCGCGTTGCTCTCACCAGACGAGCTGGCGCAGAAATTCCCGTGGTTGAACGTCGACGATATCGTTGCCGGCGCATACGGGCTTTCCGGCGAGGGCTGGTTCGACGGCTACGGCCTCGTGCAGGCGCTTCGAAAAAAGGCTCAGTCGCTCGGCGCACGCTATGTGGCCGCTGACGTGACCGGCCTTGAGCGCGACGGACGCAAAGTGACGCACGTCGTGACCAGCGACGGCGAACGCTATGCCTGCGACACGCTCGTGAATGCAGCCGGCGCGTGGGCACGGCGCATTTCGGAACTGATGGGCGTGGACATTCCGGTCTATGCGCGCCGCCGCAGCATCTTCAACGTGTCGTCGCCTGCGCAGTTGAAGAACAGTCCGCTGCTGATCGACCCCACGGGCGTGTACTTCAGACCGGAAGGCAAGACCTATATCACCGGCACGTCGCCGGATGAGGACAACGATCCGGACGACCTGCCGCTCGACGAGGTGGACCACGAGCTCTTCGACGACGTGATCTGGCCGACGCTCGCCCACCGCGTGTCCGGCTTTGAAGCGCTGCGCGTCGAGAACTGCTGGTCCGGCTATTACGAGTACAACGTGTTCGACCACAACGCGATCATCGGTTATCACCCGGACGTCGAGAACTGCGTTTTTGCGAACGGCTACAGCGGGCATGGTCTGCAGCAAGGCCCGGCGACGGGGCGCGGCGTGAGCGAACTCATCGTCAACGGCCGGTACACCACGCTGGATCTGTCGTCGCTCGGCTGGGAACGGATTCTGGAAAACCGGCCCATCGTCGAAAAGAACGTCGTCTAGCAACGTCGTCTAGCGGGCTGCGTCGTTCCCGATCAGCCGGCTCCTCGCAAACGAAGACATGTACGAATTCACTGCACCTTTCCAGCAACCTGCCGGTTCGCCGATACGAGAACTGTTCAAGTACCTCGGAGAACCCGGCATGATTTCGTTCGCGGGCGGCTATCCCGCGAGCGACCTTTTCGACGTCGAAGGGCTCGACGCCGCGGCAACGCGCGCGTATCAAGCGCCTGCGCAATGCCTGCAATATGGTCCCACCGACGGATTGCCGTCGCTCAAGGCACAACTCGTTCAACTGATGGCGCGGCGCGGCGTGTCGTGCGCGCCGGACGAGATGCTCGTCACCACCGGTTCGCAGCAAGGCCTCGATCTGATCTTGCGCGTGCTCGTCGGCCCCGGCGATCTCGTGCTCACGGAACAGCCTGCGTATCCCGCAACGCTTCAGGCGTTGCGTTTGCAGCAGGCAAAGGTGGTCACGATTGCCGTGGATCGGGATGGCCTCGATGTGGCGCATCTCGCGAACCTGCTGGCTTCGGGCGAGGTGTCCCGGCCGCGGCTCTTGTATACGGTTCCGACGTTCGCGAATCCGACCGGCGCGACGCTGACACGCGAGCGCCGCATCGCGTTGCTCAAACTCGCGGTGCAGTACCGCTTCCTGATCGTCGAAGACGATCCCTACGGCGACCTTCGGTTCTCGGGCGAGCCCATTCCTTCCATTCTCGCGTTGACGAGCGAAGTGGCGGGATCGCGCGACTGGGTCGTGCATTTCTCCAGTCTCTCGAAAATCGTGGCGCCGGGTTTGCGGGTGGGCTGGACCATTGCGCCCGCGGCAATCACACGGCGCTGCGTCATCGCCAAGCAGACGGTGGACCTGTGCAGCGCGCCGTGGACGCAGGCCATCGCCGCGGAGTATCTCGCTGACGGCGCACTCGAGCGGCACGTGCCCACCATCGTCGCGGCATATCGCGAGAAGAATCACGCGCTGTGTCGTGCGCTTCGCGCAGCGCTGGGCGAGTGCATCGAATTTCACGCGCCATCGGGCGGCATGTTCGTGTGGGCCCGCATTCAAGGCCTCGACGCGGCGGCGCTGCTCGCGCGCGCCATCGAGCAGAAGGTGATCTTCGTGCCGGGCAACGCGTTTTTCGCGGATAAGGCCGACGCCTCCAGCTTGCGTCTTTCGTTTGCTGCGCCCGATGTCCCCGCGATCGAGGAAGGCGTGCGCCGGCTCAAGCGTGCCTACGACGCGGCAGTTGGCACGTCGGTCTGAATGTCGAATAGAAAATGAAGAGAGTGTGACCCATGAAGATCGTAGTGGCCGTAAAGCGCGTGGCGGATTTCAACGTGAAGGTGCGCGTGAAGGCGGATCAGTCCGGCGTTGAACTCGCCAACGTGAAGATGTCGATGAATCCGTTCGACGAAATCGCCGTGGAGGCGGCCGTGCGGCTGAAGGAGGCCGGGCAGGCGAGCGAAGTGATCGTCGTGTCGGCCGGGCCCGTGCAGTGCCAGGAGACGTTGCGTACGGCACTGGCCATGGGCGCGGACCGCGGCATCCACGTGAAAGTGGAGAGCGAATTGCAGCAGCTCGGCGTGGCGCGCATTCTCCGCGCAGTAGCCGAACGCGAGAAGCCGGGCCTCGTGATGCTCGGCAAACAGGTGATCGACGACGACGCCAATCAGACCGGTCAGATGCTCGCCGCGCTGGCCGGTTGGCCGCAAGCCACGTTCGCGTCGCATCTGCAAGTGAAAGACGGCGCAGCCAGCGTGACGCGCGAAATCGACGGCGGTTCGGAGACGGTCGATATCCGCTTGCCTGCGGTGGTCACGACGGACCTGCGACTCAACGAGCCGCGCTACGTCACGTTGCCCAACATCATGAAGGCGAAGAAGAAGCCGGTCGATGTGATCGACGTGGCCGCACTCGGCGTCGACATCCAGCCGCGCGTCAAGACGTTGAAAGTCAGCGAACCTCCGAAGCGCATCGCGGGCGAGTTCGTGGCGGACGTCGACGCGCTGGTCCACAAATTGAAGAACGACATGAAGTCGATGTGAGGTCGAGCCATGACGACGCTGGTGATTGCAGAACACGACGACACAACCCTGAAGGCCTCCACCTTGAATGCACTGGCCGCAGCGAAGCAACTGGGTACGGCCGTTCACGTGCTGGTGGCGGGTCACAACGTCCACGCGCTGGCCGCGGAAGCCGCGGCGTTCGAAGGCGTGGAAAAAGTGTTGCACGCCGATGCGCGCCATCTCGCGGGCGGCCTTGCGGAAAACATCGAACCGACCATCGTGGCCGTGGGCGATCGATACACGCACATCGTGTTTCCGGCCACCGCGTACGGCAAGAACATCGCGCCGCGCGTGGCGGCGAAGCTCGCCGTGGGGCAGATCTCCGACGTCACCGCGGTACTCAGCCCGGACACGTTCGAGCGTCCCATCTATGCCGGCAATGCGATGGCGACCGTGCAGTCGCTCGATCCGGTGAAGGTCGTCACCGTGCGCCTCTCGGCCTTTGCGCCCGTGAACGCTCGCAGCGAGCGCCATGCCCCCATCGAAGCACTCGCGCCTGCACCGGACTCGGGACGCTCTGCGCTCGTCGGTCGCGAATTGACGAAGCTCGAACGCCCCGAATTGACCGCGGCGAAGATCGTCGTGTCGGGCGGGCGAGGGTTGGGCTCGGCGGAGCAATACAAGGCCGTTCTGGAGCCGCTCGCGGACAAATTGCAGGCGGCGTTGGGTGCGTCACGTGCAGCCGTCGATGCAGGCTACGTTTCGAACGACTTCCAGGTGGGACAGACCGGAAAGATCGTCGCGCCGGACGTTTATTTCGCAGTGGGCATCTCGGGCGCGATCCAGCATCTGGCCGGCATGAAGGACTCGAAGACGATCGTCGCCATCAACAAGGACGCGGAAGCGCCCATCTTCGGCGTGGCCGATCTCGGGCTGGTTGCCGACCTCTTCGAGGCCGTGCCGGAACTGACGGGCAAACTGGGTGCTTGACCCGTGACGGTACGCGCGAAAGCCGGCCCTTCCGTATTTCCGTGCGGGGCAGGGTGCAACGTTGCGGTTAGATAACGTCGAGCTGAACGCGAAGTATCGTTACGCCGGCCGCGCGACCAGCGTGACGGTGAGGAGTCCGAGCACGGTCATCGCGAGCGAGATGCCCACGTGAATGGCGATCTCGCCGGCCGCCCAGCCGAGCCGGCCTTCCTGAAGGTGCGAGACGACTTCCGCGGAGAACGTCGAGAAGGTGGAGAGGCCGCCCATCAGCCCTGTGATGACGAAGAGCCGCCATTCGGGCGCGAGGCCCGGGTAGCGCGCGAATACGCCGACCGCCACGCCGATGATGTACCCCGCCATCGTATTGGCCGCGAGCGTGCCGAGCGGCAGAGGCGGAAAGAGACCGTTGAGCCGGATGCCGAGCAGCCAGCGCAGCAGCGAACCGAGCGCGCCGCCCAGCGCGACGGCAAGAATCGACAGATACATAGCGGGAAAGAAACCTGTAGGGGAAAAGAAATCTGCGCGACACAACCGCTTTTAAACGTGCCGAAGCCTGGCTGAAGCGTGACTGAAACGAAGCCGCTGCGCCTCCCGTTTTCAGCGCGTGAGTCTAGCATCGGGCGAATTTCGATGCGCTTACGTCGTGCCACCGTCGCCCATGACGTGGCCTAAAATCGCAAGAGCGGCGCATGCTGCGACTTCACGGGGACACGATATGAAAGGCTATCAACTCACGTTCTATACGGAGCAGAGCCGGCGCCACGAGCACCAGCCGGTGGTCGACTGGCTCATGGCGAGGGCAAAGCAGATGGGCGTGCAAGGCGCGACCGTCATTGCTGCGGCCGAGGGCATCGGCCATGCCGGTGCCCGTCACGCCGCGCGGTTCTTCGAACTGGCCGACCAGCCCATGCAGGTCATCTTCGCCGTCACGGAGACGGAGTCCGAATTGCTGCTCGACGCCGTACGACGCGCCAATGTGCACGTGTTCTACACGCGCTGCCCTATCGAGTTCGGCGTATTGGGTTTGCCGGGCGGCGAGCAGGCGGCGCCCTGACCCGGACCCCGGCGTAGGGCGCTTTCATGGTGCCCTACGCGAGGAAACGGGCTTCGCCGTGCCGCAACGCAAGCACGGCGACGCTACGCGCGGTTCAACTCGCGGTTTCCCGCTCCGGCGTTGCCGAGATGCGGTGAATCGAGAGGTCCGCGCCGTTGTATTCGGCTTCCTTATCGATGCGCAGGCCCACCGTCGCACGCAGCGCGCCGTACACCAGTGTGCCGCCCAACGTCGCAATGACGATGCCGCCGAGCGTGCCCACCACCTGTGCGCCGAGCGACACGCCGCCCAGCCCGCCCAGCGCGCGCAGACCGAAGAGGCCCGCCGCAATGCCGCCCCAGGCGCCGCAGATGCCGTGCAGCGGCCACACGCCGAGCACGTCGTCGATGCGCCAGCGGTTCTGCACGAGCGTGAAGAGGTACACGAACAGCACGCCCGCCACCGCGCCCGTGACGAGCGCGCCCAGCGGATGCATGACGTCCGAGCCCGCGCACACGGCCACCAGTCCCGCGAGCGGGCCGTTGTAGGTAAAGCCCGGATCGTTGCGGCCCGCGAGCCACGCCGTGAGCGTGCCGCCCACCATCGCCATCAGCGAGTTTACGGCGACGAGGCCGCTGATCTTGTCGACGGTCTGCGCGCTCATCACGTTGAAGCCGAACCAGCCTACGGCCAGCACCCAGGCGCCCAGCGCGAGAAACGGAATGTTCGACGGCGGATGCGCGGCCACGCGTCCGTCGCGCTGATAGCGGCCGTGACGGGCGCCGAGGAGCAGCACCGCCGGCAGCGCGACCCAGCCGCCGAAGGCGTGCACCACCACCGACCCCGCGAAGTCATGGAACTGCGCGCCGAAGGACTGTTCGAGCGCGGCCTGCACGCCGAAGCGTCCGTTCCACACGATGCCCTCGAAGAACGGATAGATGAAGCCGACGATCACGAAGGTCGCGAACAGCTGCGGGTTGAACTTCGAGCGTTCGGCGATGCCGCCCGAGACAATGGCCGGAATGGCGGCGGCGAAGGTGAGCAGAAAGAAGAAGCGCACGAGCCCGTAGCCGTTGTGGGCGGCGAGTACGTCGGCGGGGTCGAAGAACTGCACGCCGTAGGCGATCATATAACCGATGAAGAAGTACGCGAGCGTCGATACCGAGAAGTCGACCAGGATCTTCACGAGCGCGTTGACCTGGTTCTTTTTCCGCACGGTGCCGAGTTCGAGAAACGCGAAGCCCGCGTGCATGGCCAGCACCATGGCGGCACCGAGCAGCAGAAAGAGCGTGTCGGTGCCGGTCTTGAGGTTTTCCATCTGTCCGTCCTGCTATGCGCAAAAAACGGGCAGAGGAAGCAAGATGTGGGCCAAAATGGGTCGAAACGGCTTCATGAAGGTGCGCAGACGGGCCTCTGTGGGCCAGTACGGTGCGCCATGCCTGCGGCCGTAGTCAGATATCGGCCACGTCAGTGCACCGACTTCAGGCGAGTAGCACCTAAGAAGTGCGTTTGCCTCGAGAGAGGTACGGATCGCGCGCCAAATTGAGGCATTTTCTTTGAATTGGCTTACGCCGCTGGCGCGGCCATGCCCCGCGCATGGTGATGCGAGCGTTTCGCTGAAGCCCGCTCGCACGCGGCGGCCCGTCCGACAAGGCGTTCGCGCCGCCGTGCGAGGCGGCCGGGCGTACCCGCCTTTGTCGCCGGGCCCAAAGGCGACATAATGGGGCCCCCGCCATGAGTTCTCCGGCACGCCGCCCGGCAGGCTCGCGAACCAACCTGCGCGCATGAGACTGACGACCAAAGGGTTGCTGCTGATCGCCATTCCGGCCGTGTTCGAGCTGACGCTTCTCTCGGGAATCGTCAAGGCACAGGCCGATGCGCTCGAAGCCGAGCGCGCCGCGCAGCACAGCCAGGACGTGCTCACCCAGACGTCGCGCATTCTCGAACCCGTGCTTCTCGAATCGGCGCGTCTGCGCGGCGCGGTGGCCGCGACCGACACGACTTACGCCACGCCCGTTGCGCTCTGGATGGACGTCGATCGCCGCATCGACGGGCTCGTCGAACTCGTGGCCGACAACCCCGGGCAGGTGGAGCGCGCCGCGCAGATCCGCCAGGCCGTGCAGGCCTATCGCCAATGGTCGGACCGCGTGCAGGACCTGCTGCGCTCGGGCCGCCGCGCCGACGTGCTCGCGCGCTTTCGCGACCTGGGCGTGACCGACGTGCTCGATCGCGTGCGCGTGCAGGTGATTTCGTTCCAGGCCGAGGAAAAGCGGCTCGACGTGCTGCGCGCCGCGGCGGCCGAGGCGGCGCGTTCGCGGCAGCAGACGCTCGTCGTCGCGGCGGTGGTGGGGTCCATCGTGTTCGTTGCGCTCGCGGTGTATCTGTTCACGCGCGGCCTGCGTGGGCGCCTCGCGCTGCTGTCGGACAATGCCGGGCGTCTCGCGGGCAACGAGCCGCTCGCGCCGCTCACGGGCGGCGACGACGAGATCTCGCGACTCGATCTGGTGCTGCACGAGACGAGCCGGCGCCTGATCGAGGCCGAGCGTTTGCAGGTGCGCTTCCAGTCGGATCTCGCGCGGCGCGCCGCGGAACTGGCGAACATCAACGAAAGCCTGCGGCAACAGACGCAGGAAAACGAGATGTTCATCTACAGCGTTTCGCACGATTTGCGCGCGCCGCTCGTCAACCTGCAAGGCTTTTCGAAAGAACTCACGCACGCGTGCGAGGACCTGCGCCGCGTGGTGGCGCAGTCGTCGCTCTCGCCGGCGCAGCGCGCGCACATCGAGCAGCTCATCAACGACGACATTGCGGTCGCGCTGCGTTATCTGCAATCGGCGGTGTTGCGCGCTTCGCACATCATTGACGCGCTGCTGCGGCTCTCGCGCGTGGGCCGCGTCGAGTACCGCCGCCAACCCGTGGACGTGGAAGACATCGTGCAGCGCGTGATCGATGCCATGCGCGTCTCGATCCGCGCGCGGCGCGCCGAAACGGTGGTGCACGAACTGCCCGCCGTATGGGGCGACCCGACCGCGCTGGAACAGGTGTTCGCCAACCTGATCGGCAATGCGGTCAACTATTTGAGCCCCGCGCGCGAAGGCCGCATCGAGATCGGCACGACCGCTGCGCCTCCCGGCGTGCAGACGCTGCGCATCTTCTACGTGAAGGACAACGGGCTGGGTATTCCCGAAGTCGCGCTGCCGCGGCTCTTCAATGCGTTCCAGCGTATGCACGGCAACGTGGCTGCGGGCGAGGGCATCGGACTGGCGCTCGTGCGGCGCGTGGTGGAACGGCACGGCGGCCGCATCTGGGTGGAATCGACCGAAGGCGTGGGCACGACGTTCTACTTCTCGCTGCCCGAGGCGGCGGCGAAGGCGCAATTGACAGCCGAGGCGATGGGGTCGTCGGAGACGCAGGGGTAATGAGGCTTATCGGCTGCTGGGCGCCACTGCGAGGCAGGCGCGCCGCGCCGCGGTGTGGGCGGCACGGCGCGGATTCGAAATGCCGGAGGCGGTTGTTTCGTCGTGTCGTGCTCGGGCGCTAGCGGCTCAGCACGTCGGCCCGGCTATGCGCCTGTACGCTCGTACGCGGACACGACCGGAACGTTCCGCACGAAGTCGACGCTGCATCAAAGCTCGATGCGCGTGCCAAGCAGTGCAAGGAATTGCCGCAGCCATTCTGGATGCGCGGGCCATGCCGGCGCGGTGACGAACGGTGCGTCGGTGACGGCGGCGTCCACGGGGATGTCAGCATAGTCGCCGCCCGCGAGCCGCACTTCGGGTGCACAGGCCGGGTAAGCCGAGATCCGCTTGCCGCGAATCACGTCGGCGGCGGCGAGCAACTGGGCCGCGTGGCAGATCGCCGCGATCGGCTTCTGCGCCGACGCGAAATGGCGCACCAGATCGATCACGCGTTTGTCGAGCCGCAGATATTCGGGCGCGCGGCCGCCTGCAATGGCGATGGCGTCGTAGCGGGCGGGGTCGATGTCGTCGAACGATGCGTTGAGCGTGAAGTGGTGGCCCGGTTTTTCCGTGTAGGTCTGGTCGCCCTCGAAGTCGTGGATGGCCGTCTTCACGCGGTCACCGGCCTTCTTGTCGGGGCATACGGCGTCCACCGTATGGCCCACGGCCTGGAGCGCCTGGAACGGCACCATCGTTTCGTAGTCTTCGGCGAAGTCGCCGGTGAGAAACAGAATCTTCTTCGCTGCCATCGTAAGTCTCCGGTTGAGGAACGGAACACTGCGGACGTCGGTGGAGTCTACTCCAGCATCGTTGATGAATCAGTGACGCAGTCGATGGATGCTTTCCAATGGCGGCGCTACGCGCGCCGCGACGCGCCGGCGCTGGCAGCGCTGTTTCGCGAGGCGGTGATGGCGACGGCGCATTACGACCTGCGCGCTCGCACCGCCTGGGCGCACGCCGCCGCCGACCTCGACGCATTCTGCCGCCTGCTGGCGCCAGGCCTGACGCTCGTCGCTGTGGCACAGCGACGCCACAGCGAGGCCGCGCGCGGCGAAGAAGAGGTGGCCGCATTTGCGCAGTTGCATCCCGCCGATCACGTCGAGATGCTCTATACGGCGCCGCGCTGGGCCGGGCGGGGGCTCGCTGCGAGCCTGCTCGCGCGGCTCGAAGCGGCGGCACGCGAGGCCGGCGCCGTCGTGCTCACCGCCGACGCGAGTGCCGCCGCAAGAAGCGTGTTCGAGCGGGCGGGCTTCGGCTGTGCCGGCGACGAGGTGGTCTGGCGCGAGGGCGTATCATTGCGCCGTTTTCGTATGTGCAAGCCGCTCAACGCGACCCAGGATTTTCGATGACTCTTCATAACAACGCTCGCGCTTCCCTTTATACCGGCCGCTTCGGCCGTGCTTCTCGCCGTCGCTTCACGCTTGCCTCGCGTACCGCGCTTGCGTGGATGTTCGCGCCGCTCGTGCTGCTCGCGGGCTGCGAGAAGCAGACCTCTCCGTCGGATGCCGACGCGAAGCTCAACGACGCCGCAAAGCAGGCTGGCCAGAAGCTCGATCAGGCGGCGAGCTTCGTCGGTCAGCAGCTCGATGCCGCACGGGCCGCCGCGCAGCAGCATATCGACAAGGCGGCGTCCGCTGCGTCCGCGGCCGTGGGCGCATCGGCGCCTCCGTTGTCCATCGACCCGGGCGCGCTTGCTTCGATGGCGCAAGGGCATCTGCAGGGCGCCGCGAGCGCCGTGGCCGGCGCGGCCGCCGCCGCAGCGGGCAACAGTCTCGAACAGGCGGGCCGCAAGCTTCAGCAATGGGCGAGCGCCGTGGCCGGCTCGTCGTCGGTGGCGGCGCAAGGGGCGGCATCCGGCGCGGCGGGCGCGAGCGCGGCACCGGCGCGTACCAGCCCGTGAACCGCGAATTGCCGATTGACCGCTCCGGTAAATGTAACTACCATGCTTACACTTTTCGTCGTGCAGGTGCGTGATGAACACGAGTAGCCGCTTTGCGTTTGCGGTGCACGTGCTTGCGTTGCTCGCGCAGCAGGAGGGCGTACCGCTGTCGTCGGAGATCATCGCCGGCAGCGTGAACACGAATCCCGCGCTGATTCGCCGGCTGTTGACCATGCTGGCGCAGGCGGGGCTCACCACCTCGCAGCTTGGCGCGGGGGGCGGGGCGCTGCTGGCTCGTGAGCCCGAAGACATCACGCTGCTCGAGGTCTACCGCGCGGTGGACGAATCGCAGCTGTTCGGGCTGCATCGCGAGGAGCCGAACCCGGCGTGCATGGTGGGCCGGAACATCCAGCAGGTGCTGGTCGGCATCATCGACGATGCGCAGCGCGCCATGGAGGCATCGCTTGCGGCACGAACGGTTGCCGACACGTTTTCGGACGTGGTGCGCAATGAACGGCTGCGCAAGCGGCGTGCGACACGCGGCGATAGTTGAAGCGGTATGAGGGCGGGTGAGCGAAGCGCCGCCCGTCAGGGAACACGTAGTCAGGAACGGGGCATTGCCCCGGTTTTTTTCGCCTTATATGTAATCGTTATGGTTACATTTTTTGATCGTCACGAAGGGAGTATCGACATGAGCAAGACGTTGAAAATCGCACTGTTTGGCGCCACGGGCATGATCGGTTCGCGCATTGCCGCCGAAGCGGCGCGCCGCGGGCACCAGGTCACCGCGCTCGTGCGCAACCCGCAGCGCGTGCCGGCGGACACCGCGAACGTCCGCGCGTCGCAGGCCGATCTGCTCGATGCGGCGGGCGTGGCGGCGGCGGTGCGTGGCCACGATGTCGTGGCAAGCGCCTACGCCCCGCTTCACGACAACACGGCGACGCTCGATGCCGCCACCCGCGCGCTGGTGGCCGGCGTGCGCGAAGCGGGGCTCAAGCGCCTCGTGGTGGTGGGTGGCGCGGGGTCGCTCGAAATCGCGCCGGGCAAGCAGCTCGTAGACAGCGAAGGGTTCCCGGCCGCCTACAAGGCCGTTGCGCTCGCGCATCGCGACGCGTTCAACTATTACCGCACGGTCT
Organism: Paraburkholderia kururiensis; assembly: GCF_034424375.1. NCBI lineage: Bacteria > Pseudomonadati > Pseudomonadota > Betaproteobacteria > Burkholderiales > Burkholderiaceae > Paraburkholderia > Paraburkholderia kururiensis. The sequence goes on along the minus strand of NZ_CP139965.1, from coordinate 2,757,637 downwards.
CGGACCTCGACTGGACGTTCTTCGCGCCTGCCGCGATGATCGCCCCGGGCGAGCGCACCGGCCAGTTCCGCACGGGCGCCGGCACGCTGATCGCCGACGCCGCGGGCACGAGCCGCATTTCCGCCGAAGACTATGCGGTTGCATTCGTCGACGAGCTGGAGCAAGGGCGCTTCGTACGCCAGATCGCGACGGCGGCGTACTGATCGCGCATTCGCATTCATGGCGCGCTAAGGGGTGTCAGCGCAGATAGCGCAAGCACGCTGACAATCTGTTACGCGCGCTCACGTAGCTTCACGCGTTCGGGGCGGGAGGACGGCTAAACTTATGCCTCCTTTCCGGGTCCTTTGAGGCCCTCTTTTGATCCCGTTCGCCATGAAGTCAAGCCTGGAGCAGCGTGATGCAGGCACGCCGGCCGTGGCGCCGGCGTGCAGGACGGCTGCTCGTCTACCCGATCGTTCCGACCGTCGCCGCGGGCCGTCCCGTACCGGCCGGGCTGGTCGCGCGCGTCTCACAGCGTCGTTTCTTTCCCTGTGGCTCGTCGCGTTCGCGGTGCTCGCGAGTTTTGCCTGCGTGCCCGGCGCCGCGCGCGCGGCCGGCGCGACCGGGTCGCCCAGCGTGCCCAGCGCGCCGGTCCCCGGCGCGGCCACCCCCGTGTTGCCCGCGCTCCAGAGCCTCATCAGCAGCGCGACGGCGTCGGCGGCGGTGTCGGCCTCGGCGCCCGATGCGGCGTCCGCACCGTCCCCCGCCAGCGAGGCCGAGTTCGCCCGTTCGCTCGACAGCGTGATTTCGACGCTCGACAACGATCGCCAGCGCCGGGCGCTGGTCGCCCAGTTGAAGAAACTGCGCGACGTTTCGCAGCATGCGGCGCCGCCTGCCGCGGCGTCGTCCGCGCAGGGGGCAGCCGGGCTGCTTGGGGCCATCGCGTCGGGCCTTGCGTCAGTTGCCGCGGACGTGCACCAGGGCCGCACACCGGCGCGTTACTGGAGCGGGCGCATCAACGCCGCCGCCAACGAGCTGTATGCCATCGTCGCGAGCCAGGGTTCCGAGCATTTCGGCAAGGTCGTGCTCGACATGCTCGCGATGCTCGCCGGCTGGGGCGCCTGCGCGGGCAGCCTGATCTGGCTGCAACGCCGTCTGCATGCGCGCTTCGGCATCGTCGAGGGACTGAAGCCGAACCCCGCCACGCGCGAGCTGCTGATCTTCGCGCTGCGTCGTGTGGGGCCGTGGGTGGTCGCGTTCGTCGCCGCGCTCGCCTTCGTGCGCGCGATGCCCGAGGCGCTGGGCCGCACGCTCGGCATGGTGATCGCTTACGCGATCGTGGCGGGCGCCGTGTTTTCGGCGATCTGTCTCATCATGTTCTCGCTGTTCGGCTCCGGGCACCGGCGCGCGGCCGTGCACGTGCTGCTGCGCGACGCGCGCCGGCTGCTGTTTGCGATCGGCGTGTGCGGGGCGCTGGGTGACGCCGCGGTCAACTACGACGTCGCGCATCAGCTCGGCCCCAATCTGGCGGGGCTCGTCTCGACGGTGGCCAACATGACGGCCGCCGTGCTCACCGCGTATTTCGCGCTGGCGTTCCGGCAACCCGTCGCGCACCTCATTCGCAACCGGTCGTACGAACAGCGGCACGATCACCGCGCGGCGACCGAGGGCTTCGAGGTGCTCGCCTCGCTCTGGCATCTGCCGATGCTGCTGCTCGCGGGGGCGTCCATCGTCGCGACACTGGGCGGGCTCGATTCGAGCGAGGACGTCCTGCAGATTTCGGTGGTCACGGCTCTGCTGCTAGTGATCGCGTTCTTCCTGTCGGCCATCGTGCTGCGCGTGACGCGCCCGCGTTTGCACGACGCGCACCGTCGGCGGCGCCACCGTTCGCCGTATCTCTGGCGGTTGCTGCGCTTCGCCGGCACGCTCGTCATGCTGTTCGTCTGGCTCGCGTTCCTCGAGTTCTCGTCGCGGCTGTGGGGCGTGTCGCTCGCCGGCATGATCGAAGACAGCGTGACCGCGCGCGGCATCGCCCACGCGGTCACGGCCATTCTCACCACCGTCTTCGTGGCATGGCTGATCTGGATTCTCGTGGATACCGCGATCCAGGAGGCGCTCAATCCCGGCGGTCCGCGCAGCAAGTCGCGCAACCCCGGCACCCGCGCGCGCACCATGCTGCCGCTCGTGCGCAATGCGCTCGCCGTCACCATCCTCACCATCGCGGGCATCGTGACCGCGGCCAACCTCGGCATCAACGTCACGCCGCTGCTGGCCGGCGCGGGCGTGATCGGTCTGGCGGTGGGCTTCGGCGCGCAGTCGCTCGTGACCGACCTCATCACGGGCCTCTTCATCATTCTCGAGGACACGATTTCGGTGGGCGACTGGATCGAGATAGACGGCGGGCACGCGGGCACGGTCGAGCATCTGACCATCCGCACCGTGCGGCTGCGCGACGGCCAGGGCGCCATTCACGCCATTCCGTTCTCGCAGATCAAGATCGTGAAGAACCTCTCGCGCGACTTCGCCTACGCGGTGTTCGAGGTGCGCGTGCCGTTCTCGGCCGACGTGGACATGATTACGGCGCTGATCCGCGAAGTCGGCGCCGACCTCGCCGCCGACTTCCGCTACCGCAACGAAATGCTCGGGCCCGTCGAAGTGTGGGGGCTGGACCGTTTCGATCCGAACTGGATGGTGGTGAAAGGCCAGATCAAGACGCGGCCGCTCCAGCAATGGAGCGTGGCGCGCGCGTTCAACGTGCGCCTGAAGCGGCGCATGGACGAGGCGGGTATCGAGATTCCCGTGCCGCAGATGCAGGTGTACACGTCGCCGAAAACGCCTGGGCGGCAGGCGGAGAGGGCAGGGGACAAGTCGTCTGCGATCTGGCGCGAGACGGACGGCGCTCACGCGCACTCGCAGCCGGCGGCGGGCGTGACGGCCGCAAAGCCGCCTGTCGACGTGCCGCAGGCGCAGGCACGCGACGTCTCGCACGAACCGCGGCCGGCACCGGCGCCGACCGGCGGCTCGCTGGCCGCGCCGCCGCAGATTCCCGTGGCCGGCGACGCGCCAAAAGGCTAGCTCGGCGCGGCTTCGTGCGCGGGTGTTTCGACGGTGTCGGGTGCGATGGCTGGCCCGTTGCGGTGTAAGGCGCTTGATACCGCTTCGATACCGCCTTCGGCCACGCGAACCAGATCGTTCACGTGCGTGGCGATCTGCGCGCCCGCCACGCCGTAGACGTGTAACGACACGGCGCGTCGGCCGCTCTCGTTGACAAGCCGATGAATGGCCGCATGTCCCGCGCGCGTGAACGACACGGCGCCGGCGGCACGCGGCTGCGTGCGAAGCGCGGTCGCGTCGCCGCGGGCCTCGTTCCAGCCGTACAGCGATTCCGTGAGTTCGCCCTCGACCACCGCATAGCTGCACCACGTGTGATGCGCGTGCACGGGGCTCGCCTGGCCCGGCATCCAGACGAGCGCCGCGATGGCGTAGCGGCCTTGCGCGTCCGCGGCGAGCAGATGGCGGCGGTAACCGTGGGCATTGCCTTCGCGGGCCGGGTCGTCGAGCAGCTCCGGGTCGGCGACGGCGGCGGCCAGCGCCGAGCGGACGCGCTGCGCAAACGCGGCATCGTTTGCATGAAGCGGCGACGCGGATGCCGGCGCGCCCGTTTCGAACGCCGCATTCAACTGGTCGCACAGGTGCCGGATGGCAGCGGTGGGCGGCAAGCAGGGCTGGACGGGCGTAGGTTCGATGGTGGGTTTCATGGCGGAGGTCGGGACGCGATCGTTGTGGTTCGATACTGCGATTTATACCGGCTTGCGCGGAGAAAGGGTTTCCATATAATTTCCCGTCTGGCCAAAAAAGTAGAAAAAATTTCTATCCAAAGGGATGTGTGGGAATGGACATCATCGACCGGAAGCTGCTGGAATTGCTCCAGCAGGACGCCACGATGCCGGTGGCGGAACTGGCGCAGCGGGTGAACCTGTCGCAGACGCCGTGCTGGAAGCGGGTGCAGCGTCTCAAGGAAACCGGCGTGATACGCGCTCAGGTGGCGCTATGCGACCCGAAGAAGTTGGGCGTGGGTACGACGGTGTTTGTCGCGGTGCGCACGAACGAGCACACCGAAGCGTGGGCGCAGCAGTTCACGCGCGCGGTGCAGGACATTCCCGAGGTGGTCGAGGTCTATCGCATGAGCGGTGAAACGGACTACCTGCTGCGCGTGGTGGTGTCCGACATCGAGGACTACGACCGCGTCTACAAGCAGCTGATTCGCGCGGTGCCGTTGTTCGACGTGAGCTCCAGTTTCGCGATGGAGCAGATCAAATACTCCACGGCATTGCCCGTGCGACCGGCGGCGTTGGTGGACGGGCGTTAATGCACGCTCAGGCGCGCGCTGCTCGGCGCATCGGTGAGCAAGGCGCAAGGCGAACGCAAGGTGCGGCGGCGTAGAATGCCGGGTCTGCCGAAGCTGGACAGGCCGTTCAGCCAGGCGTGTCCGCACCATCCTTCCGATTCCGAGCCTCTCCCATGAACGATCCGCGAAAGAAGAACCCCACCCTTGGCGTTGCTATTTTCATCGTGGTGGCGGTGCTGCTCGTGATCGGCACGCTGCTGTTCAACGCGATTCGCGGCAAGCGCGAATACGACGAAACGAACGAGGCGCCGTCTACCGCGGCGGCCTCTGCTGCGTCGGCTGCGACGGCGCTTGCGGCACCTGCCAGCGCGCCGGCTGCTGCTGCCAGCGCGGCCTCGCAATAGGTCATGCAATAGGCCTTGCAATAGCCCATGCAATAAGCCGTGCAGCAGGCCGCGCTGGGGCGCGTGCGGTGGGGCGCGCCGTTGCGGTGTGTCGCGCCGCTCGGGCCACCCGCGATAACGCGCTTCGTTTCGCCTCCGCTTTTTCCTACCCCGCTTTCTATCCCTCTTCGGGCAACCGGATCGCGCTCGCGTCCTTGCGGATGAGCCAGGACGCCGCGAGCATCTGCTTGCACTGATGCGCGAGCAGCTTGAGTTCGTGCACCGCGTCGGCCGGGCAGTCCGGCGACTTTTCCGCTTCCACCACCATCGCGTCGAGTTCGCGGGAGATGCGCTTCGTGATCTCCGTGTGATCGGCGGGCGGCGCGACGCCTTCGTCGGCTGCCGAGAGGTTTTCGCGCACTGTGTGAAGAACGCGCTGCAACGGCTGGAGCGAGGTATGGTCCTGGAGCGGCGCCGTGGTCTTGAGGAGCGGCGCGGCAGCCGTGATCTGCGACGCGAGCGCATGGCTGCGGATCAGCAGGTCGTTGAGTTCCGCCACGAACATTTGCACGGTCTTCGGCTCCAGCATCATGCGCTGGAATGCCTGGCCGAGATTGGCGAACGCGATGTGGACGTTCTTGCGCGCGAGGCGATAGCGGAAGTCGCGGTCGAGCGCGCTCGCTGCCGCCGACGCGCCCGCCGTGGCCGACGCCGAAGCAGCCGCGGCGCGGCTGCCCACGGCTGCCACCATCGGCTGGCCCGGCCCGACTGCCGCCACGCCGCTTGCCACCGGCTGGGCAGCGGTGGCCATTGCGATGGCCGGCACGCGCGCCGCCGTTTCGGTGGCGAGCTCCGCGCTGGTCGCCATCGCGGCCGCCGGCCGTGCGATCCACGACCACGTGGCGTCCAGATACTGGCGCATTGCCGCGATCATGTCCGTCACGAGCTTGCCCATGAGCCGGTATTCCCAGTAGGGGAACAGGTGGCTCGCGGCAATCGCGATGGCGCAGCCCACCATGGTGTCGATGGCGCGCTCGCCGATGATCCGCATGCTGCCCGGCGCGAGCAGATGAAAGAGCAGCAGCACATACGACGACGTGAACACCACGCTTGCCGCGTAATTGAAGAGCAGCAGGCTGTAGCTCATCACCATCGACGCGAACATCACCACGATCAGCACGTGCGGTTCCTTGACGGTGAGGATCAGGGCGATGCTGGCGGCGCAGCCGATGAGCGTGCCGATGATCCGCTGCGTGTTGCGCTGCCTCGTGAGCGAATAGCCCGGCTTCAGGATGATGACCGTGGTCATCACGATCCAGTAGGCGTTCGTGAGCGGCAGCAGGCGGCCTAACCAGAAGCCGACGGCCACGGCGATCGTCACGCGCAGCGCATGCCGGAAGCTGGGCGACGCCATGGTGAGGTTCGAGAAAATCTGCCGGAACGGCACGCGGCGGCTGGAAACGAAGCGCGAGAGCGCCTCGTCGATGCGCAATTCCGTTTGCGTGGTGGGCGTCTCGCCCGTGAGGCTCTTGCGCATGCGGTCGATGAGCCGCGTGGCGCTCCAGATGCGCCGGAACGTGGCGGCCACGGCCGCGTACGCTTCCGGGTTCTTCGCGGGCAGCTCGTTTTCGCGCATGAGTTCGATTTCGTACTCGATGGCGCGCAGTTCCGCCTTGACGTTGATGCGGCCGCGCGGCGACTGGTTCTGCAGCACGGCGAGGCCGATGTCTTCGAGGTCGGCCGCGGCCTTGTCGATCAGGTCGCGGTAGAACACGAGCAGGTCGGAGCCGCCGAACGTGGTGCGCACGAGCGCGTAGTCGGTGTGCGCGCCCACGAAAAGCTCGTGCAGATCGACCGTATTGATGAACAGGTTGAAGTGCATCGCGCGGTGCGGGTCCAGGTTGCCGCTGCGCAGTTGCGGCAGATTGCGCAGCACGATGTCGCGCGCCGCGTCCTGGCGCTCCACCGCCGCAATCTGCTTCGCGACGAGATTGCGATAGCACTCGTCGAGGTCGTTGTCGAGATCGTAGAACTGGCCCCGTGCGCGCAGATAATCGGCACACGCGAACACGCTTTCGGCAATGGCCTGCTGCTCGATGCGGTCCATGAGCAGACGGCTCACGAGCGTGGCCCAGTACGTGTACCAGAGGCCGCCCGCCAGAATCCACGCGGCGTTGACGAGCGCCTCGTGCGGCGTGAAGTGCTCCTCGAGCGTCATGATCATCATGAACAGCGTGGCGAAGCTGATCTGCGGCCAGCGGTTGCCGTAGACCACGATCAGCGAGAGCACGAACGTGAGCGGCACCACGGTGCACCACAGGGCCACCGAGTTCACGGTGGCAAGGCCCGTTGCGAGCGCGGACAGAAAGCCGATCACGCTGCACGCAAGCATCTCGTTGTGCTTGTACTTGAGCGGCCCCGGCATGTCGACGACGCAGGCGCCGAGCGCGCCCGTGGCGATGGTGAAACCCACCTCGCTGTTGTGGAATACGATCAGGCTCAGCACCGCGGGCAGCGACACCCCGAACGCCATGCGCAACCCGCCGTAGAAATACTGGCTGTAGAGGAATTTCTTGATCTCGACGGAGTAGCGCATCGACTGCCAGTGTCTCGAAAACGGGCGAGGCAAAAAAGGAAAGGCCGAACGTCAAACGGAACGCCGCGAAGCGTCTGCCATAGCAGGACCCGCACGCAAGCCCGTATGGCGATGGGCTCGACAGACTGCGGGTGAGTCTAACTGATTTTGCCTGCGCTCAGACCTCGTCCGTTCGGCCGGGTTCAGCCCGAAAGTCCTCTTTGTTATGCTGTCGCCTCATCCGTGATCCATGCCGTTTTGGCGCGGTTCGCCGCCGTCTCTTTCGCAAAGGTCCATGCTGCAGCTTTTCTATTCCAACCGGTACGAGACGCTCGCCGATGCGCTGCTCGAAGACCTGCGGCACGCGCCGGAAGACCCGTGGAGCGCGCAGCCGGTCATCGTGCCGAACGCCGCGGTGCGGCGCCAGCTGGAACTCGACATCGCGAGGCGGTATGGCGTGTGCGCGAACATCGCGTTCGGTTACCTCGCGAGTTGGCTGTGGGCGCAGATCGGTCGGGTGATTCCGGTGCCCGAGCATTCGCCGTTCGCGCCGGACCGGCTCGTGTGGCGCTGTTATCGCTTGCTCGATGCCGCGGCCGGCGCCGAAGGCGCGCCGTGGCTCGCCTCGCCGCGGCTCGGAACCTATCTGCGTGCCGCCGACGACACGATGCGCTATGAACTGGCCCGGCGCATCGCCATGGTCTTCGATCACTACCTGACCTATCGGCCCGAGTGGCTGCTGCAATGGCAGGCCGGCCACTCGATCCTGGCGGCCGCCGCCGGCGAAGCGGCCGCGCCAGCTGCCGGGCCGCGTCTGCAATTGCCCGGTGCGAGCGAAGCCCAGCATGAAGACGAGCGCTGGCAGGCGGCGTTGTGGCGCGCGCTGTTGCAGGAAGTGGCGGGCGAGGGCCGGCCGCTTGCCGATGCAACGCCGCCTGCCTACCGCTTTCTCGACGTCGTGCGCACACTCGACCTCGATGCCGTGGCACGGGCACGCTGGCCGGAAGCTGTGAGCGTGTTCGCGTTGCCCACCATGCCGCCGCTGCACGTGGCGCTGTTGCGCGAACTGTCGCGCTGGATGGACGTGCGCCTCTACATGCTCAACCCGTGTCGCGAATTCTGGTTCGACATCGTGACCGAAGCGCGGCTCGAAGCGCTGGATGCAGCAGGCGAGCGCGACTATCACGAAGTGGGGCACCCGCTGCTGGCCGAATGGGGCCGGCAGACGCAGGCGCAACTGCACATGATTCATGAGTTGACCGAGAGCGCGGCATCGGGCGAGGCATCGGCTTACGAGCGAAACCCGCGGCCCACGTGGCTGGCGCGCATTCAGAACGCGATGCTCGATCTCGAGCCCGAAACGCAAACGCATACCGTGCCCGCGGAGCATGGCATCGAAGTGCATGTGTGCCACAGTCTCTCGCGTCAGCTCGAAGTGCTGCACGACCGGCTGCTCGGCTGGTTCGACGAGATCGAGGACTTGCAGCCGTCCGACGTGCTCGTCGCCGTGCCCGACCTCGGCGCGGCCGGTCCGCTGGTCGACGCGGTATTCGGCATCGCGTCGCCCGGCGAGACGCGCCGCATCCCTTATCGCATCACCGGTTTGCCGCCGTCGCAGGCCAACCCCGTGGCGCGCGTGCTGCTCGACTGGCTCGCGTTGCCGGAGCGCAGCGTCGGTGCGCCGGAGTTGATCGAGTGGCTGCGCGTCGACGCGATCGCCGCGCGTTACGGCATCGACGCCGCCGCGCTCGAAGCGGCCCAGACATGGCTCGCGGCGGCGGGCGCACGGCGTGGACTCGTGCCTGCCGAGCCCACGGGCGAGGACGTGCCCGTCGCGCGTCATACGTTCTCGGACGCGCTCACGCGGCTCTTTCTCGGCTACGCGCTGCCTGAGGGCGGCGAACCTGTCGACGCGTGGCTACCCGTGGAAGGTGCGGACGGTTCCGAGGCGGAACTGCTCGGCCGGCTCGCCCGTTTCGTCGACGACATCGACGCGTTCGCGCGCCGCTGTGCCGAAGGCAACACGCCTGCCGGGTGGAGCGCGCTGCTGCTCGACACGCTCGCGCAATGCTTCGATTCCGGTGTGGCCTTCGCGCCGATGCTGGCGGGCGCACGCGACGCAATCGACGCGATGGTGCGTGCCATGACCGACGGCATGGGCGTCGGTGCCGATGCCGCCGTGATTCCCGCGGCAGTCGTGCGCACGGCATTCGCCGAGGCGCTCGACGATCCCGCGCGCGGTGGCGTGCCGTGGGGCAGCGTCACATTCTCGTCGCTAACGAGCCTGCGCGGCCTGCCATACCGCGTGGTGTGCCTGCTGGGCATGGACGACGGCGTGTTGCCGAGCCTCGCGCGTGCCGACGAGTTCGACCTCATGGCGTCGTTCAGCAAGCCGGGCGACCGTCAGCGGCGCGACGACGAGCGCAATCTGTTCCTCGATCTGCTGCTCGCCGCGCGCGACCGGCTGCTGATCGCCTACACGGGCCGCAGCATTCGCGACAACGCGCCGCTGCCGCCGGCCGCGCTCGTGGACGAACTGCTCGACCATCTCGCCACGGTATCGGCGGGGCAAGGCGCCGGTCCCGACGAGGTCGAGGCCGCGCGACGCGCCTTTATCGTGGACCATCCGCTTCAGCCGTTCTCCGCCGACTACTTCGCGGCGTGGTCCGATCGCGCCGCGTCAGGCCGGGCCGCGACAGGCGAGGCCGCACGCGCCCTGTTCACCTACGACGCCGACCGCGCCGAACTGGCCGAACTGCTCGCATCGCGGCACGTCGAAGCACGCCCGCCGTTCTTCTCGCGGCCGTTGCCGGCCAGCACCGCGTCGCTCGTCGCGTTCGACGACTTCCAGCGCTTCTGGCGTCATCCCGCGCGCGCGCTGCTGAGAGACCGGCTCGGCATCGTGCTCGCAGACGCTCAGGCGGAACTGCTCGACACCGAGCCGTTCGAGCTCGACTACGCCGGCAGCGACGCACTTGCGGCGCGCCTCATGCCCATGCTGCTCGACACGCAGGAGCGCACCGATGCGCTGGAGCGCGCGCGGCGCGTGGCCGTGGCGAGTCCCGAATTGCCCGGCGGTGCGACGGGCGCCGTGTGGCGAGAGCGCGAACTCAACGCGTTGCGGCTACTCGCGGACCGGGTGCAGAGCGAGATTGCCGGTGGCGTCGAACGGTTGCCGTTCGCGCTCACCATCGATCCGCGCTGGCCGCACACAGACGACGTTGCGCTCTTCGGTGCGCACGAGCAGACCTTACGCGAAGCCGCCGAGGCGGCGCCGCTCGAATTGCACGGTTCGCTGAATCTGCTCACGGAAAACGGCCAGGTGATTTTCCGTTATGCCCGTCCCGGCGCGCGCGACTACCTGGCCGCGTGGCTTGCGCACCTCGTCTATTGCGCGGCGCAGCCCACCGGCCCTCGCCGCACGGTGTGGCACGGCAACGGCGAAACGTTTGAATTCGCTCCCGTGGATGCGCCGCTCGATAGCCTCGCGCCGCTCGCCGCGCTCTATCGGGCGGGGCAGATGTTGCCGCTGCGCTTCTTTCCGAGGAGCGCATGGAAGAAGTTCACCGAGAGCGAATCCGCTGCGCAGGGCGCCTGGATCAACGACCGCACAGGCGGCGAGTCCGACGACCCCGCCTGGCGCATCGCGCTGCGCGGCACGCCGCTTACGCTGGACGAGCCGTTCGGCACGTTGACCTCGCTCGTGTTCGAGCCGCTCGTCGCCCATCTGCGGAGCGCGTCATGACCGCCGCCACCACGCAGCGCCACGACGCGCCCGCCGAACTCGACGTGTTCGCGTGCCCGCTCGACGGCGTCAACCAGATCGAAGCGTCGGCGGGAACCGGCAAGACCTGGAACATCTGCGCGCTCTACGTGCGCCTGTTGCTGGAGAAGGACTGCAAGGCCGACGAGATACTCGTCGTCACCTTCACGAAAGCGGCCACGGCGGAACTGCACGAGCGCATTCGCGGCCGTCTTGCGCAGCTTCATCGCGAGATCGAACGGGCCATCGCGGAGCGAGACGGAGAGGGCGAGGCGGAGCCGGACGACCTCGATCCGTTCGTCGTGCGTCTCTTCGAAACCACGCTCGCACCGGAGCGCGGCATCGACCTCGATACCGCCGCGAAACGCGTGCGTCGCGCGTTGCGGATGTTCGACCAGGCGGCCATTCACACCATCCACGCGTTCTGCCAGCGCGCGCTGCAGGAAGCGCCGTTCGCGGCGGCGATGCCGTTCGCGTTCGAAATGGAGGCCGACGACGCGTCGCTACGCTTCGAGCTGGCCGCGGACTTCTGGCGTGAACAGGTCGAACCGGTCGCGGCCGCGCATCCCGCGTTTGCCGCCTGGCTCGTGGCGAACCGTGCGGGTCCGGCATCGCTCGACGCGCAACTGGCGCGCCGGCTCAAGAAACCGCTCGCCGTGCTGCGCTGGGATGGCCGGGCCGATGCAGCCGCAACCGGCGAAGACGCGCAGGCGCGCTTCGATGCCGCACGCGAACTCTGGTGCGCGGAGCGCGACACCATCGTGAGCCTGCTCGCCGAAGCGAGCGAGCGGCTCAGCAAAACCTCGCACAAGCCCGAGGCCGTGAGCGCGGCCATCGCCGCCTGGAGCGACTGGTTTGCCGAAGGCGATTGCCACGCGCCGCCGCCGCGCGCGGCGCTGAAGCTCACGGCGTCCGCGCTCAAGAAAGCGACGAAGATCAAGTTCACGCCACCCGAGCACGCGTTCTTCGCAATGGCCGACACGCTGGCCGCCGCCGCCGAGGCTGCCGAGGCGGCGCAGCGCGCGCGCTGGCTCGGGCTTGTCGAGGCGTGGCTCGATTTCGCGCCCACCGAACTGAGCGCGCGCAAGCGCACGCGTCGCGTCGTATCGTTCGACGATCTGCTCTCGAACCTGTATCGCGCGCTTGGCGCGCATCCCTGGCTTGCCCAGACACTGCGGGCCCGCTATCCGGCCGCGCTCATCGACGAATTCCAGGACACCGACCCGCTGCAGTTCTCGATTTTCAGCCGCATCTTCGCGCCGCGCGGTCCGCTGTTTCTGGTCGGCGATCCGAAGCAGGCCATCTACAGTTTCCGGGCCGCGGACCTGCACACGTATCTGGCCGCGCGCGATGCCGCATCGCATTGCTACACGCTGGCGGTCAATCAGCGCTCCACGCGGACTATCGTCGATGCGTGCAATCGCCTCTTCGAGACCAATCCGCGGGCGTTCGTGCTCGATCGCCTCGACTATCAGCCGGTGCGGGCCGGCTCGCGCGAGCGCCCGCCGTTGCATGACGATGCGGCGACGGGCGCGGATTTCCGCGTGTGGATGCTGCCGGAAGGCGCGAAGACCGAGGCAGCTGCGCGGGACGAAGACGCGATGCTCAGCAAGAGCGCCGCGCAGCGCGCAGCCAGCGAGGCGTGCGCGCAGGAAATCGTGCGGCTGCTGCGCGGTGCGCGCGAGGGGCGCGTCACGATCGGCTCGGCGCCGCTTACGCCCGGCAACATCGCGGTGCTCGTGCAGACGCATCGGCAGGGCAGTCTCGTCAAACGGATGCTCGCGGCATGGGGCGTAGGCAGCGTGGAGCTGGCCCAGGCATCGGTGTTCGAGACGCTCGACGCCGAGCAGATCGAACGCGTGCTGGCCGCCATCGATACGCCGGGCGACCTGCGTCGCCTGCGTGCAGCACTTGCAACAGACTGGCTCGGTCTCGACGCGGCCGCGCTCTGGCGCCTCGAACAGCTGGCTGACGCTCCGTCGGGAGAGGACGACCCCGCGCACGCGGCCGATGCCATGAGCTGGGTCGAACGCTTCTCGCGTTATCGGGCGCTATGGCACGAACGGGGCTTCGCCATGATGTGGCGCACGCTGATGCGTGAGCTGCGCGTCGCGCAGCGCATCGTCAGTGGACCCGAGGGCGAGCGCCGGCTCACGGACGTGAACCATCTCGCCGAACTCGTGCAGGCACGCGCGTCGGTCACACCGGGCATTGCGCCCACGCTGCGCTGGCTTGCCGCGCAACGCGCCCAAGGCGGCGGCGAAGAGGCGCAGTTGCGTCTCGAATCCGACCGCAATCTCGTGCAGATCGTGACCGTGCACAAGTCCAAGGGGCTCGAATACGCGGTGGTGTTCTGTCCGTTTCTTAACGACGGCGGATTGCGCGATGCGCCTTCGTCGGGCCTGCCCGACGCGCGCGAGTACCACGACGAAGCCGGCCATGCCGTGCTGCATTACGGTTGCGGCGAAGACGAAGCGCGCGAGGCGGACCGCTACGCCCAGCGCGAACAGGCGGCGGAGCGCGCGCGGCTCGTCTATGTGGCGCTGACGCGCGCGGTTTATCGATGTTATCTGGTCGCCGGTCCTTATCTCGCCTCGCGGTCTACCAGGGAATCGCAGCGCAGCGTGCTGAACTGGCTCGTGGCCGGCGCCGGCCGCGACTTCGAAACGTGGCTTGCCGATCCGCCCGATGTGCCCGTGCTCGGCGAGCAGTGGCGCGCGCTCGCAGGCGGGCCCATATCGGTCGAATCGTTGCCGAAGGTGGCGGGACGTGTGCCGCTCCAGGCCGATATCGCGGCCGGGGCACGCATGCAGGCGCGCGCGAGCCGGCGCGTCTTGCGCGACCCGTGGCGCCTTGCGAGCTTCAGCTCGCTTGTGGCCGACGGCGCGAGCCGCGGCGAAGCGTCGTCCGCAAACGAAGATGCGCGGCCCGATCACGACGAACTGGCCGACGTCACACCTGACGCGACGCCCTGGATCGCGGCTCGCCCGGCGGCTCTGCCAGCGGACGACATTCTCGCGTTTCCGCGCGGCGCCGCGGCAGGCGAATGCCTGCACCGCATGTTCGAACTGGCCGACTTCTCCGACCCAGGCACGTGGCCCGAGGCCGCCCGGCGCGCGCTCGTGGAGCGTCCCGCGCCCGCCGCGCCCGAACTCGTCCCGCGTTTGCCGGCGATGATGGAGAAGCTGCTCGCGGACGTGGTGGCCGTCGACCTCGTGCCGGGCATGACGCTCGCGTCGCTCGATCCTGCACGCCGTCTCAACGAGTTCGAGTTCGTGTTTCCCGCCGACGCGCTGGATCTCGCCGCGTTGCGCGCGCTGCTTCTTGCGCACGGCTATCCCGACGTCGCACTCGAGCCCGGCACGTTGCGCGGCTTCGTGAAGGGTTTCATCGACATGATCGTGGAACACGACGGACGCTACTGGATCGTCGACTGGAAATCGAACCACCTCGGCGACGCGCCCGAAGATTACGATGCGCCCTCGCTCGGCGAGGCCATGTCGGCTCACGCATATCATCTGCAGGCGCTGCTTTACACGGTCGCGTTGCACCGCTATTTGCGTACGCGGTTGCGCGATTACACGTACGACACGTATATCGGGGGCTACCTGTACCTGTTCGTGCGCGGCGTACGGGTGGCCTGGCGCGCGAGCGGCAAGGCGGGCGGGGTGCACGTGGGCAGATCTTCGGCGGCGCTCGTCGAGGCGCTCGATGCGCTGATGGGCGGAGGCGAGGCATGAGCACGACGGAACGACTATCGGGCGCACCCGCCGGCACCGTCATGCCGGCTCCGGCGGACTTCAGCCTCGCGCTGGCAGAAGGCTTCGCGGCGAGGGTCGGCATGCTGGCGAGGCGGCTCGGTGCCCACACGAGCAGCGTGCGCTGGGCGCAACGGGCCGCGTTTGCTGCGAGCCGCGCAACGTCGGAAGGGCACGTGTGCGTACCCCTGTCGGCGCTCGCGAGCCGTGACGGCGACGACATCGCCGAGATCCGCGCGGCGCTTCTTGCAAGCGGTGTGGCCTGCGACGGAACGCAGAAGGCCGAGGCCTTGCGGCCGCTCGTGATCGACGCGGCGGACCGGCTCTATCTCGCGCGCTATTACGATTACGAGCGGCGCCTCGCGCGATTGCTGGTGGCCCACGCGCAGGGCTCGCCTGCGGTCTCCGATGCATACGTGAAAGGGCTGCAGGATAAGCTCGAGCGCTTCTTCGGACCGGCGCCGCACGGCGAGGTGGACTGGCAGCGCGTGGCGGCGGTGACGGCCTTGTCGGGCCGGCTCACCATCGTGAGCGGCGGACCTGGCACGGGCAAGACGACGACGGTGGCGGGGCTCTTGGCGTGTCTGCTCGACACTCAACCGGATTTGCGCATCGCGCTGGCCGCGCCCACGGGCAAGGCCGCGCAGCGCATGCAGGAAGCGCTGCTTGCGCGTGCGGCCACGCTTCCCGCGGAGCTGGCCGCGCGATTGCCCACGACCTCCTACACGCTTCATCGGCTGCTCGGTCAGTCGCCGGGCGGCGGATTTCGCCATCACCGCGACAACCCGTTGCCGTACGACGTCGTGGTGGTGGACGAGGCCTCGATGATCGACGTGGCGATGGCGACGCATCTACTCGACGCGCTCGCACCGCGTACGCGGCTCGTCATGCTCGGCGACAAGGACCAGCTGGCGGCCGTCGAGGCAGGCGCCGTGTTCGCGGAATTGAGCGCGCGTCCGGCGTTCAGCCGGCAGGGCGTCGAGCGCATCGCGACGGCGTTGGGAATCGGTGCGGATCAATTCGAGGCGGCCTTGCCCGATACGGGCGGGAGGCCGTTGGGCGCAATGGGCGCAGGGAATTCGCCACATGGCAGTCGTCACGTTGGACAGGCAAACAATGCTGCACATGGCGACCTGTTCGACCCGCGGCCGCCCGAAGAGGAAGCGAAGTCCGCAACGATACCCGGCCCGGCTGTCGCGGCGACTGCGGTGCTCACGGATTGCGTCGTCTGGCTGGAACGCAATTACCGCTTCGGGCTCGACTCACCGATTGGCCGGCTCTCGCTTGCTATTCGCCGCGGCGACGCGCAGGCGGCGCTAGAGGCGCTGGCGTCCGGTGGCGCAGCCGGAAGTGACGCGGTGCCCGCCAATCCGGCTGTCTTTTATGAAGACGACAGTGCGCCACTTTCGGAGCGAACCGCTACCCGACTGGCCGGTGCGTTCGCTCCGTATGCGCAGGCGCTTCGTCGTGCGCTCGCGGCGCCCGTGCCCGATCCCGTACCGCTGTTCGATACGCTCAACCGGTTTCGCGTACTGTGCGCGACGCGCCTCGGCGCACGCGGCGTCGATGCCCTCAACGCACTGATCGCCGCCCGCGTGCGTCGCGCGGCCAACGTGCTGGTCGGGATAGGGGCGAACTGGTACGCGGGCCGCCCGGTCATGGTGACCCGCAACGACTACGCGCTCGGTCTCTTCAACGGCGACATCGGTATCGCGCTGCCGGGCGCGGACGGCGTGCTGCGCGTGTACTTCCGTACCAGCGATGGCGGCGTGCGAACCGTGTCGCCTGCCGCCTTGCCGCCTCACGACACGGCGTTTGCGCTGACCGTCCACAAATCGCAGGGCTCGGAGTTCGACCATGCGGCGCTGGTGCTGCCGGCCGGCGCGAGCCGCGTGCTGTCGCGTGAACTCGTGTACACGGCCATCACGCGGGCCCGCGAGCGCGTCGAGGTGGTGGGGTCACGCGCGGTCTTCGCCGAAGCCGTCGCGACGCCGACCCAGCGGGACTCCGGGCTTTCGGCGCGAATCGCCGAAGCGTTGCGCGAAGCAAACCAGGAGGACAAAGCATGAATGCGCGATACGCGATACCGCCCAACGAAATCGAGTTGACCGCGGTCCGCGCGCAGGGCGCGGGCGGGCAGAACGTCAACAAGGTATCGAGTGCGATTCACCTGCGCTTCGACGTGCGGGCGTCGTCGCTGCCCGAGGTCATCAAGATGCGCCTGCTGGCGTTGCATGATCGTCGCGTGACGCGCGAAGGCGTCGTCATCATCAAGGCGCAGGAGTATCGGACTCAGGAAATGAACCGCGCGGCGGCGCTTGCGCGGCTCGACGAGCTGATCGAAAGCGTGAGTGTGACGCGCAAAGCCAGGGTGGCGACGCGACCTACGCGCGCGTCGCAGACGCGTCGCCTCGACAGCAAGACGAAACACAGTGCGCTCAAGGCGGGGCGAGGCCGCATCGCCTTCGACTGACGAAAGCGGGGCAGGCCTGCTATTGCGACGACGCGTGCGGCCGTTCGCCGAGAAAGTCGACACACAGCACGTGAAGCTTGCCTGCGTGCGTGACCGCGACGGCCGCCGTGTAGCAATCCGCGCCCTCGGTGAGCGAGCAGTGCGGTCCCATGATGGCCACCCGCCCTGGCGCCGCGATGGCACGACGGAAATAGTCGCGCCGCGACCAGTTCGAATGGGTATCGGGAAAAAGCGGCGCGAGACGCGCGGGAGGGGGCGGCAGATGCGCTGCCGCAATCGAGGGCTGCTCCTGCTCGCCTGACTCGTTCGTGACGAAGACGCGACAGGCTTCGGCCACGTGAAACGCCACCTGAGCGGCTTGCTCGAGATCGCCCGTCTTCGCGAACGCGCTGCCGGCGTCGGCGGCAGCGCGTGTGAAGTCGTCGAAAGAAGGGCGCTGGCGACGCGCGTGCCGGCGTTCGTAGGACGCGTAGCGTTTCCACATCGAACGCAACTGCGCGGGCGCGGCGGCGCCGGCCGCGCGAATCGACGCATTCGGCTGGCCGAACCAGAAGCCCTGCACGAAATCGATGTCGGCGCGCATCAACACCATCAGCTCTTCCTCGGTTTCCACGCCCTCGGCGAGCACCAGCGTGCCCGCCTGATGAAGCATGGTGACAAGGTGGCCGATGAACGATGCGTCGCCGCCGTGCAGCGCCGCGCGCGTGACGAGCGAGCGGTCCAGCTTCACGATGTTGGGCCGGTAGCGCCAGACGCGATCGAAATTCGAGAAGCCGGTGCCGAAGTCGTCGATGGCGATGAGGAAGTCGCGCGGCTGGGAAGCGGCCATCGCCGCGACGGCGGCTTCGTCGTCGGCACGGTGTTCCAGCACTTCGATCACCACGCGCTCGTAAGGCAGACCGAAGTACTCGCACAATTGCTCGATGAACGCGCGATGCGGCCAGCCCGTTTCGAATGCCTGCGGCAGGGCGTTGAGAAAGAGCCAACCCGTTTCGATGCGCTGCTCGACGAAATTCGCGACGTGGAGGCAGCGCGTGAGCGGGTCGAGCTGCACCGGATCGCTGGCGGATTTGGGCTGCGCGAAAAGCGTTTCGGGCGCCACGGGCTGGCCGGCGGAGTCGGTTGCGCGTGTCAGCGCTTCATAGCCCACCACCCGCTGATGGGTGATCGACAGCACCGGCTGAAACACGCTCGACAGCGCATAGTCTCGCCATGTCGCTGTCCAGCCGGACTCGTTGCGCGCGAGATGCGGCAGCAGGGCGGTAATCGTCCGGTCTTCGACTATGGACATGGCAAAACGCCGAAGTGTGATGTCTGGAAGGGCGATGGCAATCGCGTTCCACGCTCGCCAAGTCGCGGCGAGCGGGGAGCGCGGATCGTGGCCGCCGGTGTAGCCCGTGTGAAACGCAATGCGCGATTGCAGCGCCGGCATTGCAATGCCCCGTCTGCTGCCGTGATTCGACTCAATGGCGCAAGTCGAGGCGAGTCTAACAGTTTGGGCGTTCGGCGAATGTTCGGGTAATCACGTTGCTCGCCATCAGGCATGACGTTGCAGGGCAACGATTGTCGTGGTGCTGCAACGTGGTGCGCATCGTGGGATTTCACCGCGAAGCGCGGCGATGGGATGCCGACAAATGGCGAGTTGTCGTGCTGGCTGTCGGGCATGACATCGACGGCCATTCCACGCCGGTTTCGACGGCGCCGTACCGAAAGTCCGCAGAGGACTCTTTTCATACGGGACGGCACCGCACGACTGCTCATCGCAGGCCCGACTGACCGCATCGCCGCCGCGCCGACGTGTGCGCCCTCCGCGACCTCAATGCGCCGCTTGCGGGACGTCGAGAATCAGGATGATCGTCCAGTCGGCATCGCCGTCGTGGTGATATTGACGTTCTGCAACGATGAACGGTTGCTGCTTGCCTTGAGGCCCGAGGAACAGCACGTCGCCCTCCATAGGCAGGCATTCGACCGGCGGCAGCGCAAGGAAGGCTTCCTTGTCGCCGCGCGGCATCAGCTTCTCGATCTTGCGGGATGCCGCTTCGGTCCATTCGATGTCCAGCTGGATATTGCTCATTGAGTCCTCCGCACCGGGTGGGCGCATGCTTGCTCGCGTGCCGGGCCGTGACTGCAGGCCCGACAGGGGATAAAGGAAAAGTGCGCGACTTTAGCATACCGACACCGGGCCATCGACCGACAGTAGACCGTTAGGCCACGTGACCCCGCGCACCCCAGAAGACCGCCATCTGCGGCCGCCCAATCTGACTAAAGTCGCACGGCGCCATTGCAGCAAATGTGTCGCCGAAAAGCAAAACAGGCCGGTGCCGGTAATCCGGCATCGACCTGTCTTGTGGGATGGCGGGCGCTGCCCTGTGCGGCCGCGCCCTGCCTTACATGCTTGCGCCCGAAGCGGCGGCAGCCTTGCCCGCCTTCTTGTGATGGCGCGCCGGGCCATGATGGCGCATGGGCTTGGCCGGTGCGGCTTCGGCCGGCTGCTGCGACTGCAGCGCCTGGGCACGTTGCTCGATGTCGGCGGCCTTGGCCGGATCGGTGCTCATCGTAATGCCGGTGTCGGACTGCGCGTAAGCGGCGCCGGTCAGTGCGGAAAGGGAAACCAGAATGGCGAGGGACACTTTCTTCATCGTTACCTCCGTAGGAGCGGTTTATGGACCCAGCTGGTGCCTGTCCAGTCCAAGAAGACGTTTGGAGAGACAATTCATTCTAACGAGCAATATGGGATCCAGATGACGGCGAGTTACACAACTGACGCATAGTTACATGTCGTTACATCTTCGTGCCGACTGTGACGGCCCCAGTGCACGCGGCTTGTCGTCGCATGTCGACTGCGCGGCGACCCATTGATGGCGATCCGGTACGGGCTATGCATGATGGGTCAGCCGCGCGATTGGACAGCCGGCCCTTCTGCTCAGAACCACCCGATGCGCCGGTAAACATGGAATTGCGCGATGCCGACAAGCTCGTGCAATGCCGTCTCGGCTGCCGCGAGATTCGACAGTCTCGGCAGCCAACCGCATTTCGCGTGCCGCACGTTGGACACGACCGGCTGTGGGGCGTACCCGAAGCGGTGAAAGTCGAGCATGGCCCGCGGCATCTGGTACGCCGATGTCACGAGCATCAACGAATCGTAACGTTGATGCTGCAGAATCGCCCCGACGTTCCGGGCATTCTGATAGGTGTTGAGGCTCGTATTGTCGAGAGCGATGTCGTTGCGCGCCACGCCGAGCGCGAGCAGGTAGGGCAGGTAAGTATCGGCCTCCGACGCCGGGTGCCGTTGCGGATTGCCGCCGCTCACGATTACACGGCAGCTCGCCCCATCGCTGTGACACCTGCGGTAGAGCTTCGATACGGTCACGATGCGCGCCATGGCGTCATGCTTGGGGACGAGCACGTTGTCGTCGCTAAATTCTGTGCCGCTGCCGAGCATGACGATGACCGTAGCTCCCGTGCCAGTGAACGTCACAGCGGTTGTCGCCAGGTCGTAAGGAGTGCGATAGATCGCGGGTTGTGCCCAGTCGAGTAGCGGCTGGGCGAGCCACCCGGCGGCGAACAACCAGAAGAGCGCTGCCGCGGCAACGGCGATAGCTCTGCGCGCGCTGCGCCACAGCATGAAAGCGATCACGAACAGCGCGAATAAAGTCGATAAAAGCAATTTATTTGCGGTAATGTATGGATTTTCCGGTGAACGTGCGTGTAGCCATCGCGCCTTCAAGGTTGCATCGTCCGCGCGCGCAAGGAACGGTAGCACGACGTTCGTACGGGGACCGGAATAAACGCGGCCGCCGCGCAAGGTCAGCCATGCCTCGCTGCAGGATGACCATGCCGGAGCGGCCGCAATGTCCGCCGCGCGTGTAAGCGCGCACAGGCGCCAGTGCCGCCGGCCATGCCGCGGTCTGTTGCGCCTGCGGGCCGGCACGGCGACGTCGGATCGGGTTGTGTCATAGCTGCACTTTGAGAAAGAAGCGAGATGACGACGTATTCCAACGAAGCGGTACTCGAAGCATTGCGGCGCGCGCAGTATCGTCAGGTCCCCTGGGCCCGGCGTCCCGAGGTGTTCGAATATCTTCGCGCCCTGGGGTTGATGGAGACGGTGCGGCAGCGTACGGTGGCACCGGCGCCCGGTTTTCATGCGCCGGTCGACATTGCAGTGCTCACCGATCGTGGCCGCGCGGAGTTCGCCAGACTGGCCCGCGACGAACGGTCCCTGCAATGGGAATCCTGCCGCATGAGCGACTACGTGGCGCGCCAGTGGCACGAAGCCGACCTCGAGGCACGTCATTAACGGGTGCCGATGACATAGGCCGTCGAGCCCGCCCCTCCCGACGGCGCCGTCATCTTCACTGGCTGCAAGGCACAAAAAAAACCCGTATCGCGAGATACGGGCTTACCGGATTACTGCTGCCACGCTGTGCTTGATGGCATTCGGTAGACCGCGTGGTCGGCACGGGGTTCCCGCAGCATTTGCCCACAGCCTCATTTGCGTGGCGACGCCCGGCGGGTATTCGGCATCGGCGGCTCCGGCCGTTCGCGAACATTGCTCGCGATGTCGCCGCGCAGATCGCCGCGCGGCGCAGGCGGCGTGAAGCCGCGGCCGCGCATGCCATCTTCCCGCCAGGTCTGAATCGTTGCGGGCCGCTCGGGACGCCAGTTCCAGCCCTGCGGCCGCTGTTGCGCATGAACTGCGACCGCCAGCCACGAAACCAGCGCGACCAGCAGGCCGCGCGCAAGCCGTGGTGCCAATTTCATGGCGCTTTCCTGTCAAGCCAGTCGTGCTGGACCTGTTTGCATGTTCCTACCGTATGCTGGTAGGCGAAAGCAGGCTGTAAATAATAGTAAAGAGATGTTTCGCTGAACGCTGAAGAACGATGCGGACGCAGGGGCGTTGCAGCCAGGCCGGGCTGATGCGGATGCTTGAGGACGGCAACCGCAGAGGCGGGGAGGCCGCTTCGGAACCGACTCTACCGTGCGCTACGGCTAACGCGTGAGGCACGGCTGCGGCAAGCAGGGGGCGATAAAGGAAGGGGGGAGGAGGATCGAAAGCACACCGGGCGCACGAAAGCGCCCGGTGTCGAAGAAAAGGGCTTTGTGCTCAGGCCATCTTGACCGGCGCGCGCCAGGACTCGGGATTGGTCCAGAAGGCGCCGCGCAGCCGGTCGCGGCTCGGCGGTGCCGGCGGCTTGGCGGCCGTCGCGCCGATGCGTCCGCGCAGCGAAATCTGCCGGCCGCTCGAACTGAGGCGCTTCACAATTTCGGCGAGCGTACCGTCGGCCTGCCACTCATCGAAACGGCGGCGGCACGTCGGCGGCGACGGATAGCGGCCCGGCAGCTTCGACCAGCCTTCGCCCGTCGACAGGACCCACAGCACCGCGTTGACAACTGCACGCGCTTCGACACGAGGCCTGCCGCGCCGCTCGCTCCGTGCGGGCTCCGCACAGAACAACGCCTCGACCAGCGCCCACTCGTTATCTCTCAAATCGTCGAACAGCATCATGTTTCACCTCAGCGAAGCTAACTCCGGTGCGCTGCCCCGCGCCGCGCACTCTTCACGCACCCCGTGGAGTGCCAGGAGGGACCGGGCTTGCCGCGACGGAAAGGTGCATCGTCGCGGGCGTTGCCGGCCCTGTGCGCATTCCTTTGCATGAAGCGTGCCATGTACGCAGCATTCACCTGTAAGCCGCGCGGCATCAAGCTCACGCGGGCGCTAGCCAGGGGCGTATAAGAATCCAAAATGCACATCCCGCAAATCGGGACAATCACCAATCTTGTGCAGTAAGGCTCGTCCAGCGTGCGTTTGCGCTCTATTGCTGCATTGCCGCGAATAGTTGTGCACCGTTGGCCTGTTTTTCGATGCAGGACAGACCGGCGGCCACATGCCGCCGGCGCGGCACGGCGACAGGGTAGAATGCGCATCAATCAACTCCACTCATGAGATGGCGCAATGAATGTGACGCTGCGGCAGTTGCGGGTGTTCATCGAAGTCGCCCGGCGGCAGAGCTTCAGCCGCGCCGGCGACGAGATCGGGCTCACCCAGTCCGCCGTAAGTCGCTGCGTGCGTGAACTGGAGGCGGAAATCGGCCTGAAGCTGATCGATCGCACCACGCGCGACGTGCAGCTCACGGACGTCGGCGCCAATCTCGTCGCGAGCGTGTCGCGCCTGCTTGCCGACCTCGACGATACGTTGCGCGAAGTTCGCGAGATCGGTGAGCAGCGGCGCGGGCGCGTGGTCGTCGCGGCGAGTCCGACCGTCGCGTGCCGGCTGATGCCGCGCGTCATCGCGGCATGCGGGCGGCAGTTTCCGTATGTCGCGCTCGGCCTGCGCGACGACGTGCAGAGCGATGTGGTGCGCAAGGTGCGCTCGGGCGAGGTGGATTTCGGCGTGATCATCGGACCGTTTGCGGCCGAGGACCTGACGAGCGAGACGGTCATGACCGATTCGTTCTGCGTGGTCATGCGTCACGACCACGCCTTGGCGGGGCGCCGTGAGGTGGCCTGGAAGGATCTCGATGGCGAGCAACTGGTCATGCTCGATCAGGCTTCCGGCAGCCGCCCCATCATCGACGCCGTGATGAACGAGCAGGGCGTGCACGTCACGGTGGCTCAGGAATTAGGGCATTCGGCGACGGTGTACGGCCTCGTCGAGGCGGGCATCGGCCTGAGCGTGCTGCCATGGCTCGCGCTGCCGCTGCCGGCTGGGTCGTCGCTCGTGGCGCGGCCGCTCGTACCGCGCGCGGAGCGTACTGTCGCGCTCGTGCGCCGGCGCGACCGCTCGCTGTCTCCGGCCGCGGAGGCGGTCTGGGCGCTCATCGGACAGATGCCGAAGCGCGCCGAAGACCTGGAGTGAGATCGCGCGATGCAGCGCAGGCACAGTCCGCCGTTCGAATGTCCCGTGACGTTCACTGCGAGAGACCGGGCCTGAATCGCCTGTGCGGACGTGCACGTGAGCTGGCCGTAAGGCGCGTTACACTGGCGGCTTTCCCGGAAACCGACGGGCGCGTTGCCCAATGAGAACCTGAATGAGTGCGTCGATGAACGAGCTCGATCCGTCGTTGCGAAGCTCCGCTGCGCTGGATGCGTCCACCCCTTTCCCTTCCCCCGCGTCGGGCGCGCCTCGTGCCCGCGATGCCGTGCGCGACCTGCGGCCTTCGCAGATCCGCGAGGTGGCGAACGCCGGTTTCGGGCTCGATGACGTGTTGCCGTTCTGGTTCGGCGAGTCGGACCGGGTGACGCCGGCGTTCATCCGCGACGCGGCGAGCGCGTCGCTCGCCGCGGGCGGGACGTTCTACACGCACAACCTCGGCATCGCGCCGCTGCGTGCGTCGATTGCGCGTTACGTGAGCGGCCTGCACGGCGAGACGTCGTCGGACCACGTGGCCGTGACGAGCGCGGGCGTCAATGCGCTGATGCTCGCGGCGCAACTCGTCGCCGGCGCCGGCGATCGCGTCGTCACGGTGACGCCGCTGTGGCCGAACATCGTCGAGATTCCGAAGATTCTCGGCGCGCGCGTGGAAACCGTGGCGCTGAACTACGGCGCGGCCGGCTGGACGCTCGATCTCGACCGGCTGCTGGCCGCTCTCACGCCGGACACGAAGCTGCTCATGATCAACTCGCCGAACAACCCGACGGGTTGGGTGATGAGTCGGGAAGACCAGCAGGCGGTGCTCGATCACTGCCGAAGGTACGGCATCTGGATCGTCGCCGACGAAGTCTACGAGCGCCTCTATTACGGCGAGCCGGGTGCCCTGACGGCCCCTTCGTTTCTCGACCTCGCGGGGCGCGAGGAGCGTGTCATTTGCGTCAACTCGTTTTCGAAAGCATGGCTGATGACGGGCTGGCGCCTCGGCTGGATCGTCGCGCCGCGAGCGCTGATGGACGACCTCGGCAAGCTGGTGGAGTACAACACGTCGTGCGCGCCCGAATTCGTGCAGCGCGCCGGTATCGCCGCGATCGAGCAGGGCGCGGACTTTACGCTCGAACTCGTCGCCAGTCTGCGCGCCTCGCGCGATCACCTGGCTCGCCTGCTTCGCGAGCACGCCGGCATCGACGTGAAAGTGCCGGCCGGCGCCATGTACCTGTTCTTTCCGGTGCCGGGAGGGCAGAACAGTCTCGAGCTGTGCAAGGCGCTGGTGCGCGAGGCCCATCTTGGGCTCGCGCCGGGCAGTGCGTTCGGCCCCGAGGGCGAAGGGTTCGTGCGGTGGTGCTACGCGTGTGATCTGGCGCGACTCGACGTCGGCGTCGAGCGGCTGGCGCGGTTTCTCGCGCAACACGGTCTGCGCTGATGAGGGCGTGGCGGCCGATAGTCGTGTGAATGCAGTGTGAGCATCGACGCGGCCTCAGTCTCCCGGTTCAGCGCGTACAAGGCGGTCTGCTTGCGCCGCCCGATGCCATGCGCATAAGGCCGATCGGCCCATGTCGATGCGGCTTTGGCGCCTTTGTGAACGCGGCTGAACGCCTTCACGGTGCGCCGGGGATTTCGTCTTTACGCACCGGAGGTTTTTGCGTAAGATGGCGCTCAGTCACGCGAGTCCTGCCTAAGGAATTTCGCTGCTCCGTCCGGCTGGGTCTGGCTACAAAGCCCGCTTCACGGCCCCCCGGCGCGTGCTCCCATCAATATGACCGATCAGAAATCGGGCGAGCGCGTCTCCAGTTCCATTTCGTCTGTCTGATCCGGTTTCCTGAACCTGACATAAGGTCTGACCTGGCTGCATGAATACTCAAGAGGCGAAGATCGTCCTCGAGACTGCTTTGATTTGCGCGCAGGAGCCGCTCAAGATCGGTGATTTGCGCAAGCTGTTTGCCGACGGCGTTTCCGCCGACGCGGTACGCACATTGCTCGAAGATCTCAGGCATGACTGGTCGGGGCGGGGCGTCGAACTGGTCGGCCTCGCTTCGGGCTGGCGCTTTCAGAGCAAGCCGGCAATGCGCCCGTACCTCGACCGGCTGCATCCCGAGAAGCCGCCCAAATACTCGCGAGCCGTGCTTGAAACGCTGGCGATCATTGCATACCGGCAGCCGGTCACGCGCGGCGATATCGAAGAGATTCGCGGCGTCACGGTGAATACGCAGGTCGTCAAGCAGCTCGAAGATCGCGGCTGGATCGAGGTGATTGGACATCGCGATGTGCCGGGCCGTCCAGCGTTGTACGCCACGACGCGCCAGTTTCTCGACGACCTGGGCCTGACGTCGCTCGAAGAACTGCCGCCGCTGGATGACCCGTCCGCACAGCTCAATGTCGAGATGCTGGGTCAAAGTGCCATCGACTTCGCCGACGAGGCTGAAGCTGCGGCGGAGGCTGCGGGCGAAAACGAAGTTCAGAGCGGTAACGGCGTTGAGATGGCGGAGGCGGCGCACGAAAGCGTCACGACCGGAGCCTCGAGCCAACTGGCGCAAGCCGAAGAGATTCCGTCCGCCGATGTGCCTCAAGCGCCGTTGCATGCGGCTGAGGCCGGCAACGGTAGCAGTACCGAAACACAAGAATCGATTGCCGGCAGCGAGTCTGCCGGCGATGAACCGTCTCTGGCCGGCAAGGGGCCGGCGGACGACGAGAACGTTGACGCTGCGCGGGGCGAATCCGCCGTGCGCGAGGCCAACGGCGAACACGGCGAGGCAACTGCTTACGGACACCGTCCGGAGCAGGACGCCGACGAAGCGCCGCAAGACGGCCGCGACGCGGAGCAGGATCGGGACACACCGGTCAGCCCCGAAGCCGCGTCCCGTAACGCCTGATCCGAACAAACACCTGTGCCGCGCCCGCAAGGGGCGCGCGCGACCTGACATTTCGAGGTTGTTTTGACACATACCCATGACACCGATTCGACCGGGGCGTCCGAGTCCGGGCGTGCCGCGCAACCGGCTCAAGCCGGCGAGCAAAACGTGACGACCGGCGCCGATGGCGCGCAAGGCCAGGGCGGGCAGGGCGAGGATCGTCCGCGCCGTGGCCTGCGCCGGGGGCCGCGCAGTCTGATTGCTCGCCGCCGGGCAGGCGCGAAGGCGAAGAATGCCGAA
This sequence comes from Paraburkholderia kururiensis, assembly GCF_034424375.1. Lineage (NCBI taxonomy): Bacteria > Pseudomonadati > Pseudomonadota > Betaproteobacteria > Burkholderiales > Burkholderiaceae > Paraburkholderia > Paraburkholderia kururiensis. The sequence continues at coordinate 2,730,341 of NZ_CP139965.1, read as the reverse complement.
GGTGGGGCCGAACAGTCCGCGCCCGCAGCCGTTACGGAAGCACCGCCCGACGGCGTCGTCGTCGCTCAGGTGCGCGCGCCGCGCAAGGAGAAGGGGCCGAAGCCCGAAGGCGGGCGTCGCAACGCATCCGCGGGCAAGCGTCAGAAAGGCCAGGGTCGCGGTCAGGGTGACGCTCCGCAAGGTCAGCAGGGTTCGGCGGGCGCGAGCGGGGACGGCGCCGCCCAGGACGACCTGTTCCTCTATGTGACGTCCCCGGCTTTCGACGCCGACAACAGTACACCGGGTTCGGGCGTGCGTGCGCCGATGCTGCGCCGCGGCCGTCCGCAGGCGCCCAAGCGCGTGCTCTCCCCGGACGACGACGCACCCAAGCTCCATAAGGTTCTTGCCGAGGCCGGCATGGGCTCGCGCCGCGAGATGGAAGAGCTCATCATCGCCGGTCGCGTTTCGGTGAACGGCGAGCCCGCGCACATCGGCCAGCGCATCCTGCCGACCGACCAGGTCCGCATCAACGGCAAGCCCGTCAAGCGCAAGCTGCAAAGCAAGCCGCCGCGGGTGCTGCTCTACCACAAGCCCGCGGGCGAGATCGTGAGCCATGCCGACCCCGAAGGCCGTGCGTCGGTCTTCGACAAGCTGCCGCCCATGAAGACGGCCAAGTGGCTCGCAGTGGGCCGCCTCGACTTCAATACCGAGGGTCTGCTGATGCTGACGACCTCCGGCGACCTCGCCAACCGGTTCATGCATCCCCGTTATAGCGTGGAGCGTGAGTACGCGGTGCGGGTGGTGGGCGAGCTGACCGAAGGTTCGCGTCAGAAACTCTTGCGTGGCGTCGAACTCGACGATGGTCCCGCGAACTTCCTGCGTATTCGCGACGGCGGCGGCGAAGGGACGAATCACTGGTATCACGTCGCGCTCGCCGAAGGCCGTAACCGCGAGGTGCGGCGCATGTTCGAGGCGGTCGGTCTGATGGTGAGCCGGCTCATTCGCACGCGGCACGGCCCGATCTCGCTGCCGCGCGGCCTGAAGCGCGGCCGTTGGGAGGAACTCGAGGACAACCAGGTGCGCAGCCTGATGTCGTCGGTGGGCCTGAAGGCGCCTGTCGAGGAGAAGGGTGGTCGCAACGGCGCACCGGAGCGCCGCCAGCCGGACCCGATGGAGACGTCGATGGGCTTCATCCACAAGGAGCCTGTGTTGACCGCGCACGGCAACTTCAACCAGCCGCGTCAAGGCCGTCGAGGCGGCGCGGGCGGGATGGGCGGCGGTGTCGGCGGCTTCGGCAATAACGCCGGGCAAGGTTACGGTGGCCGCGGTGGCCACGCGGGCAGTCGCGGCGGCATGGGCGGACAAGGCGGTCGCGGGGGGCGCGATGTCGACGGCAACCGGGCGCCGGCTCCGGCCAAGCGCGCCTCGGGCAAAGCCGCCCCGAAAGCCAATCCGAACGCCAATGCCGGCGGCAACCGCCGTTCAGGCAGCAACGGTACGGGCGGGCAGCGCGGTGGACAGCGCGGACCGCAGCGCAACCGCTCTCGCGGTCACTGACGCACGGGGGCGGCGCGAAACTCGAAGTGAAAACCCTTGAGAATCAAGGCGTGTCGCCCCATATGGTCAAGCATCGGGAAGCCTTGCCGGTTTGCGTTCATATCGGAAAAAGGCTACAATTGCGAAGTCGCTGGGCGCGCGGTTTCACGATGTGCGGCTCAGGTGCGACCACCGGTTAGAAGAAGATGGGCGTTCAGCCCATTTTTTTTTGGTCGAAACGGTTGGGCATCTCGGGTCGGGCGGGAACGGAACGGGCGCGCCCGCCTGGTGCGCAGCCCGCGCGAGATGTTCGCAGGCTTGTCGCGCGAACATCTGGAGTGGGCATTGTGCAATTGACGGAACTGATAGAAACCACGGTCTCGGGCCTCGGCTACGAACTGGTCGATCTCGAACGCACCGGGCGCGGCATGCTGACCGTGTATATCGACCAGCCCCAGGGCATTGCGATCGAAGATTGCGAAAAGGTCACGCGTCAGTTGCAGCACGTCCTGACGGTCGAAAACATCGACTACGAACGGCTCGAGGTTTCGTCGCCCGGTCTCGACCGCCCGCTCAAGAAGCTGGCGGACTTCGAACGCTTCGCGGGAAGCGAAGTGGTGATCACGCTGAAAAAGCCATTGGACGGACGGAAATCGTACCGGGGCATCCTGCATGCTCCCGACGGTGAAACGATCGGTCTGGAATTCGAAGGGAAAGAAGGCGCTGCAATGCTCGATTTCACGCTCGCGGATATCGACCGCGCGCGCCTTGTGCCCAAAGTTGACTTTAGGAGCCGCAAATAATGAGTCGCGAAGTGTTGATGCTGGTGGATGCGCTGGCACGCGAGAAGAATGTCGACAAGGACGTGGTCTTTGCCGCCCTTGAAGCGGCGCTTGCATCGGCATCGAAGAAACTCTTCGACGAAAACGCGGACATCCGCGTCCATATCGACCGGGAAAGCGGCGAGCACGAGACGTATCGCCGCTGGCGCGTCGTGCCGGACGAGGCGGGCCTCCAGGAGCCGGACCAGGAAATCCTGCTGTTCGAAGCGCGCGAGCAGAAGCCCGACGCGCAGGTGGACGACTACATCGAGGAACCGGTGCCGTCCATCGAGTTCGGCCGCATCGGCGCGCAGGCCGCCAAGCAGGTGATCCTGCAGAAGGTGCGCGACGCGGAGCGCGAACAGATCCTGAACGACTTCCTCGAGCGCGGCGAAAGCATCATGACGGGGTCCGTCAAGCGTCTCGACAAAGGCAACTTCATCGTCGAGTCGGGCCGTGTCGAAGCGCTGCTGCGCCGCGACCAGCTGATTCCGAAGGAAAACCTGCGTGTGGGCGACCGCGTGCGCGCCTGGATCGCGAAGGTCGACCGCACGGCGCGTGGTCCGCAGATCGAGCTGTCGCGCACGGCGCCCGAATTCCTCGTGAAGCTTTTCGAGATGGAAGTGCCGGAGATCGAGCAGGGCCTGCTGGAGATCAAGGCCGCCGCACGCGATCCCGGCGTTCGCGCGAAAATCGGCGTCGTGGCGTACGACAAGCGTATCGATCCGATCGGCACCTGCGTCGGTATTCGCGGCTCGCGTGTGCAGGCCGTGCGCAATGAGCTCGGTGGCGAAAACGTCGACATCGTGCTATGGTCGGAAGATCCCGCCCAGTTCGTTATCGGCGCGCTCGCGCCGGCTGCTGTCCAGTCGATCGTCGTCGACGAGGAAAAGCATTCGATGGACGTCGTCGTCGACGAAAGCGAACTGGCTGTCGCGATTGGCCGTAGCGGCCAGAACGTGCGGCTTGCCAGCGAGCTCACCGGCTGGCAGATCAACATCATGACGCCGGACGAATCCGCGCAGAAGCAGAACCAGGAACGTACGGTTCTGCGCGATCTGTTCATGGCGCGGCTCGACGTGGACGAGGAAGTCGCCGACATCCTGATCGACGAAGGCTTTACGAGCCTCGAAGAGATCGCCTACGTGCCGCTCAACGAGATGCTCGAAATCGAGGCGTTCGACGAGGACACGGTGCACGAGCTGCGCAACCGCGCACGCGACGCGCTTCTCACGATGGCGATCGCCAACGAAGAGAAGGTGGAGAGCGCCGTGCTCGACCTGAAGAGCCTCGACGGCATGGACGCGGACCTTCTCGCGAAGCTCGCCGAGCAACAGATCCATACGCGCGACGACCTCGCGGAGCTGGCAGTCGACGAACTGGTCGAGATGACAGGAATGGAAGAGGACGCCGCCAAGGCGTTGATCATGAAAGCACGTGAACACTGGTTCCAGTGAAAGATGACCAGGACCTGAACGGGACCCGACCATGAAGCACTGAACCTGACGCGGCCGGATGTCGAAGGGCCGCACGATCCGATGTCAACCGCAAGGAATGGATCCTTGCATCAAGAGGAATGAATGGCGAGTAACAACGTAGCCCAATTTGCCGCGGAACTGAAAATGCCTGCTGGCGTCCTGCTCGAGCAGTTGCAGGCGGCAGGCGTCCAGAAAGCGAGCGAAGACGATGCCCTGTCCGAGACGGACAAGGCGCGTCTGCTCGACCACTTGCGCAAGTCCCACGGTTCCACCGACGGCGACAAGCGCAAGATCACGCTGACGCGCCGGCATACGTCGGAGATCAAGCAGTCCGACGCGACGGGTAAGGCTCGCACCATTCAGGTCGAAGTGCGCAAGAAGCGTACGTTCGTCCGCCGCGACGAGTCGGCCGAACAGGCCGAGGCATCGAATCATGCGACCGCTGAGGACGAACTCGAGCTCCAGCGCCGTGAGGAACAGGCGCGCCGTGAAGCCGAGCTGCTCGAGAAGCAGGCTCAGGAATTGAGGGAGCGTCAGGAGCGGCTGGAACGCGAAGAAGCGGAGCGTCGCGCTCGCGAAGAAGCGGCTGAAGCCGAGCGCCGCCGTGCCGAAGAGGAAGCGGCGAAGAAGCGCGCGGCGGCCGAAGCGGCAGCCCGCGAGCTGGCTGCGCAGACGGTCGAAGCCGAACGTACGGCGACGACCGAACAGGACGAAGCACGCGCCGCAGCCGAGCGCGCGGCCCAGCGTGAAGCGGCGAAGAAGGCCGAAGACGCTGCCCGCGAGGCATCCGAGAAGGCGCGCGCCGAGCAGGAAGAGATCGCTCGCCGCCGCGCCGCTGCGGAAGCCGAGGCACGCGCGATCCGCGAAATGATGAACACGCCGCGCAAGGCGCAGGTGAAGGCGCCGGAACCGGCGAAGCCGGTCGAGGCACCCAAAGCCGCCGAGGCGAAGGGTACGCTGCACAAGCCCGCGCGTCCGGCCGGCGAAGTTGCGCGCCCCGCAGTCAAGAAAGCCGGCGCACCGGCACCGGCCGCAACGCCCGCGTCGCCCACGGCGCCGGCAGGCGATCGCGCCAAGAAGCCCGGCGGCAAGGGCGGCTGGCAGGACGATGCCGCCAAGCGTCGCGGCATCAAGACGCGCGGCGATACCAGCGGCGGCGTGGATCGCGGCTGGCGTGGCGGTCCGAAGGGCCGGGGCAAGCATCAGGATGCGGGTTCGGCCTTCCAGGCGCCCACCGAGCCGATCGTGCGCGAAGTGCATGTGCCGGAAACCATCACGGTGGCCGACCTGGCTCACAAGATGTCGGTGAAAGCGTCCGAAGTCATCAAGGTCATGATGAAGCTCGGCCAGATGGTCACGATCAACCAGGTGCTCGACCAGGAAACGGCGATGATCGTCGTCGAAGAACTGGGCCACCGTGCGGTTGCGGCCAAGCTCGACGACCCGGAAGCGCTCCTTGTCGAAGGCGAGGCCTCCGACGCGGAAATGCTGCCGCGTCCGCCGGTCGTCACGGTGATGGGCCACGTGGACCACGGCAAGACCTCGCTGCTCGACTACATCCGCCGCGCGAAGGTGGCGGCGGGCGAAGCGGGTGGCATCACGCAGCACATCGGCGCTTACCACGTCGAAACGCCGCGCGGCGTGATCACGTTCCTCGACACGCCGGGTCACGAGGCCTTCACGGCCATGCGTGCCCGCGGCGCGAAAGCGACGGACATCGTGATTCTCGTGGTGGCGGCCGACGACGGCGTCATGCCGCAGACGAAGGAAGCCATCGCGCACGCGAAGGCGGCCGGCGTGCCGCTCGTCGTGGCCATCAACAAGATCGACAAGCCGGACGCGAATCCTGAGCGCGTGAAGCAGGAGCTCGTCGCCGAAGGCGTCGTGCCGGAAGAATACGGCGGCGATTCGCCGTTCGTGCCGGTGTCCGCCAAGACCGGCGCCGGCATCGACGATCTGCTCGAAAACGTGCTGCTGCAGGCCGAAGTGCTGGAACTCACGGCACCGGTCGATGCGCCGGCCAAGGGCCTCGTGATCGAAGCGAAGCTCGACAAGGGCAAGGGCCCGGTTGCAACGGTGCTCGTGCAGTCCGGTACGCTGAGCCGCGGCGACGTCGTGCTGGCAGGCAGCGCCTATGGCCGCGTGCGTGCGATGCTCGACGAAACCGGCAAGCCGGCGAGGGAAGCCGGCCCGTCGATCCCGGTCGAAATTCAGGGTCTCTCGGAAGTGCCGGCCGCAGGCGAGGAAGTCATCGTGCTGCCGGACGAGCGCAAGGCGCGCGAAATCGCTCTGTTCCGTCAAGGCAAGTTCCGCGACGTGAAGCTGGCGAAGCAGCAGGCCGCGAAGCTCGAAAGCATGCTGGAGCAGATGGGCGAGGGCGAAGTCCAGAACCTGCCGCTCATCGTCAAGGCCGACGTGCAGGGCTCGCAGGAAGCGCTGGTGCATGCGCTGCTCAAGCTGTCCACCGACGAAGTGCGCGTGCAGATCGTGCACGGCGCCGTGGGTGGCATCACGGAAAGCGACGTCAACCTGGCAACGGCTTCGAAGGCGGTCATCATCGGCTTCAACACGCGGGCCGACGCTCAGGCGCGCAAGCTGGCCGAGACCAACGGCGTGGATATCCGCTACTACAACATCATCTACGACGCTGTGGATGAGGTGAAGGCGGCCATGTCCGGCATGCTGGCGCCGGAGAAGCGCGAGACCGTGACCGGCATGGTCGAGGTCCGTCAGGTCTTCAAGGTGCCGAAGGTCGGCACGGTGGCCGGCTGTATGGTTACGGACGGTGTGGTCAAGCGCACGTCTTCGGTGCGCGTGCTGCGCAACAACGTGGTCATCCACACTGGCGAGCTCGACTCGCTGAAGCGCTTCAAGGACGACGTCAAGGAAGTGAAGCAGGGCTTCGAGTGCGGTATGTCGATCAAGAACTTCAACGATATCGTCGAAGGCGATCAGTTCGAAGTGTTCGAGATCACCGAAGTGGCGCGTACGCTGTAATACCAGGCGCTACGCATCCGGGCGGGGCGGGCGCAAGCCGGCTCCGCCCTTTGTTTTTGGGCGCCGCGCGCCGTGCCTTTCTGACGAGGCGCGCCCGCCCCTCAGCCGATGAACGGCTTACGGATTCACCATGGCGAAGAAACGCACTTCCCCCAATCGCAACGTACAGATTGCTGACCAGATTCAGCGCGACCTTTCCGAACTCGTGAGTCGCGAGGTCAAGGACCCGCGCGTCGGTCTCGTCACGATCCAGAGCGTTGAACTCACGCCGGACTACGCGCACGCGAAAGTCTATTTCACGACGCTCACGGGCGACCCCGAGCAAACGCGGCAGGCGCTCAACCACGCGGCCGGTCACCTGCACAACCTGCTTTTCAAGCGCCTGCACATCCATACCGTGCCCACGCTGCACTTCTTCTACGACAAGACGATCGAGCAGGCCGTCGAAATGTCGCGTCTCATCGACGAGGCGAATGCCACGCGCGCGAAGGACGACTGAGCCGCGCACGCATGACTGCATCTTCCGGAACTCCGCGGCCGAAGCTGCCGCGCCGCGCGCTCGATGGCGTGCTGCTGCTGGACAAGCCCGTGGGGCTGTCCAGCAACGATGCGCTCATTCGCGCGAAGCGTCTTTTCCTCGCGAAGAAAGCGGGGCACACGGGCACGCTCGATCCGCTCGCGTCGGGCCTGCTGCCGCTGTGCTTCGGCGAAGCCACCAAGTTTTCGCAAGACCTGCTCGAGGCCGACAAGACCTACGAGGCCACGATGCGTCTCGGTATTCGCACGGCGACGGGCGATGCCGAAGGCGAGGTGATCGCCACGCGCGATGTCCACTGCGACGAGGCCGACGTGCGGCGCGCGCTAGAGAACTTTCGCGGCGAGATCGTTCAGGTGCCACCGATGTATTCGGCGCTCAAGCGCGACGGCAAGCCGCTCTACGAATACGCGCGGGCAGGGCGGGTCGTGGAGCGTGAGGGCCGGCGCGTGACGATTCACGCGCTCGAGCTGATCGCGTGCGCGCTGCCCGACGTGACGTTTCGCGTGACGTGCAGCAAGGGCACGTACGTGCGCACGCTCGCCGAGGATATCGGCGAGGCGTTGGGCTGCGGGGCACATCTGGTCGCGCTGCGCCGCACGGGTGTCGGCGTGCTGACGCTCGAGCACGCGGTCACATTGGACGCGCTCTCCGACGCGCCCGAAGCCACGCGCGACGCCTGGCTGCAGCCCGTGGATGCGCTGCTCAGCACGTTCGCGGCGGTGCATCTCAATGCCGTCGCGACGAAGCGTTTTCTGCACGGCCAGCAGTTGCGTCTGGACGAGTTGACGCTCGACGATGCCCTTACCGACACCACGGAGGCATCGCGCGTGCGCGTATATGGCGACGACGGCCGGCTGCTCGGTGTCGCGAACGCACGCGACGGTGTGCTGGCGCCGGAACGTCTCGTCGTGACGGCCGCTTCGTAGGAACCGACGCGTCAAGGCCCGCAGGTAACGGCAAAACAAAAGGCGTTGCTGCCCACATACCGAAGTGCAGCAAAGCCTTTTTTGTTCACCTGGGCCGCAGCCCTCAATGCCCGATGTTCAATGCGCCGCCGAAGCCGCCGCGCCCGCATCCCCGCCGCCCGCGCGTTCGGGGCGCGTGATCCAGATTAGTGCGATCAGCGCCACGAAAATGCCTGCCGACACGTAAAACAGGTCGTTGACGCCGAGCTGGGCAGCCTGCTGCGTCACCATGTTGTTGAAGAGGCCGTGCGCCTGCGGCTCGGTGAAACCCGCGGCCTGCATTTGCCGCATCGACTGGTCGAACGTCGGGTTGAACGCATTGGCCTGTTCGGTAAGCTGCGCATGGTGAAAGATCGAGCGATGATCCCAGGCCGTCTGGAAGATCGAGGTGCCGATGCCGCCGCACATGATCCGCACGAAGTTGGAGAGGCCCGACGCCGCCGGAATGCGATGGCCCGGCAACCCCGACAGCGTGATCGAGACGAGCGGAATGAAGAACCCCGCCATGCCGATGCCCTGGATCAGCGTCGGCAGCGTGAGCGACCACGTGTCGACGCCGGTCGTGTAGAGCGAGCGCATCCAGAAGATCAGCGCGAAGATCAGGAACGACGCCGTCGCGATGTAGCGCGGGTCCGTGCGCGGCAAAATCTTGCCTGTTACCGGCGAGAGCAGGATCGCGAAGAGGCCCACGGGCGCCATCACGAGGCCGGCGTCCGTCGCCGTGTAGCCGATGTCGGTCTGCAGCCACAGCGGCAGTAGCACGAGGTTGCCGAAGTAGAGCCCGTAGCCCACCGAGAGCGCCACCGTGCCGCCCGTGAAGTTGCGCAGGCTGAAGAGCGAGAGGTCCACCACGGGGTGGTCGGCGGTGAGCTCCCAGACTACGAAGAACGCGAATGCGATCACGGCGACGAGCGCAAGCACGACGATCGTCGTGGAGGAAAACCAGTCGAGGTCCTTGCCCTTGTCGAGCATCACCTGCAGCGAGCCTACCCATGTGACGAGCAGCGCGAGGCCGACCATGTCGATGGGCGCCTTCTTCACGATCGAATCGCGGTGGCGGAAGATCGCCCACGTCGCGAGTGCCGCCACCGTGCCCACCGGAATGTTCACGTAGAAGATCCACGGCCACGAGATGTTGTCCGAGATCCAGCCGCCGAGAATCGGGCCGGCCACGGGCGCGATCAACGTCGTCATGGCCCACATCGAGAGCGCCATGGGCGCCTTCGCGCGCGGGTAGCTGGCGAGCAGGAGCGTCTGCGAGAGCGGAATCATCGGACCGGCCACGGCGCCCTGGATCACGCGCGAGGCGAGCAGGAACGGCAGCGTGGGCGCGAGGCCGCACATCCATGACGAGATCACGAACAGCACGATCGACGCCATGAAAAGGCGCACCTGACCGATGCGGTCGGTGAGCCAGCCGGTGAGCGGCACCGAAATGGCGTTCGCCACGGCGAACGAGGTGATGACCCACGTGCCCTGGTCGGAGGACACACCGAGGTCGCCGGAAATGGACGGAATCGAGACGTTCGCGATCGACGTGTCGAGCACGTTCATGAACACCGCGAGCGAGACCGCGATCGTACCGATCACGAGTTGCGCGCCGGAGAGCGGCGGGTGAGCAGCTTGTGGCTGGGACATGAGAGCATGAAGGGGCGCTTGCGCGCCCCTTTCCGATGTATTCGGGTAAGAAGTTGCCGTGCGGGCGGCTTGCCCTTACATCATCTTCACGGCGCGCGAGGCCATCGCCTTTTGCGCCGTGCCGGCCGTCTTGCTGGTCGCGTTCGGGCCTGCGTTTTCAGCGATGATGCGCGCGATTTCCGCGTCGGCGTCCGCGCCGTAGTGGTCGAACACGTTGGTCTGGTAGACCGTGTTCTGCGCGTTGCCGAGCTGGCCGCCGCTTTCGTCCTTGACGGTCACGTCCACCTGCATCGAAAGACCGATACGCAGCGGATGCTTCGCGAGGTCGGCCGGATCGATTTCCACGCGCACCGGCAGGCGCTGCACCACCTTGATCCAGTTGCCCGTGGCGTTCTGCGCCGGCAGCAGCGAGAAGGCCGAGCCGGTGCCGGCCGAGAAGCCCACCACCTTGCCGTGATACACCACCGACGAACCGTAGACGTCGGCCGTCATTTCTACCGGCTGGCCGATGCGCATGTGGTTCAGCTGGACTTCCTTGAAGTTCGCATCGACCCACACTGCGTTCAGCGGCACCACGGACATCAGCGGCGTACCCGGCGACACGCGCTGGCCCACCTGCACCGAACGCTTCGCGACGTAGCCGTCCACCGGCGCGGGCAGCACGTTGCGCGCGTTGGCGAGATACGCGTCGCGGACCTTCGCGGCGGCGGCCATTACGTTCGGATGCGTCGAGATCGTGGTGTTCGCAGTGAGCGCGCGGTTCGCGGCGAGCTGCTGCTCGGCGGCGTTCAGCGCGGCCTGGGCGCTCGCGACGGCATCGCGTGCGTGCGAGATTTCTTCCTGCGACACGGCGCCCGTCTGCGCCACCTGCATGCGGCGGTGCAGGTCGTCCTGGGCGCGCTTCAGGTCCGATTCGCGCTGGGCCACCTGGGCTTCGTATTGGCTGTCGTCGGCGAAGAGGCCGCGCACCTGGCGCACCGTCTGCGCGAGGTTCGCTTCGGCCTGCTCGAGCGCCACGCGGGCGTCGGCCGGGTCGAGGACGACGAGCGGGTCGCCGGCCTTCACAGTCTGCGTGTCGTCGGCCTTCACGGCGACGACCGTGCCGGTCACCTGCGGCGTGATCTGCACGACGTTGCCGTTCACGTAGGCGTCGTCGGTGCTTTCGTGAAAGCGTGCATCGAGGAAGTAGTAAAGACCGTAGGCAACTGCCGCGATCAGGATCACGACGACGAGCAGCGCCATCAGGCGCTTGCGTTTGCCGTTGGCATTGGCGGGCTGCGGGTTGGCCGCCGGTTGTTGCGGGGTGCTCATGACAGGGCTCTCCAGTGCTTTCGTGCTGTTCGTTCGATTGTTCTTTGAGGCTGTTCTTTAATTCGACGCGGTTGCGGTCGTGCTTGCTGCCGATGTTGTCGTGGGCGTTGCTGCTGCGCCCGGCGGGTTCGCCCCAGACTGCGTGGCCGGCGGCGCCGGCTCGCGGCTCCAGGGCGCGCCGTTCGCGTTCACGGCGACGGGAGGCACGAGCCCGGCGTCCTTCGCATCGAAGCCGCCGCCCAGCGCCGTGATGAGCGCGATCTGCATGTCGCGGCGGCGCATGTTGAGGTTCGTCAGGGTCTGCTCCGCGGCGAGGCGGTTCTGGTCGGCGCTCAGCACCTGCAACTGCGGCGACAGCCCGGCGCGATAGCGCACCACGGCGAGCTGCCAGGCCTTCGTCGAGGCATCCAGCGCGTGCTGCGCGTCGATGAGTTGCCGGTCGGCCGAGCGGATCGACGCGACCTGCGTGGCGACGTCGTTGAGCGCGTTGATGAGCGTCTGGTCGTAGTTGGCGACGTCCAGATCGAAGTCGGCGTAGCGGCCTTTCAGCTGGGCACGCAGGGCGCCCGCATCGAAGATCGGCAGGTGGATCGCCGGCCCGGCCTGAATCTGCCGGCTCGAGGCGCGCAGAAAGCGGCCCCAGCCGAACGCGTCGAAGCCGAAGCCGGCGGCCAGGTTGATGTCCGGGAAGAACTCGGCCTTCGCTTCCTTCACGTCGTGGGTCGCGGCTTCCACTTGCCAGCGCGCGGCGACGATGTCGGGCCGGCGCGCGAGCAGGTCGGCGGGCAGGTTGTCGGGCAGTGCGACGTTGGCGAGCGGATTGAGCGTGGGCTGCGCGATCTGCAGGCCGCGGTCCGGCCCCTTGCCGAGCAGGGCGCCCAACTGGTAGCGCACGGTCTGGATCTGGCCGTCGAGGTCGCTCAGGTTGGCCTGGCTCGTCGCGATGTTGCCGTTCGCCGTCTCGCGCTCCACGTTGGTGTCGAGCCCGGCCGTCACACGCTGGTTCGTGATCGTCCCGATGGTGCGGCGGTTGTCGATTTCGCGCGCCGCGATGTCGCGCAGCGCATAAAGCTGGGCGAGCTGGTTGTACGTCCGCGCCACGGACGAGGCGAGCGTGACGCGCGCCTGCTGCATGTCGGCCTCGGCCGCCTTTTCCTGCGAGACGGCCTGACCGAGCCGCTGGCGGTTCTTGCCCCAGACGTCGAGTTCCCACGAGGCGCTGGCGAGCACGTTGTTCTCGCTATACCAGTTGCCGCCGTACGGAGGCGGGTAGAGCCCGTTGCTGGAAAGCAGCTCGCGCGTCCACGAATAGCTGCCTTCCACCTTGGGATACAGATTCGACTTCGAGCTTTCGATGTACGACTGCGCCTTCGCGAGCCGTGCCTGCGCCTGGGCGATGGTGGGGTTGCCCGCCAGCGCTTCGTCGATCAGCGCGGACAGTTGCGGGTCGCCGAACTGCTTTGCCCAGTCGAGCGTGGGCCATTGCCCGCCCTGGGCGGGAATGCTCTGCGAGGACTCGTACTGCGTGGATTCGGCGATCGCCTTGTCGCTCTTGATGCCGAAGTAGTTCGCGCAGCCGGAGAAGGCGAGCGCCGTCGCCGCGGCTGCTGCGGCAAGGGCGATACGCCGGTACGACGGCGCGGGCGCAGACAGGGATGAGGGTTTCATTGCGCGTCTCGTTGCCTGAAAGGTGTCGGTGTGTGTGTCCGTAATGCTGGACGGTGCAGCTAATTTGATCAGCTGTTCTTCTTCAACTGCTTGCCAGGTCACGCATTGTCGGCGGCGTCGCAACTACAGGCGTTGCCGAGAATGCGCCGCAGCATGCTCTTCAGAAAACCGATCTCCTCGGGCGACAGGCCGGCGGTGAGCCGGTCGAGCACACCCGAAAAGATGGCCGGCATGCGGCGCGCGAGCGCGAGACCTTCCGGCGTGAGCGCGAGCCGCACGGCGCGCCGGTCTTCGGAACTGCGCACACGCTCCAGCAGTCCGCGCTTCTCCAACCGGTCCACCAGCCGCGTCACGGCGCTTGCGTCGATGCCGTACTCGCGTGCGAGTTCGGCCGCGAGCACGCACTTGCCGCTTGCCACCATGAAGAGCACGCTGGCCTGCTGGCTCGTGATGCCCAGTTCCGCCATGGTGCGCTGATTGACGAGGTTCGACATGCTCGATTTCACCCGTGCCAGCAGGTAGCCGACGCTCTCGCCGAACTGGTAATTGAGCAGGTCCGATGAAGCGGCGGCGGCCTGCGGCGGCTGTGTGGCGGGGGTAGGATCGGCCATGATTCTCGTGCGACTGCAATGGTTGACCAGGCAGGCATTATAGGGGGCGTTAATTGACGCGGCAAGTGTTTTCTCGGCTTAGGCAGAGAATCGGCGGATTGCCCCGGCCAGGGCCTGGGCTTTCGTCTGCGCGCGGATGTGGAGGCAGGCTTTATGACCCTTATCAATTTGTTCACGCGAACGTGCTAGAATTTTGGGTTCCCAAGAGTGCGCTCTGTACCGGTTTGGATTCGCCGAGCCGGTTTTGCCTCGCCCGTCGCTCCGCGGCCTTCCTGGTCCTGGTTTTGCGGCAGCAGGCGTCGGTAGTCGGCATTGCCGCAAGGAATCGTCTGGCGCACTCCAACTGTTCCCAGGTTTCTATGTCCCGCGCCCTTCGCAATATCGCCATCATCGCTCACGTCGACCACGGCAAGACCACGCTCGTCGACCAGCTGCTCCGCCAGTCCGGCACGTTCCGCGAAAACCAGCAGGTCGCCGAACGCGTGATGGACTCCAATGACATCGAGCGGGAGCGCGGCATCACGATTCTCGCCAAGAACTGCGCCGTCGAATACGAAGGCACGCACATCAACATCGTGGACACGCCGGGCCACGCCGACTTCGGCGGCGAAGTGGAGCGCGTGCTGTCGATGGTGGACTCGGTGCTGCTGCTCGTGGACGCCGTGGAAGGCCCCATGCCGCAGACGCGCTTCGTCACGAAGAAGGCACTGGCGCTGGGCCTCAAGCCCATCGTCGTGGTGAACAAGATCGACCGGCCGGGCGCGCGCATCGACTGGGTGATCAACCAGACGTTCGAACTGTTCGACAAGCTGGGCGCCACCGAAGAGCAGCTCGACTTCCCGGTGGTCTACGCGTCGGGCCTGAACGGCTATGCCGGGCTCGATCCGAGCGTGCGCGAAGGCGACATGCGGCCGCTCTTCGAAGCCATTCTCGAACACGTGCCGGTTCGCCCGGCCGACCCTGACGCGCCGCTGCAACTGCAGATCACCTCGCTCGACTACTCGACCTACGTGGGCCGCATCGGCGTGGGCCGCATCAGCCGCGGCCGCATCAAGCCGGGCCAGCAGGTCGCGCTGCGCTTCGGGCCGGAAGGCGAGGTGCTCACGCGCAAGATCAATCAGGTGCTGTCGTTCAGCGGCCTCGAGCGCGTGCAGGTGGATTCGGCCGAAGCCGGCGACATCGTGCTCATCAACGGTATTGAAGACATCGGCATCGGCGCCACGATCTGCGCGGTCGATACCCCCGAAGCGCTGCCCATGATCACCGTGGACGAGCCCACGCTCACCATGAACTTCCTCGTCAATTCCTCGCCGCTCGCCGGCAAGGAAGGCAAGTTCGTGACGAGCCGGCAGATTCGCGACCGCCTGATGAAAGAGCTCAATCACAACGTGGCGCTGCGCGTGAAGGACACCGGCGACGAAACCGTGTTCGAAGTCTCGGGCCGCGGCGAACTGCACCTCACGATCCTGATCGAAAACATGCGCCGCGAAGGCTACGAGCTGGCTGTGTCGCGTCCGCGCGTGGTGTTGCACGAAGTGGACGGCGTCAAGCACGAGCCGTACGAACTGCTCACCGTGGACGTGGAAGACTCGCATCAGGGCGGCGTGATGGAAGAGCTGGGCCGCCGCAAGGGCGAAATGCTCGACATGGCCTCGGACGGCCGGGGCCGCACGCGTCTCGAATACCGCATTCCCGCGCGGGGCCTGATCGGTTTTCAGAGCGAATTCATGACGCTCACGCGCGGCACGGGCCTGATGAGCCACGTGTTCGACGAGTACGCTCCCGTGAAGGAAGGCTCGCTCGGCGAGCGCCGCAACGGCGTGCTGATCTCGCAGGACGACGGCGCCGCCGTCGCCTACGCGCTGTGGAAGCTCCAGGATCGCGGCCGCATGTTCGTGAAGCCGGGCGACGCGCTCTACGAGGGCATGATCATCGGCATCCACAGCCGTGACAACGACCTCGTCGTGAACCCGATCAAGGGCAAGCAGCTCACGAACGTGCGCGCCTCGGGCACGGACGAAGCGGTGCGCCTCGTGCCGCCCATCCAGATGTCGCTCGAATATGCGGTCGAATTCATCGACGACGATGAACTCGTGGAAGTGACGCCGCAGTCCATTCGTCTGCGCAAGCGTCACCTGAAGGAGCACGAGCGCCGCCGCGCGAGCCGCGAAGCCGCCGTCGACTAAAGCGCCGCGTCGCTTTCAGAGGTTCGCTGGAAACAAACGGAAAAGCCGCCTTCGGGCGGCTTTTTTCATGGCTCACAAAACACCGGCCGATGCCCTTGGTTGGACGTCGACGAGATGTCGATGGGATGTAGAGGAACATTGCTTTGCATTGCACCACGCCCTGCAAAGCAATGTTGCGAATACCGAAAAGTGCTGCTGCGACGGGCGTTTGCGGCGTATCTCGCGGCTATTGGACGCATCCGATCTGTGCTATGCTCCGCGGATGCCAGTTTTAGGTCCTTCCAAGCAAGACTTGATTCGCGCAATCCGCTAAACGGTCAGGCCGTGTCGCGGAAGGTTGAGTAACCCGCTATTTCTCGAGAAACTCGAAGAAAGGTGAGCGTAAAAATGATGAAGCAATTCCAGCTGAACTCGTATCTGTTCGGCGGCAATGCTCCGTACGTCGAAGAATTGTACGAAGCATATCTCGATAATCCTGCGTCAGTGCCCGAGAACTGGCGTGAATACTTCGATGCGCTACAGAACGTTCCCGCATCGGACGGCACTTCGGCAAGCGACGTCGCCCACGGTCCCATCGTCGAGTCGTTTGCGCAGCGCGCGAAGGCCAATGCCTTCATCCCGCGCGAAGGCGGCGAGAACCTCGCCACGGCCCGCAAGCAGGTCCACGTCCAGACCCTTATCAGTGCCTACCGCTTCCTCGGCTCGCAATGGGCCAATCTCGATCCCCTGAAGCGTCGCGAGCGTCCCTCCATTCCCGAACTCGAACCCGCGTTCTACGACTTCACGGAAGCGGACCTCGACCAGACCTACAGCGCAAGTAACCTCTACTTCGGCTTCGAGCAGGCGTCGCTGCGCGAGATCGTCAAGGGGCTGCGCGACACGTACTGCGGCACGATCGGCGCCGAGTTCATGTACATCAGCGACCCCGAGCAGAAGCGCTGGTGGCAGGAGCGCCTCGAATCGATCCGCGCTACGCCGAATTTCACCGCCGACAAGAAGAAGCACATCCTGCAGCGCCTGACGGCCGCCGAAGGCCTCGAGCGTTATCTGCACACCAAGTACGTCGGCCAGAAGCGCTTCTCGCTGGAAGGCGGCGAGAGCTTCATCGCCTCGATGGACGAAGTGGTGCGCCACGGGGGCGCCAAGGGCGTGCAGGAAATCGTGATCGGCATGGCCCACCGCGGCCGTCTGAACGTGCTCGTGAACACGCTCGGCAAGATGCCGGCTGACCTCTTCGCCGAATTCGAAGGCAAGCACGTCGACGACCTGCCGGCCGGCGACGTGAAGTACCACAAGGGCTTCTCGTCGGACGTCGCGACCGAAGGCGGCCCGGTCCACCTGTCGCTCGCGTTCAACCCGTCGCACCTCGAAATCGTCAACCCAGTGGTGGAAGGCTCGGCCAAGGCCCGCATGGACCGCCGCGGCGACGACGCCGGCCTCCAGGTGCTGCCGGTGCAGATCCACGGCGACGCGGCCTTCGCGGGCCAGGGCGTCGTGATGGAAACGCTGAACCTCGCGCAGACGCGCGGCTACGGCACGCACGGCACGCTGCACATCGTCATCAACAACCAGATCGGCTTCACGACGTCGGACCCGCGCGATGCGCGCTCCACGCTGTATTGCACGGACGTGGTGAAGATGATCGAAGCGCCGGTGCTGCACGTGAACGGCGACGACCCGGAAGCGGTCGTGCTCGCCACGCAGATCGCCATCGACTACCGCATGCAGTTCCACAAGGATGTCGTGATCGACATCGTGTGCTTCCGCAAGCTGGGCCACAACGAGCAGGACACGCCGGCCGTCACGCAGCCGCTGATGTACAAGAAGATCGCGCAGCACCCGGGCACCCGTGCGTTGTACGCCGAGAAGCTCGTGCAGCAGGGCGTGATCGGCGCCGAAGACGCGGACGCTTACGTGAAGGCCTACCGCAAGGCGATGGACGACGGCCACCACACGGTCGATCCCGTGCTCTCGAACTACAAGAGCAAGTACGCGGTGGACTGGGTGCCGTTCCTGAACCGCAAGTGGACCGACGCGGCCGACACGGCCGTGCCGCTCGCCGAACTCAAGCGTCTGGCCGAGCGCATCACCGCGATTCCCGAGAACTTCAAGGTGCACCCGCTCGTCGAGCGCGTGATCAACGACCGCCGCGCCATGGGTCGCGGCGAAGCGGCGCTCGACTGGGGCATGGGCGAACACCTC
The DNA here is from genome assembly GCF_034424375.1 of Paraburkholderia kururiensis. NCBI lineage: Bacteria > Pseudomonadati > Pseudomonadota > Betaproteobacteria > Burkholderiales > Burkholderiaceae > Paraburkholderia > Paraburkholderia kururiensis. The sequence continues at coordinate 2,712,411 of NZ_CP139965.1, read as the reverse complement.
GCGTTCGCATCGCTCGTCGCTTCCGGCTACGCCGTGCGCCTCACGGGCCAGGACTCGGGCCGCGGCACGTTCACGCACCGCCACGCCGTGCTGCATGACCAGAACCGCGAACGCTGGAACGACGGCACGTATATCCCGCTACAGAACATCGCCGAAGGCCAGGCAAAGTTCACGGTGATCGACTCGGTGCTCTCCGAAGAAGCGGTGCTCGGCTTCGAGTACGGCTATTCGACCGCCGAGCCGAACACGCTCGTGGCATGGGAAGGCCAGTTCGGCGACTTCGCCAACGGCGCACAGGTCGTGATCGACCAGTTCATCTCATCGGGCGAAGTGAAGTGGGGCCGCGTGTCGGGTCTCACGATGCTGCTGCCGCACGGCTACGAAGGCCAGGGTCCGGAGCACTCGTCGGCGCGTATCGAGCGCTATCTGCAGCTGTGCGCCGAGCACAACATGCAGGTCGTGCAGCCCACCACGCCGGCGCAGATCTTCCACCTGCTGCGCCGCCAGATGATCCGCCTCTTCCGCAAGCCGCTCATCGTCTTCACGCCGAAGTCGCTGCTGCGCCATAAGGAAGCCGTGTCGGACCTGTCGGAACTCGCGAAGGGCTCGTTCCAGCCTGTGATCGGCGAAACCGATGCTTCCATCGACGCGAAGAAGGTCAAGCGCGTCGTGGTCTGCTCGGGCCGCGTGTACTACGACCTCGTCGCGCATCGCCGCGAAGCGAAGGCCGGTGATGCCGCGATCGTTCGTATCGAGCAGCTCTATCCGTTTGCCCACAAGCAGTTCGAAGCGGAAATCAAGAAGTACGACAACGCGACCGAAGTGGTGTGGGTGCAGGACGAGCCGCAGAACCAGGGCCCGTGGTTCTACGTTGAGCACCATCTGAAGGAAGGCATGAGGGAAGGCATGAAGCTCGCGTACAGCGGCCGCCCGGCATCGGCTTCGCCGGCTGTCGGCTACTACGCGAAGCACTACGAGCAGCAGAAGGCGCTCGTGGAAGGTGCCTTCGGTCGTCTCAAGAGCGCGTCGATCGCGAAATAAGGATTGAGCGGACCGGGAAAGCGCGCAGGCGCTTTCCCGCGCGTGTGCGCGCGTTGCGTCTATTGCGCACATTGGCTGCCCGGTCCGCCGTACACGACATACACGTATTCAGGAAAATCACATGGCTATTGTTGAAGTCAAGGTTCCCCAGCTTTCCGAATCGGTTTCGGAAGCCACCATGCTGCAGTGGAAGAAGAAGCCGGGCGAAGCCGTTGCCCAGGACGAAATCCTCATCGAGCTCGAAACCGACAAGGTCGTGCTCGAAGTGCCGGCGCCCGCAGCCGGCGTGCTCGCGCAGATCATCAAGAACGACGGCGACACCGTGGTCGCCGAGGAAGTCATCGCCAAGATCGACACCGAAGGCAAGGCAGGCGCCGCCGCGGTGGAAGCCGAAGTGAAGCCCGCACCGGCCACCACGGCCGCTGCTCCGGCCGCCGCGCAACCCGCAGCGGCTGCCACGGCATCGTCGAGCGCGGTTGCTTCGCCTGCCGCTGCCAAGCTCATGGCCGAGAAGAACCTGGCCGCAGGCGACGTGGCCGGCAGCGGCCGCGACGGCCGCATCACGAAGGGCGACGTGCTCGGCGCAGGCGCGCCGGCCGCCAAGGCTGCGCCGGCTGCCGCGCCCGCGGCGCGCCCGGCCAAGCCTTCGCTGCCCGACGTCAAGTCGCCGGCATCGGCCGAAACGTGGCTCAACAACCGTCCGGAGCAGCGCGTGCCGATGTCGCGCCTGCGCGCGCGTATCGCGGAACGTCTGCTCGAGTCGCAGCAGACCAACGCCATCCTGACCACGTTCAACGAGGTCAACATGGCGCCGGTCATGGACCTGCGCAACAAGTACAAGGACAAGTTCGAGAAGGAACACGGCGTGAAGCTCGGCTTCATGTCGTTCTTCGTGAAGGCCGCCGTCCACGCGCTCAAGAAGTTCCCGCTCGTGAACGCGTCGATCGACGGTAACGACATCGTCTATCACGGCTATTTCGACATCGGTATCGCCGTGGGCTCGCCGCGCGGTCTCGTGGTGCCCATCCTGCGCAACGCCGACCAGATGAGCCTCGCCGACATCGAGAAGAAGATCGCCGAGTTCGGCCAGAAGGCTCGCGACGGCAAGCTCTCCATCGAGGAAATGACGGGCGGTACGTTCTCGATCTCGAACGGCGGCGTGTTCGGCTCGATGCTCTCCACCCCGATCATCAACCCGCCGCAGTCCGCGATTCTCGGCGTGCACGCCACCAAGGAACGCGCAGTAGTGGAAAACGGCCAGATCGTGATCCGTCCGATGAACTATCTGGCGCTCTCGTACGACCACCGGATCATCGACGGCCGCGAAGCGGTGCTCTCGCTCGTCGCCATGAAGGATGCGCTGGAAGATCCGGCGCGCCTGCTGCTCGACCTGTAATCGCCCGCATTGACTGCATCGAAGCGCCCGGCGCGCCGCAAGGCGCCGCGGGCGCGTCCATGACGCACCGGACCACGGACGTGATGGACGCACCTCGCGCGTGGCGCTTCCTATCGAAAGGATTCTTATGTCCAAGGAATTTGACGTCGTCGTGATCGGTGCCGGTCCCGGCGGCTATATCGCCGCGATTCGTGCCGCCCAGCTCGGCAAGACGGTGGCGTGCATCGAAAAGTGGAAGAACCCGGCCGGCGCCCTCAAGCTCGGCGGCACGTGCCTGAACGTGGGCTGCATTCCGTCGAAGGCGCTGCTCGCGTCGTCGGAAGAGTTCGAGAACGCCCAGCATCACCTCGTCGACCACGGCATCAGCGTGTCGGACGTCAAGATCGACGTCACGAAGATGATGAGCCGCAAGGAAGGCATCGTCGAAAAGATGACGAAGGGTATCGAGTTCCTGTTCCGCAAGAACAAGATCACGTGGCTCAAGGGTCACGGCAAGTTCACGGGCCGCACCGACGCCGGCGTGCAGATCGAAGTGAGCGGCGAAGGCGAAACCGAAGTCGTCACGGCGAAGAACGTGATCATCGCGACGGGTTCGAAGGCGCGCCACCTGCCGAACGTGCCGGTGGACAACAAGATCGTGGCCGACAACGAAGGCGCGCTCTCGTTCGACGCCGTGCCGAAGAAGCTCGCTGTGATCGGCGCGGGCGTGATCGGCCTCGAACTGGGTTCGGTGTGGCGGCGTCTGGGCGCGGAAGTGACCGTGCTCGAAGCGCTGCCCGAGTTCCTCGCGGCCGCCGACCAGGCGCTCGCCAAGGAAGCGGCCAAGCAGTTCAAGAAGCAGGGCCTCGACATCCATCTCGGCGTGAAGATCGGCGAAGTGAAGGCGACTGCAAAGGGCGTCACCATCGCCTACGCGGACAAGGACGGCAACGCGCAGACGCTCGAAGCCGACCGCCTGATCGTCTCGATCGGCCGCGTGCCGAACACGGACAACCTCGGCCTCGAAGCCATCGGCCTCAAGACGAACGAGCGCGGTTTCATCGACGTGGACGCGCACTGTGCGACGTCCGTGCCGAACGTGTACGCGATCGGCGACGTGGTGCGCGGCCCGATGCTCGCGCACAAGGCCGAAGACGAAGGCGTGCTGGTGGCCGAAGTGATCGACGGCCAGAAGCCGCACATCGACTACAACTGCATTCCGTGGGTGATCTACACCGAGCCGGAAATCGCATGGGTCGGCAAGACGGAGCAGCAGCTGAAGGCCGAAGGCCGCGAGATCAAGACGGGCCAGTTCCCGTTCCTTGCCAACGGTCGCGCGCTCGGCATCAACAAGGCGGATGGTTTCGTCAAGATGATCGCCGACGCGAAGACGGACGAGCTGCTCGGCGTGCACATCATCTCGGCCAACGCGTCGGACCTGATCGCTGAAGCCGTCGTGGCGATGGAGTTCAAGGCGGCGTCCGAAGACATCGGCCGCATCTGCCATCCGCACCCGTCGCTCTCCGAAGTGATGCGCGAAGCGGCGCTCGCCGTCGACAAGCGCGCGCTGAACATGTAATGACGCCGGTCGCATGACGCTGGCCGAATGAGGCAGGCTGCGAAGGCGGGCAGGGTGCGAATCCCTCCCGCCTTCTTTCTTACCGTTGCACGATGAACGTCACCGAGTACTACGAAAACGAACTGCGGACGCGCGGTTACCAGTCGGACGCCGCCCAGCGTGCCGCCGTGGACCGTCTGCAGCGGTGCTATGAAGAGTGGGTGGCCTACAAGGCGCGCCGCTCGAATGCCTTCAAGAAGCTCATCATCCATCCGGACCTGCCGCGCGGCGTGTACATGTGGGGCGGCGTGGGGCGAGGCAAGAGCTTTCTCATGGACAGCTTCTATGCCGTGGTGCCCGTGCAGCGCAAGACGCGTCTGCATTTCCACGAGTTCATGCGCGAAGTGCACCGCGAACTCGAAGAGCTGAAGGGCCAGGCCGATCCGCTCGACGAACTCGCGCGCCGTATCGCGAGGCGCTACCGGCTCATCTGCTTCGATGAGTTTCACGTCTCCGACATCGCGGACGCGATGATCCTCTACCGTCTGCTCGACCGGCTCTTCACGAACGGCGTGCAGTTCGTGATGACCTCCAACTACGCGCCCGATACGCTGTACCCCGACGGACTGCATCGCGACCGCATGCTGCCCGCCATCGAGCTCATCAAGGCGCAGCTCGACGTGATCAACGTGGATGCGGGCGTGGACTACCGGCAGCGCACGCTCGCGCAGGTGCAGGCGTATCACACGCCGCTCGGTGCGGCCGCAGACCGCGCGTTGCGCCGCGCCTATAGCGAGCTTGCCGCGGTGCCCGACGAAAGCCCCATCCTGCACATCGAAAAGCGCGAGCTCAAGGCGCTGCGCCGCGCGGACGGCGTCGTGTGGTTCGACTTCGCGACGCTATGCGGTGGCCCGCGCTCGCAGAACGACTACCTCGAACTGGCGAGCCGCTTTCATGCGGTGATTCTCTCCGAGGTGCCGCAGATGACGCCGCGCATGGCCTCCGAAGCGCGCCGCTTCACGTGGCTCATCGACGTGTTCTACGACCACAAGGTGAAGCTCCTGATGTCGGCCGCGGTGCCGGCCGAAGAGCTTTATGTCGAAGGCCCGATGGCCAACGAATTTGCGCGCACCGTGTCGCGCATCGTGGAGATGCAATCGAAGGAGTATCTCGACACGCCACGCCGGCTTGTCGACACGTCGCTCACGTGAACTGAAGCCGGGCCCAACGCAGCGAACCTCGGCCGACCGCTGTTAGCCCCGGCGTTACACGACGAAGGTTGCAGGCCTTGCGCCCGCAACCTTCATCACGCGATCACTGCCAACCTTATTGCTGCCGGATCCACGTCTGCGAGCGCCCGAGCAGCGACACGCCGATATAGCCGCGCACCACGAGTTTCTGCCCGCCGTCCTCGAGGTGCATGTTGCACTTGTAGACCTTGCCGTTCTCCGGGTCCAGGATGTGGCCGCCGTCCCACTTGTCGCCGTCCTTCTTCAGGTCGTTGATGATCGTCATGCCGAGAATCAGCTGGTTCTTGCGCGAATCCGTGCATTCCGTGCAGCGACGGTCGGGCGAATCGGCAGGATTGAGTCCCTTGATCACTTTGCCCGACAGCGTACCGTCGCCGTCCTGCGTGATCTGCACGAGCGCTTTGGGCTGGCCCGTGTGATCGTCGATGGTTTGCCACACGCCGACGGGCGTATCGGTCTGCGCCATGGCGGTCATTGCGCCGGTGAGCAACACGCCTGCGAGCGCGGCGTGGCGGATCGTGTTGAGCGCGACGGAGCGCGCACGTTGAGTCATGCGGATCATTGTCTTCCTCCTGAGTAAGAGTCGTCGCGAATGCCCGCCATGATGGGTGTGTTGAAGGTGCGTCAAGCGGCGGGTTTCGCGCGGCGTCGTATGCATCGACAGGCGACGCCTTGCCTGTTTCCAGCGGCCGGTGATCAATCGCACGGTCGTGCGATCGTGAACCGAGAGGGCAGGATACGTGAAAGCACGCCGCGCGTTTGCGAGTAAAACCTCTAGTCGCAGGCACTCGCGGCGCGCATTCAGTTAAGCTGATAAGAGAACGTCGCATTGATACGCGGGCTGCGCGAAGGGCTTTCCACGGGCGCGTCGCCAACGGCTTTCGCGACCGAAAGATCGAGGCTGTAGTACTTCGCGTCCGAGATGCGAAAGCCGAATGCAACCGACGCGAGCCGCGACGGTTGCGGCGTGCCGGCATGCAGATAGACGCGTGCCGTGTCGAACGACACGTACGGCGTAATGGTGCGCAGATACGTGAAGCCCGGCGTGAACGCACGATTGACCTCGAACGAAACGGCCCAGCCCGAATCGCCCGATGCCTCGCCCGGTTCATAGCCCTGCGCGAAACGTTGCGCGCCGAACGAAATCTGTTCGGAGGTGGGCAAGGTGTCGGGGCTGTACTGTCCCGTTGCGGAAATCGCGGTGCCGATCTTGAACGGCCACTCGTTGGTCTGCGAAAAGCTCGCACCGGTGCGCACGAATTGCAGCGACACGGGGTTCTGCTGCACGAGGCCCGGCAGGTTCGTATCGACAGATTTCGACGCGCCCAGTATGTCGAACGCCTTCGCCACGTTGATGCTCGCCTTGCGCACCTGGCTCGTCTGCACGCTCGTGTAATCGGCCTGCAGTTGCAGCACGCGCACCTGCGAGCGCAGTCCGTACTGCGCGCCGTTGATGGTGTTGTGATAGCGGTCCTCGTCGTGCGAGGCGTAGGCGCTCACGGTGCCCACCACGCTGCGCGTATTGCTCAGCAGCAACGGATACGCGAGCGAGCCGCCCAGCTTTTCGTTGATTACCGTTCGCTCCACATACGAAGGCAGCCCCGGATTGTCGACGGGATTGCCGCGATAATGCGAGGCGTCGATCTTCGCGATGAGCCCGTCGCTGCCTATCGGCACCGCGCCGTGAGCGGCGAGGTAGGTCTGGTGATCGCGGCCTTTGGGCAGCAGCGCGGAGATGCTCAACTGCTCGCCGAGCGAAGTGAGCCCGTTCTCGGTGGCCGTGAGCAGGCCCTGCACGCCGGGATGATTGAAGTCGATGCCCGTGCTCAGATCGACAGGCTTGCGGTCCACCTTGAGTTCGAGCGCCGTGGCGCCGTCCGTGTTCTGCGGCGGCGGCACGTTGGCCGCCACCTTCACGCCGGGCAACAGACCGAGCACGTTGATGTAGCGCTCGAAGGTGGCAAGTCGCAGCGGCCGGTCGGCGCGGATGTGTTCCGCGATTGCGCGGATCTTGCCTTCCACGTTGCCGGGCTTGCCCGTGACCTTCACCTCCGAGACATAGCCTTCCACGATCGTCACGCGCACCACGCCGTTCTCGAAGGTCTGCGCCGGCACGAACGCGAACGAGAGCGCGTAGCCGCGTTCCTGATAGAGCTTCGTCACGCCGTTCGCTACTTCGATCAACTCGCCGATCGTGATGTCGTGATTCACCAGCGGTGTGAAGCGCTTTGCCACGTCGTCGAACGGAATCGACTTCACGCCTTCCACCTGGAAGCGCGTGGGCGTGAGATGCCGCGCGAGCAACTGCTGCAACTGCGGCGCCTGCTGCTGAACCTGCACCGTGACGTTGGGCGCTTTCTGCGGCGCGTTGATCTGCGGCAGAGCGTCGAGCGGGTTGCCGCCGGCAGCGGCGGGGCGGCTCTGTGCGTGCGCAACGCTACCCGCGGCAAGCGTCGCCAGCGCGATCGTCCAGATTGCGTATGCGTTGTATCCGTTGTTCATCGGATTGTCCTCGTAGGCCATTGTTGTTGTGTGCGCGTTGTGTGCAACGCTGCTGTTCGATGTGTGCTGCGGTGCTGCTGGTTGCTGGCTGCGCGATGTGTGATGTGCAGAAGCGGCGTGGCGCGTGACGAGATGGGCCCTTGCGATCGCCGGCACCATCGATCGTCTCGCTTGCCTCGATCACCCGCCGTGCGGCCCGACGGTCTGTTCGGTCCGCACGGCGATGCACGGTCGTGGGACGCCGCATTCACGCGGCGCCGTCACGCGCGTTCAGCTCATTGCTTGTGGAGGATGCCGCCGAGCGCCGAGAGGCCGCCCGTCGTGGAACTCGCCCCCGAGGTGGAGCCCGCTGCGGATCCGAGTGTGCCCGTCACCTGGCTCACGATTGCCGTGAGCGGCGCGAGCAACTGACCGCCTGCGCCCGTGCCGCCTGCACTGCCTGCGCTACCCAGCGCACCCGTGACCGCGGAAAGCGGATTCGACGCGCCGCTCGTCCCGCTGCCGAGTGCCGACGTGAGCCCCGCGAGCGGACTGGCCGCGCCGCTGCCCGTAAGCGAAGACGTGAGCGTGGAAAGCGGATTCGATCCCGCCACCGACCCGAGCGGGGCGAGCGGCGTGCCGGTGAGCAGCGACGTCGCCGAGCCGAGCGGATTCGTGCCGAGCCCGAGGCTCGCGAGCAGGTTCGAGAGCGGCGTGAGCGGGTTGTAGCCGCCGGCGGGCGGACCGTTCGCCACCACTACGTTCGAGCTGCCCACAAGACTCGTGATGAGGCCCGGGATGGGCGCGGCGCCGTTCGCTCCGTTCGGGTTCACGAGACCGCCCGCGTTGGTCACCGTGTTGCCGAGCGCGCCCACGAGGCTGCCCACGTCGGCGCCGAGCGGATTCTGGGTCGTGCCGCCCACTGTCGCGCCGGCCTGCTGCAACGCGCCGCCCACCTGCGCTAGCGCGCCTGAAAGCGGCACGCCGAGGCCCGTCGCGACGCCGGCCGTCTGCGTCGTGTTGCTCACGGTCTGCACGAGCGGCGTGATCAGCGTGCTCACGGGCTGCGTGATCTGCTGGACCGGCGCGGAGCCCAGGGCATTGCCGAGCGTCGCGCCGCCCGCGTTGACCGCGTTCGCCGTGTTGGCGAGCAGACCCGCAACGGGCGTCGTCACCGGCGAGAGCGGGGCGAGGTTGCCCGTGCCCACGCCGCCCACCGCCGTGGAGAGTCCTTGCACGACGCCGCTCGTCGCGCTGACCACCGAGCCGAGACCTGCAACCGTGGTGCCGACCGGGTTTGCCGTCGAGCCCGTCTGACCGATGCCGTTGCTCACGGCATCGGCCAAGGCGCCCACCACGCCGCCTGTGCTCGACACCGCATTGCCGAGCCCCTGCGTCACCTGCGGGCTCACGCCGGGAATCGTGGTGGAGGCGATCGTGCTGCCCAGATCGCCGGCCGTTTTGGCGACGGTGGTCAGCGCGCCAGATGTGCCGGTCGAGCCCGACGTCGTCTGGCTGCCGCTGCCGGACCCGCTGGTGCCGCCGCTCGAAGCCGCGGCCGGCGGCGCGTTGACACTGCTGCCGCCGCAGGCCGCCACGAGGCAGGCCACGGCGAGCGCGACCGCGGGCACGCGCAGCGATGCGACGGCCGTTCGTGCGTGGCTCGGAGTGAAGGTGAGGTGATGGGTCATGGTTGCTCCTCGGTCTCTGTGTGATGCAGGTGGTCTGCCTCGCGTGATGCCTGTGCCTTCACGCGTTATTTCCAGTCGTCGTTATTTCTTCGCGATGCCGCCGAGCAGCCCGCCCACGAGCGACGTCACGCCCGCAAGCGGATTCGACGCGCTGTTGGTGCCGCCGCTCGCCGAGGTCAGCGAGATGCCCGGGGTGCCCGACGTGGCGGACGTGGCCGCCGGCGCCGCGCCCGACGTCGCACTCGTCGCTGCGCCGGCCAGCGACGAAACGATGCCGGTGACGGGCGCGAGCGGGCTGCCGGCGCCTGCGCCACCCGCGGCACCGGTCAATGCGCCCGTGAGCGTGCCGAGCAGCCCCGTGACGGGCGCAAGCGGGTTGCCGCTGCCCGTGCCGCCGGCCGCGCCGCTCAGCGTCCCGGTCACCGTGCTGACGAGCCCGGTCACGGGGGCGAGCGGACCGCTCGCGCCACCCGCCGCGCCGCTGAGCGCACCCGTCACCGACGACAGCACGCCCGTGACCGGCGCGAGCGGTCCGCTGCCGGCACCGCCTGCGAGTCCGCCGGTGACGCCGCTGAGACCACCCAGGCCACCGAGTGCGGAGGTGAGCGGCGAGAGCGGACTGCCGCCCGTGCCGCCGGTCACGAGACCGCCCACCGAGGCCACGGTCTTGCCCGTATCGGAGACGACGTTGCCGAGGCTCGCTGCTACGGGATTGCCGCCCGCCGACGACGCGACGAGCGCGCCGCCTTTCTCGAGTCCACCGCCGAGCGTGCCGAGCAGTCCGGCCACGGGCACGCCGAGGCCCGTCGTCGTGCCCACGGTCTGCGTCGTCGCGGCCACCATCGACGTGATCGGCGTGATGGCGGTGCTGACCTGCTGCGTGATCTGCTGCACGGGGCCGGTGGAGAGTGCGTTGGTGAGCGTGGCGCCGCCGTTCGTCACGGCGCCGCCGAGCGTGTCGATTGCACCGCCCAGCGGCGACGTCACCGCACCGAGCGGCGCAAGCGGGCCGCTGCCGAGGCTCGTGACGAGATTGCCAGCACTCGTGACCGCGCCGCCCACGTTGCTCACGGCGCCGCCGACGCTCGCGAGCGTGGTGCCCACGGGATTGCCGCCTGCGCCGAGCTGACCGAGTCCCTGCGTGACGCCGTTGCCGAGCGTGGACACGGCCGCCCCCACGTTCTGCACGACGCCGCCCGCGGCCTGGGTGGTCTGCGTGCTCACGCCGGGCAGCGTTTGCGAGCCGATCACGCTGCCGATGCTCGACACCGTGGATCCCACGTCGCTGACGACGTTGCCGGCACTGCCCACCACCTGGCCCGCTGCGTTGGCGGTGGGCGTGGTGCCGTTGTTATCGTTGTTGTTGTTATTGTTGTTGTTGTTATCGCCGCCCCCCGGCTTTTGCGTTCCCCCCGAACCCGTGCCCCCCGTAGAAATGGCTCCGTTGCTGCCGCTCCCCGCACCGCCCCCGGTACCCGAACTCAGCGTGCCTGAGCCGCCGCAGGCAGCCAGAGAAAGAACGACGGCCACCGTGGCGGCAATCGTCGTCGCGCGCATTCCGGTCTCTATTGTTTGAATCTGCATTTCGCCCTCGCATGAACATGTTGTTGGAAGCCTTGCGCGAAGACTCTCTGCAACAGCTATGCCATTTCAGTAGCGAACACAACGATGGATTCATCGCGCAAGGCGCAGAGCGAAGACGGGCGTGGCTTTGCGGCCTTTATCGAGGTGCCGCATACAGGTTTGCCGCGCGTGAAAGAACCGGCGAATCATGCGTTTTCAATGGCCGCGTAACGTAACGACCCCGAGCCCCCGTTACGCACGCACGCGTAACGGGGGTTACACGACGCTTGAAACGTGCGTTCAACGGTGAATTAGTGAAACGGGTCTAACGTATGGTTAGCCCTACCTGGTTCGCGTCGGAACTGCCGCTACGCTTGTGTGGCAGTCGAACCGTCGCCTCGACGGCGGACCAGAAAAGAGAAGTCGCAGGAAGAAGCACGGCAGGCCAGGCGGAAACATCCGGAAAAGGCTGCACGAAAAAGCCGAAAAAAAATTCGGAAAAAATTCGGTGGCAAATTGCTTCTTGCCGATTGATCGGTTATAAAGCGTTGGAATACGGGGTTTGACGAGGGAGGTGAAATATCGGGCCGAATATCCTATCCCCTATGCGCGGCTGAATTCCAGCTGCCATGTAGCATCGCGCTCCTAGAAAAAGAACCGGCATGGCCGGCTGCAAAGAACAGCCGTGAATTGCCGTCATATGCGCGCCGTTACGAATTTCAATTCGCATACAAAGATTAAACGCAGTGTCGAGGGCTAAAATGAAAAAGTTCGCCGGGCGTTTCCTGAGAGATAACAAGGGTGTAACCGCACTTGAATACGGGCTGATTGCGGGGTTGATTGCATTGCTGATCGTGGGCGGGGTTACGACGATCGGCACAAACCTAAAAACGGTTTTCGATACCATCGCGACATCGATCAACACGGCGAAGGGTTCCTGACGCGTAGCCGTCAACGATCCTTATTTAAAGCAGCAGTGCCATTTACACGGGCCGTCTGTCGGCGCGTGGGAAGGGTGCTGCCTGCCGGATCCGACATGAACCCGCTCGTGAGCAGCCTCGTGTTCGCCGCGTGGGCTGCGGCTGTCGCCGTGTGCGACTGCCGCAGCCGTCGTGTGCCCAATGCGCTCGTCGCAGTCGGCCTCATCGCCGCGCTGGCGTTCGCGCTCGTCCACGGCAACCCGTTCGGCCTGACGCCGGCGCGCGCGCTGGCAGGCGCGGTCGTGGGGTTCGTGGCGTTGATGCCGTTCTTCGCGCTGGGCGTGATGGGCGCCGCGGACGTCAAGGTGTTCGCCGTGCTCGGCGCCTGGTGCGGCGTCGATGCGCTGCCGGGCCTGTGGGTGGCCGCGAGTCTCGCGGCGGGCGTGCATGCCGTCGCGCTGCTCTTTACGATGCGCGGACACACGGCCACGTCGGGGCCGCAAACGTCGCATGGCATCGTGTTGCGCGGTACGCGCGGAACGCCTTACGTTGCGTGTCTCGCGGTGCCCGCCATCGCATGGCTTGCGCTGCACACGCTGCATCTGACGGCAGGAGCGGCGCGATGAATTCGCTGCGTACTCTTCGCCCTGTCAAACTTTCCGCCCGCTATATCAAGGCGAGTCCGGACTGCATCTCGCGTCACACGCGCCGGCGCGAGCGCGGCAGCACCGCCGTCGAATTCGCATTGCTGTTTCCCGTGTTCTTCGCCATCGCGTATGCGGTCGTGTCGTATAGCCTCGTGTTCGTCGCGCAGCAGAGCCTCACGCTCGCTTCCGAGGAAGGGGCGCGTGCCGCGTTGCGCTACCAGAAGGCCGCCAACATGAGCGCTGCGCTCGCGGCCCGCACGAGCGCAGCGTGTCTTGCCGCCACCAATGCCGCGAGCTGGCTCGGCAGCACGGCACTGACGTGTTCGCCGCAGGCGCAAAACTGCAGCTACGACAGCACGATGACCTGTGTTCAGGTGCAGCTCTCCTACGACTACAAAAACCATCCGCTCGTCCCGAGCCTGCCGCTCGTCGACTTCAAGATACCGGACGCCATCGTCACGCAGTCCACCGTGCAGCTCAATCCGGAGAACATCCTGTGAGGAACGCCATGCCTGCCATGAACGACCGCTCAGAGAGGAGGCGCGCATGGCCAACCTGACCCGCATCACCGCGGGCGTACTGCTCGTGCTCGCGCTGCTGCTCGCCGTGTTCGCCTGGATGCTGGCGCGTCGTCCCGCTACGCCGCTGCAGGCCACAGTCGCGGCCCATGCGACGTTCCCGGTCGTCGTGGCCACGCAGACGCTCGTCGCGGGCAAACCCGTCTCCGCCGACGCACTGCGCGTACAGATGCTGCCCATTCATCCTGGCGGCGCGTTCAGCGACCCCATGCTCGTCGCCGGCCGCGTGCCGACGGCGGACATCGCGCCGGATTCGCCCGTGCTCGAAACGCAGCTCTCGTCGGGCATCGCCGACAGCATCGCGCCGGGCCAGCGCGCCGTGGCCGTGCGCGTAGACGAATCGAACGCGGTGGGCAATCGCGTGCGCGCCGGCAACGTGGTGGACGTGTTCTTCACGTTGAAGCGCGACGGCGGCATGGGCACGGGGGGCGAGATCGGCCGTACCCAGGCGCGCCTCTTGATGTCGAAGGTGCGCGTGCTCGCGTTCGGCAGCCCCGCGCAGAACGCGTCGGTCAGCACGACCGGCTTCGGTGCCGATCCGAATGGCGTCGCGCGCACGGCCGTGCTCGCGGTGCCCGTTGCCGACGTCGACAAGCTCACGCTCGCGGAAAGCGCGGGCCGGCTCGTGCTCGCGCTGCGCAATCCGAAGGACGACGAGGTGGCGGACGCGTCCGCGTTCGCGCCTTATGCGGGCGTGGTGAAGACGGTGTCGCGCCAGCCGTTGCAAGGCTCTACGCAGGCCGCGGCCGGCGTGGCGCTCGACGAACTCGCAGGCGGCGCGGGCGCCGGCAGCCGCGCACCCGCGCCGGCTCGCGCAGCCCCGGTGCTGACGGCTGCCGCACGCGGCGCCGCGGCCACGGGCGGCGGGCGAGCAAACAGCATCGAAGTGGTACGAGGCGGGCACGCCGAGACGGTGGCGTGGTAACAGCAGCATCGGGGAGACGGAGCCGGATAGCCGGCCCGTGGGACGCCTTGTGAAGATGAAAAGGGCGCCGGTCGAGCAACAGGGAGCGGATGCGGGCGCGCACGCCACGACATCCACGACAACATGACAAAACGCATCGTTAAAGTCGCAGTGGCACTCGGGCTCGCGGGCATGGCGCTTGCCACGCACGCGAAAGACGCGCGCGCGGCGCCGGCCTCGGGCCTCGCCGCCGCGAGCATGCAGCAATCGACCATCGATCTCGCTGTGGGCGCGCAACAGACGCTCGCGGCCGGGCACGCGCTCACGCGCGTGGCGGTGGGCGATCCGTCGGTGGCGGACGTGCTCATCGTGAAGGGCGGGGGCGGCGGCGTGCTGCTCGTCGGCAAGGCCGCGGGCACGACGAGCGTGATGCTCTGGGAGCGCAACCGCGAGACGCCCGTCACCTATACCGTGAACGTCACCACGAACGCGGCCCGCGCGCTGCTCTCCGACGACACGCCGAGCGTCAAGGTGCTGGGCGGCACGGCGCTCATCGGCGGGTCCACGCCCACGCTCGAGAAGCATCAGCGCGCGGTGGTCGCGGCCAACGGCTCCATCGGCAAGGACGGCACGGTGTTCGACACCTCGACCATCGCTACGCGCGCCGTCGTGCAGGTGGACGTGCGCGTGGTCGAGTTCAGCCGCCAGGTGTTGAAGCAGGTGGGCTTCAACTTCTTCCGCCAGAACAACGGCTTTTCGTTCGGCACGTTTTCGCCGACTTCTTCGACCGCGGTCTCCAACAATCAGCTCTCCGTATTGCAGACGCCGATTTCGTCCGCGTTCAACCTCGTGTTCCAGTCGGCCTCGCACGGCATCTTCTCGGACCTGAGCCTCATGGAGAGCAACAACCTCGCGCGCATTCTCGCCGAGCCCACGCTCGTCGCGCTCTCGGGCCAGAGCGCGAACTTCCTTGCGGGCGGCGAGATTCCGGTGCCGGTGCCGCAGGCGCTCGGCACCACGTCGATCGAATACAAGCCGTATGGCGTGGGGCTCACGCTCACGCCCACCGTGCTCTCGCCGCAGCGCATCGCGCTCAAGGTGGCGCCCGAGGCAAGCCAGCTCGACTTCGTGCACGCCGTCACGATCAACGGCATCGCGGTGCCGGCCATCACGACGCGGCGCGCCGACACCACCGTGGAACTGGGCGACGGCGAGAGCTTCGTGATCGGCGGCCTCATCGACCGCGAGACGGCGTCGAACGTTGATAAGGTGCCGTTGCTCGGCGACTTGCCCGTGATCGGCGCGTTCTTCAAGCAGCTCAACTATCAGCAGAACGACAAGGAGCTCGTGATCATCGTGACGCCGCATCTCGTGTCGCCGCTCGCGAAAGGCGCGGCCTTGCCCGCGACGCCGGGCGAGCAGTCGGAGCAGCACGACGGTCCCGTGTGGCGCTCGTTCATCGGCGGCGCGTTCGCGCGCGACGCCGCGCCGGGGTTCTCGCGATGAACGGCGAGACACCACGAGCGCTCGCCGATCGAGAGCGGCGCACGAAGCAGCAAACAAAGCAACACACGAAGCAGTACACAAAGCGGCGCACCACGACGCGGCCGCAGGGAGAAGTCCAACATGAACGCGAGAACGCAGGCTTTGACTGAGCGCGCCGTCGCCGACTATTTCGTGTTCGCGTCGCTGGCCGGCGCGCACGTGGAATGGCTCGCCGACACGCTCGTCGCAGTGGGTGCCGTGGATGCGGTCACGCTCGACCCCACGCTGCTCACGCAGCGCATCGCCGCGCTCAACCCGTCGCTCGTGTTCGTCGACTTTTCGGGCGGTCACGTGGCCGCGGCCAGTGCCGCCGTCGCCGCCGCGCGCGCCGCGTACCCCGGGCTGCAGATCGTCGCGGTGGGGTCGCTCGCCGAACCGGAAAGCGCGCTCGCCGCGTTGCGCGCCGGCGTGCGCGATTTCGTCGATCTGGCCGCGCCCGCCGACGACGCCCGCCGCATCGCGCGCCGGGTGCTCGACCACCTCGTGGAGCCGGTGAGCCGCCACGGCCGGCTCGCGGTGCTGCTCGGCGCGCGCATCGGCATGGGCGTGAGCACGCTTGCCGCGAACCTCGCCGTCACGCTGGCACGCCGCGACGCGGCGCTCGGCCGCCAGGCCGCGCTGCTCGATCTCGGCCTGCCCGCGGGCGACGGCACCTTGCTGCTCAATACGCGCAGCGAATTCCATTTCGTCGAGGCCGTGCGCAACGTGCGCCGCTTCGATCAGACCTTCGTGCACACCGCGCTGTCGCGCCACACGAGCGGCCTCGCGCTCACCACGTTGCCGCCCAACCTCGCGGAAATGCGCGAGGTCTCGTACGCGTCGTCGCTTGCGTTGCTCACGCGGCTGCGCGCGTTCTTCGACCAGCAGATCGTGGATCTGGGCGGCTTCACCAACAGCGAGTTCATCGCGCAGGTCGTGCAGGCCGCCGACGAGACCTGGCTCGTGTGCGACCAGGGCGTGGCATCGATCGTCTCGGCGGTGGGCGTGCTCGATGCGCTGCGCGCCGAGGGCGTGGACACGGGCGGCGTGCGGCTCGTCGTGAACCGCTTCGAGCCGCAGCTCGATCTCACCGCGGCGCAGATCGCAGAGCGTCTCGACGTGGAGCTGCTTGCCGTGTTGCCCGAGCGGCGCGTGGCGCTTGGGCAGGCGGCGAACCGCGGCCAGCTGCTGGCCGACGCTTCGCCGCGCGACCCGTACGTGCGCGCGCTCGAACCGCTGATCGAACGGCTGGGCGGTCCCGCGGCGAGCGCGGGGCTGCCGGGCCGCGCCACGCGCGTGCGCCCGGCGCTCGACGCGCTGCGGCGTCTTCTTCCAACCTCAACGAAGCGGTCATAGACGATGGCAAAAGACATCGAGTTCGCCGACGACACGCCGATGTTCGCGCAGAGCCAGCAGTTCCAGGACATCAAGAACGCGGCGCACGAGCATCTGCTCACGCGCATCGAAGAGCTGGGCGCGGAGTTCGGCCGCTGGTCGCGCAACGCGATCAGCCAGTTCGTGGATCTGGAGATGGACAGCTTCGTGAGGCTGCGCCGCATTCCGATCAACGAGGCCGAGGTGCGCCAGATTGCCGAGGCGCTCACCAAGGAGCTGGCGGGCTTCGGGCCGATCGAAGACCTGCTCAACGACCCGGTCGTGGAAGACATTCTCGTGAACGGCTACAGCGATGTGTACGTGTCGCGCCACGGCATGCTTACGAAGATCCCCGTGCGCTTCGCCGACAACGCGCATCTCTTGCGCATCGTGCGGCGCATTCTCGCGCCCATCGGGCGGCGGCTCGACGAATCGAACCCGATGGTGGATGCGCGGCTGCCCGACGGCGGGCGCATCAACGTGGTGATCGAGCCGCTTTCCATCGACGGTCCAGTCGTCTCCATCCGCAAGTTTCGCAAAGACCCGCTGCGTCCCGACGACCTGCTCGGCAACGGCACCTACAACGCCGAGATCGGCGCGCTGCTCGAAGCCGCGGTGGCCGCGCGCTGCAACGTGCTGGTGTCGGGCGGCACGAGCTCGGGCAAGACGTCGCTGCTCAACGCGCTCGCGTTCCACATTCCCGAGCCGGAGCGCGTCGTGACCATCGAAGACACGGCCGAGCTTTCGCTGAACCACCCGCACGTGGTGCGGCTGGAAAGCCGGCCGGGCGGCTTCGACGGCACAGGCGTGGTGTCGATTCGCGACCTGCTGCGCAACACGCTGCGCATGCGGCCGGACCGCATCATCGTGGGCGAAGTGCGCGGCGGCGAAGTGCTGGAAATGCTCCAGGCCATGAACACGGGCCACGACGGATCGATGGGCACCGTGCATGCGAGTTCGCCGCGCGAGTGTCTGTATCGCCTCGAAATGCTCGCGGGGTTCGCGGGTTTTCAGGGCACCGAGGCGAGCCTGCGCCGCCAGATCGCCAACGCGATCGACTTCATCGTGCAGATCGGGCGGCTCTCCAACGGACGCCGCCGCATTCTTTCAGTGACCGAGGTCACCGGGCTCGCGGACAACATCATCGCGACGCAGGAGCTTTACCGCTACGAGCCGCTCACGACGCCCGAAGGCGAAGAGGTGGACCAGTGGACGTCGCTCGGCATCCATCCGCATTCGCCGAAGCTCGCGCGCTTCCGCCAGGCGCTGGGGGGCGGGAGCGGCAACTATGGCGGCAACTACGGCGGCGAGCCTGGCGGATTCGGCGGTGGCTTCGGGGGTGGCTTCGGCAGCGACTTCGGCGGCGGACGCGGCGGAGGCTTCCGTGGCTAGCGCCATCGCGCTGTTGATCGGGGCCTTCGCGTTGCTGTGCGCGGCGGTCGCGCTGTTGCTGTGGCGCAGCGGCGCGCAGCGCAGCGACCGTGCGGCCGCGGCGCGCTTCGTGGAGAGCCGGGTGGCGTCGGCGGCGCAGGGCGCGGCTTGGGCGGGACAGGGACCGCAAGCGGCACCGGTGCCGCATTCCGTTCATGCGGCCCATGCGGCGCATCCAGCCCATTCGGGTCAAGCAGCCCGCTCGTCGCCGCGATCCGCTGCCGCGGCGCAGACGCTCATGAGCGCAGCGCCCGGCCGCGGCGCGCCGCTCGTCGCGCGCGTGCAGTACTGGCAGGCCCGCCTTGTCACCGCCATCGACAACACCTTGCGCCGCGCGGGCATCGGCAACGCGCGCATGCCGTTGCTGTGCGTGTCGCTCGGCACGCTGGCGCTCGCCATCTGGGCGTTTGCGCGCGGCGGCGTGTGGGGCGTGCTGGCCACGCTCGCTTTCGTATCGGCGGGGCTCGGGTTCGTCGTGTCGCGGCGCGCGTACCGGCGCCGCGAAAAGATCGTGCGGCAGTTGCCGTCGTTTCTTGACGGCATCGTGCGGCTCATCGTGCTCGGCAACAGCGTGCCGGCCGCGTTTCAGGCCGCGCTGCAAACCACCGAGGCGCCGCTGCGCGAGTGTCTGGACCACGTCTCGCGCCTGTTGCGCAGCGGCGTGGAGATCGACCGCGCGCTCTATCACGTGGCGGGCGTGTACCGCACGCGCGAACTGGAACTGGTGGGCGCCGTGCTGCGCCTCTCGGTCAAATACGGCGGACGCGCGGACATCATGCTCGACCGCATGGCGACCTTCATGCGCGACCTCGAACAGGCGGGCCGCGAGCTGGCCGCGATGTCCGCGGAGACGCGTCTTTCGGCCTGCGTGCTGGCGTTGCTGCCGCTCGCGATAGGCGGTTTTCTCGTGCTCACGAACCCGAAGTACTTCGGCTCGATGTGGTACGACGAGGCGGGGCGACGGCTCGTTTTCGTCGCCTTCGGACTGCAGGCGTTCGGTGCGTGGATGCTGTACCGGCTCACGCGTCTGCGGAGCGGAACATGAGGAGCCGTGCATGAGGAGTCACGCATGAGCGCCGGGTCGCTTTTTGCCGCCGCGCTGGTGCTGGCCGCGCTCGGCTGCGCGCTGCTCGCGGCGCATGCCGTGGTGCGGCTCGCGGGCGCGAGGCGCAGCGCGCGCACGCTCGCGGTGGCGCTCGAGGCGCGGGCGGCGGCTGCGGCGATGGCGTCTTCGTCTGCTGCGGCTGCTGCGGCTCAGGTGGCGGCGCGCATGGGGGCGGGGACAGCGGCCGGGGCGGCTGCCGGTGGCGGCACGTCGGCGAATTCGACCGTGGGTGCAGGTTCGGGCGCAGCGGCGCGTGCCGGCGCGGGTATGGCCACAGGCGTCAATGGCATGGTGGGCATGGCCGGCCCCGGCGCTCGGGCCGCCGACCGGACGACTGCGGGCACCAACAACCGCCCGCGATCGCGCGGCCTTGCCGCGTGGGTCGAGCGCCTCGCCGATGCGGGCGTGCGCTGGCTCGATACGCCCTTCGGCCGTCAGGCCGTAGCGGACGAAGAGCGACGTCTGCTCGAACAGTGCGGCTTCGTGGATGCGCGCTCGCGCGGACTCTTCCTGATGGCGCGCGTGGCGTCGGCCATGGTGGTCGCGGCGTTCGCCGGCTGGTTCATGCACGGCGGCGTGGCCGCGTTCGACTGGATGGGCAGCAGCGGCGTGACGGGGCTCTTCGTGCCGGCCGCGGGGCTCGTGCTTGGCTTCATGGTGCCGAAGCTCTACGTGCAGCGGCGCGCCGCCGGCCGCCGCCGCGCCGTGGTGGACGAGCTGCCGATGCTGGTCGACCTGCTGCGCCTGCTGCAAGGCGTGGGCCTTTCGCTCGACCAGAGCCTCCAGGTGCTCGTCAACGAATTTCGCGGCGTGCTGCCGGTGCTCGCGGGCGAACTCGAAATCGCACAGCGGCAGTTCACGGCGGGACGCACGCGCGAGCAGTCGCTGCAACGCGTGGCCTCGAGCTACGACAACGAGGACCTGCGTGCCGTCGTGCGGCTCCTGATCCAGGTGGACCGTCACGGCGGCGCCGTGCAGGAACCGCTTCGGCAGTTCGGCGACCGCCTGCGCGAAGTGCGGCGCGCGATGCTGCGCGAGCGCATCGGCCGGCTCACCGTGAAGATGACCGCCGTGATGATCCTCACGCTGCTGCCCGCGCTGTTGATCGTCACCGCAGGGCCGGGCGTGGTTTCGGTCACGCATTCGCTGGTGTCGGTGCGACCGCACCGGTAGCGCGGCGTACGAGGGAATCGCGCATGGGAAAGAACGGCAAGGAACGAGGAGAGCCGCGCCATGAAGGAAGCGTCATGAACTACGTCAGCGAGACACTGCGCCGCGCGCTCGCGCTGGCCGCCGTTGCGCTGCTGGGCGCCTGCGCCTTCAAGGAGCAGGGCTACGGCGTGGGCGCGCAGGCCGAGCGCGAGGCGAAGCTGCAGCAGGCGAGCCAGCCCGCGCCCGACACGCCCGGCATGTACCTGGGCCTCATCGACCGGATGCAGGCGCAGGGGCTCTACTACGCGTCGCTGGCGCACATCGACGCCTACGAGAAGCAGTACGGCGCTTCGCCCGAGTCGATCCTGCTGCGTGCCGATGCCTTGCGCGCCACCGGCCAGCCGGCAGCGAGCGCGGAGGCCTACCGGCAACTGCTCGCCACGCCGCTTGCCGCGCGCGGGCATCGCGGGCTGGGTTTGCTGGCGGGCGGCGCGGGCGACTTCACGCGGGCGGCCGCGGAGCTTCAGGAGGCGGTGCGCCTTGCGCCTACCGATGCGTCCACGCTCTCCGACCTCGGCTATGCGCTCCTGCGCAGCGGCGACGTAACGGCCGCGCGCGTGCCGCTCATGAAAGCCGCGGAACTGGATCAGCACAATCCGAAGATCGTGAGCAACGTCGTGCTGTTTCTCGTCGCGGACGGACAGAACGCCGAAGCGCAGGCCGTGATGAAGCAGCAGAACGTGGCGCCCGACGTGCGCGCCGCGATCCGCAGCGACGCCGCGAAGGTCGCCCAGGCGAGCCGCCTGCGCCAGCGCGCGGCGGCGCGTGCGCATCTTTCGGAGACAGGCAGTGCGGGGCACGGCGACATGGGCGGTGTCGAACGCGCGGCGGCCGGCGAGAACGTGCCGATGGCGAGCATGCAGATGGGACAGTCGGGCCAGTCGGGCATCGACGTCGCGCCGCGGTTGTTGCAGCGCTTTTCGCAATAGCGCCAGTATGCGGCCTGGAAAGAACGAGCGCGC
This sequence comes from Paraburkholderia kururiensis, assembly GCF_034424375.1. NCBI lineage: Bacteria > Pseudomonadati > Pseudomonadota > Betaproteobacteria > Burkholderiales > Burkholderiaceae > Paraburkholderia > Paraburkholderia kururiensis. The sequence goes on along the minus strand of NZ_CP139965.1, from coordinate 2,690,795 downwards.
ATACGCGTGCAGGTACGAGCGCAGGTACGAGTGCAGGACGGGAGGAAAACATGAAGACAACTGATCGGCACGCGCGTAGGGCAAGTGCCGCGCCGCGCGCCCGGGCGGGCGTGCTTTCTGCGGCGGCGTCGGCGTTCGCTTTGGCAATCGTGCCGGGGTTCGTTGCCGGCACGGCCCACGCGCAGGAGAGTAGCGGCGTGCTCCCCGCTCAGGCCCAGGCAACGACGAAGGCCGCCACGAAAGCCAACGCCCGGGCCAGCGACATCGGCCCCGCCACCTCGGCCTGGCTCGCGCTCCAGCGCAGCAACGCCGCGGCTGCGCCCGCGCAGCCCACGCCCGGCGCCGAAGCGACGCTCGCCTATCAGCGCTACCTCGAATCGTTCAAGTCGAAGATTCCGGAGCGCTTCGATTCGTCGATGGGGCAGGGCGGCAATGGCCTCGGCATGCTCGTGGGGTACGGCGGCGCGCCGTCGTCGAACTGACATGCCGGCTGGCTGCGTTCCTCGTCGGGTACCGCTGCGCGCCGCTCACCGCGGCCTGCGCAAGCAACGCGGCGCCATCTCGATCCTCGGCCTTGCGTGGATGCTCGTGGCGGTGGCGGCGCTGGGCGCCATCGACGTGGGGAACGTCTACTTCGCCCGCCGCGCGTTGCAGCGCGTGGCGGACATGGCCGCCATCGCGGGCGCGCAGACCGTGTCGAGCGCGACCGGATGTGCGGCCGCCACGGCCTCGGCACAGGCGAACGCCAACCAGGGCAACGGCCTGCCGTCCACGGGTACGGTCACGGTGACCTGCGGGCGCTGGGACCCGTCGTCGAACACGTTGCAGCCGTACTTCGGCACCACGGGCGCGCCGCTCAACGCGGTTCAGGTGACGGTGTCGCGCCAGGTGCCGTACTTCTTCGTGGGCCCGGCGCGCGAGGTGCAGGCCACGGCCATCGCGCAATCCACCAACATCGGCACGTTCTCGCTCACCACCACGCTTGCCACGCTCCAGGGCGGCCTGCTGAACAGCCTGCTGGGCGCGTTGCTCGGCACGAGCCTCAATCTCGACGTCGCCTCGTATCAGGCGCTCGCTGCGGCGCAGATCAAGCTGGGCGACCTTGCGGCCGCCGTAGGCGCGGCGTCGGTGAGCGAGCTGCTCGCCACGCAGTTGCAGGTGCGCGACCTCGCGAGAGCGATGGTCACGGCGCTCGCGGCCGGCAACGTGGCGAGCGCGAGCGCCACGAGCGCGCTCGGCTCGCTCGCCGCGTCGATTCCCTCGGGGCCGTCCATCAACGTGGGCAACACCGCGGGTGCGGGCAATCCGCTGCTTTCGGTGGGGCTCGCCGACGCGCAGTCCGCCGCGTCGGCCACCGTCAATCCGCTCGACATGCTGCTCGTGGCCGCCGAGATCGCCAACGGCCAGTCCACCGTTAATCTGGGCGCGGCGCTGAACCTGGGTCCGCTCGCCAACGTCACGGCGCAGGCGCGCATCCTGGAGCCGCCCGTGATCGCGGTGGGCGAGGCGGGGCAGGACGCCGCCGGCAACTGGCGCACCACCGCGCATTCGGCCGAGGTACGGCTCTATCTCGACGTCAGTCTGCTCAATATCGATCTTGGGCTCGTCAACCTGACGGCGCTGAACCTGCCCGTGTACCTGGAAACGGGCGGCACCGGCAACGCGCGGCTGGAAAGCACGCGCTGCACGGCGTCGCAGGCCACGAGCCAAAGCACGATCGGCGTGCAGCCCGGCGTGCTAGGCGTCTGCGTGGGCGGCAACGCGGCCGCGAACTTCACGAACTACAGTCTGCCGTCCAGTTGCACGCAGCCGGCGGCGCTGACGACGCTGACCGTAGGCATTCCGCCCGCGGCGTTGAGCGTGGCCGTCAACGTCGGCAACCCGACGAACAAGACGGGGCTGCAGCTCCAGCTTGCGCCTTCGACAACCGGCTACACCTCGCTCAACTTCAACGGCGTTGCCGGCGACAGCGACGACTACCAGTCCGTCAACTCGAACGCCGTGGGCAGCGCGGCGGGCGGCCTGCTGACGCAGCTGGCCGCGCAGTTGCCGAACTCGATCTACGCGACGCTCAACGGCGTGAACATCACGTCGGTGGCTGGGGTCGTGCTCGCGCCGCTGCTCGATCTGCTCGTTGCGGCGCTCACGCCTGTTCTGAATTCGCTCGACGCGCTGCTCGTGCCGCTGCTGCAACTGCTCGGCGTGCAGATCGGCGTCGCCACCGTGCACGACAGCGGCTTGTCGTGCGGCGAGGCTCAACTGGTTTATTGACATCCACCCATGAGAACCCCCACCAAAATCGAGGAACTCGACGTCTACGTCTGGGAAGGCAAGGCGGACATCGTCGACCGGGTCGCCCGCTGCATGGCGAGCTTCGACGTCGAGGTGATCCGCGCGGACGACATCGCCATCTCGCCGGAGCGCTCGGCGCTGCGGCCGTCGCTTGCCATCATCAGCGTGAGCGTGATCGATTCGGGCGCGCTCGTGCTGCGCGACTGGCAGGCGGCGCACGGCATGCCCGTGGTGTGGGTCGGCCAGGCGCCGCGTGACCACGACCCGACCATGTATCCGGCCGAGTACTCGCACATCCTGCCGCTCGACTTCACCTGCGCCGAACTGCGCGGCATGATCTCGAAGCTCGCGCTGCAACTGCGCGCGCATTCGGCGCAGACGGCGGCATCGGACGCGCTCGTCGCGAGTTCCGAATGCATGCAGGCGCTTCTGCACGAAGTGGACACCTTCGCGGATTGCGAAACGAGCGTGCTCGTGCACGGCGAGACCGGCGTGGGCAAGGAGCGCATTGCGCAGCTGTTGCACGAGAAGCACTCGCACTACGGCAAGGGGCCGTTCATCGCCGTGAACTGCGGGGCGATTCCCGACGGTCTCTTCGAGTCGCTGTTCTTCGGCCACGCCAAAGGCTCGTTCACGGGCGCGGTGGTGGCGCACAAAGGCTACTTCGAGCAGGCCGACGGCGGCACGCTCTTTCTCGACGAGATCGGCGACCTGCCGCTCTACCAGCAGGTGAAGCTGCTGCGCGTGCTCGAAGACGGCGCGGTGACGCGCATCGGCTCGCCTGCGGCGGTCAAGGTGGACTTCCGGCTGGTCGCGGCGACCAACAAGAACCTGCCGCAGCTCGTGAAGGACGGCACCTTCCGCGCCGACCTCTACTACCGGCTCGCCGTGATCGAACTCAAGGTGCCCTCGCTCGAAGAGCGCGGCGCGGTGGACAAGATCGCGCTCTTCAAGGCGTTCATCGCGACCGTGGTGGGCGCCGAGCGGCTCGCGGCGCTGCCCGACCTGCCTTACTGGCTCGCCGACGCGATCGCGGACATGTACTTTCCCGGCAACGTGCGCGAACTGCGCAACCTGGCCGAACGGATCGGCGTGACGGTGCGCCAGGTGGGCTCATGGGACGCAGCGCGCCTGCAGCGGCTGATTGCGCTTGCGTGCAGCACCCAGCCCGTGCCCGCCGAAAGCGCCGCCGAGGTGCTGGTGGACCGCAGCAAGTGGGACATGGCGGAACGCAACCGCGTGCTGGCAGCCCTCGACGCGAACGGCTGGCGCCGCCAGGACACGGCGCAGTACCTCGGCATCAGCCGCAAGGTGCTGTGGGAGAAGATGCGGAAGTACCAAATTTTCGAGGAGGAACCCGAAAGTCGGGAAACTGAGTAATAATGACCCCCGAATTGTTAAAACTAAAACTGTTCGATCAGGGGTTACATGGACCAGAAGTCAAAACTTCGACAGATCGCGCTCGTCGCGATGTTGACAATCGGGGGAGTGCAAGCCGGCTGCGCGCAGACCGCACCGGCTGAGAGCGGGGCAACGGCGACGGCGGGGGCCGTCGAGTCTCAACCGGCTGTGCCGGCGCCCTTGCCGGCAGTGACGCCGGCTGCTGCGTCGACCGTTGCGGCCGCGAGCGCAAACGATTCCGCGACCGAAGGCGGCAATGTGGCGGAGCTGCAACGTATGATCCACGGCCCGGACCTGGCCGAACTGCGCACCACTTACAACGGCAGCTACGGCGCAAGCCTCTTGTTCTACGCCAAAGAGATGACGTACTACGTCGCGCTGTTCCAGCAGAAGACGTTCTGGCGCGTCATCAAGACCACGGACGAAACCCGTGCCGAAGCCATCTACCGCGACTTCGCGCGGCAGACGGTGCAGCTTTCCGACGTCGAGATTCGCCGCACGCGGCTCGAAGCGCAGAAGGCGTTCACCGAACGCCTGATCGCCCTGCAGCAGATGCGCGCGAACCGTCTCGAGGCCGACCTCACGGTGGCGCGTCAGCAGCAGGCCGCCGTGGCGAGCCAGCAGAAGGAAACCCGCCAGCAGGCGAGCACGCTGCAGAACCAGAAGGCTGCGGCGCAGGAGCAACTGCGCGCAACGCAGCATCAGGTGCGCGACCTCCAGCGCCAGCTGGAAAGCGGCTTGCCGACGCGCTGATCGCGGCGTCCGCATCGGGCGTGACGGCTGCGGCGGTGCATGCCGCAGCCGGATCCAACGTGTGCAGATTATTTTGGCGCGCCGGTCGGCGTGCCTTTTGTGCTTGTGCGCCTGGCGTCGGGCATCCGCGCGCAGGCGGGCTCGCTGCTCCTTCGGGCGGTTCACGCCATACGGCTCGCCTGGCCTACGGCTTGTGCTTCTGCTTTTCCGGCGGTTCCGCGGGATCGACGGCGATCGGGTCGCTGGCGGGGAACGTCTCTTCGAGCGCCTCGTCGAGCCGCTCGTCGGCCGGCTCGACGGGATGTGCCGCGTCGGGGTGCGGCTGGTCGGTCTGCGGCGTGGATGGAGCGGGCTTCGTCATGGCGTTCTCCGGGCATCGGTTGGTCCTGAGAAGCATAGTTCAATGGTGCGCAGGGGGTAGCCGTGCCGGCCCCACACCTTCCGATGCCATCTGGGCGTGGGGCGCGTCAAAACATCGGATGAAAGCCAAACGCAAATGTCACGCTCCACGTTTATCGTGAAAGGCGAGCAGGACTTTCAGCGTCTTGCCGGCATTTGCTTCACCGCAAAGTTGGCCGTCAATTCTTACATTGAGGTTACGGCTGTACTAGCCTTGTAGAGGCCTGCCACAGGCCGCCGCATTTCTACAATTTCCCGTTACGACATTCGTCTTCGGAGTGTCGCGGATGCGGCACGCATCGTGCTCTTTCTCCGCACACAAACAAGGTGCACGTCTATGGAAACAGCCCGAAGGGAGCGGATGCGCCGCATCCACGCCTCACATCTGGTCGAAGCCGAGCTGGAACATCTGGAGTGGGCCACGCGTCAGCCGATGCGGCGGCCCCTGAGCGCCGGCTATTGGCGCCGCCGGGTACTGGCCGTCAAGACCGACTTCGAACTCACCCAGCAACAGGACAGACGGCTCGAGATGCTGCTCGCGCGGCTCGACAACACGCCTGTCTAGCGACGTGCGGCGCCGTGCCTGCCGGTGGCCGCAGGCACGGGTACATACGCTTCGCGCGGATCACCTCAGCACGCTGCAGATCCTCATCACATCATCGTTTCGAGAGCAAAAGCGTTGCGTCCATGTGCGCAAAGGGCGCCGCATGCGGGCGCCCTTGGGCAAATTCGGTCCGATGACGTCATGTGGTGGCAACGCGACAGGCACATCGCAACCCGAAGCGCCTGTCGCGCCGACGGCCGATTACTCGTGACCGCCGGAGTGGCCGCCGCCGTCGCCGTGGCCGCCGCTGCCGCCGTTACCGGCATTGCCGTAAAGCCTGCGGCGGCGCGTGACGACCACTGGTCCTTCGGACGACGACGTACGCTCGGCGCCGGGTGAGGGCGCGCCGGTCGAGCCTTGCGCGTCGCGCGGTTCGCGCGATTCACGCGGGCCGTGCATGCCATGCGGGCCACGAGTGCTGCCATGCTCGCCGTGCGACGGGCGACCCGTGCGCGGCCCGGGGCGCGTGCCCGTATCGAGCTGGATGGTGGAAATGGCGCGCTTGTAAATGCCTTGCAGGCCGACGGGCGTGCGCAGCATCACTAGGTACTGATCGAACGACTCGATGCAACCCGTCAGGCGAATGCCGTTGACGAGGTAAATCTCCACGCGCTTGCGTTCCTTGCGCGCGGCGTTCATGAAGTCGTTTTGCGGATGCGATTCTGCGGAAGGCATGGATGTTCGAGGCGGGCGGCGCAACGCCGCAGTAATGGGAAAACGATTGCTCGCCGCGATTCTACCCTGTGTGGGGCGAGCGCGTGCTGACAGACCAAACACGCCCACTATAGACGCTTGCGCCAGCATGCGCACTACACGAGCGTCATGTTACTTCCCGTTACCAGCGACGAAAGGCGGATCGCCTGGAATAAACGTGCGTCGCCGCGCGTTCAGGTGAGAGGCAGCGCGCATCCGCGGCTGCCTTTCCTGCCCACCGACATCGCGACACGTGCGGCGTTGCCGCCGCCTGCCGCGAGACGTCTTTCGGAGACGACCCATGAAATCGCCGCGCCTTTTCTCTCTTTTCGTGATGCTCTGCGCGCTTGCGCTGTCATCGCTGGCCACTGCCTGCTCGACGGGCAGCGACATGAATTCCGGCAGCAGCGGTCAGTCGAGCGGCAGCAGCGGCGGTTATTGACGAGCCGCGATGTGCTTCGCCGTCCGCCGCAAGACTTCGAATCCGAAGTCGTCAGCTGGTTGCCGCAGGTGCGCCGTTACGCACGTGCCCTGACAGGGGACGCGGCGTGGGCCGACGACCTCGTGCAGGACACCGCCGAGCGTGCGCTCTCGCGCTGGTCCGCGTTTCGTCCGCATAGCAATCTGCGCGCGTGGCTGTTCACGATTCTGCGCAATCTCTACGTGGACCAGCTGCGTGGCCGCCGCGAGTTCGCCGTCGATGACGAAAGCGCGCCCTGGCGCAACCTGGAAGCGCCGCGCAGCGAGGTGGATGGTCTCGTGCTGCGCGACGTGGAGCGCGCGCTGTACTGCCTGACCGTCGAGCAGCGCGAGGTGTTGCTGCTCGTCGGTGTGGAGGAACTCAGCTACAGCGAGGCGGCCGCCGTGCTCGGGGTGCCGGCCGGCACGGTGATGTCGCGGCTCTCCCGCGCGCGCGAGCATCTGCGCATGCTGCTCGCCGCCGGGCCCGCGGCGCGGCCCTGCACGTTGACCGTAGTGAGCAATTCGCGATGAACAACGACGACCACAGCCACGGCCGGGGCCACGCCAATCACGCCGACCCGCCCGCCGACGCGCTCGATGCCCGCGCCTTGCAGGCGTTGTCCGCGTTCGTCGATGCGGAGCTGCCGCCCCACGCGCGCACCGAACTCGAGGCACAGCTTGCCGCCGACCCCGAAGCGGCGAGCCGCGTGGCCGCCTACCGCGCGCAGCGAAATGCGCTGCGCGCGCTGTGCGCGGTGCAGTCCGGCAAAGCGAACGATGAAGCGGCCTATGTCGTGCTGCGCGCGCGCACGCCGTGGTGGCAGCGCGCGGGGCTGGCCGCGTGCTGGCTCGTCGTGGGTGCGGGGCTGGCCGCGACGCTCGCGACCGTGGTTCCGCCGCTCTTCCAGCATCACGACGACTACGGCAAGCCCGCCGCGTTCGCGCAGCGCGCCGACGTGGCCTACGCCGTCTATTCGCCGGAGCAGCGTCATCCCGTGGAAGTGGGGGCGGACGATCAGGCACAGCTCGTTGCCTGGCTCTCCAAACGGCTCGAGCGGCCGCTCTCCGTCCCCTCGCTTGACGACTACGGCTATACGCTCGTGGGCGGCCGTCTGCTGCCGGGCGAAAGCGGGCCGGCCGCGCAGTTCATGTACGAGAACGCGGCCGGCACGCGGCTCACGCTCTACGTGACGGGCGCGAAGAACCAGACCGCCGCGCTGCGCACGTTGCGCGAAGGCGAGCGGCGCACCATCTATTGGATCACCGACCGCACCGGCTACGCGCTCTCCGGGCAACTGCCCGAAGGTCGCCTGCATGCGATCGCCGTGGATGTCTGCACCGCGCTCGGCGGCAAGCCGGACCAGTGGTGACGTGCGAAACATCGCGTAATAGGGCCCGCAACAGTCGCGCCGGGATGCCGGAATAGCGTGAACCCGGCCAGACGTTTACGACGTGCAGACCCGGCCTCACGGCGCGCGACCGTGCCGACGCGAACGCGCTTCGCAACATTGCTTCAGCGAGGCAGCGCCGCGCGCATCGCTCACGGCAGTGGCACGCCGACGACAGGCCCGGGCCGTTGCGAGACTCAACCGTCGACGGCGCCGCATGACCCGTGCGTGCAGGTACGCGCCCGTTGACGGTCCTGTTGCAGGACGAACGTCATGCCGAAAACCTTTCCTCGTACCCTGGGATTCGCGCTCGCCGCGACGCTGTACGGTTGCGCCGTGCCGCCGCCGAGCGAGGCCGTGCAACCCGTGGCAGCCGTGCCGCTGAACGACACGCTGTGCCGCACGATCACGACCACAGCCGACATCGACAGCCAGCCGCAAACCGTGCGCGGCACCGCGTGCCGGCAGCCGGACGGCACATGGCAGACGACGGACGCGAGCCCGCCCACCGCCGTCGTCTATCCGGGCCCCTATGCCGACTACTATGATGACTGGTGGTACGGGGCCGCGCCCGTCACGGTGGTGGGCGGCGGATTCGTGTTCTTCGACGGTTTTCATCACCACCATCATGGGTCGTATGGCGGCAGTTTTTATGACCACGGCTTTCACGATCACGGCTTTCATGACCACGGTGGTTTCCATGGCGCCGGCATGCACGCGTGGGGCGGCGGCATGCATGGCGGTATGGGGGGCGGTATGGGGGGCGGGCGGCGCTGACCACGCGCTCCCCATGCAGCCAAGACGCACCCACGACGCCCCACCGTGATCGACGCAACCCGACGAGGCGCAAGCCGCGCTCGCCCCACATGATGCCCACCTTGCCACCCCATGTGTCCGCCGCGCGTTTTGCGCAGGCCCTTGCCGCGTTCGGCGCCGTCGTCGGTGCGAATCAGGTGTCGACGACGCCCGCCGAACTCGCGCGCTACGCCGACCCGTTCGCGCCCGGCGACGGCGAGCGCGCCTTCTCGGCGTCGGCCGTGCTCACGCCGGCGTCCGTCGACGAAGTGCGCGCCATTCTGCGTGTCGCCAACGAGCACAGCATTCCCCTATGGACGGTCTCCACGGGCCGCAACTACGGTTACGGCGGCGCGGCGCCGCGGCTTGCCGGCTCGGTGGTGCTCGATCTGCAACGGATGAACCGCATTCTCGAAGTGAACGAGCCGCTCGGCTACGCGCTCGTGGAACCGGGCGTCAGCTACTTCGACCTGTACCAGCACCTGCGCACGCACGGTTACCGGCTCTGGACCGACCCGCCCGCCGCGGGCTGGGGCAGCGTGATGGGCAACACGCTCGAACGCGGCTTCGGCTACACGCCCTACGGCGACCACGCGGCCACGCAGTGCGGCATGGAAGTGGTGCTCGCAAACGGCGACGTGGTGCGCACGGGCATGGGCGGCATCGATACGGGCACCGCCTGGCAGCTCTATCGCTACGGCTACGGCCCGCAGTTCGATCCGCTCTTCATGCAGTCGAACTACGGCATCGTGACGAAGCTCGGCGTGTGGCTGATGCCGGCGCCGCCCGCGTACTGGATCGTCGAAGTGCAGTTGCCGCGCGAAGACGATCTCGCGCCGCTCGTCGAAACGCTGCGACCGCTGCAGCTCGCAGGTACGATCGGTCAGCATGCCGTGATTGAAGGCGCGATCCGTCGCGCCGCGGGACTCTCGCCGCGCGAGCGCTGGTACGACGGTCCGGGCGCGATGCCCGAAAGCGTCGTGGCGTCGATGACGAAGCAGCTCGGCGTAGGCAGATGGAACCTGCATTTCGGGCTCTACGGCGACCCCGACGTGATGGCGGCGCAGTACCGGCTCGTCGAGCGCGCGTTCGCCGGCCTGCGCGACGCCCGTTTCATCGTGACGAAGTACGCTGGCGACGAAGCGCCCACGGCCGGCGGCGCGCGCAACCGCGCCGGCATTCCCGCGATGAGCGCCTTTCGCATGCTCGACTGGCGCGGCGGCACGGGGGCGCACGTGGATTTTTCGCCGCTCTGTCCCGCCACGGGCAGCGACACCATGCGCCAGTACACGCTCGTGAAGACGCGCGCCGCCGAATACGGCTTCGACTACTACGGCGGCTTCACCGCGGGCGGCCGGCATCTGCATCACATCTTCTCGGCAATTTTTCCGTCCGGAGACGCGCTCCTTACGCAGCAGGCGCGCGACCTCATGCGCGCATTGATGAGCGATGCGCGCGCGGCGGGCTACGGCGTGTACCGCTCGCATCTCGCGTGGATGGACTTCGCCGCCGCGCAGTACAGCTTCAACGACGGGGCGCTGCTGCGCCTTGCCGAAACGATCAAGGACGCACTCGACCCGCAAGGCGTGCTCTCGCCGGGCAAGCAGGGCGTGTGGCCGCGCGCGTGGCGCGGTGCGCGCGGCTATACGTGAACGGGCGGAGCGGGGCGAGGAAAAGGCGCGACGTGGACAGACGCAGATTCGTGATGACAGGAGGCGGACTCGCCGCCGGCTTGTGCCTGTCGCCGTGGACGGTGTGGGCGGCGGGCAAGGCCGGCGCCATCGTGCTGTTCGACGAGGCGCTCGTCGCGAAGCACGAGTTCGCGCGCTATGTGCGCGACGCAGGGTCCACGGCTTACGCCGCGCTGGACCGGCTGCCTTGCGTGCCCATTGGCGAAGACATCGCCGATGCGTGGTACGGCGCGTTGATGCCCGAACTCCTGCGGGCGCAGAGCGCACCGCGCCAGCCGTGGACGTTGGTGGGCATCGCGCGGCCGTCGGACTTCTTCGTGCTGTCGCGGCTCGCGCACATGGAGCGCGCCTTCAGCTGGCAGGTGCGCAGCGAGACGATGGGTGGCGCGCGTCGCGACGATCTGCGCGGCGCGCTTGCCGAACACGTGTGGTTCACGATGGTGGCTTCGTGAGCGTCTGCGTGGGCGCCGGAAGCCGTGTCGCCACGGCTTCCGCCTGGACGCTTGAGCGACCCTGGACGCCAGTGCGCGTCAGGCCTTGGCGGAAAGCCGGTCCTGGATGTGCTTCGCGCGCGCGGGCGAGGAGGGGTGCGAACTCATCATGCTCGACTGGCCGCCGTCGAGTTTCGCGAGCTTGTTGAATGCCGTCACGAGGCCGGACGGATCGAGGCCTTTGCGACGTTGCAGGTCGAAAGAGTAGTCGTCTGCGGCGCTTTCCTGCGATTGCGAGAACTGCGCCTGGATGAACTTCTCCGACACGTCGCCGAGCTGCGACGCCGACAGCGCGCCGGCCACGCCGCCGGCCGAGGACGCCGCCGAGCGCGCGGCGGAGGTCGCGTAGGCCACCTGCATGGCGTGCTTCGTGTGGCCGAGCGCCACGTGTCCCATTTCGTGGCCGATCACGCCGCGCAGCTCGTCGTCGGTCATGAGGTCCATCAGACCGCTGTAGACGCGCACCTGGCCGTTGGCCATGGCCCATGCGTTCACGTCCTTCGTGATGTAGACGCGGGCGTTGACCGGTTGGCCGTTGACCTGGCTGTCGAGCTGCTTCATCACGTGCGCGAGCCGTTGCTGATATTTGCCGCCGACCGGCGCGATCTTCGCGTTCTTGTCGTGCAGGACGCAGGCCTGGTCGCTGAGCGACTTCACGTCTGTGTCGGAGAGGGTGGCGGCCTGGCCCAGCTTCATGCCGGAATTGACGAGGGCATCGGTGCTCACGCCGCTGCAGCCGCACAGCATGGCGTAGCCGCCGAGGGTGAAAAACGTACGTCGGGAAATCGACATTGTTATTCTCCTGAATAAAAGTTCAGACGAGTCGTGCAGCACGCATTCGATCGTTTATTTCTGCCCATTCCCGATAATTCGATTGCGGGTGCAGCCGCATTGTTGAACGATAATGGCCGCGAATATCGATTGCGTCGCGTGTGACCCGGAATTAAATAAGCTTGTTGTATATCAAGCTTTCTTCGATGCGATGGGGACGCACATCGGTGGCGTACCGGCGGCGGCCCAAACGCCGTGCCACGGTAGCACGTATCGTTTGCGGTATCAGCCGGCGAAAGTCAAAAAAGGCCGCTGGAAAAGCGAATCGTGACGATTATTGACATTCAATTGAGGTGAACCGGTTTGATGGGGCAGTTGCGCGCCGCCGGACTTTTCTCGTCATTGCATTCCGCATTTCGCATTCCCCATTCCGATAATGTGAAATGGCAGCGGCGCCTTCATTCAAAACCGGTACTCGGGATTCTTCGGGTCGAACATGAGATCGTCGAAAGTCTTCGGCGAGATATGTTCGAATACGATGCGCTCGAAAATCCTGCCGTCGTTGTCGTAGGACTCGATGGTGCGAAACCAGGGATGCCGCAGATCGAGCCCCAGCACTTCCTTCTTCGCGTAGAAGGCGGGCCGGCCCGTCGGGGTCTCCCACGTGAACGCGACCACGCGCACGCCGTTCATCGTCTTTACTTCGATCCGGCTCGGGTGCGTGATGCCCGCTTCGGCGAACTTCGTGCCTTCGGCAAGGTACTGGCGAACGATGAACGCCGTACCCAGATCGGTCACGCGATGGTTCGACTGGGCGCGGGCGAGTACGCCGTCGAGCGACGCCCACAGCGGCATCACGTTGAGCAGGCCGCCCAGGTGGCCATACATTTCGTCGCGGCGCTTCGACGCGTCGTAAAGCACCTCCTGGCCTGCGTGCGCGCCGTCGGGCAGCCACTTCGCGTAGATACGCAGCGGGTCGTGCGCGAGCCGCACGAGCATGTGATCGGGCTTGCCCGGCCAGATGCCGCGCACGCGCTCGCTGCGCCACATGGTGAACTCGTACGAGGGGTAGCCGCCCGCACCGGTGGCGAGATAGCGCGGCAGCGTGAGCGGATCGAACGATTCGAACAGCGAGACGAGCTGGCCGTCGTCGAGCTTTTCGAGCAGACCGGTTTGCGCGGCGTGCGCGAGCCAGGCGACCTGCGCGTCGGGCGCGAGCCGGCCGGCCTGAGCAGGCGGTACGTTGGCGATGCGGGGCGAGGCAGAGGGCAGCGCGGTGGCGGCCACGTCGGCGGTGGTGTTGGCCGGTGCATCGGTGGAAACGGCCGTGCCGGCTGGGTCTGAGTTTGCGTTCGCGTCGCTCGCGACGGCGTCCTCGCCGGCCTGCTGGGCAGCCGCAGCCGCAGCCGAGGCCGCGGGCACCGGCGCCACCGTTGCGGCCACTGCCATCATCAACGCGGCGACCCGAATGCCGACACGCCGGCTCAGCGCAATATCCCCACCACGCCCCCACAACCGCTGCAAGACAAACGCAAGCAAGGCGTGGCCGCGCCCTGCCGCCGGTGGATGCTCCATCGTTCACTCTCCATGTTGAGCGAGAGGAGCCGCCAGGGCCCCTCGACGCAGGCAAATGGAAGAGTAAACGGTTCAGCCGCGCGTTTGCTTCCGCAGTTCCTCGTCGCGCAATTCGCGGCGCAGGATCTTGCCTACGTTGGTCTGCGGCAGCGACTCGCGGAACTCCACTTCCTTCGGCACCTTGTAGCCGGTCAGATGCTTGCGGCTGAACTGGATGACCGCCTCGGCCGTGAGCGACGGGTCGCGCCGCACCACGAACACCTTTACGTGCTCGCCGTGTGCGGGGTCGGGTACGCCGATGGCCGCCACTTCGCGCACATCGGGGTGCATCGCGATCACGTCTTCCACTTCGTTCGGATACACGTTGAAGCCCGAGACGAGGATCATGTCCTTCTTGCGGTCGATGAGCCGGATGAAGCCGCGCGCATCCATCACGCCGATGTCGCCGGTCGCAAGCCAGCCGTCTTCGTCGAACACTTTCGCGGTTTCGTCCGGGCGGTTCCAGTAGCCCTTCATGACCTGCGGCCCCTTCACGCACAGCTCGCCCGGCTCGCCGATGTTGGCCCAGCTGCCGTCGTCCTTCCTGAAGCGCACCTGGGTGGACGGCGCAGGCACGCCGATCGACCCCTCGAAGTCGTGCAGGTTCGAAAGATCCACGGGATTCATCGCGACGATGGGCGAGCACTCCGTGAGCCCGTAGCCCTCGATGATTGGCTTGCCCGTCACGGCCTTGAAGCGCTCGGCCACGGCCTTCTGCGTGGCCATGCCGCCCGCCATGGCGAGCTTGAGACCGGAGAAGTCGCGCTTGCGGAATTCCTCGTTGTCGAGGAACGCGTTGTAGAGCGTATTGACCGCGGTGATGCCCGTGAACCTCTCGTGGCGGATGATCTTCATCACGCGCGCTGTGTCGCGCGGATTCGCAATCAGGATGTTGCGGCCGCCGAGTCCCATGAAGATGAGTGCGTTCACCGTGAGCGAGTAGATGTGATAGAGCGGCAGCGGCGTGAGCACCGTTTCGACTTCGCCCGTGAGCTGGCCCGCCGACCACGCCTTCGCCTGTAGCAGGTTCGCGATGATGTTGCGATGCGTGAGCATCGCGCCCTTCGCCACGCCCGTGGTGCCGCCCGTGTATTGCAGGAACGCGATGTCGTCGTGGCTCGCCTGCACGGGCGTATGCGGGCGGCTGTAGCCGAGCGCGAGCGCATCGAGCAGCCGCACCGCGCCGGGCAGCCGGTACTCGGGCACCATCTTTTTCACGCGCTTCAGCACGAAGTTGATGAGCCGGCCCTTCAGGTTGAGCCCATCCGCGAGCAGGTCGCCCAGCGCCGTCACGATCACGTTGCGCACCTGCGTGCCGGGCAGCGCGTCCTGCACGGTCTTCGCGAAGTTCTCGAACACGATGATGGTTTGCGCACCGCTGTCCTTCAATTGATGCGCAAGCTCGCGCACGGTATAGAGCGGATTCACATTGACGACGATGCCGCCTGCCTTGAGCACGCCGAAGAGCGACACGGGGTACTGGAACGTGTTGGGCAGCATGATGGCCACGCAGTCGCCGGGCTTCACGCCGATGGACTGCAGGTACGCCGCGAGCGCCGTCGCCTTGCGCGCGAGTTCGCCGTAGGTCATTTCCTCGCCCACGCTCACGTAGGCCACGCGCTCGCGAAACTGTTCGATGCATTCGTCGAAGAACTGGACGATGGACGCGTACTGGTTGACGTCGATCTCGCGCGGCACGTCGGCCGGATACGAGGCGTACCAGATGCCGTCGGTGTTGGGCGCGGGTCTGGTCGAGCCGGCGCCCGCCGTGGGCACTGTCGGCACGGTGGGCACTGTCGGTGCCGTTGAGATAGGTTGGTTCATCGCTTCGTCTCCTGACTATTCTTGTAGGGAAATCGGGTGCGTGCGCGCGGGCGGAACGGCGAGGCTAGCGCTCCAGTATCGCCACCACGCCCTGGCCGCCCGCCGCGCAGATCGAGATGAGGCCGCGCGCCGTGCCTTCGGGTTTGTCGAGCTGGGCGAGCATCTTCGCGAGGCTCGCCACGAGCCGGCCGCCCGTGGCCGCGAACGGGTGCCCCGTCGCGAGCGATCCGCCGTTCACGTTGAGCTTCGCGGCATCGATGGGACCGGGCGGCGCGTCGAGCTGCAACTGCGTGCGGCAGTACTCGTCGTCCTGCCAGGCGGCGAGCGTGCAGAGCACCTGCGCCGCGAAGGCCTCGTGGATCTCGTAGAGGTCGAAGTCCTGCAACATGAGGCCCACGCGCGCGAGCATGCGCGGTACCGCATACGCCGGCGCCATCAGCAGACCTTCCTTCTTCTCGAAGAAATCCACGGCGGCCGTCTCGTAGGCGCTGAGATAAGCGAGTACGGGCAGCCCGCGCGCCGCGGCCCAGGCTTCGCTTGCGAGCAGCACGGCCGAAGCGCCGTCCGTGAGCGGCGTCGAGTTGCCGGCCGTCATCGTGCCGGCGTCGCGGTCGAACACGGGCGTGAGCGAGGCGAGCTTTTCGGCGGTCACGTCGGGGCGCAGATTGTTGTCGCGCGTGAGGCCGCGGTAGGGCGTCATGAGGTCGTTGAAGAAGCCGCGCTCGTAAGCCGCGGCCAGCTTGCGATGGCTTTCCAGCGCGAGCGCGTCCTGCGCTTCGCGCGCGATGTTCCAGCGCTTGGCCATCAGCTCGCAATGCTCGCCCATGGACAGCCCCGTGCGCGGCTCGACGTTGCGCGGCAATTGCGGCTTCACGAGCATGCCGGGGCGCAGCTTCGCGAGCGCGCCCACGCGCGCCGCGGTGCTTCGGCCGCGATTCGCTTCGAGCAGGATCTTGCGCATCTTCTCGTTCACGCCGATGGGCGCGTCCGAGGTCGTATCCACGCCGCCCGCGATGCCGGCCTCGATCTGCCCGAGCGCGATCTTGCCCGCCACGAGCAGCGCGGCTTCGAGGCCTGTGCCGCAGGCTTGCTGCACGTCGTACGCGGGCGTTTCCTTCGCGAGCGTGGTGGAAAGCACGGACTCGCGCGTGAGGTTGAAGTCGCGCGAATGCTTGATGACCGCGCCCGCGGCCACTTCGCCCAGCCGCTCGCCATGCAGGTTGAAACGATCGATAAGCCCTTGCAGTGCGAACGTGAGCATGTCCTGATTCGACGCGGTGGCGTAGGCGGTGTTCGAACGGGCAAACGGAATGCGGTTGCCGCCGACAATCGCGACGCGGCGCACGGCGGGAAGCGGCAAAGTCATGCAAGGCTCCTGGTCGTGGTTTGACAGGCAATCGTTGTAATGGCTTTGCGACGGCGCGAGCCATTCATCGCAGCACCCATTGAAACCGGCCGCGCAGATGCGGCTTCTCGCCGGCGGCGTCGCGCACCTCGAACTCGCGTTCCACGAGCGAGGTGGCCGCGCTCCAGAGCGACGCCTCACCGGGCAGCGCGAGCGGCAGCTTGAATTCGGCGCTGGCGCTTGCACTGGCGAGCGGCTTCGGCGGCTGCAGTGCCGCGCACGCGCGCGCGAGCGTCCACATGCCGTGCGCGATGGCGCGCGGAAAGCCGAACGCCTTCGCGGTGAGCGCGGTGAGGTGGATCGGGTTGTAGTCCCCGGAGACGCTCGCATAGTCGCGGCCGAGTTGCCGCGGCAATTGCCAGCGCGCGAGCCGCGCAAGTGCGTCGCGCTCGAACGCCATGTTGCCGAGCGGGTCGCCCGCTGCATTGATGCCGCGCTTCAGGTACACGCTCTCGCCGTCCCAGACGGCTTCGCCGCGCCGGTACACGCGCGAATTCACGACGAACGCCTGGCCTTTCTCGTGACGCAGCAGCGCGCCGAACTCGGCCTCCACGCGCAGCACGTCACCTTCGGCAAGCGGCTTGCGCAGGTGCACGTGATTCGCGAGGTGCACGATGCCGGGCGCCGACCATGGAAATGCGGGGTCCGTGAGTAGCATGAGATGCAGCGGGAACGCGAGCACATGAACGAACGTGAGCGGCACGCCGTGCTCGGGAATGAAGCCGCACACGCGCGCGTAGCGCTCCATCGCGAGCGGGTCGAGCGTCACCGTGGGACGCACGAGGCGCAGCGCCGGCAGCACGCCCGCGCGATGGCGCCGCGTGAGCCCGGCGAGTGTGCGCGCGTAGAGCGTCGCGGGCGCGGGCACGCGGTCCACCACGACCGTCTTCGCACGCCGTGGCGCGTCTGCGTTCCGCTGTTCGTGCCCGCTGCCCGACGGCTGCCCGATGCTCACGGCTACGCTCCAATCAGGCTCTGACCGCACACGCGTACCACCTGGCCCGTCACGCCCGCACTGCCGGGATGCGCGAGCCACGCGATGGTCTGCGCCACGTCCACGGGCTGCCCGCCCTGGCTCATCGAGTTCATGCGACGGCCGGCTTCGCGAATCGCGAGCGGCATCTTCGCGGTCATCTGCGTTTCGATGAAGCCGGGCGCCACCGCGTTGATCGTGATGCCGCGCGCACGCAACGGCGTGGCCATGCTTTCCACGCGCCCGATCACGCCGGCCTTCGAGGCCGCGTAATTGATTTGTCCCACGTTGCCTGCAATGCCGCCGATCGACGACACGCAGACGATGCGTCCGCCGTCGCGCAACGTGCCGGCGTCGAGCAGCGCATCGTCGATGCGTTCCTGTGCGCTCAGGTTGATGTCGATCACGCTGCGCCATGCGTCGACGCTCATCTTCGCCACGGTCTTGTCTTTCGTGATGCCGGCGTTGTGCACGACGATGTCGATGCCCTTCTCGTCGAGTGCCGCCGCGATGTTGGCTGGCGCTTCGGGCGCGGTGATGTCGAAGGCGAGGGCCGTGCCGGCGATGTGGCGCATCGTCGAGTCGAGTGCGTCGCGGGCCGCGGGAATGTCGATGCCCGTCACGTGCGCGCCCTGGGCCGCCAGTTCGTGCGCAATCGCCGCGCCGATGCCGCGCGCGGCGCCCGTCACCATCGCACGGCGGCCGGCGAGGGGACGTTGCCAGTCGAACGTGTCGGTAAGCGCCTGCACGGCAGGGGCGCTTTCGATTCGCACGACCTGGCCCGACACATACGCCGAGCGTGGCGAGAGCAGAAAGCGCAGCGTCGATTCGATGCCGTGCGCCGCATCCGGCGCCACGTAGATGAGATTCGCGGTCATGCCGCGCCGTGCCTCTTTGCCGAGTGAACGCACGAAGCCTTCGAGCGCGCGCTGCGCGGTCCATTGCCGCGCGCTCGCGCAAAGCTGCGGCGTGCGGCCCAGCACGACGAGCCGCCCGCAGCGCGCAACAGAGCGCAGCGCGTCGTGAAAGAACGTGTAGAGCGGTTCCAGATGCCGGCTGTCGTCGATGCCCGACGCGTCGAAGATCAACGCGTTCACGCGCGCGGGAGAGCCTGCATCCACGGGCTCGAAGCGGCCCGTCATGAGACCGTGCCGGGCCGCGAGCGGCATCCATAACGCCGCGCTCTCGTGGGCCACGCTCGTCATGCCGAGCCGCGCGATCACGCCCGCGAGCGCATCGAGACATTGCGGCTCGCGGCCGGCGCCGATCGCGACAAGCCCGTCGAACTCGGGCTGGTCCGCGCGATAGCGGCGCAACACCTCGGGCTTCGGCAGCCCTAGCGTGCGCACGAGCTTGCCGCCGAGCGGCGAGTTCACGAAGTTCAGGTAAGCGTCGTTCATCTTCGTGGTGGTCCTCGTAGTGGGATGGGCGCGTTTTCACGCGCTTTGTTCCGTGTCTTGTTTTGTGCCCGGTCTGGTGCTTCGTTTCGGGCGTTGTTCTGCTCGTGGGTCCGCTCGTTTTTCGTTCACGCGGCCAGATCCATCGCCCTTTCCAGCGCTTCGCGGCGTTTCTGCAGACCGGCGAGCATGTCGAAGTCCGGTGGGAAGTCGTCCACCTTGACGGCCTCGGCCACATAACGCGCATAGTCGTCGAGCGTTCGCCGTTCGTCTGCATCGATCAAGCCTTGCTGCTGGGCGCTCGCGGTCCACGCGGCGAGCGCGGCCATGCTTTGCGGCATCGGCGCGAGCCTGCCCGCGTGCACGGCGTCGCGCAGCCTGCGCTCGATGGCGGCCACGCGCGGGCTCAGCGCAAAGACCAGTTCGCCGTAGCCGATCGCATCCACGTCGACAGGCGGCACGTACGAATCCGCGACGAGACGCTCGCGCGCGGCACCCGGCGTCTGCATGAGTTCGGCGATCTGCGTGCCGAGCGCATCGGAGGGCGCGCGATGCGGCAGGCCGAACGGGAACGCCAGCGCGCGCACGAGCCACGCGACCACGCGGTTCGGGTAATTCGCGAGCACGCCGTCGATGGCCTGTTGCGCTGTGAAGAGCGCATCTTCCACGCCCCAGCACACGAGCGGCAGATCGTCCTGTTGGCGGCCGTCGTCCTCGTAGCGCTTGAGCGTGGCGGAGATCAGATAAAGCTGCGCGAGCACGTCGCCGAGCCGTCCCGAAATGCGCTCGCGCCGCTTGAGATCGCCACCCAGCACGAACATCGAAACGTCCGCGAGCAGCGCGAACACCACGGACAAACGCGTGGCCGCGCGATAGAACGGCGCGAGCGCGGCATCGGCGCGGCGCGGCGCGCGAATGAAGCGACCGCCTGTGAGACCGTAGACCACGCTGCGCACCGCGTTCGAGAGCGTGAAGTTCAGGTGCCCGAAGAATGCCGCGTCGAACTCGCGCAGCGCGCGCGGGTAATGGGCTTCGTTGCGGCTTTCGCGCGTGGCCGTCATTTCCTTGAGCACGTAAGGGTGGCAGCGTATCGCGCCCTGGCCGAAGATGATCAGGCAGCGCGTGAGGATATTCGCGCCCTCCACGGTGATCGCGATGGGGATCTGCTGATAGGCGCGCGCGAGAAAGTTCGACGGCCCCATGCAGATGCCCTTGCCGGCGACGACGTCCATGCCGTCGTTGATCACTTTGCGGGCACGCTCCGTGATGTGATATTTCGCGATGGCCGAGATGACCGAGGGCTTCTCGCCCAGGTCCACGGCCTGCGCCGAGAGCCGGCGCGCCGCGTCCATCACGTAGAGATGCCCGCCCATGCGGCCCAGCGCTTCCTGCACGCCCTCGAAGCGGCCAATCGCGGTGCGGAACTGCCGGCGCACGGCGGCGTAGGCGCCGGTGCCGCGCACCGCGAGCTTCGCCATGCCGACGTTCGACGAAGGCAGCGAGATGGCGCGTCCCGCGGCGAGGCACTCCATCAGCATGCGCCAGCCGTTGCCCACCTGCGCACGGCCGCCGATCACCCACTCGAGTGGGATGAACACGTCCTTGCCCCAGTTCGGGCCGTTCTGGAACACGGCGTTGAGCGGCCAGTGGCGCCGGCCGATCTGCACGCCGGGGTGCGTCGTGGGAATCAGCGCGCAGGTGATGCCGGGCTCGTCGTCGGCGCCGAGCAGATGGTCGGGGTCGAGCGCGCGAAACGCGAGGCCGAGCACGGTGGCGATGGGGCCGAGCGTGATGTAGCGCTTCTCCCAGGTCACGCGAAAGCCGAGCGTCTCGCGGCCTTCGAACAGCCCCTTGCAGACGATGCCGACGTCGGGAATGGCGGCCGCGTCGGACCCGGCATAGGGACTCGTGAGCGCGAAGCACGGAATCTCTTCGCCGCGCGCGAGGCGCGGCAAATAGTGGTTCTTCTGCTCTTCGGTGCCGTAGTGCATGAGCAGTTCAGCGGGGCCGAGCGAATTGGGCACCATGACGGAGACGGCCGCGGCCGAGCAGCGCGTGGCGAGCTTCATGATGACCTGCGAATGCGCGTACGCGGAGAATTCCCTGCCGCCGTAGCGCTTCGGAATGATCATGCCGAGAAAGCCTTGCTCCTTGATGTAGCGCCATGCCTGCGGCGAGAGGTCCTGCCAGACGGCCGTGGTGTCCCAGTCGTTCGCGAGATGGCACAACTCCTCGCATTCATGATCGAGGAACGCCTGTTCCTCCGTGCTCAACGTGGCCGGGCCGTGCGCGAGCAGCGTGTCCCAATGCGGGCGTCCGGCGAACAGTTCGGCGTCCCACCATACGGTGCCGGCTTCGATGGCATCGCGCTCGGTGGGCGACATCTCGGGCAGGATGCGGCGGAATATATCGAGCACCGGCCGCGCGAGCCATGCGCGGCGCAGCGGCTTGAGCGCGAGCAACAGCGCGGGCAGCACCACGACGACTGCGAGCAGCGCGGTGCCGGCCATGCCCGCAACGCCGGCAAGGTATGCGGTGCCCACCCATACGATCGATGCGGCGAGCCACCACCACGCACGGGCCTCGACATAAAGCAGCGCGGCCGCGCCGATGACGAACGCAACGATGAACCACGACATGACGTATTCCTCCCTGATTTGCCTGTCTGCGACCTGTTCGCGCCGATGACAGCGGGCGCGTGCCAGCCCGTGACTGGCTGAGGCCGTGCTGTTGTTGCCGGTTTTGAGCCGGTCTTGGTGTTGTCTTGTTAGTGAACCGTGTCAGGTCATTGTGTTGGCCGGTTGTGTCTCGCGGCCATGTTTCGGGTTGTGCGAGGCGCGGCCACCCCCACGCCTCGCACACCGACGCCGCTTTCCTCCCGCTCGAGCGCTTTCCCAGTAATCTCGCCGGTACGTGCCACGTGCCTGTGTTGGCCCGCGATCACATCGCGCCGCTCGCGGCCCGATGCAACGTCGATCCCGGCGCCACGCCGCCGCCCGGACGCTCCACGTCGCGCGGAGCCGATCCGGGCGGCGCCGCAGAAGAAGCCGCCGACGTCTCGCCGGGCGGAGCAAGCGGTGTGCTGCCGTCGGCCTTCAGCACAGGCGCCGATGCCGTGGCCACCGATGCCGTGCTGCACGCCATGGCTTCCACGCCGTCGCCCGCATCGTTTGCGTCGCCCAGCACGGCCGCGAACATCGCGAGCTGCGCCGAGTCGGGCAGCGGGGCCTTCAACGCGGACACCATCAACGACGCGAGTCGCGCGATCAGTTGCAGGTCGTTCATCGACTTGCCCTGCGAGAACTCGGAGATGAGCCGGTCCGTATCCGCGCCCGCGAGCACGCCCGAGAGCGCGCCGATGGCGAAGTGCAGGCGCCAGCCCAGCTCTTCGCGCGGCAGATGCGGCAGCGCGCGCTGAAACGCGGCGAAGAACCGCTCGGCAACCGATGCGTAATGCGCATTCAGAAAGTCGCGAATGAACGCCGAGGGATCCGTGTAGGCGCGGCCGAGGAGCCGCAGAAATGCGCGGCCGCCCACAAGCGGGTCGCGCGAAAGACGCAGCGCGGGAATGAACATCGCGCCCAGCACGTGCTCGCAGGTGAGCCGCTCGCCGAGCAGGGCGTCGAAGCGGTCCAGCAGTTGAAGCCGCGCTTCGTTGAGACGGTCGAGGCGGCGCGAGAGCATCGCGTGGATCAGCGCTTCCTTGCTGCCGAAGTGATAGTTGACCGCGGCCAGATTGACCTCGGCGCGCGACGTGATCTGCCGCAGCGACATCGCTTCGTAGCCGAACTCGACGAACAGCGTTTCGGCGGCATCGAGGATGCGGGTTTTCGTGTCGCCGGTGGCCCGGCTCGTGTTGCGGACTGCCATGTTGCGCCTCCATTGCCGGTGGCCCGGCACGCAAACAAGCGATTCAAATTTTTAATTCAAACAGTCGTTTTACCGAGAATAAGAGACGGTGCGGTGAAGCGTGAAGGGGTGAGCGTGGACGGACTCCTCTAAAAAAGCGGTCGTATGACGGGCCGCAAGGCGTGGGCACTGCACAACGTGCTAGGCACACCGGTGCGGTACGGGACGCGTTGTGCACGGCACAAACGAAAAAAGCCGTCCCGATTCGTCATCGGGACGGCCTCGTAAGGACTGCTGTGGCCGGCGGACCGTGGCCCGCCTTATTGGATGTTCGTGGTGCTGCTGCGCGAAAGATGGAACCCGGCGATGGAACCGCTAATCCATCGACGCCACCTGTTTCGCGGATTGTGTCATATCTATGCCGCGCCGTTCACGGCTGAAAAGAATCAGCACGGCGATGACGACCGCCACGGTTCCGCCGACAGCCGCGAGCGCGAACGAGTAGTCGTTGCCGCGGCTCGACGCGATGTAGGCCTGCATCGGAGCATTGACCGCTGCTAGCAGATTGCCAAGCTGATAGACAAGCCCGGGGAATGTCGCACGAATTTCGTCGGGCGAGATCTCGTTCAGGTGCACAGGAATCACGCCCCATGCTCCCTGCACGGAGATTTGCATCAGGAATGCGCCAGCCGCGAGCGCGATTGCACCGCTCGAGAACGCCCACAGTGGCAGCACAGGCAGCGCGATCAGCGCGGCGATGAAGATCGCCCACCGGCGACCGATTTTCTCCGAGAGCGCGCCGAAGAAAAGCCCGCCCACAATCGCCCCGATGTTAAGCGTGTCTGTAATCAGTGAGGCCGTATGCGGGTCGAAGTGATGTTGCTCTCGCAGGAAGGTGGGGTACAGGTCTTGACTGCCGTGTGAGAAGAAGTTGAAGCAGGTCATCAGCACGATCGCGTAGAGCGAGAGGCGCCAGTTGCGCTTCAGTGTTTCGACGAGGCCCGGCCGATGCTTCTTTTCCATGGCCTTCCACGCCGGCGATTCGGGCACGCTCGCGCGCACGTAGAGTACGAGCAGCGCGGGCGCTACGCCCACGAAGAACATGCCGCGCCAGTGAATGTGCTCATAGAGCGCGCCAAACACCAATGAGGCGAGCAGGTAGCCGCTCGGGTAGCCGGCCTGCAGCAGGCCGGAGACGAAACCGCGCGCATGCGCCGGCACGGTTTCCATGGTGAGTGCCGAGCCCACGCCCCATTCGCCGCCCATCGCAATGCCGAACAGCGAGCGCATGACGAGCAGCGTGGTGAGATTGGGCGAGAAGCCCGAGAGCAGTTCGAGCAGCGAGTAGCACGCGATGTTGACCATCAACGTGGGACGACGCCCGAATTTGTCGGCGAGCCGCCCGAAGATCAGCGCGCCGACAGGCCGCATGATGAGCGTGAGCATAATGGCGAAGGAAACAGTGGTGATTTTCGTATTGAATTCTGCGGCGATATCTTTCAATACGAAAACCATGAGAAAGAAATCGAATGCATCGAGCGTCCAGCCCAGATAGGCGGCGATCGTCACGTTTCTCTGTTCTCGCGTCCAGCTCATGTGATTGTTCTCCTGTATCTGCGGTGCTCCGCGCAGTTGGGCGAAAGCAGCGAGGCGCCCGGCACGCCCCGTGGTGCGGGCTTGCGGCGAGTGTACGCCGACGTTTAAACGGATGCATGAAACTCGCCGCCAAATCGGTACTAATCCCTGGTTGAATTGCGTCCCAATGAAAGCTTTATGTATTTAATGTATTGATAATGTAAATTTGTGCCGGAACATCAGGCATTTGGCGTTATTGCAATGCAATAAAGGTGGCGATGAAAAAGGCGAATCCGTCTTCGAGCGGATTAAGCGCGCTTTAAGCCTCACCCCGTACCTTCGAACGCAAAGCGTGGGACGTCTGCACGCCCACGCGGGTCCATCGACGTGACCAGCAAGGAGGTCGATATGAAGAAGCGTGCCATTCTCTGGATGCCTGCGGGCGTGTTCGCGGCGGTGTGCGGTTTGCAGCTCGCGTATGGGGCCGAGCCGGGCTTGCCGCCCATGCGGCACGCGGGCGAGATCGGTTATCTGTCGGGCGGTGTCGGCAGCGACCAGTCGAGCGCGATCAAGAGCGTCATGCACCGTTACCCGCTGGTACTCGAGTTCGTCGGCAAGACCGGCGCGGACAACGAATATCTCGCGGACGTGCCGGTGCGCATTGCGGACGCGCACGGCAACAACCTGCTGACGACGAAGGCCAACGGGCCGTTCATGCTGCTCTCGCTACCGCGAGGACGCTATGTGGTCAGCGCGAACTACAACGGCAAGACCGAGCGGCGCGAAGTGGATATCGAAGCCGCGACGCGCGCGCATGAAATGTTCGTTTGGCAGATGTAGCGGGTGGCGCGCCGCCTGCAGGCGAAGCGGCGTGCTGCGCTGCTGGCGCGCTGACGGACGCATGGCACACGGCGTATCGCACAGAAAACTGCGCGCCCGGCTGCTTCGCATAAGCAGACGGGCGCGGAGATGACGCAGTGGAAGCCGCGGAAACGGCGGCGCGATCAGTAGCGCGGAGGCGGGCGGTGGTCGTCGCGATGGTCGTCGTGCCAGCGGTGCGGCGGGCCCGGGTCGCGTGGATGGTGACGCATCCATTCGTCGTGCGCCCAGTAGCGATGGCCGTCCCAGTAACGGTCGCCGTGCCAGCCTACCGAGATGCGCAGGTCGACCGGCATCAGATGAGCCGCGGGGGCGTCGGCGGGCACGTAGCCCGGCGCATAGCCGGGCGCGTGTTGAGCCATGGCCGCACCTGCGGCAAACAGCGTGAAGCCGCCGGCGAGTGCGGCGACGAAGGGCTTGAGTTTCGATCGCATGAGCCTGTTCTCCATTGACGTGGCGGTATGGCTGTTGAGCTTGCCATGCCGCGTAGCGTGGTTTTATCGGTTGCAGTGCGTTCCATGTTACGGAGGCGTGCCGGCGCAAACGTAATGGGTTGTAAATGAGTGTTCCGCAATATTCGGACCGCCGGATGTTTCCACTGCGTGTGGACGGAATGAGGCCGCAGCGGCCTGCGAGGGATCACGCGTAGTCCGCGCGCGGTAAGGCGTTTCGCAGGCGCGGGCACTCGTGTCCGCCGGACAATCTGCCGTTACAACGCTCACAGCGCGGAAATCCTGGGGGGCTCGTGTGCGCGGCGCGGTTGCCGTGACGAGCGTGTTCAGGAACCGACGTCAACGACTGCGCCGCCACTGGCTATACGGCTTGTCGCGCTCCGATTGCGCGGCGGGTGGCGCGCTCACGCTCAGGCCGTCCGCTATTCCCGTAGCGTCCGACGAGGCACAGCGTGCCGATCACGAACACGTCGCAGGCGAGGCCCGCGAGCGAGGGAAAGGGCTGCGCGATGGTCGTGTGCGTAGCGGTGTCCACGGCCACGGAAAGCACGCTGCCGAACACGAAGCACACGAGCCCGCGTTGACCCACCGAGACGATCCACGGCGCCCATACGGCGAGCCGACGGACCCAACCCGCGTGCGTCGCGCGCGCAGCGAGCCACGCAATGGCGACGAAGTTGCCCACTCGCACGAAAGCGAGGTTTTGCTTCAGTTCGCCCGCAAGCGGATGCGCCTCATGCAGGCGCGCCGCCGCAAGCGCGAGCACGAGCGCAAGCGCTGCGACGCCGGAAAGCGCCGCCAGCGGAGAGGCGTGAATTCGCGTGTCGATGGGCTGTGCGCGCGCAAGCATGCCGAGCACGAACATCAATTGCCAGGCGAACGGATTGAACGACCAGGTGTCCGGCGCCGTAGCGGGTAAGAGCGCGAGCGCCTGCGGCGCCAGCCACCATAGCGCGATGCTGCCCGCCAGCAGCGCGGCGGGGCGACGCGTCGCGGCCGGCACGGCGAACGGCACGGCGAGGGCGAACAGCACGTACATCGGCAGCACCGCGGAAAGATACGGCTGACGCCGGAACGATGCGACCTCCAGCAAGAGGCCCGCGGGCCGCGCGAGGAAATCCGTCCAGTCGGTATAGCGCACGAGCGGCGAGTCGAGGTGCAGGCCCAGCAGCAGGGCGCCGCTTGCGAGCATGAGCGCCGCCGTGAGCAGATAGGCGCCGTAGATCTGGCCGCTGCGTTTGACGAAGCGTTTGCGGGCGGCCGATTCGCCGCGCCGCGCGCAAACCGCGGCCCACGCCGCCGCCGACGCGTAGCCGCCGAGGAACACGAACACCTCCGACGAGTCGCAGTACGCGAAGTTGTGCAGCGTGAACTTCGCGAGGATGCTGCCGGAGTTGTGGTCCACGGCAATGACGAGGAGGACGAGACCCCGAAAGAAGTCCACTTCGAGCGACCGCCGCACGTCCGTCTGCATCGTCTGTTGCTCGCAAGGAAGCCGGCCTCGGCGCGCGTGGGCAAGGTGTCCCCGCCATGACGGCGCGGCGCCTATGTGTGCCCGGCATCAGCCGGCGTTTCAAAGTGAGCGTTCAGGATACGGGGACGAAGATGGCGCCAGGCTGACAGCGTGCCGGCACGGCTGACACGTCCCGGCGGGCCACGGTGGCGACGCGCTCGCGAGGGGAAGGACGATAGCGAAGGAGAGGGTGGCCCGAGGGTGCCGCTCAAAGAAACGCGGGCAAAAAACGCGGCCAAAGAAAAAGGCCAGCATGTGCTGGCCTTCGAATCTGGTGCCCAGGAGAGGACTCGAACCTCCACGGAGTTACCCGCTAGTACCTGAAACTAGTGCGTCTACCAATTCCGCCACCTGGGCAGGTGTTCTGCTTTCGCCTCACCTCGTAAGGTGCCGCGAAGCGAAGACCGGCATTATAGCGAAGCGTTTCAGCTTGTCAATTGCGACCGGTGCCCGTGAGGACAGTCGATTCGACGATGGTCGGGATGACCGCCTGGCGCTGTGCCGTGTCCGCCGAAAAAGAAAAAGGCCAGCATGCGCTGGCCTTCGAATCTGGTGCCCAGGAGAGGACTCGAACCTCCACGGAGTTACCCGCTAGTACCTGAAACTAGTGCGTCTACCAATTCCGCCACCTGGGCAGGTGCTTTGCTTTGCGAAGTTGCTGCGAAGCAAAGATCGCCATTATAGCGGTTCATCGAACGCTGTCAAGCAATTCGAGCGGACCGCCTGCATGGCGCGCGCGCCGCATCGGCGCGCCCGTTTCCCCGTGCCGCAAGGCGGACGGCGCGTCATGCACGGGTGTTAGAATGGCCCGCAGCAAGCCGCCCGGCGCGCTTGCCGCGTCTCATCGACCGACGTCCCACGCAACGAGAAAAACCATCGACAAGCCCTTGAGCAAATATCCGTACCCGATTCCGAGTCGTGAAGAAATCCTCGGCGTGCTGCGCACGAGCGACTCTCCGCTGACGGCGAACGACATCGCCGAAGCGCTCGCCATCAAGCGCCAGGAGCGCGAAGGTTTCTTCCGGCGGATCGCCGCCATGGAGCGCGACGGCCAGATCCGGCTCGATGCGCGCGGACACTACCAGTTGACCCATCCGTCCAGTTTCGTGGCGGGCCGCGTACAGGGGCACCGCGACGGCTACGGCTTTCTCGTGCGCGACGACGGTCAGGACGATCTGTTCCTGCCGCAGCCCGAGATGCAGAAGGTCATGCACAACGACCGCGTGCTCGCGCGCATCGTGGGCTTCGACCGGCGCGGCCGTCCGGAAGGGCACATCGTCGAGGTCACGGACCGGGCGAATCGCCGCGTGATCGGGCGCCTGCTCAACGAGAACGGCGCGCTCATCGTGGCGCCCGAAGATAAGCGCATCGGCCACGACATTCTCGTCACGCAGAACACCAAGAAGGCCAAGGTGGGCCAGGTCGTGGTGGTCGAGCTCACGGACTTCCCGAGCCGCCATTCGCAGCCGCTTGGCCGCGTGGTGGAAGTGCTGGGCGACATCGACGACCCGGGCATGGAAATCGAAATCGCGGTGCGCAAGTACGGCGTGCCGCATGAATTCAGCGACGCCGCGCTCGAAGAGGCCGCGAAGCTGCCCGACGAGGTACGCCCTACCGACGTGCGCCATCGTGTGGACCTGCGCGACGTGCCGCTCGTCACGATCGACGGCGAAGACGCACGCGACTTCGACGACGCCGTCTACTGCGAGCCCGTCAAGGTCGGCCGCGGCGACGGCTTTCGCCTGATCGTCGCGATCGCGGACGTTTCGCACTACGTGCGCCCGGCAAGCGACCTCGACGTGGACGCGCTCGAGCGCAGCACCTCGGTCTACTTCCCGCGCCGCGTGATCCCCATGCTGCCCGAGAAGCTCTCGAACGGGCTGTGCTCGCTCAATCCGCACGTGGACCGCTGCGTGCTGGTGTGCGACATGGTCATCACCACGCGCGGCGAGATCAAGGCGTACCAGTTCTACCCGGGCGTCATGCATTCGGCCGCGCGGCTCACGTACACCGAAGTGGCCGCGGTGCTGAAGAACACCAAGGGGCCGGAAGCGGCGCGCCGCGCCGGGCTCCTCGAGCATCTGCAGAATCTGTACGGCGTCTACAAGTCGCTGTTCTCCGCGCGCCAGAAGCGCGGCGCCATCGACTTCGACACCACCGAGACCTACATCGTCTGCAATGCGCAGGGCAAGATCGAGCAGATCGTGCCGCGTCAGCGCAACGACGCGCACAAGCTCATCGAGGAATGCATGCTGGCCGCGAACGTCTGCGCGGCCGACTTCATGAAGCGCAACCGGCATTCGGGCCTGTACCGCGTGCACGCCGGTCCCACGGCGGAAAAGCTCGAAAACCTGCGCACGTTCCTGCGCGGCATGGGCCTCACGCTCGGCGGCGGCGAGACGCCGCACGCGAGCGACTACGCGGCGCTGATGGCGCACATCCGCGACCGGCCCGACGCGCAGATGCTGCAGACCATGCTGCTGCGCTCCATGCAGCAGGCCGTCTACAGCCCCGACAACATCGGCCACTTCGGCCTGGCCTACGAGGCGTACGCGCACTTCACGAGCCCGATCCGCCGCTATCCGGACCTGCTCACGCACCGCGCCATCTACGCGATCCTGCAAGGCAAGAAGTACCAGCCGGAGACGCCCGCTGGCGTCGCGCTCAACACGGCGCTGTCGCCGCGTGCCCGCGCGATGCAGCAGGAAGACGAGGAAAAACGCGGCAGCCGCGGCCGTCCGAACACGGCGATCTGGGAAGAGCTGGGCCTGCACTGCTCCGCCAACGAACGGCGTGCGGACGAAGCCTCGCGCGACGTCGAAGCGTGGCTCAAGTGCTACTTCATGCGCGACAAGCTGGGCGAGGAGTACGGCGGCATGGTGAGCGGCGTCACGTCGTTCGGCATCTTCGTGCAGCTCGATGCGCTCTTTATCGAAGGGCTCGTGCACGTCACGGAACTCGGCTCCGACTACTTCCAGTACGACGAGATCAAGAACGAGCTGCGCGGCGAGCGCACCGGCATCCGCTACCGTCTTTCGGACCGCGTGCGCGTGCAGGTGAGCCGCGTGGACCTGGACGCGCGCAAGATCGACTTCCGCCTCGTGCGCGACACGCTCAAGAAGCCGCTCGCGGGTCGTGGCGCGCCGGTCGAGAAGGCGGCTGCCGAATCCGCTGGACCGCGCGTGCGCGCGTTGTCGCCGCGCGATGCCCGCGAGGCGCGCGAAGTCCAGGACGGTCCGCGCGGCAAGAAGGCCGCGCCGGCACCGAATGCCGCCGTGAAGGCGGCCCGCGCCGCACGCGGGGCGACCAAGACGGCGAAGAAGCACGCCCCGTCCAAGGCCGCCGCGAAGAGCAAGGGCACCTCGCGCAAGAAGCGCTAATACCGCCGGAAGTATTCAAAGGTTTGTCTCATCCATGTCACGTCTCAAGGTTCTATACGGGTTTCACGCGGTTACCGCGCGGCTGCGCCACGATGCATCGTCAGTCGAAGATGTCTATTACGACGCCACGCGGCGCGACCGTCGCATGACGGACTTCCTGCATGTCGCGAAGGAAGCGGGCGTCCGGCTGATTGCCGCCGACGAAACGCGCCTCTGGGGACTCGCGCGCACGGAGCGCCATCAAGGTGTGGTGGCACGCGCGGGCGACCTGCCGCTGGCGCAGAACCTGGCCGAACTGCTCGACGGCATTCAGGGCACGGCGCTGCTGCTCGTGCTGGACGGCGTCACCGACCCGCACAATCTGGGCGCCTGCCTGCGCGTGGCCGACGCCGCCGGCGCGCACGCCATCATCGCGCCGCGCGACCGTTCGGCGGGTCTGAACGCAACCGCGGCCAAGGTGGCGAGCGGCGCCGCGGATACGGTCCCGTACATCACGGTCACGAACCTCGCGCGCGCATTGCGCGAGTTGAAGGAAGCGGGCGTGTGGGTAGTGGGCACCGCGGGCGACGCGCCGGCCAGCCTCTACGACACGAAGCTCGACGGTCCCGTCGCGATCGTGATGGGCGCCGAAGGCGAAGGCATGCGCCGCCTCACGCGCGACACCTGCGACGAAGTCATGCAGATTCCGATGGCGGGCACGGTGGAAAGCCTCAACGTGTCGGTGGCCTCCGGCGTGTGTCTGTTCGAGGCGGTCCGGCAGCGGCGCGCGAAGACGGGCGCCTGAGCCCGATCCGGTAAACTTGCGGCTTTTCCGCGCCTTGCGCGCGGGCCGCTTTGCCCCGTTTCTCCGCTTCTCTCCTTCAAGCCGCTTCATCCATGACTCAAGACGAACTCAAGCAACTGGTCGGCCAGGCCGCCGCCGACTACGTGAACGCCAACGTGCCCGAAGGGGCCGTGATCGGCGTGGGCACCGGCTCCACGGCGAACTGCTTCATCGACGCGCTCGCCGCCACGAAGCACCGCTATCGCGGCGCGGTGTCGAGCTCCGTGGCCACCACGGCGCGGTTGCAGCAGCACGGCATCAAGGTGTTCGACCTCAACGAGATCGAGTCGCTGCCCGTGTACGTGGACGGCGCCGACGAAATCGACCATCGCGGCGCCATGATCAAGGGCGGCGGCGGGGCGCTCACGCGCGAGAAGATCGTGGCCTCCGTGGCAGACGTGTTCGTCTGCATCGCGGACGCTTCGAAGCGCGTGGACGTGCTCGGCCAGTTCCCGCTGCCCATCGAGGTCGTGCCGATGGCGCGCACCGCGATCGGCCGCCGCGTTGCGGCGATCGGCGGCGTGCCCGTGCTGCGCGTGGCGAAAGACGGCACGCCGTTCATCACCGACAACGGCAAGGAAATTCTCGACGTGAAGGGCCTCGCCATCAGCGACCCGTGCGGCCTGGAAGCCGTCATCAACGCATGGCCCGGTGTCGTGACCGTCGGCCTGTTCGCGCAGCGCGGTGCGGACCTGTGCCTGCTCGGCACCGAAACCGGCGTTCAAACCATCACTTACGCGAAGCACTGAGCGAAGCGCTGAGCGCATCGCGCGAGGCCTCGCCTTTCGAAAGACGAGGCCTCGTCCATCAAGGACTCACGCAGCCGATTGCGCGGGTCATCTGCTCGACATAGACGTCGAGCGAGAAATAGCGCTGCGTATCGATGAGCGCCTGTTCGGCGAGCCGCTGCGCGAGTTCGGGCGCGGCGCGCAGCGTCTCGATCGCATCCA
This sequence comes from Paraburkholderia kururiensis, assembly GCF_034424375.1. Lineage (NCBI taxonomy): Bacteria > Pseudomonadati > Pseudomonadota > Betaproteobacteria > Burkholderiales > Burkholderiaceae > Paraburkholderia > Paraburkholderia kururiensis. Next base: position 2,658,421 of record NZ_CP139965.1, on the reverse strand, counting down.
CCAACGCCCGGCGGTCGCCCGGCGCCACCAGCCAGCCGTTCTGGCGGTGCCGCACGATCTCTTTCACGCCGCCCGCGCCCGCCGCAATCACGGGCCTGCCCGCCGCCATCCCTTCGATGATCACGCGCCCGAACGGCTCAGGCTCCGTCGAGGTATGCAGGATCACGTCCATCGCTTTCATCCACGCGGCCATGTCGTCGCGAAAGCCCGCGAAGTGCACGCGGTCGGCCACGCCGAGTCGTAGCGCCTGGCGGCGCAGCCGTTGCGCGTAGTCGTCTTCGCCGAAGAGCGCCGCGCCTACCAGCACGAGATGCACGTCCGGCAGCCGCGGCAGCGCGGCGATGGCGATGTGCTGACCCTTCCACGGCGCCAGCCGTCCGAAGAGACCGGCGAGCCACGCGTCCTCGGGCAGGCCGAGGCGGCGGCGCAGCGTGCCGGGATCGGCGCTGTCCACGTTCGCGAACGCGTGCGTATCGATACCGTTGTGCACGACCGGAATCGCCGCGAGCGGAATGCCCGTGAGCGAGGCGAGCGACTGCGCGGAGGCCCGCGAATTGGCCACCACGTGATCGACGAGATGGCGCGCGATGAACTTCACCGCGAGCAGCTGCATGGACCCAAAGTGGTCGGTCGACATGATGTCGTGCAGATGCCAGATGACGGGCCGCCTGTGCAGCGGCTTGCCCAGCGCGCCCAGTACGAGCGCTTTCTGCGTGTTGAGGAACAGCACGTCGTAGCGCTTCGCTGCCTCGGCGATGGCGCGCACCTGGCGCACGATGGCGGGCAGCGCGAAGAGCCAGCGAAAGCGCAGCGCTTCCTTGCTGATGCCCGACACGCGCGCCTCGCTCGCCACGCTCACGTTCACGCCGAGCGACGCAAGCCGCTCGCGAAACGGGCCGTCCGAGAGCAAGAGCACCGCGCCGCGCGCGGCGAACGCCTGGGCGAGCGGCAGCAGCGAAAATTCGGCGCCGCCCAGTTGCCCGCTCTGATCGACGAAGAGCACGGTCGACTTCGCCTTGAGGCCGGCCAGCAGCGCGCCGACTGACGAGCCCATCGACGAAGCAGCCGCCGACGGCTGCGCCTGCGGCAACCCATGAGCTGCGCCACGGAGTTCGGATGCATTCATCGGCGCTTACCTCGCGAAGGCCTGAAAGAAGTGGCGAGATGTCCCGCACTGGGCGCCATTATTCTCGTTACGTTCCCTGAATTGTGTGGTCGCGCGCACGCACGGCAACGCATAAGCCGTCTTACACTCGTTCGCGAGATACGAGACCAGGGGGCGGGGAAGATGAAAGTCGCGATCGTGCACGACTGGCTCGTGCAGCCGGGCGGCGCGGAGAAGGTGCTGGAGCAGATCATCCGGTGTTTTCCCGACGCGGACCTGTTCAGCCTCGTCGACTTTCTCGAGGACCGCACGCCCGTGTGCGGCAAGCCGGTCACGACGTCTTTCATCCAGCATCTGCCGTTCGCGCAGCGCCGCTATCGCGCGTATCTGCCGCTCATGCCGCTCGCCGTCGAGCAGTTCGATCTTTCGCCTTACGACCTCGTCATCACGAGTTCCTATGCGGTGGCCAAGGGCGTGCTGGTGGGTCCGGACCAGACCCATGTGAGCTATGTGCATTCGCCCATGCGCTACGCGTGGGACCTTCAGCACGCGTATCTGCGCGAGGCGCATCTCGAGCACGGCCCGAAGTCGTGGGCGGCGCGCGCGCTGCTGCATTACCTGCGCGGCTGGGATGCACGTTCCGCGAACGGCGTGGACCGGCTGATCGCGAATTCGCATTTCGTGGCCCGCCGCATGATGAAGACGTATCGACGCGAGGCAACGGTGATCGCGCCGCCCGTGGACGTCGATCGGTTCGAGCCGTGCAGCGCGAAGGAAGATTTCTATCTGACCGCCTCGCGCATGGTGCCGTACAAGCGCATCGACCTCATCGTCGAAGCGTTTTCGCTCGTGCCCGAACGCCGGCTCGTCGTGATCGGCGATGGACCCGGTTTTGCGGCGATCCGCGACAAGGCCGGTCCCAACGTGACGGTGCTCGGCTATCAGCCGTTCGAAGTGCTCAAGGACCACATGCGGCGCGCGAAAGCGTTCGTGTTCGCCGCCGAAGAAGACTTCGGCATTGTGGCCGTGGAGGCCCAGGCGTGCGGCACGCCCGTGATCGCCTATGGCAAGGGCGGCGCGCTGGAAACGGTCGTCCCGCTCGGCGAGCCGCAACCCACGGGCGTGCATTTCGGCACGCAGAGCGTGGCGTCGCTGCTCGAGGCCGTGGACCGCTTCGAGCGCGAGCAATCGCAGATCAGCGCCGCGGCGTGCCGCGCGAATGCCGAGCGTTTCAGCGCAGCGGCCTTCCGGCGCGCCTTCATGGTGGAAGTGACGCGCGCCATCGCGGCGGCCCGAGCCGGCCTGCACGGCGGCTACGCGGGCCATGCAGCCCATGCAGGCTACGAACGCTTTGAGCACGGCGAGCGCGCGCAGGCTTACGAGGGCTACGCGGGTTACGAGGCCCGCGAAAGAATGACGGACTCCGAACCGAGTTTCGACGTGAGGCAGGCGCCGGCCAACCCTCGCGATGCAGTAAGCGGCAGCGTGGCAGGTCGCATGTGGGGCCGCTGAAAGACCCGCTTCAAAGAAGACAGATCGATGCCTCCGTAGCGGGGCACACACACCACAGAAGGGGCCATACGACAATGAACGCAGAACCTTTTAACGGGGGCTTCCCCGATATCGCGAGTGCATGGATGCTGTTGCAACGGCAGATCCTGCTCAAGCCGATACGCAGCGAGGCCGACTATCAGCGCATGCTGCGCCTCGCAGGCCAGCTCACGGCGCAGATCAACGGCAATGCCGACAGTCCGCTCGCGGACCTCGTCGGCGTGGTGAAGGATTTGATCCAGGTATGGGAGACGCATCGCGTCTCGCTGCCCAAGGCGGCGCCGCGCGAGGTGCTGCGCGAATTGCTGCGCACGCATGGGCTCAAGCAGAAGGACCTCGCCGACATCGCATCCCCCACCGTGATCAGCGATATCCTCGCAGGACGCCGCGCCATCAGCAAGAACGTCGCCAAGGCGCTCGCCGAGCGCTTTCATACGGACGTCGGCATCTTTATCTGATTCCAGCCGGAGTGGCAGCGCGGTGACGCGTTGCCGGCCGCCGCCACCTGTCGCGCCTGCAACGCCCTCCCATCGCATCGAACCCAGGCATCAAACCACGGCATCAAACAAAACGCGGTGGCATTCCTTCGTCGCAAAGGAACGCCACCGCGTGATCGCTTCCTGAAATTCCCGCTGAAGTCTCACACCGGACCGGGGCCTATCCGCACCCCCGTCCGCTTCGTCTGGCTCAATGCGTTTTGCCGTCCGTCGGCCCGCCGGCCGTGTAGGTGTACGCATACGCGTAGTCGTAGGTGCCGTAGCGGCCGCCGTGCTTGAGCGGCATCGCGTTCATCACGCCGCCGATCACGCGTGCGCGGGCGCGCCGCAGTTTCTTGAGCGACTCCGCGATGTTGCGTTCCGTGTGCGCGCCTGCCCGCATCACGAGCACCGTCGATCCCGCGATGTTCGCCACGATCGCCGCATCGGCCACCGCGAGAAGCGGCGGGGTATCCACGATCACGAGGTCGAACTGCTGCTCGAAACGCGACAGGATATCGACGAAGCGCGCCGAGGTGAGGATCTCCGACGGATTCGGCGGATAGGCACCGGCCGCGATGAAGTGCAGCCCGTCCACGCCCGTGGCGCGTGCGGCTTCTTCCAGATCCATCTGGCCCGTCAGTAGTTCGGTGAGCCCGCCGTTCGGCGAGCGGCCCAGGTATTGCGCGAGCCGCCCGCGCCGCAGGTCGGCGTCGATCAGCAGCACGCGCTTGCCGGATTCCGCGAGCAGCGCCGCGAGGTTTGCGCAAAGGAAGCTCTTGCCGTCCGACGGCGCGGGGCTCGTCACGGCGACCACGCGGTTCGGCGCATCGATCAGACCGAACTGAAGCGTCGCGCGCAGCCCGCGCAGGCCTTCCACCGAGGTATCGAACGGGTGCGTCTTCACGAGCAGCGGACGCAGCGCGGGCCGCGCCGCCGGCATCACCGTTTGCGTGCCGGTGGGCAGCGACACCTGCACGGGCGCCGTCGCGGCCCCCGCGGCGCCGGCCATGTGCGGCGGGCGGATCAATCGCGCGAGCCCCGCCGGCAGCGCCGGCAGACCATGCCGCGCTGCTGCGCCCTGCACCAGCGTCGCGCGGCTCGTGCTGAGCGCAATGCGGTCGCTGCGCGCCTGTTCGAGCGAGAGGGGAATCGCGCCGAAGATGGGCAACTGATAACGCCGCTCCACGAACTCGGGGTCGCTCACGCCGGTAAAGAACGTGCGGCGGCAGTACGCGAACACGATGCCGGCAATCACGCCGAGCACGCTGCCCGCCGAGATGATGAGCGCCGCCTTCGGCCGCACGGGCGAGGAGGGCAGCAGCGCATCGTCGACGATATGCACGTTGCCGATCGTGCCTGCGCGCGAAATGGAAAGCTCCTGGATCTTGTTGAGCAGCGCCACGTAGATTTCTTCGGCCACCTTCGCGTCGCGCTGCAGCGACATCGCTTCGCGCTCGGAACCGGGCAGCGTCTTGAAGTGGTCTTCGAAGCGCGCCTTCTCGCGCGAGAGCGCCTCGAGCTGCGCGTCGAGCGTCTTCACTTCGGGGCTGTCGCTCGTGAAGCGTTGCAGCAACTGGGCGCGCGCAATGCGCAGCTCGGCGATGTGCTTCTCGTATTCGAGCCCGCCCGAGAGGTACATGCCCGCTTCCTGCGTGGGCTGGAACGAACCCACACGTTGCTGGTATCCCGAGAGCGCCGTTTCCGCGCGATGCACTTCGTCGCGCACGCGCGGCAGTTCGCTGTTGAGGAACGCGAGCATGCGGCTCGCTTCTTCCTGCGCGCGCTCGGTGCGTTCCTTGAGATACGACGCAGCCACGGCGTTCGTGATGGCGGTGATGGCGTGCGGGTCGGTGCCCATGTACGAAAGCTGCACCACGCCGGTTTCGCGGCCTTTTTCCATCACCTGCAGCCCGGAGGCGAGTCCGGCCACGGCGTCGAGCTGGTTCGCGCGCGTCACGTAAAACTCGGTGCCCGGGCGTGCCACGAGCGTGCTCACGAGGATGGAGATGCCGTTTTCCGTTGCGCGTTCGCCGGCCACGCCTGCGAGCAGCGCCTTGCCGTAGGGGTCGACCAACGTGTAGCGGCCGTCGCCCAGCGCACGCAGCGTGAGCCGCACGCCTTCCAGCGACTTCGGCACCGTGATCGAATCCACGGCGAACTGCTCGCCGCCCCATGCGTAGGAATCCATACCGAACCATGCCGGCAGCGGCTCGCCGGGGTGCGCAAAGAACGCGGTGAGCTTGCCGAGGAACGGCATCGTCTTCGGTGCCGCGCTGAAGTTGAGCTTGAACTGCTCCACCACGGGCTCCACCACCGCGCGGCTTTTGATGATCTCGATCTCGGCGTCGGTGCGCATCGCGCCCGCGGACGGCACGAGCGAGGCGAGCGCCTGCGAGGTGCTGTTCGCGTTGTTGGCGGCGGGCTCCACCTGGATCAGCGCGTCGGCCGAATAGATGCGCGTGGCGAGATGCGCGTAGATCACGGCCGCGAGAATCACGCAGCCCGCAATGCCGATCACCCAGCCGATCTGTTCGCCGATGATGCGCAGGAGGTCGCGCATCACGGCGTCTTCGTCGCTTCCCGCCGGGGCGTGCTCCAATGTTTCGTAAGTGCTCATGTCGATGGCTCCGTTGGTCTTAGCGCGTGAGCTGGCGGGTGAAGAACAGCGTTTCGAGGGTGGGCGTGATCTGCTGGAGCGCACGGTTGAAGCGCGCCGAGCTCGCCACCTGCACGTACACCACGTCCTTCGGCTGCAGGTCGAACTTCGTCATCAGCAAGAGCGCGTCCACCTGGGTCATGTCGAGCCGGAACACCGTGGGCGTGAGCGTGCGCGAGTTGATGACGGTGTCGCGCGTCACGGGGTTTAGCAGCTTGTCCGCACCGCGAATCACGTAGACGAAGTGCGGGTCGCCCGTCTTCACGTCGAGGCTGCCGGCGCCTGTAAGCGCGTCGGCGAGCGTGAGCTTGCCGCGGTTCATCGGCAGCGAGGTGGGCTTCGCCACTTCGCCCAGCACGAATACGCGGCTGTTCGCGCGGTCGGGCACGTCGACGATGTCGCCGTCTTTGAGCAGCACGTTCTGTTGCGGGTCGCCCGTGTCGAGCAGGGCCGCCACGTCGATGGTGTAGCGCTTGCCGTTGCGCGTCACGCCCACGTTCTGCAGATCGGCATCGGCCTGTGCGCCGCCTGCGCGGTTGATCGCGTCGATCACCGAAAGCGGCAGGTCCGTGATCGATTCGGCCACCGGTGCGCGCACGCTGCCCGTCACCTGCACGATCTGGCTGTTGAAGCCCGACACGCGCACGTCGATCTGCGGGTCGCGAATGGTCTTCGCGAGCCGCTGCGTGAGTTCGTGCTGAATGTCCGCGGCGCTCTTGCCGCGCGCCTGCACACGGCCCACGCGCGGGAAGAAGAACGTGCCGTCCGCGGCGATGCGCACCGTGAGCCCGGCCTCGCCACCGCCGCCCACCGCGGGCGCCGTGCCGTTGGCGATGGGGCTGCCCGCGCCTTCGCCGCCCGCAGAGGCCGCCGGGCCGCCCGCACCGTATCCGGCATAGCCTTGCGGCAGCGGCGCTGTGCCCGACGCGCTGCCGAAGCTCGCGCCCGTGAGTTCCGGGTGGTCCCAGACGATGATGGTGAGCTGGTCGTTGATGCCCACGCGGTACTGATACTGGCCGCGCGTGGCAGGCGTGAGGCAGGTGAGCGGGCATGCCGATTCGTTGACCGCCGCCGTCTCCTTCTTCGCGAGGTCGCGGAACCACGCGACGTCGATGGGCTGCACCGGGAAGCGGTCGGCTTCCTGTTGCGCCTGCACGCTATCGTCGAGCCGTTTGCTGTCCAGATACGGTCCGGGCGCGAGTGCGCAGGCACAAAGCGCCATGGCCGCGCTGCACGCGGCGAGTGTTCTGATCTTCATGTGGATGGTCCCTCTTTTTTTCCAACCCCGAGCTTCTTTTCAGCTTCTTGTGTGCACGGCCTCATGCCACGCAACGCGCATGGCGCACAGGCCGACCCACCACTTGCGCAACGCGAGCGCGACCCCGTCGCGCCCCAACGCAAGTGACAACGCGCGCGCAAGCCCCGGATCCGCGCGGTTGCCTATCAGTGACGAGTAAGCGACGAACGCCCAGCGGCCAGGCGGCGACAGGTGTTCGCACATGATGAGTCTGAGATTGAAGGACGCGTTGTAGAACGCCGCGTCGCTGAACGTGAAGCGCTGGTCTTCGTCGCCGCGCGGCGCGGGGTAGTGTTCCACCACGAGCGCCGGGTCGTAGACGAGCTTCGCGCCGCGGCGGCGCACGTCGAGACTGAACGCCATCTCGCAGTGCACCTGCGCGCCGCTGCCGCGCAGGCGCGGATCGAAACGCAATGCGCCGACTGCCACGCGCCGGAACGCCATGTTCACGCCCTTCAACACATGCACTTCGCGCGGCTCGCCATGCCCCAGATGGTGGTTGCCGATGGCGCGCCCATACCAGCGCACGAGGCCCACCGCCGCTTTATGTCCTTGCAGCACGCCGCCGCGTTCGTGCACGACGTCGCGCCCGCCCAGGCCGCCCAGCGTCGCGTCTGCCGCAAACGCGGCTTCGATGCGTGCGAGCCAGTCGTCATGCGGAGCGGCGTCGTCGTCGGTGAAGCAGAGCACGTCGCCCGTGGCCGTATCGAGGCCGCGGTTGTACGCGGCCACGACGCCCGGCTCCCGAACCCACACCACGCGCAACGGCAAGGTGGTCTCCTGCGCGCGTAAAAAGGCATGCGTGTCGTGATCGTCCGGGCGTGCCACCACCAGCACCTCGTCGGCGCGGCGGCGCTGTGCGGCGAGGGCGGCGAGGCAGCGCGCCAGATCGGCGGTGCGGCGCCACGTCGGTACGATCACGGACAGTTTCACGGCTTTTCCCCGGTGTGCTCTATGCGATGCTGTCTGCTGCCAATGCATTGGTCATGCGCGATGTGGTCCTGCGGTGACTGCTGCTGCGTGGTCTCTCTCTGCTGTGTTCTTTCAGTACGCGTTGCGGCCCGTGAAACCCTTGAGGATCGTGGCCAGCACGATCTTCATGTCGAACCAGAACGACCAGTTGTGGATGTAGAAGAGGTCGAACTTCACGCGTGTTTCCATCTTCTCGACCTTGCGCGTCGCGCCGCGGTAGCCGTTCACCTGGGCCCAGCCCGTGATGCCCGGCTTGATGCGGTAGCGATGCATGTAGCCGTAGACGAGATCCTTGTAGAGGTCGTCGTGCTCCAGCGCGTGCGGGCGCGGGCCCACCACAGACATCTGGCCGAGCAGCACGTTGAAGAACTGCGGCAGCTCGTCGAGGCTCGTGCGGCGCAGGAACGCGCCGATGCGCGTCACGCGCGCGTCGCCGCGCGTGGCCTGGGTGATCTGGCCAGGCGTTTCGTGGTGCACGGTCATGGAGCGGAACTTGTAGATGTCGAACGGCTGCCCGTCCACGCCCTTGCGCCTCTGCCTGAAGATCACGGGCCCGGGCGAGCTGAGCTTGATCGCCACGGCAATCGCGGCGAGCAGCGGCGAAAGCGCGACGAGCGCCGTGAGCGCGAAGAGCCGGTCGAACACCATCTTCGGCCACAGTTGCGGCGGCGACACCGCCGGGGCGGTGAGATTGATGGTGGGCAGGCCCACGATATCCACCACGCCGTGATCGAACAGCGAGATGGAGCGCACGTCCGGTATGAAACGCAGGTTCACGAAGTCGTCGCGGAACGCGCGCATGAAGCGATAGAGCGTGTGCTCCTCGGAAAGCGGCAGCGCGAGCCACACTTCGTCGATGTGCTCGCGGCGCACCCTGGCCACGAACGCGTCGGGGTCCGTGAGCACAGGCAGCGTGCCGATGCGCTCCGTGCCGCGCTCTTCCAGCGCGTACGGGTCGGGCACGGCGCCGGCCGTGGTGGCATCGAACACGCACAGGGGCCGGAAGCCGCCTTGCGGCATGCCTTGCAGATGCGCCACGAGCGAGCGCGCAAAACCCGGCGCGCCCACAATCGCCACGCTGCGGCAGTTGATGCCGCGGCTGCGCGCACGGCGCAGCGCGAGATGCGCGACGAGCTTGGTCGCCACGATGAGCGCACCGGAGACCAGCGTGGAATAGCCGAACCACAGTCGCGACACCGCGTTCATCTGATGCAGCGTGAAGACCAGCATGAGGCCCGCCACCACCACGACGAGCCACGCGCACACCACGCGCATGAGCATCGCGACGAGCGGCTTGCCGCGCCACGTCTCGTACACGCCGAAGGCGGGAAAGAGCAGCATGGCGAGCGTGCAGTTGAAGGCGATGAGCAGGTACTGCGTGTCCGTAAGCAAGATCGGCGCGGGGTAGCGCAGCAGGTACGCGAGAAGCGCGCCTGCAACGACGGCAAGCGCATCGAGACACCGGGCGACGTTGGCGAACATCATGGCGCGTTCCTCGTCCTGTTCCTGTCGTGGGGTCTCGTTCGCGTTGGCGTGGGCGTTGGCGTCGCGCGCGGCATCAACCGACGGTTTCTGCGTGGCGGGCTTCGTGCAGGCGCGGCAGCAGACGGTCGAACTCGCGCTTCACGAGCCCGTAGCATTCGCAGGCGCGCGCTTCGAGGCCCTTGCGGTCCAGCACCTTGATGTGGCCGCGGCTGTGGTGGATCAGCCCCTGGTCATGCAGCCGGCCCGCCGCTTCGGTAATGCCTTCGCGGCGCACGCCGAGCATGTCGGCGATGAGCTGTTGCGTGACGGTGAGTTCGTCGGAGGCCACACGGTCCACTTCGATCAGAAGCCAGCGGCACAGCTGCTTGCTGAGCGAGTGATGGCGATTGCAGGCGGCGGTCTGTGCGACCTGCGTGAGAAGCGCGTGCATGTAGAGCAGCATCAGGCGGCGCAGGAAATCCGAGCGCGCGAACTGCTGGCGCAGCGCCTGTGCGCTCATGCGATAGGCGAAGCCCGAGCATTGCACCTGCACGCGGTTCGGCATCGTTTCGCCGCCCGTGAGCACGGGCACGCCCGTCATGCCTTCGCGTCCCACCGCGGCAATCTCCACGGAGCTGCCGTCTTCCATCGTCGAGAGCATCGAGATGATGGCCGTGGTGGGGAAATACACGTGGTGAATGCGCTGGCCGGAATCGCACAGCAGTTGTTCGGTGCGCAGATGAACCAGTTCGAGATGCGGTGCCAGTGCCTGCCATTCGTGTGACGGCAGTGCGCCTAGCAGATGGTTACCGTGCAGGTCGGATTGAAGGGTCAACATGATCGGTCCTCGTATGAAGCCGCGCAGCGTGCAGCTTCGCTTCTTCTTCATCCGGCGCGACTTCCACGTGTCGTGTTGCCTGCCGTCTATCGACGGGCTCTTCCGTGTTCATATCGCGCCGGCCCCGTTTGGCCTCCTGTGCATACGTCATGAGCGCCTCGTTGCCTGACGTATGCACCGTGTTGCGCACCACATTTAGCGAGGACCGTGCCAGACACGTCAGACCATAGGTTTGATGCGGCGCAGCGACACACCGGGCACGAGGCTGCGAGGCGGACTGCGGCAAAGCGTGCGTTTTTGTTTCAAATCTGCACAACGCGGCGCGGCGCGAAACTCTTAATCCGCTGGTTTATTCGAGTTGAATCAAGTTGTTGATAAATAGCGTTTTTTTGTTTTTGATCAAAGCCTGCTTCGCAACATGGGCGCCCGGCAAACACGCGCTGGATGCGTGTGGCCCGCGCGCGGTTCGCGCGAACCGAAATGATTCAGTTGTGTTCCATGGGTTGCGTGGGCTCCCGCACGGAACGGCTTTTTGACAGTTCCATGTCGTTGACCTGACGGAGAGGCACGCGCGGGCGAGCCTTGCGTATCGCAAGGCGTGATGCGCTTCTTGAGAGGATGGGGCGTTGGCCGGCGGTTCAGCCGTAGAACACGGGAGCAGGTGCGTTGATCGCCCGCACCTCGCCCGCCGGCGCTGGGGCTGTTTCTTTCGTGCACAAGGGCGCGGGGGACGCGCTATAGGCGCCGGGGGTGGCGGTGAGCGCAAGCAGATCGACCACGCGCCGGCTGCCCGGCGCCAGATGAAACCAGTCGCATGCGGCGCGGTAGTGCGCGTCCGTCACGTGGACGAAGCGCGCGAAGCGCTGCGTTTCGATCACGAGCTGCCAGCCGTCCGGACCCTGCACGGGCGTGACGGTGAGGCCCGGGTCGTAGCGCGGCGCGGGCGAGCGGTCTGGCAGATGGAATGCTTCGGCGAGCACCTCGCCGCTTGCGGCATCCGTGAGCGTGGCGATGGTGACGTCGTGCGAGGGCGGCCCGAAGCGATAGGCGTGGGTGAAGTCGAAGAACTGGCCGAGGCACGCCGCGGCTTCCACGCGCAGCGTGCCGCGCGCGGGGACCTCGAGCATCAGCTCGCCCGCCGCGACCCGCACGCTGCCGTCGCGCAGGCAAACCAGCGCAAGGCGTGCGTGCAGCGGTTGCGCCGTTTCGTTGACGACGTGCAGGTCGAGCCCGTTGAGACCTTCGTCCGTGATCGCGATCTGCACGGGGCGCAGGGCTGCCGCCAGCGCGTGCCACACGCTCTTGGGCCGCCCCGTCGAATCGATGACGCCCCAGCCCGCGCCGGGCTGCAGGTCCTGGAATTGCCACACGAGGGCGCCGCCGCAGGGCGAGCCGTGACGGCGCCATTCGGCGAAGACGTCCGTCATCAATTCCGCGACCACGGCGCGCGAGAGTTCGAGATAGCGCGCGGCGTCTTCGTAGCGCAGCCGCGCGGGATCGATGCCATAGAGCGTGCGCAGGTAGTGTTCGCGCACGTCGTCGAAGTCCCAGCCCGCGCCCGCATCGCGCGGCACGGCGGCTTTCCAGCGCGCGTCGTAGGGCTGCATGCCGCCCGCTGCGTGCAGCGTGGCGTCGTCGGGCACGTTCGCGAAGGCGAGACACTCGGCGGCGAAGCGCACGTGCGCGCGCCGCACGTCGTCGAGCGGACGCTGATACGCGCCCACGCCGTAGTAATGCGTGATGCCCGTGCGCGTCGAGAAGGGCCAGGTGCCGCCCGTCGGCGAATTGGGCACGTAGGGCACGTCGGGCCGCAGCGCGGCCACGAGTGCCGGAAGATGCTCTGTGAAGAGCGGCTGCTCGCGCATGGCGGGCGGCAGGCCGAACATCGCGGCCTGCTGATCCACCTCGCTGCCGCCGCACAGCACGGCGAGCGACGCGAAGCGCTGCGTGCGCTCCAGGAACTGCGTGGCCTCGCGTTGCACGGAGGCGAGAAAGGCGTCGTCGCGGGGGTAATCGAAGTTCGCGAACGCGAAGTCCTGCCAGATCAGGATGCCGTGCTCGTCCGCGAGGCGGTAGAACGCGTCGGATTCGTAGACCATCGTGCCGCCCACGCGCAGCATGTTCATGCCGGCGTCGCGGGCCAGCGCGAACGCGTGTGCGAGTTGCGCGGGCGTGCCCGCGAGCGTGGCGAGGTCGGCGCTCGTCCAGCACGCGCCGCGGCAGAACACCGGCGTGCCGTTCACGCGCAGCGCGAAGCCTTCGCCGTCGGCGCTGCGGTCCACCTCGATAGCGCGAAAGCCGACGTGGCCGAGCGCGATGGACGTGCCGTCCAGATCGAGCGTGACTGCGTGCAGCGTGGGCTTTCCGTGCGTATGCGGCCACCAGGGTTCGACGCCCGGCACGCGCAGCGTGCCCACCAGCGTGTGCGCATCGCGCCAGGCGAGTGAGGTCTCTGCGCCGGCGCAGACGAGTGTCGCTGCGCTCGATGTTTGGCTGGACGCGGGCTGCGGCTGCACGAAAGTCAGCGTGAGCGCGAGCACGCCGTCGTCGCCTTCCCTGCGCGGGGCGAGTCGGACCGTGTCGAAGGCACGCGGCGTGGCGGCGAGGCGCTCCACGGGCCGCCACGGGCCCACGGGTTGCACGCTCGGACACCAGCCCGGCATGTGGCCCAGCAGCGTGGTGCGCACGTTGCGCAACGTGGCGGGCGAGACGAGCCGCGGGCGCCAGCGCGCGCGCGTGCGGCGCGCCTCGAGCAGCGGCGTCAAGGCACGAAAGCAGAGCGCGAGCGTGGCGCGGCCGTCGAGCGTCACGTCCAGATCGTGGCGCTCGAACATCGAGTCGGACGTGAGCAGCAGCGTGCCGTCGAGCCACACTTCGGTGAGCGTGGCAAGGCCGTGCAGGCGCAGGCGTTCCTTGCCGTGGCCCGTGAGCGTGAGGCGGTACCAGTGATCGTCGAATGCGAAGGCGGGCGGTGTGCGTTCGTGAAGGCCGGCGCCGATATCGAGCCGGCCCGCGGCGCGTGAGGCGCTTGCCACGGTGCCGGGCACGGGCGCGTCGAGCCAGCCGTCGCGCGGCAGATCGGCGGGCGTCGCGCAGGCGCCTGCCGGCGTGCTCACGCACTGCCAGCCTTCGCTGAGCGGGACGGGCCAGACGCCAGGGTCCGGCGTCTCGCGCGTTTTTCGTGCCTCCGGCGTATCCAGAGCGGCTTCGCGGGTGCGTTCGTGAGCCGCGTTGCCCGTGGCGTTGTCCGTCGCTTCGGCGATGGTTTCGTACGCCGCTTCGTGAGGCGCATGCGTTGCGTCGGCGCAAGCCGCTTTGCTCGCGCCGGTCGCCGCAGGCGTAGCGCCCATGCGTGGCGGTGCGCCGCCCGCGCCCGTCATGACCGCTTCATCAGCCGATGCAGGCGCGGACGGCAAGGCGGACGGCACGGTCGCGCTCACAGCACATGCGCGGCCAGCGTCGTGACGGTCTTCTCGTACGCGCTTTCCAGCACGTCGAAGCAGTCGTCGCAAAGGTCGCGGCGCCCGCGCGTGATGGCACGCACGAGGCGGAACTGCATCACCATGGCTTCGGACGCGATGCTCTGCGCCGACACCGCGATCTCGGGCGGCAGGTCCACACCCTGCGCGGCGAGCCATTGCAGATACTTCGAGAGGAATTCGAAGTTCGCGCCCAGCTGCCGCATCAGGTTGAACGAGTACGGATGGAAGAACGCCTCGCCGCGCGCGAGCAGCCGGTCCATGTGCTCGGGGAACACGGCGCGCCATGCGCTGACCGGGTTCGCGAGCGGCCGCCGCTCCAGATGCGCGCAGAGCAGCTCGGCGGAGGCATCCACGAGTTCCGCGCCCTGCAGCGCGGGCCGTACCTGTTTCGCGAACTCCACGTAGGGAAACAGCACGTCGGGCTGGTTCTCGAAACGCGGCAGCTTGCGGAAGATGCCGTCGTAGTCCTCGCCGTCCAGATGGTGGTAGCCCGTGTTGTGGAAGTAGCCGAGCCGCCGTTCCGCGGGCGAGATGACGTCGATGCCGATGGTCGTCTTCGGATGCTCGCGCCGGTACGACGTGGCGCGCGTGTTGGGCAGGTAATAGCCGTCCACTTCGACCAGCACCGTGTGGCCGCGCTGCGTCTGCGCGAACACGCGGTCTTCGAGCGAATCGTAGATGGCCAGCTCCTGCACCTGCGTGCCGTAGAGCAGATCGAGGTCTTCCAGCGGAAATTTGAAGAACGTGAACTGGTCGCCTTCGAAGTCCTGCGTCACCGTGAAGGCGAGCGCCGCGCGCGGGTCGAGCCCGTAGCCGTGCAGCAGCTCGATCCACAGATCGACGTAGCAGTTCGTCTCCTGCCACACGCGCTCGCCCTGGTGCAGCGCGTGCGCCGTATGCACGCGCGGCGGTCTTGCCTGGGCCGGCCACGCGGCGGGCGTTTCGCCGGCCGCCACGTGGACGGTTTTCCTCACGGTGGTCAGTGGCGGATTCATGCGGTGCCTCCTCGTTTCGCGTCGAGGGCGTCTTGCACGACGCGCTGCGTGTCGCCCCACAGCAGCGCGCGCACGTCCGCGGGCCAGGCCTTCACGTCGAGCCCGTGATGGCGGAACAGGGCCAGCGTGATGCGTTCCATGCCGAAGCCCACGCAGCCCGTGTGCGCGACGGACCCGTCGGCGCATTGCAGCTTCCAGATCACGCCGAAGTGGTCCATGTGGTAGTTGAACGAGAGGCACGCGGTCTTGCTCTCGGGGTTCGCCACCGGAATCAGCAGCTCGAACTTGAGCGCCTGCTGGCGCTGGCTGTCCGCGATGATCTTGCCGCCGCGGCCGAAGAACGGGTCGTTGGCGAGGTCCACGTCCACCGGCAGCGCAAGCAGCGAAACGAGCAGCGAGCCGCGTTCGATCCACATCTGCCGGAACGCCATCACCTCGTCGGGCGAGCCGAGCCGCACGTACTCGCGCTGGCGGAACATCTGCATGCGCGCGGGGTCGAGCGAGGGCTCGTGGCGAAAGCAGTACGAGAGCACGTCGATGGTGGCGCCCCCTTGCGGCAGCGGGCCGCGCCGCGAGATCACCGGGTAGACCGGATAGCAGGCGGCGGGCGTCATCACCACGCGCGTGGGCTGCTGCTGCTCCATCCACGCGGGGTCGCGGTCGTCGTCGCGTTCGGCCATCGCGTCGTCGAGGCAGCGTAACAGGCGCTGGTGGCCCGCGTCGTTGCCGCAGAACGAATGGATGGTGCCCGCGAGGTTCGGGAAGCTCTTCAGGTACTCGCTGTCTTCGAAGTCGGTGCGGCGCATGGCGGGCGGAAAGCGCAGCACTTCGGGCTGCTGGTCCGCGCCCAGATGCGTGATCGCGACGTTGAGGCGATCCACCACGTCTTCGAACACCTGGCTGCGGCCGTAGAGGCCGTTTTCGCCCGTGTCGATCAGGATGCCCTTTGCCAGCAGTTCGTCGCGGAACGTGGGTTCGGCCGCGCGTTCATCGGCACCGGCAGCCGCGCTTGCGGCCGGATCCGCGGCGGCAAGCTGCGCCGTTTCGGTCATCGTGTTCATCTCAAGCCCTCCCGGGCGCGGCGGGCCGCTGCGCGAGCAGCAGGTTGGCCGTGTTCTGGGCGATGCGGTCGTTGTTGATCATCAGCGGCGCGGAATGCAGGTCGCGCAGATGACGGCCCACGCTGTACTCCGTGCCGTTCTTGTAGCCGGCAAGGCCGCAGATCATGAGCACTTCCTGTACTACCTGGAGCGCCGTGGCCGAGATGCTGGTCTTGAGCGTGTTCATGTCGGAGGCGAAACCGAGCATGGCCGCGAGCGGCGCGTCGAACTGGCACTGATCGCCGGCGCGCTGACGGGCGGCGTGCGCGGCACGGTCGGCGTCGAGCGCGACGGCGAGGCGCGCCTGCATCATTTGCAACAGACCCACGGCCTCTGCAAGCCGCAGCCCCGCGGGCGGCACCGAGCCCGGCTTCGCGCGCGCCTGCGCACGGAAGAAGGCCTTCGCGCGATTCACGGCGTCGGTGGCCACACCCGTCCATACCGACGACCACAGCATGTGCGAGATGGGCAGCATGGTCTGGTCGGAGATGTCGGCGAACGGTGTGGGCAGGATCTGCGCCGCGGTGCCGTGCGAGACGATGCGAAACGGCTCCGTGCAGGTGCCGCGCATGCCGAGCGAGTCCCACGTGCCGCGCTTTTCGAGCGTCGTGTTGGACGGCAGCGTGACGATCAGCACCTGGTCCGACGCAGCCGCTTCGGCGTTGCGGCGTGCCGTCATGAGGACGCTGTCGGCGTACGCGCCGTACGAGACCGCGGTGGCCAGCTTTTCGATGCGCAGGGCCGCGCTCGCGTCGTCGCCGTCGAGTTCCACGGCGCAGGCGCTCGTGCGCGTGTTGCCGCCGATGGTCTCTTCGGACGTGGCCGAGGCGAGCAGCCACTGCTTGTCGGCCAGCTGCGCGAGGAAGTCGCGATGCCAGGCGGAGCCGTGCCGATGCTCGTCGATGCAGGCCACCTGGATCTGGTGCATGGCGTAGATCATGCCGGTGGACGCGCACGCTTCCGCGAGGATGCCGCAGATGGTCGCGATGTCCGCCACGGGCAGGCCCATGCCGCCCAGCTCCGGCGCGAGCATGGCCGACAGCAGCCGTTCGCGGCGAAGCGCGTCGAAGGCTTCGTGCGGAAAGCGCGCGTCGCGGTCCACCGCGTCGGCATGCTGCGCCGCAACCTGGGCCGCGCGGCGCGCGGCGGCACGCCAGCCGGGTTCCGTGCCCACGGCCGCGAGCGGGGCGGCCGACGTGCCGGCCGCGTCTTGCGCAGCCGCGTTCGCGCCGGGCGCGGGGGGCGTATGGAGGAGCGGGGCGTTCATGCTGCCGCCTTTGCCTGCTGCAGCTCGGTCACGGCCGCGGCAAGCGAATCGATGCTGGAGAAGAGACGGCGGGTAAGCATCCGGTCCGGAATCTCGATGCCGAACTCGTCTTCGATGGCAAGCATCAGGTGCACGGTCGCCAACGAGGAAAGGCCGGCTGCGTACAGATCGGCGTCGTCGGCGAGCGTATCCGGTGAAACAGACAGGCGAGCCGACTCGGAAAGAATACGTCGCAGTACGTTTTTCATGTAAGACGCCCTCACGTTTTGGTCATGTCGATCGTCGCAGCCTGTGTGCCTGCGGCGCACGCGTTTGGTATGCATGTCCGGCGAGAGAGCCGGCAGTGCGTATTTAACGGACCGCGATCAGGGGCGGTCGGTGCGATTCCGCACGGAAACCGCATAGCTACGTCACGTAACGTGTCCCCATACAACGAAACGGGCCGTGCAGCAGGCGCGGAACTTCGAGAAACGCGGCGCGCACGGGCTGAAAGCGCGCCGGAAGAAGCGGGGCAAGCGTGGCGAAAAGCCGCGACGAAAACCGCGGCGAAGCGTGCGCAAAGCAGGCGGCCCGGGACGAAAAACGAATAGCCGAGGAAAGACCATATGAACTGGAAGACGCTTGAGTTCGAGCAGCTCACGGCGCGCGAGATGTATTTGATCCTGCGCGCGAGGAGTGCGGTGTTCGTCGTCGAACAGTCGCACGTATGCCTCGATCCTGATGGACACGACGAAGCGGCGCTGCACGTATTCGGCGCCGAGGACATCACGCGACCCATGCCGATCGTCGCCTATGCGCGGGTGAAACCGGGCGACGCGGAAGACCCCGATATCGTGATCGACAAGGTGCTCACGAGTCCGTCGCGGCGCGGCGACGGCACCGCCGAGCAGTTGATCGAACGCGTGCTGAACGCCATTGCGCAGCGCTGGCCCGGCCGCACGGTGCGCGTGAGCGCGCCGCTCGGACTGCGGCAGTTTTACGAACAGTTCGGATTCCGAAAAACCGAAGGGCCGTTTCTCGAATACGGCGTGCCCTTCATCGGACTCACGCGCAGTTCGCGTGCGGCGAAGCCGCTCGTGAACGGGACGCGCCGTGAGCGCAGCGGTTTCACGCTCGGCAGCATCTTCGAGCTGTGAGCACCGCCATGGCGCCCATGCCGGGTCCGCGCCCCGGCTTGCGGGCTGTAGTGCAGGCCGCCGCGGGCTCGTTGCGCGGCCGGCAGGCAGGTGGGCTGGGTAGTGCGCTTGATGGTGCGCTCGATGGTGGACCCTCAGGCGAACCCGAAGGCCTCCGCCCGCAGGCGAGCGCCACCGCGCCGGCCGGTGCGGCGCGCGCCGTCTCGCGCACGGCGCGCGAGCGGCATCCGCTGCGCCTGCCGCTCGCGCTCTTCGGCATCACGCTGCTGCTGATCGTGCTGCACCAGGGGCGGCTCGTCGAACTCGTCTACCCGGTGGGCGCGTTCGCCATCGCGCTGCGCTTTTACCGGCGCTCGCCGGCCCACTACCTGGGCTTCGTGTGCTGGCTCTTCTTTCTCTCGCCCGAAGTGCGGCGCCTCGCCGACTTCGTGAACGGCTCGTTCAATCCGAAGAGCCCCGTGATGATCGCGCCGCTCGTCGCCGTCGCGCTCTCGGGTTTCTCGCTGCTCTCGAACCTGCGCGTGCTCGGCGAGCGCCGCGCCATGCCGCTCGTGCTCGTGGTGCTCGGGCTCTTCTACGCCTATATCGTGGGCGTGGTGAGGGCCGGACCCGCCGCGGCCACCTTCACGGTGGTCAACTGGGCGTTCCCGGTGCTCGTCGCGTTTCGCCTGCTCGTGACGTGGCGCGACTATCCGCTCTATCGCGACGTGCTGCTCAAGACCTTCACGTGGGGCGGTTTCGCCATCGGCCTGTACGGCGTGATCCAGTTCGTCTCGCCGCCGCCGTGGGACGCGTTCTGGCTGCTCGCTTCGCAGATGGAGTCCGAAGGGCACCCCGTGCCGTTCGGCATGCGCGTGTCGAGCACGATGAATTCGTCGGGGCCCTACGCGCAGACCATCATGTCGATCCTGCTGATGTCGCTCGCCGCGCGCGGGCGGCTGAAGGTGGCCACGGCGTTCGTCGGCGTGCCGTCGCTGATGTTCACGGCGGTGCGCAGCGCGTGGGGCGGCTTTGCGCTCGGGCTCGTCTATCCGCTCGCGATGCTCGACGGCAAGAGCCGCATGCGTCTCGTGGGCGCGTTGCTCGGCTTTGCGCTGCTCGGCGCGCCCGCGTTGATGATCGACGAAATCTCGGCGCCCATCATGCAGCGCTTCGACTCCATCCAGAACATCGGCGACGACAACAGCTACCAGGTGCGCGCGGAGTTCTACCGCAGTTTTCTGTCCGTCGCGCTCACCGACATCTCGGGGCAGGGCCTCGGCACCACGGGTCTCGGCACCAAGCTCTCCGCCGACGACAACGACGGCGCGCAGGCCAACGTCGTGTTCGACAGCGGCCTCATGGAAGTGCCTTACGTGATGGGGTGGCCCGGCACGCTGCTCTACGTGACGGGCGTGGTGATGCTGCTGTGGCGCGCGTTCTGGGCGAGCCTCGCGCGCGGGCGCGACCGCTTCGCGATTTCGGCGGTGGGCGTGGCGCTCGCGATGCTCGGCATGATGGTGTTCGTCAACACGCTCACGGGTTTGCCGGGCTTGTTCTTCTTCGTCGGCGTGCTGCTGCCCGCCATCGCGCAGCGCCATGCGCGCGAGATGCAATGGCTGCGGCGCCGCCGCGCGCTGGCCGCTGCGTGCAGCGGCGCAGGCACGGTGCTGCCGCAGGCTCGCGCCGGCACGGCCGTTGCCGTGCCGGTGGGCGCGGCGGCGGGCTTCGCCGCAACGGGCGTCGCGCGCGCCGATGCGAGCGGCGGCCGGCCCGGCGCTTTCCGTGGCGGCCCCGGACCGCTCAACGCAAGGAGCGAGCCATGAGCGGGCCGCCGATGTGCATTCTCATCGTCACGCACGTCGTCGCAAAAAACGACGGCCAGGGGCGCGTCAACTACGAGATCGCGCGCGCCGCGCTGGAAGCGGGCCACGAGGTCACGCTGCTCGCGTCCGCCGCGGACAGCGCGCTCGCGGCGCATCCGCGCGCGCGCTTCGTGAAGATCGCGCCCTCGAAGCTGCCTTCGCGCCTCGTGCAATACCAGCTCTTCGCGTGGCGCACGGCGGTGTGGATCGCCGCGCATCGCGACGCGTTCGACGTGATCCACGTGAACGGCTTCATCACGTGGGCGCGTGCGCACGTGAACGCCGTGCACTTCGTTCACGACGGCTGGTACCGCTGCGGCTTCTATCCGTTTCGCGCGCGGCGCGGCGCCTATCACGCGTACCAGGTGCTCTACACGCGGCTCAACGCCTGGTGCGAGCGCTGGGCGTTGCGGCGCGCCGAGGCCATCGTGCCGGTCTCCGCGAAGGTTGCGCAGGAAGTGGCCGCGCTCGGCATTGCCGACGCGCGGCTGCACGTGATCCACAACGGCGTGGACTTCGACGAATTCGCGCCCGGCGCAAGCGAGCGCGAACGCTTCGGCTTGCCGCGCGACCCGTTCATGGCGCTCTTCGCGGGCGACCTGCGGATGTCGCGCAAGAACCTGGATACGGTGCTGCGCGCGTTGCGCGAAACGCCGCCGCACGTGCATCTCGCGGTGGCCGGCATTCTGCGCAACAGTCCGTATCCGGCGCTGGCGCAGTCGTTGGGCGTGGCCGACCGCGTGCATTTTCTCGACCTCGTGAAAGACATGCCGGCACTGATGCGCTCCGTGGACGCCTTCGTGTTTCCCTCGCGCTACGAGCCGCTCGGGCTCGTGCTGCTCGAAGCGATGGCCGCAGCGCTGCCCGTCGTGACCGCGCGCACCGCGGGCGGCGCGGAGATGATCGAGGCTGGCGCCTCGCGTGACGACCCGCACGGCACGCACGACCCACACGACGCGGCCCCCACGGAAGACGCGCCGCACACCGGGCCCGCCGCCGGCATCGTGCTCGACGATCCCGACGACGCTGCCGCGCTCGCCACGGCGCTCGTGCAACTCGCCACGGACCGCGTGGCCGCCCGGCAGATGGGCGAGGCCGCCCGGCAGCGTGCCGCGACGCTCGGCTGGCCGCGCATGGCCGAACGTTACCTCGCGCTCTACGAAGAGGTGCGTACGCCCGCGCCCCGCGCGGCGCGCGCGCCGCATTCCATCGCGGCGGCGCGGCCATGACGGCGCCTATCGATTCGTTGCAGATCGGCATGCATTGGTTCGGCGAGCGGCCGGGTGGGCTCGACCGCATGTTCATGTCGCTCGTCGAGGCGCTGCCCGGCGAGGGCGTGAACGTGCGCGGGCTCGTGGCGGGCAGCGGCGCGGTGCGCGAAGTCACGGCGGGACGTGTCGAGGCATTCGCCGACGCCCACGCGCCGCTCGGCGTGCGGCTGTGGCGCGCGCGCAGGCATTCGCGGCAGCTCGTGGGCATGAAGCGGCCCGACGTCGTGGCCACGCATTTCGCGCTCTACGCGGCGCCGCTGGCGGGCGTGCTCGGCGGCGTGCCGCGCGTCGTGCACTTTCATGGCCCATGGGCCGACGAGTCGTTTCCCGAAGGCGGCGGCGGGCTTTCCATCGCGGCGCGCCGGGCACTGGAGCGCTTCGTCTATCGCAGCGGCACGCGCCACATCGTGCTCTCGCGCGCGTTCGGCGACATTCTCGAGCGCACGTATGGCGTGCGGGACGAATCGATTCGCGTGGTGCCGGGCTGTGTGGACGTCGATCGTTTCGACATTGCCACCACGAAGGACGAAGCCCGTGAGTTGCTCGGCGTGGCCACCGACCGTCCGCTCGTGTTCTGCGTGCGGCGGCTCGTGACGCGCATGGGGCTCGAAAACCTGATCGACGCCATGTTCTTCGTGCGCCAGGCCGTGCCCGACGTGCTGCTCGTGATTGCGGGCAAAGGGCCGCTCGCCGAACTGCTGCAGGCGCGCATCGAGGCACGGGGGCTCGTCTCCGCGGTGCATCTGGCGGGCTTCGTCGAAGACGCCGCGTTGCCGCTCTGGTATCGCGCCGCGGACCTTTCGGTGGTGCCCACGGTGTCGCTGGAAGGCTTCGGACTCACGACCATCGAATCGCTCGCGGCGGGCACGCCCGTGCTCGTCACGCCGGTGGGCGGGTTGCCCGAGGCCGTGGCGCCGCTTTCGCCGGACCTCGTGCTGCCCGCGGGCGGCTTTCACGCGATCGCCGCCGGCATGGCCGACGCGCTGCGCGGCCGCATCGCGCTGCCCGACGCCGACGCGTGCCTTGCCTACGCGCGCGGCCGCTTCGATCTGCCCGTGGTGGCGCGCGGCGTGGCGCGCGTCTATCGCGAAGCGATCGAGGCGCACTGAAGCGCGCGGGCGATGAAACGCGTCGCTTTTTGCGCGCTGTTCGCGGGCGTGCTGTGCGCAGCGGCCTGGGTGGCGACTTTCGCCACTGCCTTTGCTGGTACCTCTGCTGCCGCTACTTCTTCCGCCACGTCTACTACCACTTCTGCCGCCGCTTTTTCCACGGAACCCCCGCTCTCGTATCGCACCTCGTGGGTCGGCAACACGTGGGGCTTCGGCGACGGCCGCTGGGTGCAGTCCGACGTGCAGGCGCTCGCTGTCGCGCCGAACGGCGAGCTCTTCACCAACGCGCCCTGGGACGAAGGCGGCGGCGAGATCGGCCACTACCGCGACGGCGCGCTCGTCGGCTACGGCGGCGGCTCGCACGGCTGGGGCATGCTGGGCGGCGACGCCATCGCCGTGAACGACGACTACGTGTTCGCCGCACAGATCGTGGTGAGCATCGGCAACGCGATGGCGGCCGAAAAACATCTGCCGCGCGAAGGCGTGCGCTGGTTCGGCGTGTCGCGGCGCAGCCGCGCGGACGTGCGCCGCGGCGTGCCGTTCGCGGGGCAGGCCGACTGGCCCGGCAGTGGCCTCGCGTTTCGCGTGGTCGCGCAGGCGCCGGAGCCGATAGACGACGCCATCCGCGGCCTTGCTGCCGACAACGCGCGCCTCTTCGTGTCGAACCTCCACGACAACCGCATCGAGATCTTCGATGCGCAGACCATGCAGCCCGCGGGCGGCTTTCCCGTGCGCGAGCCGGGCCGCCTCACGCTCGCGAAGGACGGGACATTGTGGGTCATCGAGCGCAGCCGCACAGACAGCGCGAAACGCGTCGTCCACCATGCACGCGATGGCGCCGTGCTCGGCACGCTCGCGTTGCCGCGCGGCACGGTGCCCGTGGACATCGCCGTGGATGCGCGCGGGCGCCTGCTCGTTGCGGACAACGGTGTGCGCCAGCAGGTGTTGATCTTCGCGCCGGCCGCAAGCGGCGGCGCGCTCACGCAAAAGAACGACGCGGCGGCTGCCGATCGCCGCATCACGAATCAAGGGGCTTCCATGCAACTGTCGGGGACGTTGGGCGTCGCGGGCGGCATCTATGCCGGCAGGGCGGGCACGCCCGGGCCGCAGCGCTTCAACGGCCTCACGGCAGTGGCCGCGGATGCGGCAGGCAACGTCTACGTCGCGATGAACGGCACGGGGCCGCGAGGGTTCGCGGGCGGCCCGGGCAACACGGAAGGCGCCGTGATAGAAGGCTACGCGCCCGACGGCACGCGCCGCTTCAGCGTGCAAGGGTTGCTCTTCGTGGACGGCGCCCAGTTCATGGACGGCATGCCGCCCTCGGTCTATACGGGCAGCAAGCGCTTTGCGCTCGACCTCTCGCGTGGAAGCGGCGCGGAGTGGTCGTATGCGGGCTTCACGGCGAACCGCTTCCGCTATCCCTACGATCCGTTCCTGCATCTCGGCCAGGGCATGCGCGGGCTGCCGCTGGTGCGCGAGGTGCGCGGACATCGGCTGCTCTTTACGACGGACATGACCTCGTCGTTCCTGCGCATCTATTGCTTCGAAGCGGGCAGCGAGACCGCGATTCCGTCCGGGCTCTTTTCGCCCTCGCATATCGACAAGCCGTGGCCGCCGAACCAGCCTGCAAGCGGCGAATGGATCTGGCGCGACACGGCGGGCAAGGGGCGCTTCGCCGTCACGGACTTCGACCAGCCGCAGTGGGGCGAGGGCGCGCCGCGCGTCACGGCCTGGTGGGTGGACGAGGCGGGCAACGTCTGGCAGGGGCTGGGCGCGGCGGGCATCCGGCGCTTTGCGCTGCTCGGTTTCGATAACGTTGGGAATCCTGTCTATCGCTACAGCGCGGTCAAGACGTGGCCGATGCCGGAACCGTTCACGCGCATCGCGCGCCTCGCCTATTTCCCGGCCGACGACACGCTCTACGTGTCGGGCTCCACGCCCGCGCATCCGTTCCTCGAATACAACTGGAACGGCACGGGTTCGCGGCTTGCGCGTTACGACCACTGGCTGCGCGGCGCGCCGGTGCTGCGCTATGCCATCGATCTGCCCGACCGCGGGCCGCCCGATCCGGCCTCGATGAACGGCTGGACCGTGGCCGGCGATTACCTCTTCACCGTGGAAACGCGTGCGGGCGCGGTGCACGTGCACGAACGCGACACCGGGCGTGAAGTGGGGCGCCTCACACCGGGGCCCGAAGTGGGCGAGCGAAGCGGAATCGTCGACGTGCCGATGCCTATTACGGCGCACCGCATCGAGTCGGGACCGTATGCGGGCGAGTACCTCGTGTTCGTCGAGGAAGACAGCCACGGCAAGGTGCTCATGTATCGCTTCAGGCCGCCGGGGTCTTCGTCGCGCTCGGCCGATGACGCGCCGCGCCTGCATTCCGTTTCGTCAGAGTCTGCCCGCGCGGCCCGTGCCGCGCTTCATCCGGGGTCGCCATGAAGATCGTCCATCTCGCCAACCATGCGCAGAACGTGGGCAACGGCATCGTCAACATGATGGTGGATCTCGCCTGCGTGCAGGCGCGCGCGGGGCACGAGGTGACGGTGGCCACCTCGGGCGGCGGCTTCGAGCCGCTCTTCGCGCGCTACGGCGTGCGTCACGTCGAGCTTCGTCAGTCGAAGACGCCCTGGCGCGTGCCGGCCATGCTCGCGGGCATGCGGCGGCTCGTGGCGCAGACGCAGCCCGACGTCGTGCATGCGCACATGATGACGGGCGCGCTGATGGCGCGGCTCTGCACGACGCGGCGGCGCTTCGCGCTCGTGACGACGGTGCACAACGAGTTCCAGAAGAGCGCAACGGTGATGGGCGTGGGCGATTGCGTGGTGGCCGTGAGCGATGCGGTGGCCGCGTCGATGGCGGCGCGCGGCATACCGGCCGCGAAGCTCGCGGTGGTGCGCAACGGCACGATCGGGACGCCGCGGTTTGCGGCGGATGTCGCTACGGCCGACTCGGCTGATGCGGGTGCTACGGCTGATTCGGGCACCGCGGCGCAGTCGGCCGCGCCTGTGTTGCCAGCCGGTCCGCTGCCCGGCGTCGTGCGGCCGAGCATCGTCACCGTGGCCGGCATGTACGAGCGCAAGGGCATTGCCGATCTGCTGCGCGCGTTCGCCATGCTGTGCGGACAGACGCATCGGCCGGTGCAGCCGGCGTTGTATCTGGTGGGCGACGGTCCCGACCGCGCGCGCATGGAAGCGCTTGCCGCCACGCTGGGCGTGGCGGATCGCGCGCACTTCACGGGCTTCATGGCGAACCCGCGCGCGTGGCTCGCGCAGGCCGACGTGTTCGTGCTGGCCTCGCATCGCGAGCCCGGCGGCCTCGTGCTTTCCGAAGCGCGCGAAGCGGGCTGCGCCATCGTCGCGACGAACGTGGACGGCAACCCCGAAATGCTGGACCGCGGCGAAGCGGGGCGACTCGTGCCGGCGTCGGACCCGGAGGCGCTGGCCGCCGCGATCGGCGGCCTCATCGACGACGCAGCCGCACGACAGGCGCTCGCCGCGCGCGCACGCGAACACCTCGACGTGTTCAGCGTGACACGCGTATGCGCCGATTACCTCGCGCTCTACGAGCGCACGCTCGAGGCGCGCCGCGCCGGGCGTGCGCGCGGTGCGGGTACGCGCGCCGCGGCGTCGGACGCAGCCGCGCGCGGCACGGCGTCGGCGCGAGGGGTGGTGCGATGAACGCGCGCAATCTTGCGGATGCGGCTGGCCCATCGCGGCCCGAGAGCGGCGCGCGTGCCGAGCAGGGCGGCTCGAACGCGACAGAAGTCGCGCCCGATGTATCGCTTGAAGCGTGCCCTGATACCGCGCCTGATACCGCATCCCATGATGCCTGTGCCCTGCGTGTCCCCGGCGATGCCCGCCACGCTCGCGCAAGCGACCCATTCGCCGCGCGCGACGCTTTCTCCGAGATCCGCTTCGCCGTCTGCATCACGACGATGAATCGCACCGAGACACTCGACGCCTGTCTCGCGAATCTCGCGCGCTGCGTGCCGCCGCCCGCCTGCGTGGTGGTCAGCGACGACTCGCCGGCGTCCGGCACACGCGAGGCGAACGCCGCGGTGGTGGCGCGCTATCCGGGCGTGGCGTGGCTCGCGGGGCCGCGCCGCGGCGTCTGCGCGAATCGCAACAACGCGGTCATGCACTGCCTCGCGCACGCGGTTCGATGCACGCATGTGTCGTTCATCGACGACGACGTGCAGCCTGCGCCCGACTTCTTCGCCGTGGCGAAGACCTGGCTCACGGCGTTGCCCGCGGCGCGACGCACGCAGACGGTGCTGACGGGCGGGCCGTCTTCCACGTCGGCGGATTTCGACGACGCCTTTGCCGGCCGCGCCACGTCGTGTGCCGCGGTGCGCCTCTCATTTGCCGGCTATTTCACGGCGGCGGAGCGGCCCGAGTGCGTGAATATCCATGCCGCCGTGTTTCCGCTCGCGCTCTTTCGCACCGAACGCTGGGACGAAAACATCTACTTCGGCAGCGAGGACGCCGAACTCTCGCTCAGAGCCATGAAGCGCGGCTATCCGATCGAACTCGTGCCCGCATTGCGCTCGCGCGACACCCAGGCGGGCAAGGGCGTGCTCGCCACGCCCGCCGACGATGCGCCCCGCGCGCTCTCGCGCTACGAACTCTGCTGCGAGGCCGCGCGGCTCTACATCGGCGTGAAGCGCTATCGCAGCATCGACCCCAGCGTGCTGAAGCTCGCGGCCTTCGCCTCGTACTGGCTCGCGCATATGACCGTGTATCTCGCGCGGCGCGGCGCGTTGCGTTCGCTGCCGGAGATCGTGCGGCGCTCCAACGTGTGGCGCGCGTGGCGACGGCCGCCGTCCGCGTGTGCGCGTTGCGGCTAGCCGATGGACAAAGCGCACGACACCTACAAACTCGCGCGATCCGATTCACTTCCTTACGACGACCCCATGAACATCCTGTTCACGATCCATCACACCTTGAGCCGCAGCGCCGGCGCGCCCGGCGTCACTGTGAAGCTTGCCGAGGCGCTGCGTCAGCGCGGCCACCACGTGCGCGTCTTTTCGCACGACGACGTGAGAGGCGTGACAGGCATGCTGCGCACGATGCTCTTTCCGTGGTTCGTGCTCGGGCACGTGCTCTTGCATCCGGAGTACGACGTGCTCGACATGTCGTCCGGCGACGGCTGGCTCATCAACTTCGCGCGGCGCGCGTTCGGTTGGCGTCCTAAACAGTTGTCCGTGACGCGCAGTCACGGCATGGAACCCGTGGTGCACGAACTCTTTCTGGAACGCTGCCGCAGCGGCGAGGAAGACCGCTCGTGGCGCTATCCGCTCTATCACGGCGGCTTGCGGCTCTGGGAATGCACGAAGTCGTTCGCCTGGGCCGACGTGGCGATGCTGCTCAACGATACGGAATGCGAATTCGCAGTCTCGAAGTTGGGCTTTCCGGGCGACCACGTCGTGCAGATCGACAATGGCATCGACGAGACCTTTGCCTCGGTGGCGCGTGCGGCGCTGAGCGTGAGGAGCGATGTCGCGGGCGATGTGGCGTGCAATGTCCCGTGCGATGCCACAGGCACGCAGAGCGACGCGCAGCCGCCGCGCGCTGCGCCCACGAAGCTCGCCTTCATGGGCCGCGCGAACTACTGGAAGGGCATCGAGACCATGGCGAAGGCGGTGCCCGTGCTGTTTGCGCGCAATCCGCAGCTCACGCTCACGCTGTTCGGCACGGGCGAGGCGCCGGAGGCGACGCTCGCGCGCTTTCCCGAATCGGTGCGTGAACGCATGACGGTGGTGCCCGCATTCGACAACGCACAACTGCCCGCGCTGCTCGCGTCGCATCACATCCTCATGTTCCCCTCGATGTACGAAGGCTTTCCGCTCTCGCCGCTCGAAGCCATGGCGTGCGGGCTCGTGCCCGTGGGTTCGAACATCGGCGGATTGCGTGCGTTCCTGCGCCACGGCGACAACGGCCTCATCGTGCCGCCCGGTCATGCCGAGGCGCTCGTGAATGCGGTGCAGTCGCTCGTCGACGACCCCGCGTACTGGGCGCGCCTGCAACGCCGTGCGCGAGAAACGTCGCTCGACTACGCGTGGGAGAAGGTCGCGCATCGCTTCGAGCGGCTCTATGCGACGCGCCGGCAGCGGCGGCTGGATACGGTGGCGGCGTGAAGGGCGTGGCCGTGTCGTGAGACCGTGCGGTTGGTCCGTTTCGTCGTGCCGATTCGTCGGTTCACGAAGCCCACGAAGCACGAGAAGCGTGCGGCTCGCCCCATGGCGTCGCGACGTTCCGTAAGCCTTCTCGAAGCGGTCTGAAAGCATACGGGGCGGCCTGAAACCGCAGCAAGTTCGAGGTGCCCGCCAGCGTGGCGCAGACCACAGACTCGAAGCGTTTGTGCCGTGCAGTATGGGCTCTGACACTCGGTTCAGGCACTCCCAACGGCATCGGTCATGAAAGACGCCCCCCAGGCTCCGGGCTTCGCCCGCAACGCGCTGTTCAATCTGCTCGGCAGCGTGCTGCCGCTCGCGGTGGCGCTCGTTACGGTGCCCATCTATCTGCACCGTATCGGCGACGCGCGCTACGGCGTGCTCGTCACCGTGTGGATGTTGCAGGGCTACTTCGGCTTCTTCGATCTGGGGCTCACGCGTGCCACGTCGAACCAGGTGGCGCGCATGGGCGGCGCGCCGCATGCCGAACGCGAGTCGCTGCTCTGGACCGCGGTCGTGCTCAACGCCGCATTCGGCGTGCTGGGCGCATTCGTGCTCTACGGCGTGGCGGGACTCGCGCTCGGCCACGTGTTCCACATGGATGCATCGATTCGCGCCGAGGTCGTTCCGGCGCTGCCGTTCATCGCCTGTGCGGTGCCCATGGCCACGCTCACCGGCGTGTTTTCGGGCGCGCTCGAAGGCATCGAGCGGTTCGGGCCGCTCAACGCGGTGCAGTTCGTCGGCATGCTGCTCTACCAGACGCTGCCGCTCGCCGCGGCGCTGCTGTTCGGCCCGCAACTGGAACACCTGATTCTGGCTGCGATGGTGGGCAGCGCACTCACGCTGCTGCTGCTCGCCGTGACCGTTGCGCGCGTGTTTCCACTGCGCGGCGCGGGCGGCCCCGCACGTCGCCACGTGCGGCCGCTCTTCGGCTTCGGCATGTGGGTGACGCTCACGAACCTCGTGAGTCCGCTGCTGGAAGCCGCGGACCGCTTTCTGATCGGCAGTGTGCTCAGCGCCAACGCGGTGGCGTACTACACGGTGCCGTTCAATCTCGCCACGCGGCTGCGGCTCATTCCGGCCGTGCTGTGCCGCACGCTGTTTCCGCGCCTCTCCGCACTCGCCACGGAACATTCGAGCGCACTCGCCGAGCGCGCCATCACGGGGCTTGCCGCGCTCATCACGCCCGTCGTCGTCGTGGGCATGCTCGCGATGCAGCCGTTCCTGCGGCTCTGGGTCGGCGCGCCGTTCGCGGCGCATGCGTCGCTCGTGGGCGAGGTGCTGCTGGCGGGCGTGTGGATCAACAGCCTCGCGCACGTCGCGTTCGACAAGCTCCAGGCGCAGGGACGCCCCGACGTGGTCGCGCGTCTGCACGTGGCGGAACTGGTGCCGTTCATCGCGCTGCTGTGGGGCGCGATGCATGCCTTCGGCCTCGTGGGCGCAGCGTTCGCATGGAGCGTGCGATGCGCGGTCGACGGCGTCGTGCTGATGTGGCTCGCCGGCTATCGCGGCGCGTTCTGGCGCCGGCTCGTGGCGCCGGTGCTCACGCTCGCGGCCACTTTCGCGTTGATCGCCGCGGGCGGGTGGCCCACGTGGACCGCGACGCCGGCGGCGTTGCTGCTCGTGGCGGTGGCCTGCCTTTGGGCATGGCGCGCGGAGCCGCTCATCGCAGACGGCGTGCGGCGTTTCGCGACGCGCCTCGCGGGGCGCACGGCGCAACGGAGGACCTCATGACGCGAGACACGAAGACAGCGGGCCGCGCCCGCACACTGCCCGCCATTTCGATTGCGCTTGCCACCTGCAACGGCGCGCGCTATCTGCCCGAGCAACTGGCGAGCCTCGCCTCGCAGCGCTGGCTGCCATACGAACTCGTGGTGACGGACGACGGCTCCACGGACGGCACGCCCGAACTCGTCGAAATCTTCGCGCAGCACGCGCCGTTTCCCGTGCGGCTGTATCGCAATGCCGCGCGGCTCGGTTACGCCGAGAACTTTCTGCTCGCGGCCTCGCATTGCCGCGGCGACTGGATCGCCTTCTGCGACCAGGACGACGTGTGGCGTGCCGACAAGCTCGAACGCGTGGCCGCCGCGGCAGCGGAGCCGGGCGTGACGCTCGTGGCGCATCGCGTCTGCACCGTCGATCAGAACCTGCAACCGCTCGCGGGCGACACGCTGCACACGTGGGTGCGCAAACGTGGCTCGGGGCCGGGAAGGGTGGCGCCGTTCGGCTTTTTCGCGGGCATGAAGATCTGCTTCGATGCGGCGCTGCTGCCGCTGTTGCTCGAACGTCCGCGGCTGCCCAATTTTCCGGGCGAGCACACTGAGGTGGCGCACGACGAATGGGCGTCGCTGCTGGGTGACGTGACGGGCACGGTGCGCGTGGTGGAGGCGCCGCTCGTGGCGTATCGGCAGCATGGCAAGAACGCGTGCGGCGCGCCGCAGGCCGGCTCGCGCGGCGCGCGTGCCCGCGTGGCGGCGAGCGGCGCGGCGGCGTACCGCGAACGCGCGGCGATTGCGTCGCAGTATCGCGACGGCCTCGCGCAGCTTGCGCAGCGCACGCAAACGCGCTTCGCGCCGCAACTGCTCGAGGCATCGCGGCGCTACGAAGCGGTGGGCGCGTATCTGCTGGCGCGCGCCTCGCTCTACGAATCGCGCAGCGCGTGGCGGCTCACCGTGCAGTTCGTTTCGATGTGCATGCACTGGCGGTATCGGTACAACCCGTTGCGGCCGGGCGTGCAGGCGTGCGCGAAGGACTTCGTGCGCGTGGCGCGCGCGTGGTTGCGCGGGCGGCGGACGCCGACCGTGCCCGTGGCCGGCACGGCGGAAGGGCCGCACGGTTGAGGCTTCGCTTGGCGGTCCGCGTTTTCGTGTGCCTTCGTGCAGGCCCGTTTTGCGGGCGCTATTGGGCGCCATCGGGCGGGCTATCGAAGTGCTATGGCGGGCGCTGTTGCGCGTTCTTTTGCGGCCGCACAACGCGGCCCGAAGTGTGTGCGCACCCGAACAGAGCGGGCAAGAAACACGTTGCTTAAATGAGCGTCGACCGGTAGGCCGGGCCGGCGCAAAGGGATGGATACCCATGAGACCTGTCGTGTTCGATGGCTGCTTCGGCTGGCTCCATGAGGCGGATGGGGAACGCGGCGTCGTGCTCTGCAACCCGTTCGGCTACGACGCGCTGTGCACCCATCGCGGCTGGCGCGCGCTCGCGGAGCGCATCGCGGCGGCCGGCATGCCGGTGCTGCGCTTCGACTACCCCGGCGCGGGCGACTCCGACGGCGCCGAGGACGACCCCGAGCGCGTCGCCGCCTGGCTCGCCGGCATCGAGGCGGCCATGGCGCGGCTACGCGAATGGACGGGCGTGAAGCATGTGTCGCTCGTGGGCCTGCGGCTGGGCGCGACGCTCGCCGCGCTCGCGGCGCAACGCAGCGGCGGCGTGGACGCGCTGGTGCTGCTCGCGCCC
This sequence comes from Paraburkholderia kururiensis, assembly GCF_034424375.1. Taxonomy (NCBI): domain Bacteria; kingdom Pseudomonadati; phylum Pseudomonadota; class Betaproteobacteria; order Burkholderiales; family Burkholderiaceae; genus Paraburkholderia; species Paraburkholderia kururiensis. Next base: position 2,626,224 of record NZ_CP139965.1, on the reverse strand, counting down.
GCGGTGCTCGGCCGCCACTACGTGCGCGAACTGCGCGCTCACCGGCAGAGCTGGCTCAGCACGCCGGCCGGCATGAACGCGGACCCCATCGCGAACCCCGAGGCCTATGTGGAGGCGTTCGGCTTCGGCATCCACGGCGAGGACATTGCGCATCTTGCGGCCGTCGACCTGTGCAAGGACACCCACGCGCCGGCCGCGCGCGTGCTGCTGCTCGATTCGAGCAACCGCCCGCGTACGGAAGCGCTCGCGGCCCATTACGCCGCGCACGGCGTGGCGGTGGAGCATGGGCCGCTCGACGAACTGGACCGCTTCCTCGTGGAAGCGCTGTATAGCGAAGCGCCCGCGAAGGCCTTCGAGCGCGTGACGACGTGGCTCGCGGCCGATGCGTGCGGCGCGTGCGAGCGCTCCATCGATGCACAGCCACGCGCAAGCGGCGCCCTTGCATCGGACGACGAAGCGCCTGCACTGCGCCTCGCCGGCATGCGTGCCACGGAGCGCCCGGTCGTGTTCGGCGCGTACTTCGGCATCTACTGCGCGCCCGACGTGCCGCGCGCGGGCGCGCCCGCCATGCTGTTTCTCAACACCGGCGCGAGCCACCACATCGGCGACGGCCGCATCTTCGTGCTGTTCGCACGACGGCTCGCGGCGCTCGGCATTGCGTCGCTGCGCATGGATCTGGGCGGTATCGGCGATGCCACGCCCATCGCGCCCGACATCACGCTCGACACCATCTACTCCGACGAAGCCTGCCGCGACGCCGCCGCGGGCGCTGACTGGCTCGTCGCGCACGGACACCGCCGCGTGGCCGTGTTCGGCGTGTGCGGCGGCGCCTTCGCCGGCCTGCACGCAAGCGCGCGCCATGCGGCCGTGGAGGGCGCGTTCTGCGTGAACCTGCAGAAGTTCATCTGGGACGGCGACGCGCGCGCGCCGGGGGCACATCAGTTCGCCTCGTCGAGGGTGTACTGGCGTGCGGCGTTCAACCCCGAAAAGTGGGCACGCGCCCTGCGGGGGCAGAGCCACCCGCTGCGGATCGCACGCGTGATGGGCGCGCGGCTCGCGCGGCGCGGCTGGCTCACGGCGGCAGGCTGGATCGAGCGCCGCACCGGCTGGGCGCTCGTCGCGAACGAAGCGCGCGACCTCGTGCGCGCGATTCATCGCAAGGGCGTGCGTCTGCGGCTCGTGTACGGCGATTACGACGTGGGGCTCGACGAAGCGCGCATCCAGTTCGGCACGCGCCTTGGGGCACTGCATTGCCACGACGGCGTGCGCGCGGCGACCCTGCCGAAGCTCGACCATGCGTTATTTACGCGGCCTGCGCGCGAGGCCGTGATGGCCGATGCCGAGCGCTGGCTGTTTACGGAGCTGATCCAGGCGGCGCCTCATACGGGCGGCCAGGCAGCGCGATCTGCGGCGGCGCGCGCGAGCGCCACGCCGCCGTACCTCGATGGAGCCAGGCTGTGAACCCGACTTCCGATCTCGACCGCATCAACCAGAGCGCGTGGAATTCCCACGATGCCGAGCGCGAGTTCACGCTCGAAAAGACATGGACCGACGCGGGCGAAGCGGCCGCGTTCGCGTGGCTCACGCCGCGCTGCGCGGGCACGCCCCTGCTCGACATCGGTGTGGGCGCGGGCCGCACAATTCCGCTCATGCGCGCGCTCTCCACGGACTACACGGGCATCGACTACACGGAGAAGCTGCTCGAACTGGCGCGCAGCCGGCATCCGGGCGTGGACCTGCGCCACATGGATGCGCGCGACATGCACGCGCTGCCGTCGGATCACTACGGGTTCGTGGAGTTCAGCTGGAACGGCATCGATTGCGTGGACTACGAAGACCGTATGCGCATCTTGCGCGAGATGTTTCGCGTGACGCGCCCCGGCGGCTACGTGCTGGTCTCCGCGCACAACCGCGACGGTCCGGGCTACGGCGAGACGCCGCTCAAGCTGCTGCCGCGCTTTACGCCCAATCCCGTGCGGCTCGGCTGGCGCGTGCTGCGCTCGCTCGTCACGCTGCCGGTCGCGACCACCAACTATCTGCGGCACATCAGCCTGAATCGCGACTATCCGGGTTATTCGATTCGCGCGGCCGCGGCGCACTACTTCGGCATCGTGATCGTCTACACGACGGTGGCGGAGCAGCGGCGGCAACTGGCGGAAACGGGCTTCGTGAACGACGCGGCGTTCGGCAGCGACCGGGGCGAACGCATTGCCGACGATGCAAACACGAGCGACGCGTGGTGGGTTCACTACGTGGCGCATAAGCCGGCATGAGTGCGTCCGCACGATGAAGCCACGGTAAAGACCGCAACGAAGACTGGAGCAATCGACTGGCGACTTCGCGCCTCGTCCGCTGTGGGCGAGGCGGCGGGCGCCGCGGTTGGGGGAGCAACGACAATGAACCGGATCGCCGAACCTTGCGTCTCTGTGCGGGAGACGTCGCTTGCCGCTGTACCCGCGCCTGCGGCGCCATTGATGGAGCCCGGCGTGCAGCGTGTGGCCGAGTTGCCTGTCGATGCGGGCGAGCGTCTGCTGCGGCGTGCGTTCGGCCGCTTCGCGACGGGTGTCGTGGTGGTCTCCACCGGCTGCGGCGAGACGCTGCACGCCATGACGGCCAACGCGTTCATGTCGGGCTCGCTCAGGCCGCCGCTCGTCGTGGTGTCCGTGGGGCAGCGCGCGCGCATGCACGAGCGGCTCATGACGCACGAACTGTTCGCGGTGAGCGTGCTTACCGACGAGCAGGAAGCGCACAGCCGGCACTACGCGGGCGAACATCAAACGTGGCTCGCACCGCATTTCAGCGAGGCGCAGGGCGTGCCGGGCATCGCGTGGCTGGACCGTGCCGTGGCGCGCTTTGCGGCACGCGTGGTGGACCGGCATCCGTGCGGTGACCACACGCTCTTCATCGGCGAGGTGCAGGCCTTTTCGCTCGAAGACCACGCGCCGCTGCTGTTCTTCGGTGGTCACTACGCGAACGTCACGCATCGCTGAATTTCGGGACGGCTCGAAGACATCGATCCGTGCGATGCGCGCGCACCGCGAGGCGACCCAGGAATACCTGGCAGTCTGGATTAATTTCCACGTCCGTTGACAACAAGGCTTGACGTGCGCGGCCGACGCGGTTACGAGGGCCTAGGATCATTGCAAGCTTTGCCGGTTTTTCGCACCTCGTGCGAGGCCCGCCGACGGCCATTGCCAGGCGCGTTGCAGAGTTGAAACAAATCTTCAGAGGGATAACCCTGTCAGGACGTTTCCCACTGGCGCAGTGCCCACGAAGCAAGCAATTTATTGTTAGATGAGAAGAAGAACACAGACGCGAGGGCGCTTCTTCATCAGTCTTCATAGACAGGCGTAAAGCCATATCGGGGAGAGTGCCATGGAAACGGCCAACAAGGATCGTTCGCTCGTCAGCAAGGTGATGGATGGCCTGGTGTCGGGCATCGTCGAGGAAAAGTACGGAGCCATTCTGCCGCCGCAGGATGTGCTCTCGAAGGAGTTCAACGTCAGCCGCACGGTGATGCGCGAGGCGCTGTCGATGCTGCTCGCGCGCCACATGCTGGACGTGCGGCCCAAGATCGGCACGCGCATACGACCCATGCGCGACTGGCGCATGCTCGACGAGGACGTGGTCAGCTGGCGCTTTCGGGCCAAGCCCGATTCGCAGTTCCTGCGCGACGTGATCGAGTTTCGCGTGCTGATCGAGCCGCGGGCGTCGGCGCTCGCGGCCATGCGCGCCACGCCGGCCGAAATTGCCGGCATTCGCGAGGCGTTCGACGCCTTCCGTTCCATCGCGCCCACCGACCCGGCGTATCAGGACGCCGACGAGCTGCTGCATACGCGCATCGTGGCTGCGAGCGGCAACCAGTTCTTCCAGCAGATGGCGGCGATCGTGCGCGGTGCACTGTCCGCGGTGAACCCGATCATCATGCGCAAGGAAAGCTCGTGGGAAACCGTTGTGCGTACGCACGGACGCGTGGTGGAAGCGATCGAGCGGCACGATCCGAAGGAGGCCGAAGCAGCATCGCTTGCGCTGATCGACTTCACCTCCGACGAAGTGGAGCAGGCGTTCCCGGTTTCGCACGCGGAGCGCGTCTAGGCGTGTAGGGGTCTGGGCGATCCGGCGGGCAGGACGGCTGTTTCGACGGCTCTCCGAGCGCCGCTGTACGGCTGCGGGTAGCCGCCGTTGCTGCGACAATGGCGGCTTTCTCACCACAGCCGGACTTCCCAATCGATGAGAGACGACGCCGTCATCCGCTGGGGCATCGTCGGCGCGGGCCGCATTGCGCGCCGCTTTGCCGCGAGCTTGAAACACGTGCCGCACACCCGGCTTGCCGCCGTCTGGTCGCGCCGCGAAGAGACCACGACGGCCTTTGCGCGCGACACAGGCTGCGCGGCTTTCCCGAACCTCGAAGCGCTGTTGTCCGCGGGCATCGACGCCGTCTATATCGCCACGCTGCAAGACACGCACGCGCAGTACGCGATCGCGGCGCTCGACGCCGGGCTGCACGTGTTGTGCGAGAAGCCGGCCACCATCAACGGCGCGCAATTGGAGCGCGTGATCGATGCTTCGCATCGCGCCGGGCGGCTCTTCATGGAGGCCATGAAGCCGCCGTTCTATCCGCTCTACCGGAAGTTGCGCGCGCATCTGGCCGCGGACCCTATCGGCGAGATCGGGCTCGTGCGCGCGGGTTGCGCGGTCTCCACGGTGCCTGCCGACCACCCGTCCTTTTCATTCGAGCATGCAGGCGGCGCGCTGCTCGACATCGGCATCTACGAGATGTTTCTCGCGGTGGACTGGCTCGGCGCGCCGCTCGAGATTCAGACCACGGGGCGGCTCGGTCCCACCGGCGTGGACACGTTCGCCGCGCTGAATTGCCGCCACGAGCGCGGCATCGCGCAGCTCTTCTGCGGGCTGGATCTGTACGGCAAGGGCGATGCGCTGCTGGCGGGGCCCGCAGGCCACGTCACGATTCACGAGAACTGGTGGAACCCGGTGCGCGCCACCGTGCGCTATGCCGATGGCCGCAGCGTGGAGCTGGAGGCGCCGTTCGAAGGCGGCGGACTCAACTACGAAACGGAGCACTTCTGCGAACTGCTTCGCGCGGGCACGCTGGAAAGTCCCGTGATGACGCACGACACGTCGCGCCACATGATCGCGATGGCCGACGCGGCGCGCGCGGCGCTGGGGCTTCGCTTCGCGGGCGAATGAGCGAGGCGTTGGTCCAGGTAATGGCCTGTCTGTCGTGCCTCGCGCCGTGTTCGAGCCTGGCCGGTAACGAGGCGGGTCTCGCCTCGATCCGTCTCTACGAGGCCAATGCCCGCACGCACTCGCCGACGAGCGCCGGGCCGCGATAGATGAAGCCCGTATAAAGCTGCACGAGCGAGGCGCCCGCGGCGAGCTTCGCACGCGCGTCCTCGCCCGAGAAAATGCCGCCCACGCCGATGATGGGCACGGTGTCGCCCACTTCGGCGCGCAGCTTGCGGATCACCTGGTTGGAGAGGTCGAAGACCGGCTTGCCCGAGAGGCCGCCGGCTTCGTCCGCGTGCGGCAGGCCCGCGACAGCGGTGCGCGAGAGCGTGGTGTTGGTGGCGATCACGCCTTCGATGCCATGACGCAGCAGCGTGCCCGCAATCGCCTTGACCTGCTCGTCGTCGAGATCGGGCGCGATCTTGAGCACGAGCGGCACGAGCTTGCCGTGCAGGTCGGCGAGCCGCTGCTGTTTGTCCTTGAGCGCGGCGAGCAGCGCGTCGAGTTCGCCCGCGCCCTGCAACTGGCGCAGATTCTTCGTGTTCGGCGACGAGATGTTGATCGTCACGTAGCTCGCGAACGGATAGACGCGCTCGAGGCAATAGAGATAGTCGTCGGCGGCGCGTTCGATGGGCGTGTCCGCGTTTTTGCCGATGTTGAGGCCCAGCACGCCGCGATAGCGCGCCGCCTGCACGTTCTTCACGAACTGGTCGACGCCTGCGTTGTTGAAGCCCATCCGGTTGATGATGGCGCCCGCGTCGGGCAGCCGGAACATGCGCGGGCGCGGATTGCCCGGCTGCGCGCGCGGCGTGACCGTGCCCACCTCGATGAAACCGAAGCCGAGCGAGGCGAGGCCGTCGATGGCCGCGCCGTCTTTGTCGAGCCCGGCCGCGAGGCCCACCGGGTTGCGGAACGTGAGGCCCATCACCGTGCGCGGCGCATCGGCCACGTGCGGCGCGACGAGGCCCGCGATGCCGGTGCGGCCGGCCGCGCCGAGGGCGCGCAGGGTGAGGTGGTGGGCGTTTTCCGCGTCCATGCGAAAGAGCTGGGCGCGCAAGAGCGGGTAGAGGGAACTGAACACAGCGGACGGGCCGGGCGGCCGGAAAATGGGAACCCGGTATTTTACCGGCAATCGGCACGGTTCCCGGCGCGGCGGTTTGGTCGGGGCGGCGCGGGCTGCGGGTCGATCGGTTGAGCCGATTCAACCGGCTCAACCGGCTCAACCGGATTCAGCTGCCGCGCGCGCGTTTCATCGCTGCATCCACGGGCGGCAAGCCGAGGTGAAGCGGATTGATGACTTTCCACGCGCCGTCGAAGAGCCCTTCGAGCGGCCGGAAGTTCGACTTGTACGCCATCTTCGGGCTCTCGCGAATCCAGTAGCCGAGATAGACGTAAGGCAGTTGCAGACTGCGCGCCTGCTCGATCTGCCAGAGGATGTTGTAGGTGCCGTAGCTGGTGTGCGGCGCGTCGGGCTCGAAGAACGTATAGACCGACGAAAGCCCGTCGCCGAGGATGTCGATCATGCTCACCATGCGCAACACGCCGGGCGCGTTCGGATGCTGCGGGTCGGGCTCGCGGAATTCCACGAGGCGCGAGTTGATCCGGCTTTGCAGCAGGAACTGCTCGTACTGGTCGCGGCTGTCGCGGTCCATGCCGCCGCCCGCATGCCGCGCGGACTGGTAGCGCATGTAGAGCGCGTAGTGCTCCTCGTCGTAGTGAAGCGGCGAGACGGTCGCGACGAGGTCGCTGTGCCGCTTCCACGCGCGGCGCTGCGTGCGGTTCGGCGTGAACCGCGCAGCCGGCACGCGCACCGGCACACAGGCGCGGCAGCCGTCGCAGTACGGGCGGTAGGTGAACACGCCCGAGCGACGAAAGCCGGCCTTCACGAGATCGGTATAGACGTCGGAGTTGATGAGGTGGCTGGGCGTGGCGACCTGGGAGCGCGCGATGCGGCCCTCCAGGTAACTGCAGGGGTAGGGCGCCGTGGCATAAAACTGCAGCGCGGAAAGCGGTGAAAGCGGCAGCTCGTTAGGATGAGTCACTTGGCAGCTCTCGATGCGTTCTGTGGGGCGGAACCCGCCGCGCCAGCCCCGTTTGACAACCGCCTGGACGACTGCTTTGCGGGCGCCGCGACGAAGCCGCGAGGGTGCGGCGAGGCGCAGCGCGCGCTATCGAGCCGTCGGCGCCGTCAGATTATGCGGACCGTGCGATCAGATCGGCGAGGACGCTCTTGTCGAACCGCCAGGGAATCGATGCGGCATCGACCGACACGCGCACATGTTGCACGAACGCTTTGCGCGCAATTTCGCGGCCGCCGAGCGACGCCAGATGTGACGTGTTTTGCTGGCAGTCTATCATTTCTACTTCGTGACAGCGCAAGTGGGCGGCGAGCGCGGCGAGGGCGATTTTCGAGGCGTCGGTGACCTCGGCGAACATCGATTCGCCGAAGAACATGCGGCCGAACGAGACGCCGTAGAGGCCGCCCACCCGCCTGCCGTCGAGCCAGGTTTCCACGCTGTGCGCGTCGCCGCGGCGATGCAGCGACGTATAGGCGTCGATCACGTCCGCCGTGATCCATGTGCCCCGCTGGCCGCGCCGCGGCACCGTTGCGCAGGCGCGCATGACGGCGGGGAAATCGGCGTCGACGCGCACTTCCCACGCATCGTCGCGCAGCACTTTCCTGAGCGTCTTTCTGAACGACGGCGACACCTTGAATTCGGCGGGACGCAGAATCATGCGGGGGTCCGGACTCCACCAGAGCACGGGCTGGCCGTCCGAATACCAGGGGAAGATGCCGTGCCGATAGGCGTCGATGAGGCGCGAGGGCAGCAGGTCGGCGCTTGCCGCGAGAAGCCCCGGCGCGCCGCTCGACGCGCCGAGCGCGCGTTCCACGGGCGGGAACGGGTCGTCGGGACCGAGCCAGGGCACCATGCTCGTCGGGCTCAGCCTTCCCGCAGCGAGCGGAGGATGTCGCCGGTGTGCAGCCCGTAGCTGCCCGAGGCGCGGTCGGCGAAAAAGAAACGCAGCGTCTGTCCGACGGTAGGGAACGCAATGTCGTCCCAGGGAATCTCGTGCTCGTCGAAGAGGCGCACTTCGAGGCTTTCCTCGCCGGCTTCCACGTCGATATCGAGCAGCCGCGCCATATAGAAAAGATGCACCTGATGCACATGCGGAACGTTGAGCAGCGAAAACAGACTCTGCACTTCCACGCGCGCGCCGGCTTCCTCGAGCGTTTCGCGCGCGGCGGCTTCCGACGTGGTCTCGCCCATCTCCATGAAGCCCGCCGGCAGGGTCCAATAACCGTAGCGCGGCTCGATAGCCCGGCGGCACAGCAGCACCTTGTCGTCCCACACGGGAATCGTACCCACCACGTTGCGTGGATTCTGGTAATGCACGGTGCCGCAATGCGCGCAGACGTGGCGCTCGCGGTTGTCGCCGGGCGGAATGCGCAGGCTGACGGCGTGGCCGCAGATCGAGCAGAATTTCATGGGATGGGGACGGTGAATGGTGATGCGAGTGTATCACCGTGCGTGCGGCCGCAAGGGTGGCCGGTGGAGATGACAAGCGGAGGGTGGCAGCAAAAAGGGCAGTATGCTGGATGGCGCGCCAAAAACAAAAAAGCCCACCGGTTGGTGAGCTTTCTGGTTTTTGCGCTGCTTCTTTGTCTTTTGTTTTACGCGTGCTTTCGCACTCGTTTTTGCCTTTTTCGCGTCTTTTTTCGTAAAGCCGCATTCGACTGATCGAATCCGGCAAACGGGTCTGGTTGCGGGGGTAGGATTTGAACCTACGACCTTCGGGTTATGAGCCCGACGAGCTGCCAGACTGCTCCACCCCGCGTCCGTCGAAAGATGAAATTATAGGGTAAAGCGGATATGCGCGCAACACATTCTCTCGCGTGCGATGAAGAAAGGGCTCGCAGAGACACCTGACAGGCACGTGAACCGGCGGGTGTCGTGACCTGGGTGGTCGCGCAGTTGCCGCGCGCGCATAGTCGGATGCGTGTCGTCTGCAAGCTCGTGCGTGCGTAGGCACGGCATGGACGCTGGGCTAGAATCGGGGGCCATCCGCTCTTTGCCGTGCACTGTGTTTGCCACGGTATTCCGCATTTCCACCATCACGCCGGGTCGACGAATATGGACATCGCACACGATTTGCAATCGATCGCGCATCAGGAAAAGACGCTCGTATTTCCGCGTTTCGATGCGGATCGCGCGTGGGAAGTCGGCGCGTGGCTTCACGAGATCGCGAAGGCGCGCGCGCTTGCCGTCGTCATCGACGTGCGCACGTTCGGGCAGCCGCTCTTTTTCGCGGCGCTCGACGGCACCTCGCCCGACAACGTCGACTGGGCAAGGCGCAAGGGCAACGTCGTGGAGCATTTCCGGCGCAGTTCGTACGCGATCGGTCTGCGCATGCAACAGGCGGGCACCTCGCTTGCAGAAAAGCACGGCCTGCCCGTGTCCGGTTATGCATCGCACGGCGGCGCGTTTCCGCTGACGGTGGCCGGTGCCGGCGTCATCGGTTCGGTCACTGTTTCCGGGCTGCCGCAACGCGCGGACCACGAACTCGTGGTCGAGGCGTTGTGCGCGCTGCTCGACGAGGACTACAGCAAGCTCGCGCTCGCAAAGGCTTGAGCCTATGCGACTGTCTGCCTACGCATGGCTCGCCATTGCCATCCTGGCCGAAGTCGTGGCCACGTCGGCGTTGCGCGCGTCCAATGGCTTCACGCGGCTCGTGCCGTCCGCGATCGTGGTCGTCGGGTACGCCATCGCGTTCTACGGTCTTTCGCTCACGTTGAAAAGCATTCCGGTGGGTATCGTCTACGCGATCTGGTCCGGTGCGGGCATCGTGCTGATCACGCTCGTCGCGCTCGCGCTGTACCGGCAGGTGCCTGATGCCGCCGCCGTGGTGGGACTGGGGCTCATCGTGGCCGGCGTCGTCGTGCTCAACGTGTTTTCGAAAATGGAAGCGCACTGAGGCGTGGGTCGGCACGGTGCGCGGTCTCTGCCGTGCCCATACCCGTGCCGCCCGCGGTTCCCACGCATCGCGCGTGACCGTTCAGCGTTTGGCTGCGAGGTTCACGCGAATGCCCGCGTCGCTCAATGCACGGCGGCTTTCTTCTCCATCGCGCGACAGCGCGTCCTCCCAGATGCTGATGGCCCGCGAAATGTCGATGTCGTGATCTTTCGCGTAGGCGAACCAGTGATTGGCCGCATCCGGTTCCTGCACCTCGCGGTCCTGAAAAAAGTACTTTCCCATGCGTGCTCCACGTCGCGATTCTCCCGATCGATGTGCAGCGCATCATTCGTGCCCGCGCCATGACGGGCCGTGAATCCTGTGCTTCGAGGCCCGCGTGGGCACGCGCCTTTCTTCTCCCGCAGGAAACTTCTTGCGTGCGACGCCGACTCATACGTAGTAACGGTTGGGAGCAGGGGCGTACGCTGATCGATCGCGAATGAAAGCCGGTGTGTGCGTGCCCGATCGAATGCGACGGAGAAATCGATCATGGTTGAACGTGTGAGTGGGCCGTACCGTGGCTATTACATCAGTGCGGCGGCGCGTCGGGTCGCGCCGCCTCTCGCGCCCGAATCGAACGATGCGGGCCGGGGGCCGGACGGCCCGCAGACTCGAATCGACGAGCGGCAAGAAGCCCGGGCGAGTCGCGAGACGGACGGAACGCGCGGCGATGTCTACGTCGGCTCGGTAAGTCTTTCGCAGGGTGGCCTCGACACGCCGCGCCGCATCGAAACGCTGCTCGAACTTGGCGACGGTCGGCGCTTCGCGTGTGAAGACGATGCGCTCGACCAGATCGAGCAAGCCGCGCGCGCATACATCGACCGGCTTTACGGTGAGCAGTGAACGGGCGTGCCGCCTGTCACCGCGCGCGAGTGCGGACGACCACTGGACGACGGCGCGACCTGCCCGGTACGATAAGTCTCTTGCCGTGCTGTCGCCGGTATTGACCGGCGCGTCATTTCCCGAGCATTTTCTGTCGAGGCAAGCATGGAAATTCAATTCTCCCCGGATGCGCCTCTCTACCGGGACGCCAATCTGACGGTCGTGTTCGCCGCATTCGTGGACGGCGAGCGCGTGTCGTGCGCCATTTCCGTCGAAGCACTGGAAGATCACTTCGGCGCCCGCGCGGCCGACCGCGAGGCCTGGATCCGCGCATTCGACGCAGGCCGGTCGCGCATCGAGGCCGTGGCGCGCGAGCATCTGCGCATCAGCAACGGCACGCCCGTTCTGCTCAAGAGCGGACACTTTCCGCCCGACAGGGTGTAGCCGAAACCGCTGCGCCCGCCGGCGTCACGGCTCGCGCAGCGTATCAAGCGAGCGCGTTTGCCGGCGCGAGGGCCGCCGCGGTACGGGCGGCCTCGAACGCCAGACGAATGCCGTCTTCGTACGATGTCTTCCTGACCGGACCGATCAGTACACGTAACGCGCTGTCGTCGAGCACGACGGGATCGGTCTGCAGATAGTGCATTTCCACCAGCTCGCGCATGATAGGATTGAAGAGCCCGAGCGCGCGCAGCATCGTTTTGCCCGCCACCATCAGCTTCGGTTCGCGCCCTGCAAGCGCGTAGGCCTGCGTTGCGATTTCGCGCTGCGTGATCGTGCCCGCGCCCGCCAGGTGCAGCACGCGCCCGAACGCCGCCTGCGTGCGCGTCAGCGTCTCCACCACGGGGCCCACGTCGGGCACGAACACGTATTCGTGGGGCACATCGATCGGTCCGATCATCTGCGCACGCGTGCCGCGCGCGGCACCTGTGAACACGCCGTCGAGAAAGCTGTTTGTCACACGCGGCCCGTAGAAATCCGGTAGTCGCAGCACGAGCGTGGAAAGGCCGTTGCGACCGTGCGCATCGAGCACCAGGTTCTCCTGGGCGAGCCGCATGCGGCCCTTGAATGTGTGAGGCTCGCGCGGATGCGCTTCCGTGACGGGCGTGGTTTGCGCGCGGCCGTACGGGTACACCGTGCCGACGAGAATCAACTGCTGGACACCGGCCGCTGCGAGCCCAGCGAGCGTCGTTTCCATGAGCCGCGGATGCAGCTCGAACCGGTCATAAGGCACGCCGACGAGATACACGGCTGTTTGCAGCCCTGCGGCTGCGGCAGCGACCGAGTTGGCGTCTTGCGGATTCCACGTCGCAATCTCGGCGAGCGGGTCGTCGCCGACCATCGCTTCAAGCGCCTTGCTCGAATGACCGGCTGGCCTGCCGATCGCGCGCCAGGGCCGGCCTGCCGTGCGCAGCGCGGCGGCGATGCTCGCACCGATTGCGCCGGTGGCGCCTAGTAATCCGACTCTGCCCGTGTTTTCCATGACGACTGTGCTCCTGGGTATGTCCGGGTGTTCGACTGAACACTGTTCACTGAACGGCGTTCAGTTTAATTTGACTTTTCAGGAAGTCAACTGGAGAATTGCCCAGATGGGAATCGCAGAACGAAAGACACGTGAAAAGCAGGCGCTGCGCGAGCGCATTCTCGATGCCGCGCGGCGCATTGTCATGCGCGACGGTTTTGCCGCACTCTCCATGCGCAAGATCGCGGACGCCATCGAGTATTCGCCCGCCACGCTGTACCTGCACTTCGAGAGTCGCGACGAGATCGCGCATGCGCTGTGCGCCGAGGGCTACGCCCAGTTGCTGGAGACCTTCGTGCCGCTTGCGGCGATTGAGGACCCGCGCGAGCGTCTGCATGCGCTCGGCCGAGCGTACGTCGCATTCGGCCTTGCGCATCCGCAGACGTACCGGCTCATCTTCATGGAAGACCCGAGCTATACGAGCGCGACGCTGACGGGCAACCGTTCGGACGACAGCGGCGACGCGGCGTTCCAGATCATGATCGACGCACTCGATGCGCTGCGCGACGCAGGCCGGCTGCCGTTGCCTTCCACGGCGAGCGTCGTGTGGGCCGAGGCGCTGTGGTCCATCTTGCACGGCATCGTGGCGTTGCAACTGACGTGTCCGGTGTTTCCGCATGCGGCGCCCGAATTGCTGGTCGACGTGGCGTTTGGTGCCTGGTTCGCGCAGGCCGGCACGGCGGCGAAGAGGCGGGGCAACGGCACCGCGAAGTCGCGCGCCCGGCCCGCGACGAAGGCCGACACGAACGCCACGAAGAAGGCGCAAGCAAAGCCGGAGGGGACGCGCAAAGCGGCGTCGCAGGCGAAGGCGACCCCAAAGCCGGTCTCGAAAGCCGATAGCGGAGCCGCCTCGGGTCCCCCGGCACAGGCCAGTCCGGCCGTGCCCGCCATACGCCGCAAAGCGGCCCGTGCGTGATACCGTAGCTCCTCACGCCTGTCCGCCGCTTTCACGCCATGAACCCAACACTTTCCGCCGGCACTGCGCCGTCGTCGCAAGGCGACGTCGTGACGCGCGTTGCGAACCGCGTCGGTTTTATCGAACTCGAGCGTCCACAGGCGCTCAACGCGCTTTCCACCGACATGATCCGCGCCATGCAGGCGGCGCTCGAGCGCTGGCGCGAAGACCCCGACGTGCTCGCGGTGGTGGTCCGCTCGGCTCACGCGCGTGCGTTCTGCGCGGGCGGCGACATCCGCTTTCTCTACGAGGCGGCCCGACGCGGCGACCAGGACGCGCTCGATACGTTCTTTACCGAGGAATACCGTCTTGATCACGCCATCTTCACGTATCCGAAGCCTTACATCGCGCTCATGAACGGCGTGGTGATGGGCGGCGGGATGGGGATTTCGCAAGGCGCGCATCGCACGGGTGGGCTGCGTGTGGCGACGTCCTCGACGCGCATGGCGATGCCCGAGACGCGCATCGGTCTCTTTCCCGATGTCGGCGTGGGCTGGTTTCTTGCGCGCACGCCGGGCGCGATCGGCCGCTATCTTGCGGTGACGGGCGAAACGATCGGCGCGGCGGACGCCCTCTACGCAGGCCTTGCCGATACCTACGTGGACGAGGCGGCGTTGCCCGCGCTGGTGGAAGCGTTGCAGACCGAGTCGTTCGAGCGCGGCGCCGACGTGGTGGCGCTCGTGGAACGCGAAGCGGCCCGACACAAGGTCACGCCGACGCCCGACACTTCCATGCTGGCCGACACGCGCACGCTGATCGATCGGCACTTCTCGCATGCGGACGTGCCGGCGATCCTCGCCTCGCTCGAAGCGGAGCAGGACTGCGCCGCGGCCGAATGGGCCGAGCGCACGGTGGCCGTGCTGCGTGAACGCTCGCCGCTTTCGATGGCGGTGTCGCTCGAAGTCGTCACGCGCTCGGAAGGTTCGATGGCTTGCGCGTTGCGTCGCGATCTCGATCTCACGCGCTCCACGTTCGCGCACGGCGACGTGATGGAAGGTATTCGCGCGCGAATCATCGACAAGGACAATCGCCCTGCATGGCGCATTGCGCGCATCGAGGACGTGAAGCCCGAAGACGTCGCGCGCATGTTCGAAAGCCCGTGGACGCCGCAGACGCATCCGTTGCGGGAATTGCTGGGATAGCTGCGGGCTGACTGCTCCCGCGAGCCACGTGCGGACGCGGGCCCGCTTATCCGACTGAAAACGCTATTCCTCGCCGTGCGCATCGCGCATGAAGGCGCGCATGAACACGAGTGCGCCCCAGCCCCACATCGCATTGGCCGCGAAACCCACGGCAAGGCGCGGCAGCATGTTGCCGCTCGGCCAGATGCCGCGAATGGGGTCGACCACGAACACGCTGGCGGCCGTGAGCACGATGCCGCCGAACATGAATGCCGGTACCCACGGCGCGGGGCGCGCGGGCGACACGCGCACGAGCCAGGCCATCAGCACGGCCCACACGGCGCTCCAGATGGCGTTGGCGAGAAACTGGGGCAATCCGAGCGGCACGAAGGGCGCGGTAGAAAAGCCCGAGGCGTCGATCAGGCCCGCCGCGTGCAACAGTGCGAGCGTCGAATCGTGAAAGAACAATGAAGCCAGAAAGCCGGCTACGAACGGCAGAATGAATTTTTGCATGCGAACTGCCTGAAATGGGGGCGGCAGGGGCGCGCGCCTTGGGCGCCACAGGCGCGGACCCGAATGTGCGCCATTATATCGGCGCACTGCTTCGGCCCTGTGTGTCGGGTACACCATTGCTCGCGCGTTGAACGATTCGCGCGCTGTATGCCCGAGCATCAGGCTAATCACGAAAGCGGAAAACCTAAGCTCAAAAAAATCGTTCAAAAGGAGAGACCGCGTCCATAGACTGCTTTCCCATGCAGGCGGCAAGGCCGCCATCGGCAAGCGGCCGTGTTACGGGCGCTTGCGCATTTTTTTCGGGGAAGCCGTCGCGATGACCTTGCTGTTGCCGATCCTGCTTGCCTCGTGCCCTTCATTTCGAACAAGCAGGAGCAACGCATGAAGGTGTTCTGGTTCATTCCCACCCACGGCGACACGCGCTATCTGGGTACCTCGGAAGGCGCGCGCGCCGCGGATCTGCCGTACTTCCAGCAGATTGCGGTGGCCGCGGACACGCTCGGCTACGAAGGCGTGCTGCTGCCCACGGGCCGCTCGTGCGAGGACGCGTGGGTGGTCGCATCGAGCCTCATCGCCGCAACGAAGCGGCTCAAGTTTCTCGTGGCTATCCGTCCCGGCATTTCGTCGCCGGGGCTCGCGGCGCGCATGGCCGCCACCTTCGATCGTCTCTCCGGCGGGCGTCTGCTCATCAACGTGGTGACGGGCGGCGATGCGGTGGAGCTGGAAGGCGACGGCGTGTTCGTCGATCACGACACGCGCTACGAAATCACCGACGAGTTCCTGCATATCTGGCGCGGGCTGCTCGAGGCCGCGCATCGTGGCGAGTCCATCGATTTCATCGGCAAGCACCTGCGCTCGAAGGGCGGCAAGCTGCTGTATCCGCCGGTGCAGCAGCCGCATCCGCCGCTGTGGTTCGGCGGCTCGTCGCCGGCGGCGCACGAGATGGCCGGCGCGCACATCGATACCTATCTCACCTGGGGCGAGCCGCCCGAAGCGGTCGCGAAGAAGATCGCGGACATTCGCGCGCGCGCCGCGGCGCACGGCCGTGAGATCCGCTTCGCATCCGGCTGCACGTGATCGTGCGCGAAACCGAGGACGAAGCGTGGGCCGCCGCGGACCGTCTCATCAGCCGGCTCGACGACGAGACCGTCGCACGCGCGCAGGCCGCGTTCGCGAAGATGGATTCGGAAGGGCAGCGGCGCATGGCGGCGTTGCACGGCGGCAAGCGGGGCGGACGCAAGGAACTCGAGATCTATCCGAATCTGTGGGCAGGCGTCGGGCTCGTGCGCGGCGGCGCGGGCACGGCTCTCGTCGGCGATCCTGAGCAAGTGGCCGCGCGCATGCGCGAATACGCGGACCTCGGCATCGAGACGTTCATCCTCTCGGGGTATCCGCATCTCGAAGAGTCGTATCGCTTTGCGGAGCTTGTCTTTCCGCTGTTGCCGGGGCACGTGCGCGAGAAGGTGGGCGGCCCGCTGTCGGGGCCGTTCGGCGAGGTGGTGGGCAACCACTATGCGCCGCGCGCGAGCCAGAGCTGAACGGCGCGGCTGAGTTGGCTCGCGCCGTGCAATGCACGAAGCAAGGAGGACATTCAGATGACGCAATCCGCAGTCACAGGCGCGTTGCCGCGTAGCGATCGAGGCGCCGCCGGAACGCGACGCGGGTACGCCGCCGTTCGCACGACGCTCGCGAAAGCGGGCGCGCATCTCGCGCCGTGGATCGTACCCATCGCCGTGCTGCTCGCATGGGAACTGGCGGCCCGCAGCGGCGTGCTCTCCACGCGCGTGCTGCCGGAACCGCTTGCGGTGGTGAAGGCGGCGTGGTCGCTGATCCAGTCGGGCGAAATGTGGGCCGACGTCAAGGTGAGCACGTGGCGCGCGCTGTCGGGCTTCGCCATCGGCGGTGGTATCGGCCTTGCGCTCGGACTGGCGACGGGGCTTTTCAAGCCCGTGGAAATCGCGCTCGATTCCACGGTGCAGATGATCCGCAACATTCCCGCGCTCGCGATGATCCCGCTCGTGATCCTCTGGTTCGGCATCGAGGAAGAGGCGAAGGTGTTTCTCGTTGCGCTGGGCGTGTTTTTTCCCGTGTACGTGAACACGTTTCATGGCATTCGTTCGGTGGACGGCAATCTTGTGGAGATGGCCCGCAGCTACGGCGTGAAGGGTTTCGCGCTGTACCGCGATGTGATCTTGCCGGGCGCGTTGCCGTCGATCCTCGTGGGCGTGCGCTTCGCGTTCGGGCTCATGTGGGTCACGCTGATCGTGGCGGAAACGATTTCGGCGCAATCGGGCATCGGCTACATGACGATGAACGCGCGCGAGTTTCTGCAAACCGATGTGGTGGTGGTCGGCATCCTGCTGTATGCGGCGCTCGGCAAGCTGGCGGATCTGCTCGCGAAAGGCATCGAGCGCGTGGCGCTGCGCTGGCATCCGGCTTACCAGGGAGGAAGCAAGACATGAACGCCACGACGTTAGCAGCGCACTTCGGCGGCATTGCGGGAAGCGATCTGGAAGCCGAACTGGCGCAGCCGCGCGAGCAGGACGACGCGGCGGTGCATGCGGTGGCGTTGGAGCACGAAGGCGTGCATCCGCACACGCGGCGACAGGACGGTGGCGACGCGCCGCTGCGCGGCAACTGGGCGGCACGCGAACGCGGCGCCATCGCGACGCCCGAGTCATCCGCCGATTACGCCGTCGAGCTGCGCGGCGTGAGCAAGCGCTACGGCGAGCGCACCGTGCTGGACGGCTTCGATCTGGCCATCGAACGCGGCAGCTTCGTGGCGATCGTCGGGCGCAGCGGCTGCGGGAAATCGACGCTGCTGCGGCTCGTCGCGGAACTCGAGGCGCCGCAGGCCGGCTCGCTCGTGAAGCGTTCGACGCACGGCGCGCCGCTCGACACGCGAATCATGTTCCAGGACGCGCGGCTGCTGCCCTGGAAGACGGTGCTGCAGAACGTGATGCTGGGCTTGCCGCGCAGTGCTCGCGAGGATGCACGCGCGGTGCTCGCGGAGGTGGGACTGCTTGCGCGCGCCAACGACTGGCCCGCGCAACTCTCGGGCGGCCAGCGTCAGCGTGTGGCGCTTGCGCGCGCGCTCGTGCATCGGCCGAGCCTGCTGCTGCTCGACGAACCGCTCGGGGCGCTCGATGCGCTCACGCGCATCGAGATGCACGCGCTCATCGAACGGCTGTGGCGCGAGCATCGCTTCACGGCGCTGCTCGTCACGCACGACGTGCACGAAGCGGTCGCGCTGGGCGACCGGATTCTGCTCGTCGAGGAGGGCCGCATCGCGCTCGATCAGCCGGTGCCGCTCGAGCGGCCGCGCGTGCGCGCATCGGCGCGTTTCGCCGAACTCGAAGACTACGTGCTGCAACGCGTGCTGAAGACGCAGCCGAACGATGCGGAGCCTGCGGGACTACGCACCGCGTTTGGCTCGGGCGCGAGCGTGCGGCCTCATGAAGTGCGGTGGGCCGTCTAAAGGACGAAGCCTGAACGATCAGGAATCCGAACCGTAGCGCAACACACACTATCCTTCCACGGAGCCATCCCACATGAGCATTTCCGCCATCAACGTGCGCAACCAGTTCAGAGGCAAGATTCGCGAGATCATCCGCGGACCGGTTGTCTCCGAAGTCGACGTCGATACGCCGTTTGGCATCGTGACGTCCGTCATCACGACGCGCTCCGTCGACGAACTCGACCTCAAGGTGGGCTCCGAAGTGGTGGCGCTCGTGAAGTCCACCGAGGTTTCGCTCGCTCGCCTCTGAACGCCGCCTTCGCGCGCGCTTTGCCGCGCTGCTTTGCGCCTACTTTGCCGTGCCGCCGCTTGCAGGCGGCCGGCGCGCCATGCCCTCGTTGACGGGCTTGCGAGGACGCTTGACCGGCATGTTGTCGGGGTTGTCGGCGTTCACGGCATCGGAGGTGGCCTGCGGCGGCTTCACCATCGGGGCCGACGGAGCGGCGGCCGGCGGGTGTGCGGGCGCCTGGGCATGTGCGGCGCCGGGCAGGGCGCCGATCAATGTCGCGACGGCAGCCGCGAGCATGCGTCCCAAGCGGGGCGGGCGAACCTGTATCGACCGCCTTGCTATGACAGTGCCGGGCGGCCGTCGTTTTCCTGAAAGCGCTTTCCTTTCCATATCGCGTGCCTCCGTTTCGGCATCGGACGCTCCGCGCGCGTTCTGCGGCTGGGCTGCCGTTCGAAACGGCGGGGCGTCCGTTCTTCGGGATGCCGCACATGGCGTGCCGCCGCCTTCGTAGGCCTGCGTGCGTTGGCCTGTCTCTCTCTGTCTGCCTCGGTCGCCTGGTGCTTGCTCGAATTAAGGGTTCCAGGTCAGGTGTCGTAAATCGCTGACGGGTAAATGAAGGGCAAAACCGAGCGATCCGGCGACGCAAAGGGATAGGGGCTTCCGTTCCAGGAAGCCAGCCGGTTGGCTGCCGATTGCAGTCGACGGCGGGCCGAACGATAGGCGCGTTCCAGCGACACTGGAGCCGGCGCTATCTGGCTGCACGACATGAATGCATCTTTGCAATGCCGCATGAGGCGCGGCGCCACGGCGGCGAAGGGGCGGTTCCGGACGGCTGCCGCGGCTCTCGTCTCCGCACCCGGCTGTCGGCAAAGTGATCGGCTACGTGTCGACCGCGTACGGCAAGCGGTTCCTGTCGGCGGTCGTGATAGGGCGCCTGTGGGCAGCGCAGTGTTGCCGCCTGAGGCCGCTGTATAGACCACCGTACTCCGTGGTAAGTGCTAGCATGAATTTCGGCACCACGACGGAGACGGCCATGTCGAAGTCACTGAGTCTCGAAGCGATCGAAGCCCTGCGGCGGTTGAACGACACAGACGGCGGACAGGTTCCGCCCGTGCTGTCCCCCGATCTGGCCCAGGAACTGGTGGGCGCCGGCCTTGCGACAGGCACAGGCGCCGATCGCGTCCACATCACCTGCGACGGCCGCAAGTACCTGTCCGGCGACTGCGACTGACAGCGCTTGGCGAGGCGCGTGTCCGAGGTGTAGGTCGTAGCGAGTCGCGCGGCGTGTTCGAACGTCGTGCGCGTGGACGATCGTGTCTGCGTCGTGGCGATGCGAGACCGGTTCTGCGTCGCGCGGCGTATCCGTCACGAGGAGGCGAACATGGAGCCTAAGGGCATCGACATGGGCGACTACACCGAGCGCTACCGGGATCACGACATCGAGGTTGCGGTCGAGCAGGTCATGACAGGTGTAAAGGCGCATTTCCGCGTGCTGAAAGGCAGCGACGTTGCGGTGGACTGGCGGCTCGTGCATATCGACCGGCTATGGCCCACCGAACGCGCGGCTGCCGACGCCGGGCTCGAAGCGGCGCGTGGCGTGATCGATCGGGAGCTCATGAAGGATTGATGGGCGGCGCGCGCTCGCTCGCAACGAAGAGAAAATTGTCGTTTCGGCGGTAGCCTGTAAAAGGCAAAAGGGCTGCCGCGCGATCTGCGCGAGCAGCCCTTTTCGTATGTCCGCGGGCCGGGCGCTCATGACGCCCGGCCCACGGATACTCTGTCAAATGCGGTTTCCGCTTTGAGCGGTTCTCCGACAGCGATTAGTGCGCGCCGAAGTAGACCGATTGCGGACCACGTTCCAGCGAACGGGCGCTACCGGCTTGCGACGAGGTGCTCGACACGCCGCCGTAAGCGGTTTCGTTGGCGCGCGATTGCGCGGCTTCTGCTGCGAGCGTCTGGCTGTTCTGGCCTTGCTGCGAAGCCGGCGCGCCGACGGCCGGGCTGTAGTACGGTGCGGGGCCGTAACCGCTGGCGAAAGCCGGAGCGGCGATGGTGGCGGAGGCGGCTACGAGCAGAGCGGCGAGGATCTTGGTCTTCATGGTGTCAACTCCAATCAGGTTCAACTGCGTTTCGGAATGACGCGGCGCCCTGGGTGGTCCGGTAGTGCCCGTGAGCTACGTCAGTGATGCTCAGTGTAAACACCTACTATCGAAAAATAATCACGATAATCCGAATTTACTGTTCTGGATGAGGAAACAATGGTGGCCGCCAATACGGGCGGGCCTCCGCGGCGAATGAGCCCCAAAAAGGGCGCGTTTCGAGGGAGGTGGATTACATACTGGGAAAGGGGTTTTGCAGTGCGGCAAACCGCGTCACACGCCGTTGTGCGGCGAAAGTGACGGCCGAGACGCTAGGAGGGCGCGCCGTGCGGCTTGCGGTAGAATGACGGGCTGATTAAAGGTGCGCGGTCCGCTGTCCGGGCCGCCGTTCCACTTGTTGTCCCACCTGTTTTTCCCCATGTCTTCTGCCCGTTTCACCAGTCCTCGCCGCGTCAGCGTGGCGCCGATGATGGACTGGACCGATCGCCATTGCCGAGCCTTTCACCGTTTCGTGTCGCGCCACACCTGGCTCTACACCGAGATGGTGACGACGGGCGCGCTGATTCATGGCGACGTCGCTCGCCATCTGGCTTTTACGCCCGAAGAGGCGCCCGTCGCGCTGCAACTGGGCGGCAGTGAGCCGGACGATCTGGCGCGCGCGGCGCGGCTGGGCGAACAGTGGGGCTACGACGAGATCAACCTCAACTGCGGCTGCCCGTCTGAACGGGTGCAGCGCGGTGCGTTCGGTGCTTGCCTGATGAACGAGCCGCAGCTCGTCGCGGATTGCGTGAAGGCGATGCGCGACGTCGTGTCCGTGCCCGTCACGGTGAAGCACCGGATCGGCGTGGACGCCGTCGAGGAATACGGCTTCGTGCGCGATTTCGTCGGCACGGTGGCGCAAGCGGGTTGCAACGTCTTCATCGTGCATGCCCGCAACGCGATCCTCAAAGGACTGAGCCCGAAGGAGAACCGCGAGATTCCGCCGCTCAAGTACGACTACGCGTATCGGTTGAAGCGCGACTTTCCGCAGCTCGAGATCGTCATCAACGGCGGAATCAAGACGCTCGACGAAGTGGCGATGCACCTGGAGCACGTGGACGGCGTGATGCTGGGGCGCGAGGCGTATCACAACCCGTATGTGCTCGCGGACGTCGACGCGCGTTTCTACGGCTCCACCGCCGCGGCACCGAGCCGCGCGGAGGTGGAGGCGAAGCTCATCGAGTATTGCGCGGCGGAACTTGCGCGGGGCACCTACCTCGGGGCGATCACGCGCCACGTGCTGGGCTTGTACCGAGGCGTGGCGGGCGCGCGAGGCTGGCGTCGTGTGCTGTCGGACAGCCGCAAGCTCGCCGCGGGCGACCTCGCGATCTTGGATGAGGCGCGGCAGTATCTGCGAGAAGACGCCGAAATGTTTGAATAAGGGCTAGGCAAACGCAGAACGTGTTTGTATAATCTCGCTTCTTCATCGGCGAGCCATTCAAGGCAAGCCAAAAAGTTGTAGCAGTGGTGGCTGTAGCTCAGTTGGTAGAGTCCAGGATTGTGATTCCTGTTGTCGTGGGTTCGAGTCCCATCAGCCACCCCAAAGATCGTCCCAACGTTTCCCATAGTTGCCCAAAAATCCCCGCCAGTCAAGCACTTGCGGCGGTTCTGCTTGCCATCTTTGCCCAAGGTTTCCCATTGACACCCACTGAATCTGGGGGCATCGTTGGTGGCACTTTTCACAGCCTGCGGGGCATTGATGCCCCCGTGATGCCCCCATGCCCCTTACCGATGTCGCGGTGCGTGCTGCGAAGCCGCGGGAGCGCTCCTACAAGCTGGCCGACGGCCAGGGCATGTACCTCGAGGTCATGCCGAACGGTTCGAAATACTGGCGCCTGAAGTATC
The DNA here is from genome assembly GCF_034424375.1 of Paraburkholderia kururiensis. Classification (NCBI taxonomy): domain Bacteria; kingdom Pseudomonadati; phylum Pseudomonadota; class Betaproteobacteria; order Burkholderiales; family Burkholderiaceae; genus Paraburkholderia; species Paraburkholderia kururiensis. The sequence continues at coordinate 2,603,302 of NZ_CP139965.1, read as the reverse complement.
GCATCGGCGGCAAGGAGAAACGCATGGCCCTTGGCGTCTATCCAGCCGTTTCCCTGCTTGAGGCACGGAAGGCCCGCGAGGCGGTCAAGGACACACTGCGTGCCGGGCTCGACCCGTCTCACGAGAAGAAGCGGGAGAAACTGCAGAGGACGCTGGAGCGCCTGAACTCCTTCGAGGCGGTTGCGCGCGAATGGCACGAGAACCGGAAGGACGGGTGGTCGGAAGGGCACGCGGGGAAGGTGCTCAAGCTTCTGGAGCGCGAACTCTTCCCGTCGCTTGGTGCCCGGCCGGTCAAGGAGGTGTCGGCTCCCGAACTGCTGGCGGTGCTCCGGAAGATCGAGTCGCGCGGCGCGCTCGAGCTGGCGCGAAAGGCCATGCAGGCGGCCAGTCAGGTGTTCCGCTATGCGATTGCGACGGGGCGAGCCGAGCGCGACCCCGCGCCCGACCTGCGCGGCGCGCTCAGGAGCAAGCCCGTGACGCACATGAAGCGCGTCGGCGAGGCCGAGGTGCCGGAGCTGATGCGCAAGATCGCGGCCTATGACGGCGACCTGCAGACCCGACTGGCCCTCCAGTTGCTCGCGCTGACGTTCGTTCGCACGGGTGAGCTGCGTTACGCCGAATGGACCGAGATCGACGAGGAAAAGGCCGAATGGCGCATTCCGCCGGAGAGGATGAAGATGCGCGCCCAGCACATCGTTCCGCTGTCGAGGCAGGCCCTCGGCATCATCCGGCAACTCCGCCAACTGAACGGTCAGTGGCAGTGGGTATTCCCGAGCCGCTCGAACGCGAAGCAGCCGATCAGTGAGAACACCGTCCTCTACGCCCTGTACCGCATGGGCTACCACTCACGGATGACCGGTCACGGATTCCGCGGGCTGGCGTCTACCATCCTGAACGAGAACGGCTTCGAGAGCGACTGGATCGAGCGGCAGCTCGCGCACAGCGAGCGGGACAGCGTGCGGGCTGCATACAACCATGCGCAGTATTTGAGCGAGCGCAAAAAAATGATGCAGTGGTGGGGTGACTATCTGGAGCGAGTTTCCAGTGCCTGTGTTGCGTTGTAAAGACTGGCAGCAGTCGTGCCGTTATCGTGCTCTAGGGCACTCTTCGTTCGGGTAGGAGGCACGGATCTAGGGGATTTGCTACTATTCGTGCGAAATCGAACACATAAACTGGGGGCGGCGGCGTTGAATCAGCCATTAGAAGTGGGCCGAGAGCGCTTGAGCGAGATCATCGATCTGGCGATTCGGCGGGACGGCAATCTGCTGACGCTAAAACGGATCGAACGGGAAATGCAGACGCTGCTGGGCAAGCACGTCGGGGAACCGGAGATCTATTGGCTCGTCCTGGCGTTCACGGCGTTCCTGCAGAGTGACAATGAAGAATGCATAAGACGGTTGCAGGCCGCGCTAAAGCTCGCGCCGCATGACGTGACGATCCTGGGTAACGCAGGCTCGATACTTGCTAACATCGGAGAACCGCGCCGTGCCGCCGACATTGGCGGAAGACTGGCGGAAGTTGCCAACGATGTGAACCAGTTTCGGTCTGGGGCTCAACTTCTGGGCATGGCGCTCCGTTTTGAGGAGGCTGCGGAAATCATGGAGAAGCACGGATTGTCACAGGATTCCATCGCTCTCTCGACCCGTCGCCTGGTGGAAGTCGCCCATTCGCGACGGGTACCGGCCGAGACCCGGCTGAGGCTTCTTGAATCTGCGATAGCCGTAGTCCGAGCGCGCGGCTTCCCGATTAGACAGGCGGCTCTTCGTCATTACCCTGACGACTCACTGCGCTACGAATTATTTATCGATGCGGATGCGGAGACCTGTGGCGAAATCAACTTCGAAATCGCAGAAGCGTTGGTTGAGCAGTTCGAGGATTGTTATCCAGAGTTGGTGACCTTCGCGTGTCGTCCACTCACTTCATATACCTTCCAGGACACTTACGTAGAGGTGGCACGTTGAGCATCGGGGTTTCTGATCTTTTGGCTCTCGCTGGGCAATTGGCAAACGGAGCGGTCGAGGCAGAATGGCGATCAGGCGCCTCTAGAGCCTACTACGGAGCTTTCCACAAGGCGCTTGAAGTGGCCGATGCGAATCTTCCACCTAGTCCGCAGTCGCTGGGGGAACATGAGAAGCTGACTGAGCGTTTGAAAGCGCACAGCATGAAAGGTCGCTCTCTCGCGTACGTTCTGATTGATCTGAAAAAGGTCAGAACGCACGCGGACTATCATCTCTCTATGCCGTTCGCTCAGAAAGAGGCGACCGACCTAGTGGCCTCGTGCCATGCCTTTCTGCCTAAGGCCGATCTATTTGCCGCTTACGTGAAGGCGAATCCATAGAGCCGGCCAATTTGGACGCGCATTCTGAAGCCCCGCCCCGAGCGGGGCTTTTCATTTTCAGCGCTTCACGCGCGGGCAGTGACGATCACGAGGCTACGCAGGAAAACGTCAGTTCGGCTTCCTGCGGCGTCCATCCGCGGACGCCATGAGTTTGCATGTCCACCTGATGCATCTGCTTGCCCTGCTGCCTGCAGTAGTCGTCCGCGCGCTTCAGGCTGGACGCCTTGACTTCTCCCCACGGCGTCATGCCGCCGCGCACTTGCGTGGTGACGGTATAGTTGCCATCACCGGCCGGCGTGACCTCCGAAATGGTCGTGCAGCCGCAGAGAACGGCAATCATGCCAAGTGCATAGAGTCCGCGCATCGTGTTCCCCGTTGTTCGTTTGCGGCAATGGTATCAGTGCGGCAGTCAGATTCAGAGGAGGCGACATGGCTATCACGAACGAGCAGCTCGCAGAGCTTCTACTCGGCATCGCGAAATCGCAGAAAGCGATCATCGATTCGATCGCGCTTCATCTTGGCCAGAACGGCGCCGCTTTCCATGCACGCGCACTTATTCCAACGCTTCAAGGTGCGGCAAATGTCATGAATCACCAGGCTCAACCAACATTGCAGGACCTGCCATCGCGACTGCTGTTGCAGGTTCAGGCAGGTGGGGTCAATCGGAACGCGCAGCCTCTTGACGAGTGGCTGGTAGAGCAACTGGATCGGCTTGTGCCTTGATGGGGTGGTGCCGGCGCCCCGCACGCCGGCCCGCCTCTACGCCATGCTCGCGAGGAAGCTCGCGGCGGCGCGCTTGACGAGGTACTGCTGCAGCGCTGCAGCATCGGCCTGCGGCAGCGACATCTCGATCCGGCCGCCGCGCATCAGGACCAGACTGCCGTCGTTGGCGATTGCACATGAGAAGATGCGGGGTACGTCAGTCGTGGGCGCCAGCGTCGTGACGGGCTGCTTTGACACCGGCTTCCGTGAGCGAGCCGCCTTCGGCACGTCGAACACGCTGTTGCGAGCCTCGGGTGACTTCGGTACGGGAACGGCTTCACCCGCGTCGATGATTTTCTGGTTGATACGTTCGGCCGCATCGGGCGGGATCTGATCCGACATGTAGTGCCTGTTCATCCACCGACCGTCAATCTCGGCGCGCTCGGTCACGATCTTTTTGCTGCGAACGTACTGCCAAAGTGCAGTCGTCACCTTGCTTGCGCCGACTATGCCGACGCGCGACGCGAGTTCGGCGGATGATATGCCGGGATGCGCCTTTATCAACTGGATCATCTCTGCGCGTTTGCTCAGTATCTGCTTCTTTGCCGCCATTATTAGTCTCCTATGTCCAGGGATGTCCCGACACCATTGCCGAGGCCGCAACAGGATATTTTTTGGCGAGGCGAGCGTGATGGATTCGAGCGACGGAACACGGCCATTCAATCAGAAGAATCAATTTGCCGTGCGGGGAATGCGGTAGCGGGTAGCGTTTCGCCGCCGAAGTAAAGTGCGCTGTACACACGGTGTTTAGTGTCCTGTACTCGTGGTGTGAACAGTGCGTGGGCAGGGCTCCCATAAGGAATCTATTCACGATCGTATAGCACCGCTAATAATTGACGCGCGCTGCCGCGGAGAAATACAAGCACTGCTCCTACAGGCGATCGAAGATGACGGCCTATGTGTGAATCCACTTGACGCGGTCGATGCAGGCGACTACGCTTTAACCGTCGCTGAGACAACAGCGGCCGGGTTTGGCGACCCGAGCAAACTGGGCGGACGACCGCCGCTTGGCGGTATTTTTTCGTCCGTTGTACCATCTCATCCGATTTATGGGTGGGCCATGGTGGGGATGCGCTCGCGCGCATGCCGGTTCCTAGTTTCCGGTTCGCCAACCCCGTTGTGTGCCCGCCCACCCCATTTGGCGATGGAAGGCGGGCCCTAATTAACTAGGAGCCCGAACTATGTCTACCGTTGATCTCCCATCCGGTGCTTCCGAGGCGAGAAACTTTCTCGACGAGGATTTTTCCCAGTTCAGCAGTCGCGTTCGCGACGCAGCTCGCACCAACCGCCTGCAGGTCGAACCGTTTCTTCGCCATGCTGACAGTGCGAATCGCATTGTTCGTGGTCTCGAAGTTATTTTCCGCATCGCCGGAGCGAACTTGGTGCGCGAGGACGCCTTCGCTTTTGACAACGACCTTGCCAATGTCGAACCACCGCTTTCGCGCGCCAGCGTTGCGTCGCTCCTCGGCCTCGGCGCCGAGGTATCGTCAAGGTTTGCGGCCGAAATAGAGGAGCTCTCCGGCTGGGCAGAAGAGTACGGCGTGATCGGCGAGCAGGAGGCCGGCGATGAACGGAAATAATCGCGCTGACGCGGTCGACTTCGGGGAACTGACCATCCACCTTGATCCGAAGTACGGCATGGTGCAGTACATCGGGACGCGCCTCCAGCTGGAAGCCGAGGGGGTCGTCCCGTCCGGGATGAAGTGGCCGGACGGCTACGCGGTCGTGCGGTGGGAATCCGGTCAATCCGAGTTCTGGATGCGCCGGAAGCGCCCGGAGGGTGCGAAGGGACCGCGTCGTGCATTCCTTGACGTCGACAACTGGTGCGTTGGGGTCAACCCGAGGCATGACGGAAGTTGGTGCGACCACAAGATACGCATGATGAAGCTCGAGCTTGCGCGCCTGCAACGTTACAACTCCCCGCAAGGGATCGCAGAAAGTAAGCGTCAGTGGGAGTGCATCGAGGCAGCAAGCAATGACGAAAAATTCCAGCGATTTAAGTTACTTGTCCCCGGGCTCGTGCAGCCGCCCCGGTCGCGGGCGAAGGGGACCCGCGTGGATGGAGTCCGCCATGAGTAACGTCGTCAGTTTCCAAACTCGTGAATCGGCTCGCGTACGCCGTATTGGATGCGGCGCGGGTGGCGAAGGAGATAAGGAAACTTTCGCAACCCGATTGACGACGGGCATAATCGTTCGCAACCGCGCCTAGCCTGACGGGGCGAAAGCAGGGCTCCCTTACCCTGTTGGCGCGGCTCCTCATTTGAGGGTGTGAGAGGGTGTAAATGAGATCAAGAAATTACGCAAGGTCGAATATACCGGCGAGCTTTCAAATAGGACGATATTCCATAGTAGAGTCATTTGATATTGTCGACTGGACTTTGAATCTCGAGGCGAGGGGATTCCTCTTGCATTGCACAAGCTCAAAACATGCTTCTGATAAGGGTCTTAAAGATTTTGCTGACAGCATTTTGAACGATCCGCTGATCACGGCTACAGTGAGGCAGGATATTGCGCCGCCAATGGAATTCCCCACTGTTACGGACTTTACTGTGGAAGACTATTTTTGGTGTGGCGAGCCCGACGACCGATTTCAATTGTACAAGGAAGCTTTCGATAAGTTCAGAAACAATGGAAAAATTTCCGATATGGACCGCACGTTTTTGTCAAAACCAACTTGGCTGATGTTCATGGAATGCGATTTGGGGTATGAGGAGAATGTTGCTGTCAATGTCAATCTTCATAGTAGTGAAGATAAAATTATTCGCGACTTTACAAATTGGCTTAGAAAAACTCGGGCGTGTCTATCGATTTCAGTTCCGCGAAAGCCAGTGAAATTGAGGGAATTCGAAGAATGGTCGAAATATAAGGTTCTCCCTTTCCTTGATTTGTGGTTGTGGTCCATGGTGAATGGCGTCCGGATTTCCCATCAGGATATGGGAGTAGCTCTTTTCCCAAACGACGTTGATGTGAGCGTTTCTGAACGAATCAGAAAAGTCGTGGCACCATTGGCTAGGGACGTTTGCGCTGAATCATTTACAGATGCCCTGCGAGACCAGGCACGCTACGAGATAGCGTCGGGGCGCCTTGAAAAGGCACTTCCTCATAAATTCGCGAACATTGGGTCTAATGAAAATGGATGGGTATTGGTGAGATCATGAATACACCAATGAAAGAAATTTCTGCCCTGAAGGATTTTTCCGTACAGAAATATAACGCTTGCGGTGCATTTGATTGCGCAGACTGGTACATAAACCTTATGTTTCGTAGATTGCGTCTCTCTATGGAGCCTGCAGTTCCGCGACACGAATTGGTTCAAGCTGCGGACAATCTTTTGCGGAATCCTATTATCCCACCTAGAAAACTGAAGGAGGGTGACGGATACATGAAAAATGTATTTCGATCCCAAGTCAGGGATGTGACTGCTTTCGATTTATTATCCGGTAATTGGATATTGAAAACTTTTGGCGATGATGTCGCCGCTCCTGAGTATCGTGATGCGTTGGCGGTTCTTGAGAAAGAGATGTATGGGGAGGCAAAATTCGATGATAAGTCGCGCTACGCTTATGAAAAACTCGATGTTCCGGCTTGGAAGATGATGGAAGAATTAGGGCTTGATACGTCGGGTGAAGTTCAAATGAAGGTAGATCTTTTTGCTTCTGAAGAGAAACTAATCGACGATTTTAGAAATTGGATTCGCGTAACTCGAAAATCTCTGAATATACCAAATCGTCAAAGGCGTTTCGCAAAAAAGGATTTTGATAGATGGCATCAAAATCGCATCTTGGCCTATCTTGATATCACTTTTTTTGCTGGTATTAAAGATTGGTCGATTACGAATCAAGCGCTAGGCGTGATGCTATTTCCCGATGAATACGACGTAAATCTCGCAGAGCGCATTCGGAAAGTCGTCGCGCCGATGGCGCGCGAAGCGTCTAGCCCCGCGTACCTTGAAGCAATGTTTTCGCAATCACTAGAAGAGCAGGAACAAACGTAGGGCGCGTATCGTTCCGGAACGGAATATACGTAAAAACCGTTCCGGAATACTTTCTTAGTAATTTTCATCCCTTTATCTGTTTCCGGTCGCTACTTAGCATTTGCCCATGTTCACCAACCTTGTACGAGGTTCACAGCATGGCGTCAGGAGCGACAAACACACAGCTGGATGGCGGCGCGCATCCCGCGTCCATCCCTCTTGACGGGTTCTCCAACTGGAAGAGCGTCCAGATATTCACCGGAAATCGCTCGCGTGAATGGGTTCGCCTTCAGGAAAAAGCTGGACGTTTTCCCCGCCGGGTTCGTCTGACACAGCGCACTACTCTCTGGCCGAACCGTGAATTGCATCGCTGGGCGGCGGACCCCATCGGCTACACCGCCGATGCGGCTGACCAGCAAGCCGCGTGAGGTGCGCCATGGAGACACTGCTCAAGCGCGCCATCATGGCCGGATACAACCATCGCGTCCTGCTGGCCGCCGCGGCTTCCTTGCTGATCCGTCATTTGCGGCTGGGGGCGGCGTAATGTCACGCGCCCATCCAGCTATTGGGTCCACCGCCTCATCGTCGGGCATTGATGGGCGGCGCCTCCCCGGGAAGCCTGATATCAGTCTTGCACACGGGGCAATGCCACCATCCGACGATATGTTTGCTAGTCGGATGCAACCTGAGAGTCACCTTGCGCCTGTCGGGCCCGTCGAAGCAGGGCTGGCAGATGTAGTGCTCCGGCTCCGCGGTAACTGGGTTACCTCCATGGGTGGCACTTGGTCCGCCATCTGCGCGGTAAGCGAAGCTGCCGGGAACGATTTCGAACAGCGTGTAGCGACCCTTCTCCGCCAGGGCTTTTTCGACTTCGGCCAGCTTTTGTGTGGTCTCGAAGTGTTGCTGCTGCAGCGCCAGCAACTGGGTGTTGTGAGCGAAGAGGCTCTCCTGCGCGTCGAGCAGCCTGGCGTTCATCTCGCTGATTTGCGCCGCCATCTGGTTGAAATCTCTCAACCCAAGCGCGGCCTTGCCGATTTCCTTGGCGGCGGTGATCGAAGCGACAGCACCGCTGACGAGCGAAAAGTCCATGGGAATCCCCCGGAAGATAGTTTCGTCGGTTGTGGCGATCACGATTCTACTGCCGGTGCGGATTCCCCCCTGAATCGGGGGGAGTCGGCATGAGCGACCTCGAATTGCATCCCCTCTGCTCGCTTTTCCCGCCCATAGAAGGCATCGAATTCGAAGCACTGAAGGCCGACATCGAGGCGAACGGCCTGCAACGGCCGATCGTCGTGCTCGACGGGATGATTCTCGACGGCGCCAATCGCTACCGGGCATGTCTGGAAGCCGGCGTGGAGCCGGTCACCGTGTCATATGCCGGATCCGATCCGCTGCAGTTCGTGCTGTCGGAAAACCTGCATCGGCGGCATCTGACGCCAGGCCAGCATGCCGCTATCGTCGCCGCCGCGACGGACTGGATTGAGGCGGAGGCGCACGGCGGTGACCGGAAATCTTCAAAGTGCAACGTTGCACCTCGATCGACGTCAGCGGACAGGGCTGCTCAATCCGGTGCCAGCGTCCGCACGCAGAAGATGGCGGACAAGGTCGCCAGGCGTGATCCAGAACTTGTAAAGCGTGTCGCTCATGGCGAAATCAGCCTTCCTCAGGCTGCGAGGCAGGTAGAACAAGGGCACAGGAGCGCGGGCCGTCAATCAGGATTTTCGCGTTTCGATAACACTGAGCAGTCCTTATCAGGGGATTGCGGCCCGACGCCTGAGGAAATGGCTGTGCATCGGGAGCAGGAGCGCCTCGATCGCGCGAAATACGACGCGTTGGTCGAAGTGGCCTATGCCGATGACAAGCTTGCCGCCGCGCTGACGCTGATTGACGAACAGGCGGCGGAGATCAAGCGTCAGGCTGCCGAGATTGCCGTTCTGCGCGAGCGTCAGACCGGCCTGATGAACGAGAAGGTGCAGCTTGAGGCGCAGGCGAAACGCTGGCGGCGTATCGCTGAGAAGCACGGTTACTCGGACAGGGCAGCGAGATGAACGAGCCCCTGTTCGATCTGTTGCCCGACTATTCCGAGGCGAGATTCCCGCCGCCGCGGACGTTCCAGGATCCGGCGATCGACAGCATCATCGCCGGCCGACGTGCCGGGCATCGCGTCCAGATGCTTTGTGCCCCGACTGGCGCAGGCAAATCGTACCTTGGCCTGAAGCTGTGCCACGCGGCCCTGAAGACTGGCCGAAAGGCGACATTCGTGTGCGACCGGAAGTCGCTGATCAACCAGACGAGCGCCGTGGCGTCGGCGTACGGACTACATCAGCACGGCATCATCCAGGCGCAGAACCCGCGATTCAACATGGATCTGCCGTTCCAGATCGCCAGCGTGCAGACGGTGATGGAGCGCGGCTGGCACGATACCCATCTCATCATCATCGACGAGGCGCACACGCTCTACCAGTCGATGGTCGAGCACGTCAAGACCACCAAGGCTACGGTTATCGGGCTCAGTGCGACGCCTTTCTCGCGAGGGCTGGGGCAGGTTTTCACGAACCTTATCAATGCCGCCACGATGCACGAACTTACCGAGTCGGGCGAGCTGGTGCCATTAAGGGTGATGTCCTGCACGCGCATCAACATGGACGGCGCCAGGACGTCGGACGGCGAATGGACCGACAAGGCAGCCGCGGAGCGCGGTATGGAGATCGTCGGTGACGTAGTTTCGGAGTGGACGCGATACGCGGAGAGCCGCAAGACGATCGTGTTTGGTTCGAACGTGCGCCATTGCGAAGAGCTGTGCCGTCAGTTCAACGAATGCGGGGTGATGGCTGAGGTCTTCACACACGCAACGAAGGACAACGAGCGCGAGCGGATCCTGTCCGAGTTTTCAAGGCCGGATTCGGCGATCCGCGTTCTGATCAGCGTGGAGGCGCTGGCAAAGGGCTTCGACGTAAAGGACGTCGGATGCGTGGTCGACTGCCGTCCACTGCGGAAATCGCTCAGCACGGCAATCCAGATGTGGGGCAGGGGACTCAGGGCCTCGAAGGAGACCGGCAAGACTGACTGTCTTCTTCTAGACCACAGCGGCAACATCGTCCGGTTCATCGAAGACTTCACGCACTTCTTCTATCACGGTCTCGATTCACTTGACGAGGGCGAGAAACTCGACCGGTCCGTACGGAAGGACGTGTCGGAACGCGAGACCCTGTCATGCCCGAAATGCGGCTACAAGCCGTTCTTCAGACGTTGCATGTCTTGCGGCCACGAGACGGCGCCGCAGGCTGCGGTGGCGGCGCTCCCGGGGCAGATGCAGGAGATCTTCATCGGGAAAAGCAGGGTTGCTGCGAACGAGCGTGACCTGTGGGTGCAGTTGTGCTCGTACGCGAACAGCAGCAACTCGAAGAATCCGCGCGGCCGGGCCTGGCATCTCTTCCGCAACATCAGCGGACACGAACCGCCCCGGTCGTTCCCGTTCAGTACCGATGCGGTCAATGTTGACCCGGCAATCATCCGGAAGATCAAGTCGCTGGACATTGCCTTCATGAAGGCGAGGTCAGCGGCATGAGCGACTTCGTCCGGTTCGCTGCTTCGCACGGCGTCCTGATTTCCCATCTCGACGACTCCGGACGCATCCGGCGTTGCCCGACTGACTCTCATCCGCGGTCAAGGAACGGCGCGTACATGTTTGACGGACGCCGTGGATGGGTCATGGCCTGGGATGGGGCCGCCGAGACGGTCTGGTTCGACGATCCGCATGCCAGATCCTGGACAGATGCGGAAAAACGTGTCTGGGCGGAAAAGCGACGTGCTTCGGAGAGGCTAGCCGCACGACGACGTGCCGATGCCGTCCATCGGGCAGAAAAGCTCATTTCCACCGCCGTAATCGGGGAGCACAACTATTTCCACTTCAAAGGGCTTCCCGAGGCTCGTGGGCTGGTCCTTCCCGACAGGCGTCTGATAGTGCCAATGCGCTCCATGCAGGGCGAGCTGCGCGGCGTCCAGTCGATCTACTGGGACTACGACGACCTCAGGTGGGTCAAGAAAATGATCTTTGGTATGAGCGCGAGCGGTGCTGTTTTCAGGATCGGCCCTTCACGCGCATCCGAAACGATTCTCTGCGAAGGCTATGCAACCGGTCTGTCGATCGAGATGGCGGCCCGCCAGATGCGCCTCAACGCCGCCGTCCTCATCTGTTTTAACGACTCGAACATGGCCGCGATGGCGCCGTTTGTGGCGGGCCGCAAGTACGTGTTTGCAGATAACGATCAGTCGAATGCCGGTCAACGTGCGGCGGAGAAAACAGGCCTGCCCTGGACGATGAGCGACGCCGTAGGAGAGGACGCCAACGACCTCCACAAGCGTGCCGGGCTGATGGCGGTGTGCAGGAAGCTGATGGAGGCGCGCCGGACGTCGTAGGCAGCAAAGCACCGCGCTGGTCGGACATGGTTTAACGGCAGCGGCACGGGAAGAACCGGGACTGTGGGATAGATCTGAAACACCGGTAAGGGCGGCGAAGCCAGCACCCGAGATCGAAAGGCTGGCGAGTCAATGCGATCCGACGAGCGGAATGCGTTGTAAAGGCGGACTCAGGATGGGCTGAGTCCGCTCTCCTCGGAGCGGTAAAGCGCAGGGATGTGGTTTTGGGGGTTGGGAGAAGGTACTGGTTAGTACCACTAGAGGTCGGATGGCTGAATACGGAAAGGAGCAGAAGCATGAACGACGTTGTCGACTGGAACGGCGGAGAGCGATCGTGAAGCAGATCGAACGCGACGGCTCTCCCCAGCGCCGCATCTGCGCGCTGCTCGACGAATGCTTCCCGCTGACCGTGAAGCAGATCGCGGAGTGTTGATTTGCACGGAAACCTGACCCGGCCAGGGCAGTAATTTGCATCGAATATTGACCCACGTAGAACACTGACCTGCTCGGCAACGGGCAGGGGAACGGAGTGATCGACGTGGCTATATTGAGCATCATCCGACGCTGGCACTTTCGCGATCAGGTCTCGTTGCGCGAGATTTCCAGACGGCTGGGCGTGTCCAGAAACACGGTCAGGCGTTACATCCGGGCCGGCACGGTTCTGCCGGCCTATCCCGAGCGCCACAGCCCCAGCAAACTCGACGGGTTTGCCGCGAAGCTCGCAGGCTGGCTCAAGACCGAGGCGAACCGGCCGCGCAAGCAGCGCAGGACGCTCAGGCAGATACACGCGGATCTGTGCGCGCTTGGCTTCACGGGCTCCTATGACCGCGTGGCGGCGTTTGCCCGGCGGTGGCGGCAGGAACAGCACGAGCAGGCGAAGACCACGGGACGCGGAACGTTTGTGCCGCTGCGCTTTGCCCCTGGCGAGGCATTCCAGTTCGACTGGAGCGAGGACTGGGCGGTGATCAACGGCGAGCGTGTCAAGCTGCAGGTCGCGCAGCTCAAGCTCAGCCACAGCCGGGCCTTCTTCCTGCGCGCCTACCTGCTGCAGACCCACGAGATGCTGTTCGATGCGCATCATCATGCGTTCGTCGCCTGGGGCGGCATTCCACGCCGCGGCATCTACGACAACATGAAGACTGCCGTTGACCGGGTGCGTCCCGGCAAGGTGCGCGAGGTCAACGCGCGCTTCAGCGCGATGGTGAGCCACTACCTGTTTGATGCCGAGTTCTGTAACGTGGCCTCGGGCTGGGAGAAAGGGCAGATCGAGAAGAATGTCCAGGACAGCCGCCACCGCCTCTGGCAGAAGGTGCCGGCGTTCGGTTCACTGGATGCGCTGAACGACTGGCTGGCCGACCAGTGCGTACTGCTGTGGCAGCAGACGCGGCACCCGGAGCAGGACATGACGGTCTGGGATGCGTGGTCGGCCGAGCGGCCCCACCTGATGCCGGTGGGCCAGCCGTTCGATGGCTTCGTCGAACATGTCAAACGCGTTTCGCCCACCTGCCTGGTGAACTTCGAACGCAACCGCTACAGCGTGCCGGCGTCGTTCGCCAACCGGCCCATCAGCCTGCGTGTGTATGCCGCAAGGCTGGTGTTCGTTGCCGAGGGGCAGGTGATCGCCGAGCACGGGCGGCGTATCAACCGCAGCCATGACCGCGGCGAGACGGTCTACGACTGGCGTCACTACCTGGCCGTCCTGCAGCGCAAACCGGGCGCACTGCGCAATGGCGCACCGTTCGCCGAGTTTCCGGAGGCCTTGCGCAGGCTGCAGGGCGTGCTGCTCAGGCACCCGGGCGGCGACCGCGAGATGGTCGAGATCCTGGCGCTGGTGCTGCTGCACGACGAACAGATGGTGCTCACCGCAGTTGAGCGGGCGCTTGAGGCGGGTGTGCCGAACAAGCAGACGGTACTGAACATCCTCAGCCGCCTGCTCGACAGCCCGCCTGTGCCGCCGCTGCAGACGCCGCAGGCCTTCGCACTGAAGGTCGAGCCACAGGCCAACGTCGGCCGCTACGACCGCCTGCGTGGCCGGGAGGACAGCCATGCAGCCTGAGGCCATGATGCAGATGCTCAAGTCACTGAAGCTGCACGGCATGGCCCAGGCGCTGGGCGAACTCGCAGCGCAGGACTCGCCGGCGTACAAGGCGGCTTCGCTGGTGCTGGCCGGGCTGCTCAAGGCGGAGATTGCCGAGCGCGAAGTGCGTTCCCTCGCGTACCAGATGAAGGTGGCACGCTTCCCGGCGTACCGCGACATGGGCGGGTTCGACTTCAGCTGCAGCGATGCCGACGAGGCGCTGGTGCGCCAGCTGTACCAGTGCGACTTCATCGACTCGGCGCACAACATCGTGCTGGTGGGTGGGCCCGGTACGGGCAAGACCCATCTGGCAACGGCCATCGGTGTGCAGGCGCTCGAACATCATCGCCGCCGCGTGCGCTTCTTCTCCACCATCGAACTGGTCAACGCCCTCGAGCAGGAGAAGCTGGGCGGCAAGCCCGGGCAACTGGCCACACGGCTCATGTATGCCGACCTCGTGGTGCTGGACGAACTCGGCTACCTGCCGTTCAGCCAGACCGGCGGGGCGCTGCTGTTCCATCTGCTCAGCAAGCTCTACGAGCGCACCAGCATCATCATCACCACCAACCTGAGCTTCGCCGAATGGGCCAGTGTGTTTGGCGATGCAAAGATGACCACCGCGCTGCTCGACCGGCTCACACACCACTGCCACATTGTAGAAACAGGCAACGATAGCTATCGTTTCAGAAACAGCACAACACAGCCAAAGAAGGAGCGAAAGAAGACCCAGATACCCACCGCATAACCCGCAAGGCTGGTCCAAGGGGTGGGTCAGAATTCAATGCAAATCGTGGGTCAGGCTTCCGTGCAAATCAACACGCACGACGCCTACGCGGGCGTGGCCGCAGCGATGGCGATGCCCAACTTGACGCCTTCGGGGCCGGGCAAGACCGTTGTGGCGGCGGGTGTGGCGGCGTATCTGGGTTCGCAGGCCGTCGGTGTCGGCGTGACCTACCGTTCGGAGAACGGCCGTTGGCTGGTGAATGGTGGAGCCTCGGTGACGTCTACCGGATCGACGGGGGTGCGTGCCCAGGTCGGATACGAGTTCTGACGGAGGCAGCGATCGGGGACGGTGTTTCTACTGTCCCCGATCGCCCGTGCCGCGCTTGCGACGGCGGCGCGGCGCGGTTGCTTCATGAGCCGACGCACAGGAACAGATGCAGGAGACGGAGCGAGCGCAGCCACATCGGGCGGTCGCTCCTGTCCATTCTTCGCAATGGACCGTCAGGTCCAAATGGCCGTCAAACTCGCCCAGCCAATGTCACCCGGCAACGCGTAGCCGTCTGCGTAGCCGCGGCCTTGAGCGCAATAGCGCCTGTCCTACCGCTTCGCGTGTCCACTCACCTCGGCGCCGGCATGCCGTGCCAGCCCGAACACGTCGTAGAGCGCGGCAAATCCCACCAGCGAAACGAGCACGAACGCGAGGCTGAAGTCAGCAGGCGTGACCGACTGCGCGGGATGTCCGTGCAGCCACGCCGCAACGCGCAAAGCAATGGCGCCCACGGCCACGCCCATGCCCATCGTCATCTGGCCTAGCGTGCTTGCAAAGGTGGACGCGGCACTCATCTGCGCTTTCGGTACGTCCGCAAAGCTCAGCGTGTTGATCGCCGTGAATTGCAGCGAGCGTGCGAGGCCCGAGAAGAACAGCAGCGCGACGACCCACCCGTATGGTGTGGTCGGCGTCAACAGGCTCATCGCGGCGAGCGAGAGCGCCGCGAGCGCGCCATTCACGAGCAGCACCGAACGAAAGCCGAAGCGTCGCATGACGGGCGTGGTGACGACCTTCATCGAGAGGTTGCCCGCGAACACCGCAAGGGTCAGCAGTCCGGATTCGAACGCGTCGAGTCCGAAGCCAATCTGGAACATCAGCGGCAGTAGAAACGGCACCGTACTGATCGAGATGCGAAAGAGCGATCCGCCGCCCATCGCCACGGCGAAGGTGCGCACCCGCAGCGCGCTCAGATCGACGACGGGATGCGGGCAGCGTCGCAGGTGGAGGAATGCCGCCACGCCGGTCGCCACGCTCGCCGCGAAAAACGCGAGCGCTTCGCGCCACGGTGCGTCGCTGCGACCAATCAGTTCCATCGCGTACATGAGCGCTGTACAACAGACGCCGGACAGCACGAAGCCGAGGCCGTCGAAGGGACGCCGCTCGGTGTCGTCGTCGCGGCCGTCGATGAAACGCCAAGCGAGCACCATGCCGATCAGGCCGAGCGGCAGATTCAGATAGAAGATCCAGCGCCACGACGAATACGTGGTGATGAGACCGCCCAGCGGCGGCCCGATCACGGGCGCGACGAGCCCCGGCCACGTGATGATCGAGATGGCGCGCATGAGGTCGTCTTTGGGCGTGGCGCGCAGCACCGCGAGTCGGCCGACGGGCACCATCATTGCGCCGCCGATGCCCTGCACGATGCGGGCCGCCGTGAAGCTCACGAGCCCGTCGGTCATGCCGCATACCACGGAAGCCGCCGTGAACACCGCGAGCGCGGCCGTGAAGACGCGGCGCACGCCGAAGCGGTCGGCGGTCCAGCCGCTGATCGGAATGAACACGGCGAGCGTGAGCAGATACGAGGTGATGCCGATGGAGAGATCGACGGGATGCACGCCGAACGAGTGCGCCATCTGCGGGAGGGCGGTCGCGATGATGGTGCCGTCGAGGTTCTCCATGAAGAATGCGCCTGCAACGAGCAACACGATCAATGGCGAGTCCGGTGCGCGAAGGGCGGTAGAGGAGGAGCCTGACATGGGCAGCTGGCGGGGAACGGAGCGGCGTAAATGGGCTGGCTGCGGGAAGCAGGCCTGATTGCGACGTAATCGAAAAGCGCCTGAAATCCCTTTGGAAAGCATCGCGTGTCGCGAATGACGCGGCACTGGCAGGGCGACGTACGGCGCCGGACCGCCATTGTAGCCACGCTGAAGAAATCGCGTGGCTATGGTAGGTTTTGCGTCTTTGCCGCCGCATTCGCGGCAGGTTTGACCCGTCGATCCGGCACGGGGTCCAGACATCAATCAACGCACAATCCACGCACAATCTACCCACAGGACGCTGCAATGGAATACCGCAAACTCGGCGACTCGGATGTGAAGGTGAGCCTGATCGGCCTCGGCACGATGACGTGGGGCCAGCAGAACACCGAAAGCGAGGCGCATGCCCAGATCGATTACGCGCTCGATCACGGCGTGACGCTGATCGATACCGCTGAAATGTATCCGGTGCCGCCACGCGCCGAAACGCAAGGCCTGACGGAACGTTACATCGGCACCTGGCTCGAAAAGCATCCGGCCGCGCGTGAACGCATCGTACTTGCCACGAAGATCGCGGGTCCCGCGCGCCAGCCGCACAACCCCCGCCACATTCGCGGCGAGACCAACCAGTTCGACCGCAAGAACCTGACCGAGGCGCTGGACGGCAGCCTCGCGCGTCTGAAGACCGATTACGTCGATCTCTACCAGTTGCACTGGCCGGACCGCAACACGATGACGTTCGGGCGCTCAGCCTATCCGTGGATCGACGACGCCTACACGGTGCCCATCGAAGAAACGCTCGCCGTGCTCGCAGACTTCGTCAAGGCGGGCAAGGTGCGCCACGTCGGGGTGTCGAACGAAACGCCGTGGGGTGTCGCGCAGTTCCTGCGTGCTGCCGAAAAGCTCGGGTTGCCGCGCATCGTGAGCATCCAGAACCCGTACAGCTTGCTGAACCGCACCTTCGAAGCCGGCCTTTCGGAGTTCAGCCACCGTGAAGGCATCGGGCTGCTCGCGTACTCGCCGCTCGCGTTCGGCTGGCTCTCGGGCAAATACGAAGGCGGCGCACGGCCCGCCGGCGCCCGCATCACGCTGTTCGAGCGCTTTCAGCGCTACAGCAAGCCGCAGGCGGTCGCTGCGACGAGCCGGTACGTTGCCCTCGCAAAGCGACACGGTCTTTCGCCGGCACAACTGGCGCTCGCTTTCGTGAACAGCCGGCCGTTCGTGACGAGCAACCTGATCGGCGCAACGTCGCTCGATCAGTTGAAGGAAAACATTGCGAGCGCGGAGGTGCGGCTCTCGCCCGAGGTGCTGGCCGAAATCGACGCGCTGCACGAAGCGCAGCCGAATCCTGCGCCGTAAGCGGGAGGCGGCGGCCCGGACCAAGGCGCCGGCCGCCGCCGGGCCGCGTGCGATAATTCCGGGCTTGCGCTTCCTGCGCCGGGCTTCGTCGCACGCTGACGGTTGCCGGTGCGGATAGGCACCCCGTTTCCGGTAAGGCCAAATTGAAGAACCTGCTTGCGACCCTGGACCAGCTCGGCGACTTCGACGAGATCGTCGACGTGCGCACGCCGCTCGAATTCGCCGAGGACCACATCCCCGGCGCCACGAACGCGCCCGTGCTCAGCAACGAGGAGCGGGTGATCGTCGGCACGATGTACAAGCAGGTCTCGCCGTTCGACGCCACGCGCGTCGGCGCGGCGATGGTCGCGCGCAACATCGCCATGCACCTGGACACGATCTTCGCGGACCGGCCGCGCAACTGGCGCCCGCTCATCTACTGCTGGCGCGGCGGCAAGCGGTCCGGGTCCATGACGACGTGGTTCAACATGATCGGCTGGAAGGCGCGCCAGCTCGAAGGCGGCTACAAGACGTGGCGACGCCACGTGCTGGACCGGCTCGACGCACTGCCGGGCCGGTATCGGTATGTGGCGCTCACGGGCCACACGGGTAGCGGCAAGACGCGTTTGCTGCAGGCGCTGAGGCTCGCGGGCGCGCAGGTGCTGGATCTCGAACAGCTTGCGTGTCACCGGGGGTCTTTGCTCGGCGCACTGCCGGGGCAGCCCCAGCCGTCGCAGAAGGCTTTCGAGACGTCGCTTGCCGGTACGCTCGAGCGTTTCGATGCGAGCCAGCCCGTGTTCGTGGAAGCGGAGAGCCGGCGCATCGGCACCGTCTCGCTGCCCGAGAACCTGCTGAGCGGCATCCACGGGGGCACCTGCATCGAAGTGCAGGCGACGCGCGAGGACCGCGTCGCGTTCCTGCTGCAGGACTACGCGCATCTGTTCGACGCGCCGGAGCAGTTCAAGACGCAGCTCGCCAAGCTGGTCGGGCTGCATAGCCACGAGCAGGTGCGGCACTGGCATGAACTGATCGACAGCGGCGCGCGCGCCGAGCTGTTCGGCGAATTGATCGAGCGGCATTACGATCCGGCGTACCGGCGCAGCAGCCAGCAGCATTTCGGCAACCTCGCGCACGCGCTGTGTTTCGAGTTCCGGCCGAATGCCGCCGACAGCGTCGCGCAGGCGAGGGCGCTGCTCGAGCGGCTGGGCGGGCACGAACGTGCGGCGCCCGATGCCTTGCAGGAGCCCGCGCATCACCCGGCCGCACAGCCATGAAGGGCGGCCAAACCGCATAGCACGCCATAGCGGGGTCGATAGCGGCCCAAAGCGATAGCGGCCCCAAGCATTCCAGCGCGCAAGCGCCTCGAGTTTTCAAACTGACACATCCAACGACGATACCCATGAACACCACACGCCACACGTCCGCGCCGCCCGCAGCGGGATGGATGATCTTCCTGCTGATTGCCGTCGCGGGCCTCTTCTACGTGAAGTGGTTTCCGTACTACCACCGCGCCTTCACAGCCGCGGAGACGCATTCCATCGGCAAGTCGATCCTGATGGGTACGGCAGCGAGCCCGCCCGCGCCGACGCTTCAGGCCGCGCTCGACTATGCCTGGGCCTACGGCAAGGCCATCTGGCAGGCCATGGTGCTCGGTCTGCTCCTCGGCTCCGCGGTGCAGGCGCTCGTGCCGGCGCAGTGGGTCGCGCGCGTGCTGGGCCGCAACGGCTTTGGCAGCGTGGCGGCGGGCGGCTTGCTCGCCATCCCCGGCATGATGTGCACCTGCTGTGCCGCGCCCGTGGTGGCGGGCCTGCGCGCGCGTCACGCGTCGCCGGGCGGGGCCATCGCGTTCTGGCTCGGCAACTCGGTGCTCAATCCGGCGACGCTGGTTTTCATGGGCTTCGTGCTGGGCTGGCACTGGACGGCGCTGCGCCTCGTGCTTGGCGTGGCGCTCGTATTCGGGCTGGGCTGGTTCCTGAACCGGCTCGTGACGCCCCAGGAATCGCGCGCAGCCGACGAGCAACTCGCGCAAGTCGTGATGCAGCAGGCCGAAGGCAGCATGTTCGCGCGGTGGATGCGCATTCTCGGCCGCATGGCCGTGCGCCTCATACCTGAATACATCGTGCTGGTGCTGCTGCTCGGCGCCGCACGCGCGTGGCTCTTTCCGCACATCGGTCCGGAGATCGGCAACGGGCTGGTCTGGATTGTCGCCTTCGCCGTGGCCGGCATGCTGTTCGTGATTCCGACGGCGGGCGAGGTGCCGATCATCCAGGCCATGCTGTCGCTCGGCATGGGCGTGGGGCCGGCGGGCGCGCTCCTGATGACGCTGCCGCCCGTGAGCGTGCCGTCGCTCGCGATGCTGGCGCGTTCGTTCCGGCCCAGGGTGCTGGCGATCGTCGCGGTGACGGTGGTGCTCTTCGGCATCGCGGCCGGTCTCATTGCCATGGGACTCGGCTTCTAACCGCAGCCGAGGTGCCGGCCACCGGGCCGGTGAAGCGGTGTAGCATGCAACAACGGTGGGGTATGCGGCGCACATGACTGACCGCATGCGCGCCACCCGCCGCGCGCCGTGAGGGCGCGTGGCAGAAGCAAAGGAACCGGGGGCTCAGAATGGCGCAACAGAAAACGAATCCGAAACTCGAACAGGCGCTCACGCGCGGCGATCTGGCAATCCGCCAGGCCAATTCCGCACGCGCGACGGCGGTGCTGCGCGCGCTCGGCAAGATGATCGTGGAGGCGTCGGCGACGATCGGCGTGGAAGCGCACACGTCGGTGCCGGACGGCGACCGCATTTACGATCCCGCGAACGGCCTGTGGCCGCAGCAACTGCTGGTCTCGCTCGACGGTCCCGTCGAGGAAACGGATCCTGAGGAACTGCGCGCGGTGCGTCTGCTTGCCGATACGGCGGCCACCGTGTTCCGCGTGGAATGGCATCGCGCGGATGGGAAGATGGGGCGGCAGGACGGCGGCCCGTTCGCGACGGTCGCGTTCATTACCGACGTCGAGATTCCCTGGAGCGACGACGAGGACTGAGTGTCTTGCTGAAAAGAGAGACGCCGCTATGGTAGCGGCGTCTCTGCTTTAATCGATGGCTCTTGACCGATGACATCATCCGCACGCGGTCACGCCCATCGCATCGTCTAGCGCATCATGCGCCGGCGGAACAGCACCGCCGATATCGCGAACGTCACCACCACGTAAGCCGCGAGCACGCCCACGTGCAGCGCTGCATTCTCTATCGGCCGGCCCAGCATGGCGGGGCGTACCAGCGCGACCGCATGCGCGAGCGGCAGCAGCAGCGTCACCTGCTGCGCCGCGGCGGGCAACTGCGTGATGGGGAAGAACACGCCGGAGAGCAGCAGCATCGGCGTGAGCACCAGCGTCTGATAGAACATGAAGAAGTCGTACGAGGGCGCAAGCGCCGTCACGATCATCGCGAGGCTCGCAAACGCGAGGCCCGCGAGGGCAATGACCGGCAGCGCCAGCAGCATCGACGGAAAGCTCGCGTAGCCGAGCGCCGCGGCCACGATCATGATGGCCGTGCCCGAGAGCAGGGCCTTGCTTGCCGCCCACACGATCTCGCCGAGCACCACGTCGCCGAGCGTGAGCGGCGTGTGCATGATCGCTTCCCACGTGCGCTGCACGTGCATGCGCGAGAAGCTCGAGTACATCGACTCGAAGCTCGCCGACATCATCACGCTCGACCCCACCGTGCCGGCCGCGAGAAATGCGATGTACGAGACGCCGTCCACGTGCCCGACCATCAGCCCGAGCCCGAACCCTAGCCCGAACAGATAGATCATCGGATCGGCCAGATTGCCGAACATCGAGGCCAGCGCGAGCTTCTGCCAGACGAGGTAGTTACGTCGCCAGACGGCGATCCAGTTCGTGGCGTTGGAGGGCAGCGCCGCAATGCGTTCGCGCATGGGAGCGGGCCGGCCGGGGGTATCGTAGGTGCGTGCGTCCATGTCGTGCCGTCGGTTTTTCGTGTTCGTTCAGTCCTGCATCTCGCGCCCCGTGAGGCGCAGGAACACGTCTTCGAGATTGGCCGGCCGGTGCAGATAGCGCAACTGCGGCCGGTGCTTGATCCGATCGAGCGTGGCCTGCGGATCGGTCACGTAGCAAAAGAGCGTCTCGCCGCTGATCTCCGTGCGCGTGGCGAGCGGCGCGAGTTCGTCGCGCAGGGCCGCTGGGTCGGGTCCGTAAATCTCGATCACGTCGCAGCCGATCTCGGACTGGATCAGATCGTTGGGTGCGCCCTCGGCGATCTTGCGGCCTTCCTCGATCACACACAGCCGGTCGCAGAGTCGCTCGGCTTCTTCCATGAAGTGCGTGGTGAGCAGAATCGTCTTGCCGCGTGCGAGCAACGAGCGTAGCCGCTCCCAGATCAGATGACGCGCCTGCGGATCGAGGCCCGTGGTGGGCTCGTCCATGATGAGCACGTCGGGGTCGTTGACGAGCGCCCGTGCGAGCGTGAGCCGCCGGCGCATGCCGCCCGAGAGTTCGTTGACGCGGGCTTCGGCCTTGCTCTCGAGTCGTGCGAATTCGAGCAGCGCAGGCACGAGCGCACGCGTATGCGCCGCCGACTGACCGAAATAGCGGCCGAACACGAGCAGATTCTCACGCACGGTGAAATCGGGATCGAGGTTGTCGAACTGCGGTACGACGCCCACCCGTGCGCGGGCAAAGCGTGCGCGCGAAGGCACGGGTTCTCCGCACAGGCGGATCGTGCCGGCGTCGGGCGAGGAGATGCCGAGCAGCATCTTCAACGTGGTGGTCTTGCCTGCGCCATTGGGGCCGAGTAGCCCGAAGCACTCGCCGGGACGGACATGGAACGACAGGCCGTCGACTACCTTCTTCTCGCCGTAGCGTTTTTCTACCTGTTCGAATTCGATGGCGGCGGACATGGAAACTCGTGTTCGTGTACCAGGAAACCACACCGGTCACGCGATGCACGGCGTGACCCGAATGCGGAGAGGAGGGAGGCAAGGCGGCCTATTCTAGTGCATCGCTGCATTTGCGTTGGGCGCGGGATCTCTGTCGCGGCAAGCATTTGCGCGCTGCGGCATGGTGCTGAAAACGGTTACGGGCGTGCCACAGGGGGCCAGCGCACACCTGGCGTTTTCCAGGCCTTGCAAGCGGAATTGCGGCGCACCATGATGAAAGCACATTCAAACCGCAGGGAAGGCGGATCGGAGAAACCTCATGGCGAGCTACAAGAAAATCCTGCTGTGCTACGACGGCTCGCGCGAAGGCCGCAAGGCGCTGCGCTGCGGCGCCGAACTGGCACTGGACCTGAAAGCGGAAACCCATCTGCTTTCTGTGGTGGACATGCGTTCCAGCATTGCACAGAGCGCGGGCCTGTTGACCGACGTCGCTTGCGGTCGCTTCGAAGAGACCGCGCGGCAGATTCTCCAGGAGGGAGTGGACTGGCTGACCGAGCACGGTGTGAAGGCACAGGGCCATTTCGCGTTTGGACACCCCATCGACGAAATCGCGAATCTGGCCAATGAATTGCAAGCCGACCTCGTCGTCGTGGGGCACCGGTGCCGCACGGGTCTCTCGCGATGGTGGATGGGCGCAGGCAACACCCAACTGCTGGATCGCGTGTCGTGCAGCATCCTGGTCGCGTGTTCGTCTTCGGCCGAGCAGAAGGAGGAGGCCGCAGCGGCCTAGTCACGCGCAGTTCGCGGACGACCGACCGCGCGAGCCGGAGGGCTTATCCGTTGAGGTCCACGGCAGACAGCTTCCATGAGAAGAGGCCGTCGCGGCGCAGGATGGCGGCATACCGCGTATCGCCAACGCCATGCTGATAGGTCACGACGAACTCGTTGAGGCCGCGGTATCCAGCCGTGGTCTGGGGTGGCTGAGGCGGGGCCGTCTGCGCCTCGGGTGGCGTCTGCGGAGTGGCGGGCGCGGTGGGCGTCTGGGTGGTCGGGGGCCCAGAGGGGGCGGAGGATGCAGACGGCGCAGTTGATGCGGTGCCTTCAGCCTCACCGCCCGTCGTTCCTCCGGACGGGCCCACAGGGGGAGGCCGTTCGCCGGGTTGCCCGCGCGGCGGCATGCCATTGAGAATCGCCGCGACACCGTCGGGCGTCGCGTACGCATCCACCAGCGGACCAATCAGCGCGGCACCGATCATCGCGCCGATCACGGCGAACGGATTGCCGTGCTTTTGCGCGTCGATGCGCCGCATCAGCAACTCGGTCACCTGTTGTTTGAGGCTCACGCGCAGGGCCGGATAGTCGACATAGGCGTTGACCGTTTCGGCGTCGCGCGCGTCCGCCGCACGCTTGAGCCGATCGAGCACGATGTAAGGCGACGCGTAGGCGTAACCCAGCACCGCTACCACAAGCAGCACGACGGCCGCGATAGCGAGCCGCCGCGTAGCGTGCTGTCCCGGCCCGTTCACGCGCCCGCGCCCTGTTCGGCGATGCAATGGTCGATCATGCGGCACACCGCCTCGAACGTGCCCACCATGATGAGGCGCGACGGCCCGTGATAGACGCGCACCGGGGCACGGCGAGCCGGCTCGCTGTGCACGCCGGCGTTGAGCGAGACGCGGGCGAACGCCGGTTGTGCCGACGGCAGGGCGGGCAGCGATTGGGTTTCATTGCCGAAGAGCGGTGCTGTCCGGGGGGCCGACACAGTGTCTACGGCGGACGCGACCGGGATGCAGGGCACCAGCGTGCGCAGATGACGAAGGCGGCCGAACTGGCGGAAGGGCAGCAGGCGGGCAAGACGTTCCATGAATCTCTCCAGGCGGCGTTCAGACGTTCAGAATTCGGTCGGGCGGATGAGGCCCACCGCAATGCCTTCCAGTGCGAAATCCGCACTGCCGGCTTCCACAAAGATGTTCTCGTAGTCCGGGTTTTCGGCGATCAGCTCGATGCCGTTCGGCCGGCGCTTCAGGCGCTTCACCGTGACGTCGTCACCCAGCCGCGCCACGATGATCTGGCCGTCTTTCGCCTCGGTGCGCTTTTGCACGGCGAGCAAGTCGCCGTCGAAGATGCCCGCGTCGCGCATGGAAAGACCGCGCACTTTCAACAGATAGTCCGGCTTGCTCGAAAAGAGCGCGGGGTCGCAGGCGTAGTGCTGCGAAATATGTTCCTGCGCGAGGATCGGGCTACCCGCGGCCACGCGTCCGATGAGCGGCAACGAAAGCTGCATGAGGCTGGAGTGCGGCAACGTGAACTGATGCGGCATGTCGTCGATGCCCGGCAGCAGCCGGATGCCGCGCGATGCGCCCGCCGCCAGTTCGATGACCCCTTTGCGCGCCAGCGCCCGCAGGTGCTCCTCCGCCGAGTTGGCCGAACTGAACCCCAGTTCCGCGGCGATCTCGGCGCGCGTGGGCGGAAACCCCGTGCGCTCGATGGCCCGGCGAATCAGATCGAAAACCTGCTGCTGTCGTGCGGTGAGTTTGGTCATGGCGCCACTGTATGGATAGACAGGTGACTGTATTTTTATACAGTGTCCGGCACTTTTCAAGCGTTACTTGAAGTTCGCGGCACGAGCCTGTGCCACAACGCCGCATTGCGCTGCGATGACAGCCGAAAACACGCCGCAGCGCCCCATCCCGCCGTCGTTACCACTTTTCCGTATTAAAAAATGAAGAAGGATTATTTTTAATCATGAAGGGGTCTCATTAGACTGGCTCGCATTACCCGGAGCGTCCGCCAAACCCGCTTTGCGGCACGGCGCCACCGCTACGCGACACAAAAGGAGAAAACCGATGCAAGACCACACGACGGGGTTCGGCAGGACACGCGCCTCCGCACCGGCTGCCACGCGCAAGGCAAAACACTGGATCGCCGCATTCGGTCTCGGCCTTGCCGCGGTGCTGGGCGCGCCGGGGGGCGTCACGACGGCGCACGCCGACACCACGCTCCTCAACGTTTCCTACGACCCCACGCGCGAACTGTACCAGGACGTCAACCAGGCGTTCGCGAAGGAGTGGAAGGCGAAGACCGGGGAGACGGTGACCTTCAAGCAGTCGCACGGCGGGTCGGGCGCACAGGCGCGTTCCGTGATCGACGGGCTTCAGGCCGACGTGGTGACCCTCGCGCTCGCGTACGACATCGACGCCATCGCGAACAAGGGGCTCATCGACAAAGGCTGGCAGAAGCGCCTGCCCGACAACGCCTCGCCGTACACGTCGACCATCGTGTTCCTCGTGCGCAAGGGCAATCCGAAGCACATCAAGGATTGGGACGATCTCGTAAAACCGGGCGTGTCGATCGTCACGCCGAATCCGAAGACCTCGGGCGGCGCGCGCTGGAACTACCTCGCGGCGTGGGCCTACGCGCTGCACCAGCCGGGTGGCAACGAGCAGAAGGCGAAGGACTTCATCGCGAAGCTCTACCGCAACGCCGGCGTGCTCGATTCCGGCGCCCGCGGCGCGACGACGAGCTTCGTGCAGCGTGGCATCGGGGACGTGCTGATCGCCTGGGAAAACGAAGCGTTCCTGTCGCTCAAGGAGTTCGGCCCCGAGAAGTTCGAGATCGTGGTGCCCTCGGTGAGTATCCTGGCCGAGCCGCCCGTGGCGGTAGTGGACAAGGTCGTGGACCGGCACGGCACGCGCAAGGTCGCGGAGGCCTACCTGAACTTCCTCTATAGCGAAGAGGGCCAGGAGATTGCAGCGCGCAACTTCTATCGCCCGCGTTCGACGAAGGTGCCCGCCGAACTCACGCAGAAGTTTCCGAAGCTGAAGCTCTATACCGTGGACGACACCTTCGGCGGCTGGACGAACGCACAGAAGACGCACTTCGCCGATGGCGGCGTATTCGATTCGATCTACCAGCCGCAGTAACGGCGGCTTATCAAGCAGCAAAGCGGAAGCAACACGGCGGGAGCAGCACGGCAGAACGCCGATACGGCATCGAAAGAGCGCCGTGCAATATCACCGCATCACGCGTGTCACGATAAAAGCGACCGGCAGATCGCGGCGACGGGAACGGCAGCACGGCGTGGGCATGACCGGCCGCGCGCGCTGCCGGCCTCGCCGACCGCATGACCGGACGTCGATGTAACCCTGAAGAACCCTGACAGAGCATTGGCATGACGACGTTCACCTTCCGCAAACCGGCGGCGTTGCCCGGTTTTGGCGTGACGCTTGGTATTACGGTGGCGTATCTGAGCCTCGTGGTGCTGATTCCGCTCGCCGCCACGTTTCTCAAGACGGCCACGCTCGATTGGGCGCAGTTCGTGCATGCGGTTACCTCGCCGCGCGTGCTCGCCTCGTACCGGCTCACCTTTTTCGCCGCGCTGGGCGGTGCCGCGATCAACGCCGTGTTCGGCTTCCTCGTGGCGTGGGTGCTCGTGCGCTACACGTTTCCGCTTAAACGCGTCGTCGATGCGGTGGTCGACCTGCCGTTTGCGCTGCCCACGTCGGTGGCCGGCATTTCGCTTGCCGCCATTTACTCGGGCAACGGCTGGATCGGTCAATTTCTCGTACCGCTCGGCATCAAGATCGCGTTCACGCCACTTGGCGTGCTGGTCGCGCTCACGTTCATCGGACTGCCGTTCGTCGTGCGCACCGTGCAGCCGGTGCTCGAAGACTTCGAGCGCGAACAGGAGGAAGCGGCCGCGTGCCTTGGCGCCTCACGCTGGCTCACGTTCCGGCGCGTGGTTTTGCCCGCGGTGCTTCCCGCGCT
Organism: Paraburkholderia kururiensis; assembly: GCF_034424375.1. NCBI lineage: Bacteria > Pseudomonadati > Pseudomonadota > Betaproteobacteria > Burkholderiales > Burkholderiaceae > Paraburkholderia > Paraburkholderia kururiensis. The sequence continues at coordinate 2,575,997 of NZ_CP139965.1, read as the reverse complement.
GTTGACCGGTTTTGCGCTCGCGTTCGCACGCGCGCTCGGCGAGTACGGCTCGGTGATCTTCATTGCGGGCAACGTGCCGATGAAGTCCGAGATCACGTCGCTGCTCATCATCACGAAGCTCGAGCAGTACGACTATGCCGGCGCCACAGCGCTCGCGGTGGTGATGCTCGTGGTGTCGTTCCTCATGCTGCTGCTCATCAATTCGCTGCAGTGGTATCTGCAACGGCGCACGAGTCGCAGCGCCTCGGCGGCGTCGGCGGGGCCGGGCACGATACCGGAGCTGGGCGCCGCGTCGCACGCGACGGGAGGTGCGCAATGAGCGGCAACAGTAGAGCGGCATCCGCCGCGAACGGAGGGCACGGCGCCGTGGCCGCGCGTCGTCCGGACCCTGTCACCGAATCGCGCCTCGTGCGCTGGACGCTCACCGCGATCGCGCTCGCCTTTCTCGGGCTCTTTCTCGTCGTGCCGCTTGCGGCGGTGTTCTACGAGGCGCTGAGAAAGGGCATCGGTGTCTATTTCGAATCGCTCGCCGACCCGGACGCGCTCGCCGCCATCCGCCTCACGCTCACCACGGCCGCCATCGCGGTGCCGCTCAATCTCGCCTTCGGACTGGCGGCGTCGTGGGCCATCGCGAAGTTCGAGTTCAAGGGCAAGGCGCTGCTGACCACGCTGATCGACCTGCCGTTCTCGGTTTCGCCCGTCATTTCGGGGCTCATCTACGTGCTGATGTTCGGCGCGCAAGGCTGGTTTGGCCCCTGGCTGCAGGACCACGACGTGCAGATCATCTTCGCCGTGCCGGGCATCGTGCTCGCGACGATCTTCGTCACGTTTCCGTTCGTCGCACGCGAGCTGATTCCGCTCATGCAGGCGCAAGGCAACGACGAGGAAGAAGCGGCCCACGTGCTGGGTGCCTCGGGCTGGCAGATCTTTCGGCGCGTCACGCTGCCCAACATCCGCTGGGGGCTGCTGTATGGCGTGATTCTGTGCAACGCGCGGGCGATGGGCGAGTTTGGCGCCGTGTCCGTGGTGTCGGGACACATTCGTGGTCAGACCGACACCATGCCGCTGCACGTGGAAATTCTCTACAACGAGTACAACTTCGCAGCGGCGTTCGCAGTGGCTTCGCTGCTCGCGTTGCTCGCGCTCGTCACGCTCGGTCTCAAGCTGCTCGCGGAGCGGCACATGTCGGCCGAACAGGAGGCGGCGCGCGGCGCGGTGCATGCCGGCGCGTCTGCGCTGGCCGGCGCCCACGCAGCCGTATCGAAAGAAACCGCAGCCGCGCCGCGTGTGGCGCTGGCGCGCCCGGTTCACCATGGAGAGCAGTAAATGGGCATCATCGTTCGCAACCTGCAAAAGCGTTTCGGCGACTTCGCCGCGCTCGACGACGTCTCCCTCGACTTTCCGCCCGGCGAACTCGTCGCGTTGCTGGGGCCCTCCGGCTGCGGCAAGACGACCTTGCTGCGCGTGATTGCGGGCCTCGAATTCGCCGACGCGGGGCAGGTCGTGCTGCAAGGCCAGGACGTGGCCGCCGTGGGCGCACGCGAGCGGCAAGTCGGCTTCGTGTTCCAGCACTACGCGCTCTTCCGGCACATGACGGTGTTCGAGAACGTCGCGTTCGGCCTGCGCGTGAAGCCACGCAAGGAACGGCCAGCGGAGTCCGCGATCCGCGAGAAGGTGCACGAGCTGCTGAAGCTCGTGCAGCTCGACTGGCTGGCGCAGCGCTATCCGTCGGAGTTGTCGGGCGGTCAGCGGCAGCGCATCGCGCTGGCGCGTGCGCTCGCCGTGGAACCGAAGGTACTGCTGCTCGACGAGCCGTTCGGCGCGCTCGATGCGAAAGTGCGCAAGGAACTGCGCAGCTGGCTGCGGCGGCTGCATGACGATCTGCACATCTCGACGCTCTTCGTCACGCATGATCAGGAAGAAGCGCTCGAAGTGGCGGACCGCATCGTCGTGCTCAATCACGGCCGCGTCGAGCAGGTGGGCAGCCCGCAGGAGGTGTACGACCATCCGCGCACGCCGTTCGTCTACGAGTTCCTGGGCGCGGCGAACCGGCTGCGCGGCAGCGTGGGCCGCGGCGGCTTCGTGGCGGAGGGGGCGGCGCAGCCTATCGGCATCGACGCCGCTTTCGAAGGGCCCGCGTACGCGTACGTGCGGCCGCACGATCTCGTGCTGTATCCGCAAGGGGCCGCGCGCGCCGACGGCATCGTGGTAGATGTGAGGCGCGTCGTGCCGCTGGGCGGGTCGGTGCGGGTGGAACTGGCCGCAGCCGAAGGCAGCGTGCTCGAAGCCGAACTCGACCGCGAAACGTGGCGCGAGCTGCGCCTTGCCGTGGGCGACGGGGCGACCGCCGTGCCGCGCGCGTTGCGCGTGTTTCCGGCAGGCTGAGCCGGTCCGGGCTCGTTCGAACCACCATGACTATTTCACTCTGGCAGAACCGGAGACACAGATGAATTTTCAGCAACTGCGCTTCGTGCGCGAGGCCGTACGGCAAAACATGAACCTCACCGAGGTGGCCAACGTGCTGTACACGTCGCAGTCGGGCGTCTCGAAGCAGATCAAGGATCTGGAAGACGAACTGGGCGTGGACATCTTCATTCGCCGCGGCAAGCGCCTCACGGGTCTCACGGAACCGGGCAAGGCGGTGCACCAGCTGATCGAGCGCATGCTGCTCGACGCCGAGAACCTGCGCCGCGTGGCTCGCCAGTTCGCCGATCAGGACAGCGGCCACCTCGTCGTCGCCACGACGCACACGCAGGCGCGCTATGCGTTGCCGAAGGTCGTGCATCGTTTCCGCGAAGTGTTCCCGAAGGTGCATCTCGCGTTGCGCCAGGGCAGCCCGCAGCAGATCGCGCAGATGATCATCAGCGGCGAAGCGGACCTCGGCATTTCGACCGAGGCGCTGGACCGCTTTCCCGACATCGTGACGTTCCCGTGCTATTCGTGGCACCACGTCGTCGTGGTGCCGAAGGACCACCCGCTCGTGGGCCGACCGAATCTCTCGCTCGAAGAAGTCGCGGAGTATCCGATCATCACCTACGACCAGGACTTCACGGGCCGCTCGCACATCGACCAGGCTTTCGCGAAGGCGGGGGCGCTGCCCGACGTGGTGCTCACCGCAATTGACGCCGACGTGATCAAGACCTACGTCGAGCTCGGCATGGGGATCGGCGTAGTGGCGGCGATGGCCTACGACCCGAAGCGCGATACCGGGCTCGTCGCGCTCGACAGCGAGCATCTGTTCGAGGCGAGCACGACGCGCGTGGGCCTGCGCAAGGGCGCGTTCCTGCGTCAGTACGCGTACCGGCTCATCGAGATGTTCGCGCCGCATCTGACCGAAGCGCAGATCGCGAGCCAGTTGCGCGAGGCGGGGTGATCTGAACATGCGCACTGCGCGGGCAGTCGCGCCCGCCGTTGCGCGACTGGGCCGCTCAACCGCCCAAGGCCGCGAATCGCGTGCTCGCGTTCGCTTACAATCGCGGCCATGAATACACCTCTTACTTCCTCATCCGCGGCCGCTTCCGCGCTGCCGCGCGTCGCGGTGCTCGCTACGGGCGGCACCATCGCCGGGGCCGCGCCGGACGCGGCCAACACCGCGGGCTATCAGGCCGGCGTGGTCGGCGTCGATCAACTGCTGGCGGCGGTGCCAGCGCTCTCGTCGGTGGCGCGTATTCAGGCCGAGCAACTCGCGAGCATCGACAGCAAAGACATGGCCTCCGCGCTCTGGACCACGCTTGTCGAACGCGTGAACGCGCTGCTCGCGAGCGCCGACGTAGACGGCGTCGTGATCACGCACGGCACCGACACGCTCGAAGAAACCGCCTACCTGCTGCATCTCGCCGTGAAGAGCGCGAAGCCGGTGGTGCTGACCGCGGCGATGCGTCCGTCGTCGGCGCTTTCGGCCGACGGTCCGCTGAATCTGCTCAATGCCGTGACCGTGGCGGCGAGCGAGAAGGCGCACGGGCAGGGCGTGCTGCTCGCCTTCAACAACCGCATTCACAGCGCACGCGACGTGGTGAAGACGAGCACCTACGCCGTGGACGCGTTCCAGTCGCCGGAGATCGGCGCGCTGGGCTGGGTGCAGGACGGGCGTGTGGAGTTCCAGCGCAGCGTGGTGCGCGCGCATACGACCGCGACGCCGTTTGCTGTCGGCGCACCGTGGCCGCAGGTGGAGATCGTGGCGAGCTATGCAGGCGTCTCGCGTCTTGCCGTCGATGCGTTGGTGGCCGCGGGCGTGCGCGGGCTCGTCGTGGCGGGAACGGGTAACGGCTCGATCCACGCCACCTTGCAGCAGGCGTTAGCCGAAGCGGCGGCGCGCGGCGTAGCGGTGGTGCGCTCGTCGCGCGTGGGCTCCGGGCACGTGATGCGCAACGGCGCCGCGCCCGACGACGCGCTGGGTTTCGTCAGCGCGGGTACGCTCAATCCCTACAAGGCGCGCGTGCTGCTGATGCTGGCGCTGGCCAGCGGCGTGAGCGACAGCGCGGCGCTACAGCGCGTGTTCGACACGTACTGATTGCAGCGTGATTTGCGACCACGTGTGCGGTTGGCTCCGCTTCCGCACCGCAAGAAGAATCCGACAGCCGGACACCCGGCGAAGACGTCTGACCGACCAAGGCTTCCCCGCTTTCGCCGGGCGCCGCTGCGGACCCCACTGGCCACCCTCAGCCCAGGGCGGCCCCGATGGCTCCTTCCCGCGCAGGTTCATGCGCGGGAGGGAGCGCCCCACCTGCAACCGCCGCCCAATGGGGCGACGGTTGTCTGTCGATCGACGGGCGACGTAACCGACACAGCCGCCCGCGCAACAGGCGCAACCCGGCTCAGGCCGCCTTCGCCTCTTCGTCGGGCGCTTGCGCCACCTCGAAGTTCGCCATGATTTCGAGGGCGCGCACCATCGCCGAATGATCCCAGGCCTTGCCGCCGTTCGCGGCGCACACGCTGAAAAGCTGCTGTGCGCTCGCCGTGTGCGGCAGTGCGATGCCGAGCTTGCGTGCACCATCGAGTGCGAGGTTCAGGTCCTTCTGGTGCAGTTCGATGCGAAAGCCGGGGTTGAAGGTGCGCTTCGTCATGCGTTCGCCGTGCACTTCGAGAATGCGTGACGACGCAAAGCCGCCCATCAGCGCGCGGCGCACGCGTTCGGGGTCCGCACCCGAGCGAGCGGCGAACAGCAGCGCCTCGGCCACGGCCTCGATGTTGAGCGCCACGATGATCTGGTTGGCCACCTTGCAGGTCTGACCCGCGCCGTTGTCGCCGATAAGCGAGACGTTCTTGCCCATCAGGTCGAAGAGCGGCTTCGCCAGATCGAAAGCGTTTTGCGGACCGCCCACCATGATCGTGAGCGTCGCGTCGCGCGCGCCGATCTCGCCGCCCGAGACGGGCGCGTCGAGATAGTCGCAGCCCAGCGCGTTGATGCGCTTCGCGAAGGCCTGCGTTTCGAGCGGCGAAATGGAGCTCATGTCGATCACGAGCTTGCCGGCCGTGAGGCCCTTCGCGACGCCGTCGTCGGCGAAGAGCACGTTCGCCACGTCGGGCGTGTCGGGCACCATGGCGATCACGATGTCCGCGGCTTGCGCCACGGCGGTCGAGTTGGCGACGGCGGTGGTCTTCGCGCGCAGATCGTCGGGCACGGGGTAGGCGCCGTTCACGAACAGCGTGTGCCCGCCCTTGATGAGATTGCGCGCCATGTGCGCGCCCATGATGCCGAGGCCGATGAATCCGATCTTTGCCATGTGTGTCGTTCTCCGATTGAGTCAATGTCGGTCTGTATTCGTCGAGTCGAGTGCATGCGTCTCGCGTCAGGCGGCCACGCGCGTCTGGCTTGCGCGCTGCAGCCAGCCGAGCCCTTCCACGGTGGTGGTGCGCGGCTTGTACTCGCAGCCCACGTAACCGGTGTAGCCGAGCGAATCGAGCAGGTCGAACAGGAACGGGTAATGGATTTCGCCGGTGCCCGGCTCGTGGCGGCCTGGGTTATCCGCAAGCTGGATGTGCGCGATTTGCGGCAGGTGCTTCGTGATGGTCGCCGCGAGTTCGCCCTCCATGCGCTGCATGTGATAGATGTCGTACTGGAGGAACAGGTTGTCGGAGCCCACGGCGCGAATCACGTCGAGCGCCTCGGCCGAGCGGTTGAGCGCGAAGCCCGGAATGTCGTAGCGGTTGCACGGTTCCACCAGCAGCTTGATGCCCGCCTTCCCGAGTTCGCCCGCGGCGTAGCGCAGGTTTTCGACGATCGTCGCGCGTGCGGCGTCGCGGTCCACGTCCGGTGTCGGAATACCCACGAGGCAGTTCAGTTGCGGCACGCGCAACGCCTTTGCGTATTCGATCGCGCGGCCCACGCCTTCCTGGAATTCGGCGACGCGATGCGGCAAACATGCGATGCCGCGCTCGCCGGCCTCCCAGTTGCCGGCCGGCAGGTTGTGCAGCACGAGGCGCAGACGGTGCTGCTCGAGCCGCGCGGCGAGATCGGCCGCCTTGTATGGGTAGGGAAAGAGGAATTCGACGGCGTCGAAGCCCGCTTCGGCGGCCGCCGCAAAGCGGTCGAGGAACGGCACTTCGTTGAACAGCATTGTGAGGTTGGCTGCGAATTTGGGCATGGTGCGTGGGTCCAGTGGTCGGTCAGGAAGCAGAAGGAAATCGCATCAGGTCAGGAGAGCACGCCGATCGACGTCGGCGCGTCTTCGGGCCTTTCGGCGAGCGCTTCGAACTCGTTGATCGCATCGATTTCAGCGCCCATCGAGATGTTGGTCACGCGCTCCAGGATCACTTCGACGATCACGGGCACGTTGAACTCGCCGAGCATCGACTGCGCGCGTCGCAGGGCCGGCGCGATGTCTTCGGGCTTGAAGACGCGCAGTGCCTTGCAGCCGAGCCCTTCGGCCACGGCCACGTGATCCACGCCGTAGCCGTTCATCTCGGGCGCGTTGATGTTCTCGAAGCCGAGCTGCACGCAGTAGTCCATGTCGAACGCGCGCTGCGCCTGGCGGATCAGGCCCAGATACGAGTTGTTCACCACGACGTGCACGTAGGGCAGCTTGAACTGTGCGCCCACGGCGAGTTCTTCGATCATGAACTGGAAGTCGTAGTCGCCGGAGAGCGCGACGATGGGCCGTGCCGGGTCCGCGGCGCGCACGCCGAGCGCCGCGGGAATCGTCCAGCCGAGCGGGCCGGCCTGGCCGCAGTTGATCCAGTTGCGCGCCTTGAAGACGTGCAGGAACTGCGCGGCAGCAATCTGCGAGAGGCCGATCGTGCTCACGTAGCAGGTGTCGCGGCCGAACACGCGGTTCATTTCCTCGTAGACGCGCTGCGGCTTCACGGGCGTGTTGTCGAAATGCGTGCGGCGCAGCAGCGTGCGCTTGCGGTCGAGACATTCGGCGGCCCAGGCGCTGCGGTCCTTGAGCCTGCCCGCCGCCTTCCATTCTTTCGCCACGTCCACGAAGAGTTCGAGCGCAGCCTTCGCGTCCGACACGATGCCGAGGTCCGGCCCGAACACGCGGCCGATCTGCGTGGGTTCGATATCCACGTGCACGAACTTGCGGCCCTTCGTATAGACCTCGACGCTGCCCGTATGGCGGTTCGCCCAGCGGTTGCCGATGCCGAGCACGAAGTCCGACGCGAGCAGCGTGGCGTTGCCGTAGCGGTGCGAGGTCTGCAGGCCGACCATGCCGGCCATCAGCGGATGGTCGTCGGCAATCGCGCCCCACGACATCAGCGTGGGAATCACGGGCACGCCGAGCGTTTCGGCGAACGCGACGAGCAGATCTTCGGCGGCCGCGTTGACGACGCCGCCGCCCGACACGATGAGCGGACGCTCGGCGTCGTTGAGCATGGCGAGCGCGGCTTCGATCTGGTGGCGCGTGGCGCGCGGCTTGTAGACGGGCAGCGGCTCGTACGTGTCGATGTCGAATTCGATTTCGGCAAGCTGCACGTCGATGGGCAGATCGACCAGCACGGGGCCGGGCCGGCCCGAACGCATCAGGTGAAAGGCCTGCTGGAACACGCGCGGCACGAGCGCCGGCTCGCGCACTGTGACGGCCCACTTGGTGACGGGCTTGGCGATGGACTCGATGTCGACCGCCTGGAAGTCTTCCTTGTAGAGCCGCGCGCGCGGTGCCTGGCCCGTGATGGCGAGAATCGGAATCGAGTCCGCGGAGGCCGAGTAAAGGCCGGTGATCATGTCCGTGCCCGCCGGGCCCGAGGTGCCGATGCACACGCCGATGTTGCCGGGCGCCGCACGCGTATAGCCCTCGGCCATGTGCGAGGCGCCCTCCACGTGGCGCGCCAGCACGTGGCTGATGCCGCCCGCCTTCTTCATCGCGGAGTAGAGCGGGTTGATGGCGGCGCCGGGCACGCCGAACGCCGTGTCGATCCCTTCCTTTTCGAGCACCAGAACGGCGGCGTCGACGGCTCTCATCTTGGCCATGCGTGTCTCCTGAAGTTCTCAATATCGGTGGAAGCGGGTGGCGCGTAATGCCCGTCGGATTGCCCGTCGAACCGGGCGACGGATCACGGAAAAGCGCCTGTTGAGAGGCACTTTAGGGGTGCATCAAAGGTTTGATAAGATCAGTGCCGGTCGTTTAATACGAAACAAAAAGTATCGAATGGCGGTTGCGGGTCGGACCGGCCACTGCTCAGGAGACGAACATGGACCGCTTCAAGCAGATCGAGACGTTCGTGCGTGTGGCCGAGGCCGGCAGCCTTGCGGCCGCGGCGCTCGAAGAAGGCGTGTCGCCGGTGATCCTCGGGCGGCGTATCGATGCGCTCGAAAAGCGCCTCGGCGTGAAGCTGATGTACCGCTCCACGCGGCGGCTCGTGGTGAGCGAGGAAGGCGCCGCGTTCCTCGAACGCTGCCGCGGACTGCTGACCGAATGGGAGCAGGCCGAAAACGAGCTGGCGGCGGGCCGGCGCGCGGTGAACGGCCATCTGATCGTCTCGGCGCCCGCGGCCTTCGGGCGCAAGCACGTGGCGCCGCTCGCGCCCGCGTTTCTCGCCGACAAACCGGGGCTGCAAATCTCCTTCAACCTGACCGACCGCGTGGTGGACCTCGTGCGCGAGGGCTACGATCTGTCGATTCGCATCGGCGGGGCGGTAGATCCGAATTTCGTCGCGGTGAAGCTGGCGTCGAACCGGCGTGTGGTCTGCGGCACGCCGGGATACTTCAGCCGGCACGGCAAGCCGAAGACGCTCGAAGACCTGCCGCGCCACAACTGCCTCGCGTTCAACCTGCAGGGCGGCCAGAACCGCGGCTGGTATTTCCGCCGCAACGGCAAGCTCGTCACGGTGCGGGTGGGCGGCACGCTCGACTGCAACGACGGGGAACTGCTGCACCGCTGGGTGTCCGAGGGGCTGGGCCTTGGCTGGCGGTCGACCTGGGAAGTCGAGGAACAGCTTGCACGCGGCGAGCTGGAAACCGTGCTCGACGAGTTCGCGCTGCCCGACTACGACATCCTCGCCGTGTACCCGCAACAGCGCTACGTGCCTGCCCGGGTGCGCTATTTCATCGATTACCTGAAGGACGTCTACGCCCAGCCAGGGTATTGGCGGAGCATCGCCGCCACCGAGGCCGGGAATAAACTCGCGGTGTGACCGGTATTGCCGGGGGAAACGTGGCGCACGAGTGTGTGGGGTGGCGATGGCCGAGACCGACGCCCGGCGCACGCGCGGACGGCGAGACGATGAACGACCGGGAGGGCCGGGGTGGCGCAAACCTTGGACGAGGGCAGGCAAGGCGGCGACGTGGCAAGCACGGCGGATGAGGCGGGCAAGGCGGCGCGCGGGGCGAGCGCGGGTGAAGGCGTGGGTGACAGCCTGACTGGCAGCGCCGACGCAGAGGACGCCCGCTCGGGCCGTACCGAAGGCCCCGCGGACGATGGCGCCTGCGGCGCGCATGCCGCCGCGCGCAGTCTGCGCTTCCAGCAACTCGCGCTGCCGCATCTGGATGCGGCCTACAACCTCGCGCGCTGGCTCTGCGGCAACCCGAGCGATGCAGAAGACGTCGTCCAGGAAGCCTGCGTGCGTGCGTTCCGCTTCTTCGACACCTTTCATGGCGACAGCGCCAGGCCGTGGCTGCTCACCATCGTGCGGCGCACCTGGTACACCGAGTGGCGGCGCCGCGCCAACGCGCACGAAGTCGCGCCCTTCGACGACAACGACGGTAACGACGGCGAGATTGCGCTCGACGGATGGAGCGTGGGCGGTCTCGATCCCGAGGCGCTGCTGATTCGGGAGGAAGACGCGCGGCGCGTGCACGAAGCCCTCGAACAGTTGCCACCCGAATTTCGCGAAGTACTGGTGCTGCGCGAAATGGAGGATCTGAGCTACCGCGAGATCGCGGTCATTGCCGATCTGCCGGTCGGCACCGTGATGTCGCGCCTCGCGCGCGCTCGCCGCAAGCTTGCCGCGCTGCTCGGCGGCGCGCCGGGACGGCCGCCGCAGGCGAAGCAGGAGCCGCAGACAGGCGGTCTTGCGGGCCGGCCGCCTCGTCCGGGCGGCGACGCCGCGCGCCGCGCCCGTCCTGACAACTCTGCATCGGAGGCCTTCGATGGAATGTAAGGAAGCGCGTCTGCTGCTCGATGCGGATTTCGATCGCGAACTGCCGGCGCTCGAAGCGCTGCGTGTGCAGCAACACGTCGACGGTTGCGCCGCATGCCGCGAAGCGCGCGCTGCACTCGCGGTACTGGCCGGTACGGTGCGGCACAGCGGGCGCTACTACCGGGCGCCCGAGGCGCTGAGGGCGCGCATCGTCGCGACGCTGCCTGCGGAGGTGCCCGTGCTGACGCACTCCCCGGTCTCCGGCGCTGCGGCAGGAGGGGACGCGCAGCAGGAGCCGGATGAGAGGCGGGACCGGCGGCTCGCACCGGACGTGCGGAAGGCCGACGATACGGGCGGCGGCGGGGAGGCCGACTACATGGGACCCGGCGCCGCGAGCGCAGGCAACGGCACGGGCCATGGCAACGGCGCGGGTGCGGCCGTGGCGGGTGGCGTGAGCAATGGTGCGCGTGCGCGTCCTCGTGGGCCATTGTCGTGGCTGGCGGACGCTTTCCGGCCCTCCGGCGCGTCAGGTGCGCGTGCCGGGCACGGCGGCTGGGGCGGTAGGGCAGGCTGGTCGAGCGGCGGGGGCGCAGTGGCAATGTTCCGCGGGGGCCTGTTCGCCGGCGTGGGGCTCCTGCTCGTGGCAGCGGTTGCGACAGCCGTGCTGCTGGTGCGCAGGCCGGCCGGGAGCGGCCCGTTCGTCGACGAACTCGTCGCGAGCCACGTGCGGGCGGAGCTTTCCGGACGCGACATCGACGTCGTCTCCACCGACCAGCACACCGTCAAGCCCTGGTTCAACGGGCGGCTCGACTACGCGCCGCCGGTGGAAGACCTCGCGGCGAGCGGCTTCGCGCTGACGGGCGGCCGGCTCGACTACGTGGCGCATCGGCGCGTCGCCGTGCTGATCTATCGCTACCGCAAGCACGTGATCGACGTCTATGTGCTGCCCACGGCCGATGCGGCGAAGCGTGGCGAGCGCGCGCCGCTCGCCACGCAGTCGGACGGCTATGCCGTACGCCGCTGGCAGGCGGCCGGCATGACCTGGTGGGCGGTGAGCGATGCCGAATCGTCCGTGCTGGACGGCTTCCAGGCAGCGCTGGCGGCGCGGCTGGGCGGCGGCGCGTGAGGGGAGCGAGGGCGGGGCCAGCGCCGTGCGACATCAGGTAACTGGGGGCGCTTCTGGACAAAGCCGGCCTGCCCGCCCGTCAAGTCCTTGAAAACACGGCCGAATCTGGCGTCCAATTCTCCGCAATCCTTGCGTGCCCCGGCCATTCGGGTTACACTCTCCGGCTTCTCACTTGCCACACCGGTTCCGACGCCCGGGTGGCTTCTATCCACAAGGAGTGTGTATGCGTCATTACGAAATCGTCTTCATCGTGCACCCGGACCAGAGCGAACAGGTGCCCGCGATGATCGAGCGGTACAAGTCCATGGTCACGTCGCACAGCGGCCAGGTCCATCGTATCGAAGACTGGGGCCGTCGCCAGCTGGCCTACATGATCGAGAAACTCGCGAAGGCTCACTACGTCTGCATGAACATCGAATGCGACCAGCCCACGCTGGACGAGCTGGAACACGCGTTCAAGTTCAACGACGCCGTGCTGCGCCACCTCATCGTCAAGATGAAGAAGGCTGAAACCGGCCCGTCGCCGATGATGAAGGAAGTGCAGCGCGAAGAAGCCCGCAAGGCGGCTGCCCAGCCTTCCGAAGCGCAGGCTTAAGAGAGAGCACAAGCCATCAGGGAAGCGTTTCGCTCACGGCCCACGTGAACAGGCTGCAGCTCACGGCAACCATCGTTGAACGCGAACCGGTGCGGTACACCCCGGCCGGCGTTCCGATCGCAAGCTGTACGTTGCAGCACCACGCCGAAGTCGTCGAAGCCGGCATTGCCCGGCAGATCGAACTGACGATGCCGGCCGTGGCGGCCGGCGAGGCGAGCGGCAAGCTGGAAAGCTGCGAGATGGGCGTCGAAGCGCTCTTCACCGGTTTTCTTGCGAAGAAGAGCCGCAACGCGCGAACCCTGGTGTTTCACATCACAGAACTGCAGTACACAGGAAAGGACTGAACATGGCCCGCCCGACTGGCAAGAAATTCGACAAGCGTCGTCAGCAACAGAACCCGCTCTTCAAGCGCAAGAAGTTCTGCCGTTTCACGGCAGCTGGCGTCGAGCAGATCGACTACAAGGACATCGAAACGCTGAAGGACTTCATCGGCGAAAACGGCAAGATCACGCCGGCGCGTCTCACGGGTACGAAGGCGCACTACCAGCGCCAGCTGGACACGGCGATCAAGCGCGCGCGTTTCCTCGCGCTGATGCCGTACACCGACCAGCACAAGGCTTAACCCGAACGACGACGCAACAAGGAGCATCCGAATGCAAATCATTCTTCTGGAAAAGGTCGTCAATCTGGGTAACCTGGGCGACATCGTTAAGGTCAAGGACGGTTACGCACGTAACTTCCTGATCCCGCAAAAGCGCGCCCGTCGTGCCACGAAGGAGGCCATCGCCGAATTCGAAGTGCGCCGCGCCGAGCTCGAAAAGGTCGCCGCCGAAAAGCTGGCAGCCGCGCAGGCACAAGGCGAGAAGCTGGCCGGTCTGACCGTGCAGATCGCGCAGAAGGCCGGCGTGGACGGCCGTCTGTTCGGCTCGGTCACGAACGCCGACATCGCCGAAGCGCTCAAGAAGCAAGGCTTCGAAGTCGAGAAGGCGCAGGTTCGCCTGCCGGAAGGTCCGCTGAAGATGGTCGGCGACCACCCGGTGCAAGTCGCGCTGCACACGGACGTCGTGGTCGACGTCACCGTGTCGGTGCTCGGCGAGCACGTCTAAAGACGGCGGCGGCCGGTCGCGGGCGTTTGCCTCGCGGGTTTGCTTCGCACGCCGGCCGTTAGCATCGCAGTACACCAAGGCAGGAGCCGTTGTTCGGCTTCTGCCTTTTTTCTTCTCCGCTTTCCCCTTTTTCGCTTCTCTTCGGCCGCTTCCGGGGGCTTCCGGCTGCTGTCGCGCTTCGTTGGGACGGCGCCCGCACCGGTTCCCGCCGCTCCGGATTTCGTCGATAATTGCCGACCATGAATGCACCGAAAGATCCCCAAATCGAGTCGCTGAAAGTCCCGCCGCATTCGATCGAGGCCGAGCAGTCGGTGCTCGGTGGTCTGCTGCTCGACAACGGCGCCTGGGACCGGATCGCCGACTTTCTCTCCCAGAGCGACTTCTACCGCTACGACCACCGGATCATTTTCGAGCACATCGGCAGGCTCATTGCGGGCTCGCGTCCGGCCGACGTGGTCACGGTCTACGAGGCGCTCGGCACCTCGGGCAAGGCGGACGAAGTAGGCGGTCTCGCCTACCTGAACGCGCTGGCGCAGAACACGCCGAGTGCCGCCAATATCCGCCGCTACGCGGAAATCGTGCGCGATCGTGCCGTGCTGCGCAGGCTCGTGTCGGTCGCAGACGAAATTTCGGCCGACGCATTCAATCCCCAGGGCAAGGAAGTTCGGCAACTGCTCGACGAGGCCGAAGCCAAGGTGTTCTCGATTGCCGAAGACGGCGCGCGCGGCACTCAGGGCTTCCTCGAAATCGGACCGCTGCTCACGCAGGTGGTGGAGCGCATCGACACGCTGTACCACACGGCCAATCCGAGCGACGTGACGGGCACGCCCACCGGTTTCGTCGACCTCGACCGCATGACTTCCGGCATGCACGGCGGCGAACTGATCATCGTGGCGGGCCGGCCCTCGATGGGTAAGACCGCCTTTTCGATGAACATCGGCGAATACGTGGCCGTGGAGTATGGCTTGCCGGTTGCCGTGTTTTCGATGGAAATGCCGGGCACGCAACTCATCATGCGGATGCTCGGCTCCGTGGGCCGGCTCGACCAGCACCGCATGCGTACCGGTCGTCTCACCGACGAGGACTGGCCGAAGCTCACGCACGCCGTGCAGAAAATGAGCGAGGCGCAAATCTTCATCGACGAAACGGGTGGCCTCAACCCGATGGAACTGCGCTCGCGTGCGCGGCGTCTGTCGCGGCAATGCGGCAAGCTCGGGCTCATCATCGTCGACTATCTCCAGCTGATGAGCGGCTCGTCGCAGGGCGAGAACCGCGCGACCGAGATCTCCGAAATTTCGCGTTCGCTCAAGAGTCTCGCCAAAGAGCTGGACGTGCCCGTGATCGCGCTCTCGCAGCTCAATCGGGGCCTGGAGCAGCGGCCGAACAAGCGCCCGGTGATGTCGGATCTGCGCGAGTCGGGCGCTATCGAACAGGACGCGGACGTGATTCTCTTCATCTACCGCGACGAGGTGTATAACCCGGACAGCCAGGACAAGGGCACCGCGGAAATCATCATCGGCAAGCAGCGTAACGGTCCGATCGGCCCGGTGCGTCTCACGTTCCACGGCCAGTTCACCAAGTTCGACAACTTCGCTGGCCCGCAGAATTTCTACGGTGGGGAATGAGGGCGCTTTAGTGGCGCCTTGAACTCACGCTCAAGGTGCTTCTTGCACCAAGCCGTGGCAAGAACGCCGCGGTACGACATGGGACGGGTGCGTGCCCAGGGTTGCGACGGTACAATATTGCACTTTTGTGTCAGCACCCTGATTCCACTACAGGACTCCCATGTTCGGTCGATTCATGCCCACCGAGGGCAAGTTCTTTGAAATTTTCAACGCCCATGCAGAGCACATCGTCTCCGCGAGCCGCGAGCTCGAGCTTCTGATCGACAACCTCGGGGAAGCCGAGGTCCACAAGCAGAACATCCAGGTTTCGGAAAAGGCCGCCGACAAGCTCACGCACGAAGCGATCGACCTGCTGCACAAGACCTTCATCACGCCGCTCGACCGCGACGAAATCCACAAGCTCATCACCACGATGGACGACATCCTCGATCTGATGGAGGACGTCGCCACGGCGATCTGGCTCTACGACGTGCAATCGGTCACGTCGGAAGCGAGCCAGCTCGCGCACATCTGCTCGGCCACGAGCGCGCAGGTGAAGAACGCCGTCGCACTGCTCTCGGATATGAAGCAGGCGCGCCAGATCCTCAAGGCGTGCGAGGAGATCGACCGGCTCGAATCCGAAGCGGACGCCGTGCTGCGCACCGCGATGTCGAAGCTCTTCCGCGAGGAAGATGACGTCAAGACGCTCATCAAGCTCAAGGCGATCTACGAGTTGCTCGAGTCGATCACCGACAAGTGCGAGGACCTCGCGAACATCATCGAAGGCATCGTGCTGGAAAACGCCTGAGCGGACTCGACGATGCATTCGATACAACTCGCAATCTGGGCGGTGGCCATGCTGGTCATGATCTCGCTCGTGTTCGACTTCATGAACGGCTTTCACGACGCGGCGAATTCGATCGCCACGGTCGTCTCGACGGGCGTGCTCAAGCCGCAGCAAGCCGTCGCGTTTGCCGCGCTTTTCAACGTCATCGCCTATTTCATCTTTCACCTCAAGGTCGCGCAGACCGTGGGCAAGGGCACCATCGACCCCGGCATCGTGGACCACTACGTGGTGTTCGGTGCGCTGATGGGCGCGATCGGCTGGAACCTCGTCACGTGGTACTACGGCATTCCGTCGAGTTCTTCCCATGCGCTGATCGGCGGACTCGTGGGCGCCGCGCTCGCGAAGTCGGGGTGGGGCGCGCTGAACGTCGACGGCATTCTGAAGACCGTGGCGTTCATCTTCATTTCGCCGCTGCTCGGCTTCGTGCTGGGCTCGTTCTTCATGCTCACGGTGTCGTGGATCTATTTCCGCACGCCGCCCAGCAAGGTGGACCGGCGTTTCCGCCGCCTGCAGCTGATTTCGGCGGGACTCTATAGCCTCGGCCACGGCGGCAACGACGCACAGAAGACCATCGGCATCATCTGGATGCTGCTGATCGCCACGGGCTACGCGTCCGTGACGGCCGATGCGCCGCCCATCTGGGTGATCGGGCTCTGCTATCTCTCGATGGGGCTCGGCACGCTCTTCGGCGGCTGGCGCATCGTGCGCACCATGGGCCAGAAGATCACGAAGCTCAAGCCGGTGGGCGGCTTCTGCGCCGAGACGGGCGGGGCGCTCACGCTCTTCATCGCCTCGTCGATGGGCGTTCCGGTCTCGACGACGCACACCATCACCGGCGCCATTGTCGGTGTGGGCGCCACGCAGAAGCTGAGTGCGGTGCGCTGGGGCGTCGCCGGCAATATCGTCTGGGCCTGGGTGCTGACCATTCCGGCGTCCGCCGTATTGGCCGCCGCAGGATGGTGGCTGGGGCATCGTTTCCTGTAGCCCCGCCCGGGCGGCGCTCGCCGCCCGTTCAGATCAGGGGCGCGGTACCGCCATCCATAGGGATGATCGCGCCCGTGACGTAGCTCGCACGCCGACTCGCCAGGAAGAGCGCGACCTCGGCGATCTCCTCCGGCTTTGCGAAGCGTTTGAGCGGGACTTTGCTCTGGCCTTGCGCCAGGGCCTCGTCCGCACTCAGCCCTTGCTGCGCCGCTTCGAGCTGAAGCGCTTCCTGAAGCCGCTCGGTGAGCGTGGCGCCGGGGTTGATCGCGTTAATGCGGATGCCGTAGCGGGCGTGATAGTGCGCGAGTCCCACGGTCGCCAGCATCAGCGCCGCATTGGCCGCGCCGCCCGCGATATGGATGTCGCTCGCGATCTTTCCGCCCATCCCGATGATGTTCACGATCGCGCCCGCGTCTTCGGCGCCGTCTGATTTCGCGCGTTCCACCATGCGCCGCAGCACCTCCTGCTGCGTGTAGACGTACGGGAAATATTTGGCTTCCATGGTCGCCTTGAATGCGGCGGCATCGAGCGTTTCGGGGTCGTAGCGCCGGGCGGCGCCGGCGCTGTTGATCAGCACGTCGATGGGTCCGACCGACGTGGTCACGTCCTCCACCAGATCGGCTACGGCGTGCGGCTCGTGCAGATCGGCGCGCGTCAGATGGACATGCAGGCCTTCGGACGCCAGCTGTTCACGAGCTCGTGCCAGATTCGCGGGGTCGCGCGAGACGATCGCGACTTTGGCGCCTTCGCGCCCGAACGCGCGGGCACAGGCGAGGCCGATGCCTTTGCTGCCGCCTGTGACCAGTACCACCTTGTTGCGAAGCTCGAGATCCATCGTGTCACCCTCCGCGCGAGGAACGCTACGGCGCAACGATAGCAGAGCCTGCGGACGACCGCGTGCGAACCGGGCGGTGCGGATCGCCTAGAAGTTGCCGTTGGCAAAGCGCGCGATGGGATCGTCGCCGGATTGGGTGGGCGCGGGCGTGCCGCGCGATGCCGTGGATGCGCGCATGACCTGCACGTCCGTTGCTTCGCCTGTGGCATGGGCTTGCTGCGCCTGACGGGCCGCGACAGCTGCCGGCGGAGGCGGCTCGAACGCGTCGGCAGCGGCATCGATGGGATCGGCCGATCGGCTGGCGGCTGTGTCTGCTGCCCGGTTGCCGGATGGGTCGAACGCTGTGCCTGTCGTAACTTGAGCTTGCGTTGCCGACGTAACGGCCGTCGACGGCGCAATCGCGCCTGCCGCCTGAGCCTGTCGCTGTGCCGCGCTCATCTGGGGCGGGGGCGGCTCAAATGCATCAGCGGACGTCGCGACAGCGGAGCCCGCAGTCGTGCTGGTGCGGCCTGTGTCCTGCGGATACGGTTGGTAGCCTTGCGCCGGAGCGATCGAAGGCGCCACGCTTGCCGCCGCGCGAGGCTCCGGCGCAATCGCAGCCACGCGAGCCGGTGCCGACGACGGCGCAACAGCGGTCACCACCCGCGGCGCCGGACCGCGCTGGGCCGGCGTCGTCGAAGCCTCATAACTCGGGGCGTCGAATGGCGTGGGCGCCGTCTTCGGTGGCGCGACCCGGCGAATACCGTCGAAGCGCTTCGCCCAATAAGGGTTCGTCAGGTAATCGAGGCGCACCGTGCCGCCCGTGGATGGCGCATTCACGAACCGCAACTTGCCGACATAGATGCCGACGTGCGAGTGCGGCCGTCCGGTGGTGTTGAAGAAGATGAGGTCGCCCGGCGCGATCTCGTCAGGCTCGATGGATTCGCCGCGCCCGCTCATTTCCGCCGTCGTGCGCGGCAGATTCACCGACGCTGCACGGGCGATCACGTAATGCACGAGTCCGCTGCAGTCGAAGCCGCTGTCCGGCGTATTGCCACCCCAGCGGTAGGGCACGCCGACAAGGCTCATGGCCTGGATCGAGATTTCCTCGCGCCCCACGCTGTGGTCGACGAAGTTTGGCAGGCCCGGCGGCCTTGTGCGAAACGCGTCGCCGGATGCGCCCGAGCCGCCTGTTGCGCGCGCGACGCGCTGTGGCGGGCTCGAACACGCCGCCAGCAGCAGCGCGATCAGCAGGGCAATCCAGAGACGGAGCATGGCGCAAGCGAACGCCCGGGAGGCGCGCGGGACATGGGAATGTGCCGATGGTAGCCCGTGCGGCGCGGCTGCGGCAAGAAATCCTCATAAGTTACGTGAAGTTTACGCGCTAAGTGTTGTATTGCCGTTGCGCCGGCCGCGCTTTTTGGCGTCGATCGACGTTTCTATGGACGGGCAAAAAAAGAACCGCATCCGGCGACCCGAATGCGGTTCCTGGTGAGGCTGGCGTTAAGGGGCAACCGGCAGCAGCAGGGTACGCGCGGCTTACAGAATGTCCGAGGCGTAGTCCGCGAGACGCGAGCGTTCGCCGCGCGCGAGCGTGACGTGGCCGCTATGCGCCCAACCCTTGAAGCGATCCACGACGTAGGTGAGGCCCGAGCTGCCTTCCGTGAGGTAAGGCGTATCGATCTGCGCGATGTTGCCGAGGCAGATGATCTTCGTGCCGGGACCCGCGCGCGTGACGAGCGTCTTCATCTGCTTGGGCGTGAGGTTCTGTGCCTCGTCGATGATCAGGTACTTGTCCACAAAGGTGCGACCGCGCATGAAGTTCATGCTTTTCACTTTGAGCCGCGAGCGGATCAACTCCTGCGTCGCCGCGCGACCCCATTCGCCGGCGGCGTCGTCGGTCTTCTGGAGCACTTCGAGGTTGTCGTCGAATGCGCCCATCCACGGCTGCATCTTTTCCTCTTCGGTGCCGGGCAGAAAGCCGATGTCCTCGCCGACGGGCACGGTTGCCCGCGTCACGATGATCTCGTTGTAGCGCTTGTCGTCCAGCACCTGCGCGAGGCCGGCGGCGAGCGCGACGAGCGTCTTGCCGGTACCGGCCTGGCCAAGCAGCGTGACGAAGTCGATCTCCGGATCCATCAGCAGGTTTAGCGCGAAGTTCTGCTCGCGGTTGCGCGCCGTGATGCCCCACACGTTGTTCTTGTGGTGCCCATAGTCGCGCAGGGTTTGCAGCAGCGCCGTCTTGCCGTTGAGCTCGCGCACGATCGCATGGAACGCGGGCTCGCCGTTCTGCGGCTCCAGGTACACGAACTCGTTGACGAGCATCGACGCGACGAGCGGTCCGGTCACACGGTAATACGTGGTCCCGGTCTTGGTGTCCTGCCAGCTTTCCATGCCCTTCGCGTGCTTCGTCCAGAAGTCCTGGGGCAGGGCGCGAATGCCGGTATAGAGCAGGTCCTTGTCTTCGAGAACCTGGTCGTTGAAGTAGTCTTCCGCGGGCAGGCCCAGCGCGTGCGCCTTGATGCGCATGTTGATGTCTTTCGACACCAGCACGACGAGCTGGTCTTCACGGTCGCGCTGAAGTGCGCGCACTACGCCGAGAATCTGGTTGTCGGCCTTGCCTTGCGGCAGCCCTTCGACGGGTTCGATCTCCGTGAGCTGCGTCTGGAAATACAGGCGCCCAAGCGCTTCGAGGCTGCCGAGACGCGACAGCGGAATGCCTTCGGTAATCGGCCCGGCGTTCGCGACGAGCGAGTCGAGCGTACGGCTCACCTGACGTGCGTTGCGCGCGACCTCCGACATCCCCTTCTTGTGGTTGTCGAGTTCTTCGAGCGTCATCATCGGCAGATAGACGTCGTGCTCCTCGAAGCGGAAGAGGCAGGTGGGGTCGTGCATCAGCACGTTGGTGTCGAGCACGAAGAGCTTGCGGACTTCCGTCGCCTCTTCGGGATGAACGCGTTTCTTGCGCGAACCTTGGGCGCGCGGCGCGGCGCCGGTTCGCGCCTCGGCCGGCGCGGATTTTCCATTACGCGCAACGGGCGTGCTGGGCGCGAGCGGTGCGGCAGGCGCTTCGAGGTCGTCTTCGGCTGCAAGAGGTTGCAGCAACGCGGCTGTCTGTTTCTTGCGGCCGCGCGGCGCCGGCGCCACGGGCTCGAGCGCGGCGGCCACAGCGGGCGCCGAAGGCAGCGGTACTTGCCGCAAGGTAGTGGCGGCGTTTGCCGCTTCGGTCATCGGCATGGCGACGCTGGCCGCGCCGTATTCGGCCGTATCGGTGAAATCCCCTTCGGCCGTCTGCTTCTTCACCGGTTTTGCGGGGCGGGCTTTGGCCTTGTACTCGTCAGGCGACAGCAGGTTGCCGAGTTTGCTGGGTGGGGTAGGCAAAGGCATGGTGTCCCTCGAAAAAATCGGGTCGAGTATCGTGCGCCGTCTGCGCCTTGATGCGAACGCCGGGTAGGCATTCGATGAAGACGTATCGCGGCGCGCTCAGGTCTGAAAATGCCGGTTCGCCTGGTTTTCGATGGGCTCCTTGGGAAAGACGCGTGACCGGAGAGAGCTCCGGCGGGGCGCAAACAAAAAAGCCGCTGCCTCGGTGAGCGAGGCAAGCGGCTCGACTACTACCATTGTCGCGTCGTACCTCGCGGCATCAGCGTCGGCGGACTGAACTGCCGGACGGCGGCGGGTACGACTGCGAAAAGAATGGGGTGGACAGGCACTCATTGCAACCCAATATAACGCGCCTCAAAGCGCTTGTACAGCCTCCAGGATTTCATCGACATGGCCCGGCACGCGCACGCCGCGCCACTCCCGGCGAAGCACGCCCTGCCCGTCGATGAGGAAAGTGGAGCGCTCGATTCCACGTACCTCTTTGCCATACATTTTCTTCATTTTGATGACGCCGAAGAGCGAACAGAGCGCTTCATCGGCATCCGATACCAAGGTAAACGGCAGTTCCAGCTTTGCCTTGAAGTTGTCGTGCGAACGCACGCTGTCGCGCGATACGCCCACGATCTCGGCGCCGGCCTTCTTGAATTTCGGATACAGGTCGCGGAACTGCAGGCCTTCGGTCGTGCAGCCCGGCGTGTTGTCCTTGGGATAGAAATACAGCACCACCTTCTTGCCCCGAAGACTGGAAAGCGTGAAATCGCCGCCAGTCGCCTGAGCGGTGAAGTCGGGGACGGGTTGGTCGACTGCGATGGGCACGTGTTTCTCCGGTTGTTGGTTTTATGACGGACGACGTGCGCCGCGCGACGGTACCGCGGAGGCCGCACATCGGGAGGGGGAACGGCCGGCAGGCACGGCGCGTCGTACCTCGTGGCGAGGCGCGCGTGCTGCGGTCAAACGGGCTTGCTGAAGCGGCGGGATCGACCTGAAATCGATCGGGAATCGATCGACAGTCAATCGGGCTGAACGATCAACTCGCCGGAGCGGCCGGGAATTTCGCCCCACGTGACAGGGTACGATGGCAGCGCGTTGCGGTCCAGCGTCGCGTAGTAGTCGCCCATCGTGGCGAACGTGTGACCTTGTGCACGCCAGCCTGCAAGCAGCGCTTCGAACACGGGCGCAAGCTTCTGGCCTTCGAGTTCGGCGTGCAGCGTGAACACCTGGTCGCAGGGATTGTTCTCGGTGCGCTCGAGCATCCACTCCGCGACGTTGCCTTCGTCGATGCCGTCCACGCCGAGCACTTCGTCGAGCGTGGGCAGCGTAGTGGGCATCTGCACATGCGAGAGCGTGCGACCGTTCACGACCGGCCGGTAGGGCGTATGCCCCCGTCCGTCGGACGCGTAGTGCATGCCCCACGCGTCGATCTGCTCGAAGGCTGCATCGTTCATCTGCCAGCCGGCCGCGCCATGCGTGACGGGCGGCGTGCCGAACACGTCGACGAAGCGCGCGTGGCTCTGCTGCATCTGTGCGACGGTCCACTCGCGCGAGCGGCTGCGCACGTTGTCCTGCCAGTAGACGTGGTCCCACGTATGGATGCCGCACTCGAAACCGGCTTCGTGGATAGCGCGCATCTCGGTGGCCGCGCGCACGCCGATGTCAGGGCCTGGCAGCAGCACGCCGTACATCAACTGCCTGACGCCGTAGTGCTCCACCACGGACGTGCGCGACACCTTCTTGAGAAACCCCGGCCGCAGGACGCGACGCAGCGCCCAGCCCGTGTGATCCGGGCCGAGGCTGAACAGGAACGTGGCGCGAGCCTTGAAGCGATCGAAGATGCGCGCGAGATTCGGCACGCCTTCGCGCGTGCCGCGCAGCGTGTCGACGTCGATCTTCAGGACGATACGGGCCAAGGCGTGTCCCGCTTATTGCTGCTCGACGAGGGCGCGCGCCTCGGCGACGTGGCCGCGATACGCTTCGAAGATCTTGCGGAGCGCGTCGTCGAAGGTAGCCTTCGGCGCCCAGCCCAGTTCCTGCATCGTGTTGTCGATCTTCGGCACGCGGTTTTGCACGTCCTGGTAGCCGGCGCCGTAGTACGCGCCCGACGACGTTTCCACGAGCTGCACGCGCTTTGCCGTATCCGCGTATTCCGCGTACTCCGCGGCGAGTGCAAGCATCTTGTTCGCGAGCTCGCGCACCGAGTAATTGTTCGACGGATTACCGATGTTGTAGATCTTGCCCGAGGCCATGCCGCCCTTGTTCTCGATGATCTTCATGAGCGCGTCGATGCCGTCGTCGATGTCGGTGAAGGCGCGTTTCTGGGCGCCGCCGTCCACGAGGCTGATGTTCTCGCCGCGCACGATGTGGCCGAGGAACTGCGTGACCACGCGCGAGCTGCCTTCCTTCGGCGTGTAGATCGAGTCGAGGCCCGGTCCGATCCAGTTGAACGGACGGAACAGCGTGAAGTTGAGCCCTTCCTGCATGCCGTAGCCCCAGATCACGCGGTCCATCAGCTGCTTCGAGCACGCGTAGATCCAGCGCGGCTTGTTGATGGGGCCGTAGATGAGCGACGAGGCGTCCGGGTCGAACTGCTCGTCGGTGCACATGCCGTACACCTCGGAGGTCGAGGGGAACACCAGATGTTTGCCGTACTTCACGGCCGAACGCACGATGGGCAGGTTCGCCTCGAAGTCGAGTTCGAACACGCGCAGCGGCTGTTGCACATAGGTGGCGGGCGTGGCGATCGCGACGAGCGGCAGGATCACGTCGCATTTCTTCACGTGATATTCGACCCACTCCTTGTTGATCGTGATGTCGCCTTCGAAGAAGTGCATCCGCTCATGATTCACGAGGTCGCCGAGGCGCTCGGTCTGCATGTCCATCCCGAAGACTTCCCAGTCGGTGGTTTCGAGAATGCGTTTGGACAGGTGATGGCCGATGAAGCCGTTGACACCCAGAATCAGGACTTTTTTGGCGAAACCTTCGGTTTTCATGAATGACGGGAAGAATGAATGAGCTGGGCGAATCCGGCCGGCGTGACGACGGTCTCGATGCCGTCGTGCTGGTGCCGCAATTCATGAACGGCGATCGCACGGCCGTCGCCGCAGATCGCGAGGAGGGCATTATCGCTTACCGCGAGGCCCGGCGGCAAATCCGCGGGGGCGGCGCCCGGCGGCGCGAGCCGTGCGCGGGCGATCACGAAACGCTGTCCGTCGAGGTCGGTGAAGGCGCCCGGGTAGGGCGGCGCCACGGCGCGAATCAGGTTGTAGACCTCGCGCGCCGGCTTCGTGAAGTCGATGCGGCCGTCTTCGGGCTTGCGGCCCCCGAAATAGCTGCCGTGCGCGAGGTCGTTGGGCAGATGGGGCGCCTCGCCCGCGAGCAGCGCGGGCAGCACGCGCCACAGCGTCTGCTCGGCCGCAACCGTCACCTTGTCGAACACCTGTGCGGCCGTGTCGTCGGGCAGGATCGGCACGGGCGTCTGGGCGACGATGGCGCCCGCGTCGGGCTTCGCCGCCATCTCGTGGAGCGTTGCGCCGGTTTCGGTTTCGCCGTTGAGCACCGCCCAGTTGACCGGCACGCGGCCGCGGTACTTCGGCAGCAGCGAGCCGTGCATGTTATACGCGCCGCGCGCGGCGAGCGCGAGCAGGTCGGCGGGCAGCATGTGGCGGTAATAGAACGAGAAGATGAAGTCGGGCCGCGCGGCGCTCACGGCCGCACGCAGCTCCGCGCTCTTCGGATCGGCGGGCGTGATGGTGGGAACACCGTGTTCGGCCGCCACCGAGGCAACGCTGCCGAACCAGATGTTCTCGGCGGGATTGTCTTCGTGGGTGACGACCAGCGCGACGTCCACGCCGCGCGCCAGCAGCACCTGCAGGCAGCGCACGCCGACGTTGTGATACGCGAATACGACAGCACGCGGTTTCATGGATTCGGCCCCGGATCGGCAAAAGAAGCGGTAGGAGCGGCGGAAACGATGGACGGGCTGCCCGCGCTCGCCGTGCCGGCTGCGCGCAGGGCCTGCGCGTCACGGTCCTCGAGAATGGTCTGGATCAGATAGCGCGGACGCGCCCGCACCTGCTGGTAGATGCGTCCGATGTACTCGCCCAGCAGCCCCAGCGCGAAGATGATCACGCCGAGCAGGAAGAACGTGATGGCGAACAGCGTGAACACGCCTTGCACTTCCGCGCCGATGATGAAGCGGCGAATCAGCAGCAGAACGAAAAGCGCGGCGGAGCCGAGCGACAGGATCACGCCGATGAACGAGAGCCACTGCAACGGCACCACCGAAAAGCCCGTGACGAGATCGAAGTTCAGCCGGATCAGGCTGTAGAGCGAGTACTTCGATTCGCCCGCGAAGCGCTCCTCGTGGCCTACCTCGATTTCCACGGGGTTCTGCGCGAAGGTGTAGGCGAGCGCGGGAATGAAGGTGTTGATTTCGCCGCAGCGGTTGATCGTATCGACGATGTGCCGGCTGTAGGCGCGCAGCATGCAGCCCTGGTCTGTCATCTTGATGCGCGTGATGCGCTCGCGCAGCCGGTTCATCGCGCGCGACGCCTTGCGGCGCCACAGCGAGTCCTGGCGTTGCCGCCGGATGGTGCCCACGTAGTCGAAGCCCTCGCGCATTTTCGCGACCAGGTTGCCGATCTCTTCGGGCGGGTTCTGCAAGTCGGCGTCGAGCGTGATGACGATGTCGCCGCGCGCGTGTTCGAAGCCCGCGAGAATCGCCATGTGCTGGCCGTAGTTGCCGTTGAGCAGGATGGCGCGCGTGGTGTCGGGGCGCACGCGGAACTGCTCCGCGAGCATCGCGGCCGAGCGGTCGCGGCTGCCGTCGTTTACGAAGATCACTTCGTAGCCGGTGCCGAGCGCATCGAGCGCCGGATAAAGACGCGCGAACAGAGCCGCGAGTCCGGCTTCCTCGTTGTAGACGGGGATGACGATCGAGACCTCGGGTCGTTCGGTCCGCTCCAGCAGCGAGGAGCGAGGTTCGGTATGACTCATGTGTCGTTGTTTTCCGTTTCCAGTGGTTTGCGCTTCCATCCGTCTCCACTCCGGTTTCCACGCAGGTTGCCGTTCGCGGAGGGCGGTTCCCAGGTCTTGCGCCTGGTTCAGCGCGTCGGGCCGTTGCGGCGGCCCGACGTACTTCGGTTGCATTCGCCTGCTTTACTTCGCGCAGGCTTCGCAGATTTCGTTCACGGCGCGGCACACGCGCGCCACATCGTCCGCGGTCATCTGCGTGAAGAGGGGCAGCGTGACCGTGCTCGCGCCGAAGCGCTCGGCGTGCGGGAACATGCCTTCCTTGAAGCCGCGCGCGCGGTACAGCGTGAACAGGTGGATGGCCGGGTAGTGCACGCCCGAGCCGATGCCGCGCGCCTTCAACTGCTCCATGAACTCGCCGCGGCTGATCGAGAGCCGCTCGAGCGGCAGCGTGATCTGAAACATGTGCCAGTTGCTGTTCTCGAAATCCGCGACGGGCAGGCCCACGCCCAGGCGTACCGCGGCGCCGCCTTCGAAGCCGGCGAAGTAGGCCCGCGCGAGCGCCTTGCGCAGCGCCGTGAAGCGCGCGAGATGCGGCATCTGGCCAAGGCCCACGCGTGCGGCGACGTCGGTGAGGTTGTACTTGCCGCCCAGCACGTCGCAATCCATGCCGTCGAGCCCCGAGCGCGTGATGCCTTGCAGCCGGTACTTCTGCGCGAGCACGGCTTCGTCCTCGTTGTTGAGCACGAGCGCGCCGCCTTCGATCGACGTCAGGTTCTTGTTCGGATGGAAGCTGAACGAGACGATGTCGCCCAGCTTGCCGATGCGCTCGCCGTGCCACGTGGAGCCGAGCGCCTGGGCCGCGTCTTCGATCACGCGCAGCTTGTGGCGGCGCGCGATCTCGTAGAGGCGGTCCATGTCCACGGGCAGGCCCGCGAGGTAGACGGGAATGAGCGCCTTCGTGCGCGGCGTGACGGCGGCTTCGATGCGCTCGAGGTCGATGTTGCGGGTACGCGGATCGATGTCCACGAACACGGGCGTCGCGCCCACCTCCAGGATCACGTTGCTCGTGGCGACCCACGACGCGGGCGTGGTGATGACTTCGTCGCCGGGACCCACGCCGGCAATGCGCAGACCGATTTCGAGCGTCGCGGTGCCGGAGTTGAACGTGCGCACCGGCCGGCCGCCGCAGAATTCCGAGAGCGCGGCTTCGAATGCGGCGTTCTGCGGGCCGGTCGTGATCCAGCCCGAGCGCAGCACGTCGGCTACGCCGGCGATGGTGGCTTCGTCGATTTCGGGACGCACGAACGGCAGGAACGGCAAGGACGAGTCGGTTGGCTGGGTCATGGTTGGCTTGGGTGCCTGGATTCGAAGAAAAAGGGTGCGACCTGCAAG
This sequence comes from Paraburkholderia kururiensis, assembly GCF_034424375.1. NCBI lineage: Bacteria > Pseudomonadati > Pseudomonadota > Betaproteobacteria > Burkholderiales > Burkholderiaceae > Paraburkholderia > Paraburkholderia kururiensis. Next base: position 2,548,656 of record NZ_CP139965.1, on the reverse strand, counting down.
GATGACGGCCGGCTGCTTACGAAAAGCTTAAGCGGCGCGCTAGCTGCGCGCCAGGATGAACACGCCGATCAGGATGATGCCGATGCCGACGAGCCGCTGGACCGTCAGCGCTTCGCCGAATAAATACCACGCGGCGAACGCGTTGACGACGTAGCCGAGCGAGAGCATGGGATAGGCGACGGAGACGTCCACGCGCGACAGCCCGAGAATCCACACGACCACGCTCACCACATAGCAGGCAAGGCCGCCGATGATGGGCAGTTGCATGGCGAGCTTGAGCCCGACCGGAAGGATGTTCGCACGGGTGAATTCGAAGTGTCCAACGGCGCTGACGCCGGCCTTGAGCAGCAGTTGGGCGCAGGCGTTGAGGGCAACGCCGGCCAGGATGCAAACGAGCGAGACGGGATTCATCGGAGGGTATCCATTTCCTCGGTTTGAGCGGGTTTCGCCGGATTTCAGGGCGTTTCCGCGGCTTTCAGGAGTTTGTCAGGGCTTGTCAGTGCAGGGCAACCGGCCGGCATCGTGGAGCCGGCCGGGCCTCAATACGGTTTCTCGACCACTACACGACGCAGATCGCGCGCGACCACGCGCATCGGCAAACCTTGCGCGGCGAACTGTTCGTAACGCTGCGGGGACATCAGGGCCAACGCGTAACGGTCTGCTTTCCAGCGCCGCACCCATTCGTCGATGGTCGGCACCCATTTCTGCGGCTCCACGCTCACGCCGAACGCGAGTTCGTCCGGGTGTTCGACCATGATCATCGTGTGGTCCACGTAGAACGGCAGCGTGTGATCGAGCACGCCGACCGAATAGAACGGCGTGTCGGGCGGCAGCTTCGCGAGTTCGGCCTTCACGGCGGGCGCGAGCGGCGCGCCCGAACTCAGGCGGCCGAACACGTCGTGGCCGGTGCCGGCAATCGTGCCGAGCAATAGCCAGGCGGTGCCGAAGGCGACGGCAGCCGCGCCGATACCGGCGCCGCGGTTGCCATTCGCTGCGTTGCCACGGCTGGGGCCGCGGACCAGCCACAGCGCCACGAGCGTGAGCACGAACGCGACCGCGATGGCGGCCTCCACCCACACCTGGAACGCGCGGTACAACTCGTTGGGATTGCGCGCGTCACCCAGCCGCGACAGCCACAGCGCGCCAATCGCCGCCGCAACGAGAAACACCGCGTAGCCGAGCAGATGGCGCCGGAACGACTCGCGCGGCACGAGCGGCAGATACAGGCCGATCATGAGCGCGATGGGCGGCGCGATGGGCAGCGTGTACGAGAGCAGCTTGGAATGCGACGCACTGAAGAAAAGGAAGATGAACGCCGTCCAGACCACCATCACGAGTACCGGCGAAAAGCCGTTCGGCTGGCGCGGCAGCCGCAGCGCGTGGCGCAGACTTTGTGCCGCGACCGAAAGCCACGGCAGGAAGCCGACGAGCAGCACGGGCACGAAATAGTAGAACGCGCCCGGGCGATTCTGCTCCGGGGTCAGATAGCGGCGAAACTGCTGGACGATGAAGAAGAAATTGAAGAACTCGGGGTTGCGGTCCTGCACCAGCACGAACCAGGGCAGTACGACGGCGAGAAACACCACAATCCCGCTCACGATGCAAAGCCGCCGCCAGAGCGCCCAGTCGCGCGAGACGAGCGTGTAGAGCACCAGCACGGCGCCGGGCAGGATTACGCCGACGAGTCCCTTCGAGAGCACGGCGAGGCCCATCGCCGCCCAGCAGAGCCACATCCAGAGCCTCGCCTGATTCCTTGGCAGGCCGGGACGCTGCGCGAGCAGCAACGCGCAAAGCGTGAGTTCCATCCAGAACGACAGACCCATGTCCAGCGTGTTGAAGTGGCCCATGAGGTTCCAGTACGGCGACGTGGCCAGCACGAGCGCCCCGAACACGCCGGCCGCCGCGTTGAACACGCGCGCGCCCGTGAAGCCGATCAGCAGGACGCCCGCGAAGCCGGCGAGCGCCGTGTAGAGCCGCGCCTGCCATTCGCCGATGCCGAACGCCGCGAACGTGAGCGCGTTCGCCCAGGTTTGCAGCGGCGGCTTTTCGAAATACTTGTAGCCGTTGTAGCGCGGCGTGATCCAGTCGCCGGTGACGAACATCTCGCGGGCCATTTCGGCGTAGCGGCCCTCGTCGCTCGGCAGCAGATGGCGCCAGCCGAGCGGCACAAACCAGATGACTGCGAGCGCAAGGACAAGCAGCAGGATGGCGGTTCGATTGAGCGGTAGCCGGGACGGCGTATCGTTCATGGGTGATATGACCTGTTGTTGTTCGGGAGATGACAGGGGCCGGGCGGTCCGGGCGATGCGGCATGGGCGGGTGTGTTTCGCTTCACGGCTGCTTCACTTGCGCGTCACCGCCTTGCGGCAGGTGAAAGCGGGTACAAGCGCCACACCGACGACCGGAGTAATGGCCGGACTTCCGGCGCAACCGCGCGCTCACGGTGTTGCTCGACCTTCCGCGGCGAAGCCGGCCGGTCGCGAATTGCCGCGCAGTTTACGCCATCGCGGCACGAGGACGGAAAAATGAACGGCGATGGGCGCGCCGGCCGGGCCGCGCAGGCCGGTTTTCCGCAAGCCTCGTCCAAACCTCGCGCAAGCTCGCTCAGGCTTCGATCAGCAGCGCTGCCGCGACCTTGCGGCCTTCCGCCATGAGGATGTTGTAGGTGCGGCAGGCCGCCTTGAAGTCCATCGTTTCGACGCCGATGCCGCGGCCCGTCAGCACGGCCGTGAGCCGCGGGTGCGGAAAGCGCAGCCGCTCGCCGCTGCCGAACACGACCACTTCGGGCAAGAGCGGAAGCAACTGTTCGAAGAGTTCGGGGGTGAGGGCGTCGAACGAGGAGACGGGCCAGGCGGTGACCGGTGCGTCGGGCTGCACGATGACGCTGCCGGTGTGACGTTGGAGGTTGATGTCGACGTAGTCCGCGCCGTAGCCCGTGACGGTATTGAGCGCGCCGCTCGAGTCCTGATGTAATTTCAAAATCGGTGTTCCGGGTAGGGGCAATGCTGGGCCGCAATGGACGTGCCGCCTTGGGGCTCGTGCGCGGCAAGCGGATGGGTCGAGGCCTGTTTAGCCCGATTCGCGCTGGCCCGGGCCGGCCTCGCGGCGCGCCGCGGCGGTTCTTGCATTGCGGAAGTCCGACAAAATCCGCTAAATTATAGCTTTTTAGCCGCCCCCGCGGCGCTTCCCGCCTCGCGCGCCGCCCGCCACAAGCCACGGACCGCGAACGCCCAAGCCAAGGCTCCCATCGCGCGCCATTGCACCGCTTCACGCTCGCCATCCCATCCATCGTGGGGCGCCGCCGTGAGGCCGGGTCCGGCAACGGGGACAGCCTGCCGCGCCACCGAGCCATTGCCCCGACGAATTCCTGGCCTCCAACTGCTTCATCTGCCCGCCGTGAAACCGATTCTCAAATCCAACAAGCTGTTGAACGTCTGCTATGACATCCGCGGGCCCGTGCTCGAACACGCGAAGCGCCTCGAAGAGGAAGGTCATCGCATCATCAAGCTGAACATCGGCAACCTCGCCTCGTTCGGCTTCGACGCGCCGGACGAGATCATTCAGGACATGATCCTGAACCTGCCCGATTCGTCGGGCTATTCGGATTCGAAGGGCGTGTTCTCGGCGCGCAAGGCGATCATGCATTACGCGCAGCAGAAGGGCGTGCGCGGCGTCGAACTCGACGACATCTACATCGGCAACGGCGCTTCCGAACTGATCGTGATGGCGATGCAGGCCCTCCTCAACGACGGCGACGAAGTGCTGCTGCCCGCGCCCGACTATCCGCTGTGGACGGCCGGCGTGAGCCTCTCGGGCGGCACGCCCGTTCACTACATCTGCGACGAGGCGAACGGGTGGCTGCCCGACCTCGACGACATCCGCGCGAAGATCACGCCGAACACGCGCGCGATCGTCGTGATCAACCCGAACAACCCCACGGGCGCGCTCTATCCGGATGACCTGCTGCTCGGTCTGATCGAGATCGCGCGCCAGCACGGCCTCATCATTTTTGCCGACGAGGTCTACGACAAGATCGTCTACGACGGCCGCGAGCACACGTCGATCGGCGCGCTGTCCGAAGACGTGCTCACGGTCACGTTCAACAGTCTCTCGAAGAGCTACCGCTCGTGCGGCTACCGCGCCGGCTGGATGTTCCTCTCGGGGCTGGGCGGCGAGAACCGCCGGCGCGCCAGGGACTATTGCGAAGGGCTCGGCATTCTCGCCTCGATGCGGCTGTGCCCGAACGTGCCGGGCCAGTACGCGATCCAGACGGCGCTCGGCGGCTATCAGAGCATCAACGAACTGATCGCGCCCGGCGGCCGGCTCTTTCGCCAGCGCGAGCTCGCGCACGAAATGCTCACGGCGATTCCCGGCGTTACGTGCGTGAAGCCGCAGGCGGCGCTCTACATGTTCCCGCGGCTGGACCCGAAGCTGTATCCGATCGAAAACGACCAGCAGTTCATTCTCGACCTGCTGCTCGCCGAACGCGTGCTGCTCGTGCAGGGCACCGGCTTCAACTGGAAGTCGCCCGACCACTTCCGCGTGGTGTTTCTGCCGAACGTCGACGACCTCGCCGATTCGATCAACCGCATCGCGCGTTTCCTCGACGGCTACCGCAAGCGTCACGCAACCTGAGCCGGAGCCCGGGCCGGCGCAGGCGGGCACCACGGGTGCCGCTGTCTTGTCCCGGCCCGTTCCCTTTCATATCAACCCGCACTTAGAAACACACGCTGCATGGAACCGATCAAAGTTGGACTGCTGGGCTTCGGCACGGTGGGCAGCGGCACCTTCACGGTACTGCGCCGCAATCAGGAAGAAATCAAACGCCGTGCGGGACGCGGCATCGAGATCACGCGCATTGCCGTGCGCAATCCCGCCAAGGCGACGGCCGCGCTCGCCACGATTGGCGGCGCGGGAGAGGTCGACATTACCGACGACTTCAACGCCGTGGTCGACGACCCTTCCATCTCGATCATCGCTGAAATGATCGGCGGCACCGGCATTGCGCGCGAACTCGTGCTGCGCGCCATCGCCAACGGCAAGCATGTCGTGACGGCCAACAAGGCGCTTCTCGCGGTGCACGGCACGGAAATCTTCGAGGCCGCGCATGCGAAGGGCGTGATGGTTGCGTTCGAGGCGGCGGTGGCGGGCGGCATCCCCATCATCAAGGCGCTGCGCGAAGGGCTTACGGCGAACCGCATCCAGTACATTGCCGGCATCATCAACGGCACGACGAACTACATTCTTTCCGAGATGCGCGAGCGCGGCGTCGACTTCGCCACCGCGCTCAAGGGTGCCCAGGCGCTGGGCTACGCCGAGGCCGATCCGACCTTCGACATCGAAGGCGTGGACGCCGCGCACAAGGCCACCATCATGAGCGCCATTGCGTTCGGCGTGCCGGTGCAGTTCGACAAGGCCTACGTGGAAGGCATCAGCAAGCTCTCCGCCACCGACATCCGCTATGCCGAGGAACTCGGCTATCGCATCAAGCTGCTCGGCATCGCGCGCCGCACCGACCGCGGCATCGAACTGCGCGTGCATCCCACGCTGATTCCGGCGCGGCGTCTGCTTGCCAACGTGGAAGGCGCGATGAACGCAGTCGTGGTGCACGGCGACGCGGTGGGCACCACGCTCTATTACGGCAAGGGCGCGGGCGCGGAGCCCACGGCCTCGGCCGTGGTCGCCGACCTCGTCGACGTGACGCGCCTGCATACGGCGGACCCGGAGCATCGCGTGCCGCATCTGGCGTTCCAGCCGGGCAGCCTCTCGAACACGCCGATCCTGCCCATTGAGGAAGTCACGAGCGGCTACTACCTGCGCCTGCGCGTGGCGGACGTGACGGGCGTGCTCGCCAACATCACGCGCATCCTCGCGGACACGGGCATCTCCATCGACGCGCTGCTGCAGAAGGAGTCGGAGCAGGTGGACGAGCGCGGCCGCGGCGAGACCGACATCATCCTGATCACGCACGAGACGCTCGAAAAGAACATCAACGCCGCGATTGCGCAAATCGAGGCGCTCACGACCGTCGTGTCGAAGGTCACGAAGCTGCGCATGGAAGCGCTCGATTGAGCGCGGCCCCATGACTGCTCCAGAAACTTACGCAGGAAAGCGCACATGAATTACGTTTCCACACGCGGCGCCGGAGCCGGCGAGCGTCACTCCTTCTCCGACATCCTGCTCGGCGGCCTCGCGAAAGACGGCGGGCTCTATCTGCCGCGCGAGTATCCGCGCGTCACCGCAGAGGAACTCGCGCGCTGGCGCACGCTTTCGTACGCGGATCTCGCGTTCGAGGTGCTTGCGAAATTCGCCGACGACATCGCCCACGACGACCTGCGCGCGCTCACGCGGCGCACCTACACGGCGCAGACGTACTGCAACGTGCGCGACGGCGAAGACGCCGCGCGCATCACGCCGCTGCGCCAGCTCGGCATAGAAAACGGCACGCCGCTCGCGCTGCTCGAACTCTCGAACGGGCCCACGCTCGCCTTCAAGGACATGGCGATGCAACTGCTCGGCAACCTGTTCGAGTACACGCTTGCGCGCACGGGCGAGACGCTGAACATTCTCGGCGCCACTTCGGGCGACACCGGCAGCGCCGCTGAGTACGCGATGCGCGGCAAGGCCGGCGTGCGCGTCTTTATGCTCTCGCCGCACGGCAAGATGAGCGCCTTCCAGACGGCGCAGATGTACAGCCTGCAGGACCCGAACATTTTCAACCTTGCGGTGGAAGGCGTGTTCGACGACTGCCAGGACATCGTGAAGGCCGTGTCGAACGACCACGCGTTCAAGGCGAAGCACAAGATCGGCACGGTGAACTCGATCAACTGGGCGCGTGTCGTGGCGCAGGTCGTCTACTACTTCGCGGGCTATTTCGCGGCCACGAAGTCGAACGACGAACGCGTGTCGTTCACGGTGCCCTCGGGCAACTTCGGCAACGTCTGCGCGGGCCACATCGCGCGCATGATGGGCCTGCCCATCGAGCAGCTCGTCGTGGCCACCAACGAGAACGACGTGCTCGACGAGTTCTTCCGCACGGGCGTCTACCGCGTGCGCAAAGCGGCCGAAACGTGGCATACGAGCAGCCCGAGCATGGACATCTCGAAGGCATCGAACTTCGAGCGCTTCGTCTACGACCTGCTGGGCCGCGACCCGGCGCGCGTGGTTCAGTTGTTCCGCGACGTGGAAGAGAAGGGCGGCTTCGACCTCGCCGCGAGCGGCGACTTCGTGCGCGTGCGCGAGTTCGGCTTCGTGTCCGGCCGCAGCACGCACGCAGACCGCATCGCGACCATCCGCGACGTGTTCTCGCGCTACGAAACGATGATCGACACGCACACCGCCGACGGCGTCAAGGTGGCGCGCGAGCATCTGCAGCCGGGCGTGCCGATGATCGTGCTGGAGACGGCGCAGCCGGTCAAATTCGGCGAGACCATTCGCGAGGCGCTGCAGCGCGAGCCGCAGCGTCCGGCCGCGTTCGTGGGGCTCGAAGCGTTGCCGCAACGGTTCGACGTGCTGCCGGCCGACGCGCAGCGCGTGAAGGACTTCATCGCCGCGCACACGGGCGAATGAGGCTCTACTCGATGGTCGCTCAGTGTGGCCATTAAGCGTTGGTTCAGAGCGGCTGTGGCCGAAGAGGTGAAGGGCCTTGGCCGCTCGCCGCGCACGCGGCAGGGCGCACCGCTACAATGATTCGATCTGTCGTCCGAGCCATCCGAACCCGCCCGATGTCCACGCCCGCTTTCCCGTCTTCCACGCCTCCCGCGCCGCAGCCTGCAGTCGGCGCGCGTCCTCCCATGCTTTCGACGGCCGACGCGCTCGCCACGCTGCTTGCCGCGGCCCGGCCGCTCGGCGGCATCGAAACGCTGCCCACGCTCGATGCGCTCAATCGCGTGCTGGCGGCCGACGTGGTGTCGCCGCTCGACGTCCCGCCCATGGACACCAGCGCGATGGACGGCTACGCCATGCGCGTGGCCGACCTCGCGCACGGCACGGCTCGCTTGCGCGTGTCGCAGCGCATTCCCGCGGGGCACGCGCCGCAGCCGCTCGAGCCCGGCACGGTGGCGCGCATCTTCACGGGCGCGACCGTGCCGCCCGGCGCTGACGCCATCGTGATGCAGGAGCAGGCCGAGCCCACCGGCGATGAAGTCGCGCTGCTGCACACGCCCAGGGCCGGCGAATGGATTACCGCCCAGGGCGCCGACATCCGCCGCGGCTCCGTCATCCTGCCCGCCGGCACGCGGCTCACGCCGCAGTCGCTGGGGCTGGCGGCCTCGGTGGGTTGCGCCGAACTCGCTGTCGTGCGCCGGCTCAAGGTGGCCGTGTTCTTCACCGGCGACGAGCTGACGATGCCCGGCGAGCCGCTGCGCCCCGGCGCGATCTACAACTCCAATCGCTTTACGCTGCGCGGACTGCTCGAAAACCTGGGCTGCGAGGTGTCGGACTTCGGCATCGTGCCCGACCGCCTCGACGCGACACGAGCCACGTTGCGCGATGCTGCGCGCGAGCACGATCTGATCCTCACGTGCGGCGGGGTCTCCGTGGGCGAGGAAGATCACGTGAAGCCCGCCGTGGAAGCCGAAGGGCGACTCTCGATGTGGCAGATCGCGATGAAGCCGGGCAAGCCGCTGGCATTCGGCGCCGTGCGGCGCGGCGAGAACACCGGCGCTCACGGCGACGCCGACGGGACGTTCTTCATCGGCCTGCCCGGCAATCCTGTTTCGAGCTTCGTCACGTTCCTGCTGTTCGTGCGACCGTTCGTGCTGCGCCTCGCGGGCGTGAAGCAGGTCGCGCCGCGCGCGTTGTCGCTGCGCGCCGATTTCACGCAGCCGAAGGCGGATCGCCGCAACGAGTTTTTGCGCGCGCGCGTCAACGCGGCGGGCGGACTCGACCTCTTTGCAAACCAGAGTTCGGCCGTGCTGACATCGACGGTGTGGGGCGACGGACTCATCGACAACCCGCCGAATCACGCGATCAGCGCGGGCGAGACGGTGCGCTTCCTGCCATTTTCCGAACTGCTCTACTGACGACGCGGGCGCCCGGCTCTACGGTGCAGGGTTGGCGTCTCCCGGTCACATGAAGATCACATGAAGATCCAGTTGAAATTTTTCGCAAGCGTGCGTGAGGCGTTGGGCGTGGCGCACGAATCCGTCGAGGTGCCGGACGGCATCGCGACCGTCGGCGACGTGCGCGACTGGCTGCGCGCGCGCGGCGGCGTCTGGACCGACACGCTCGCCGAAGGGCGCGCGCTGCGCATGGCCTGCAACCACGTGATGACCGACGCCGGCACGCGCGTCACCGACGGTTGCGAAGTGGCGTTCTTCCCGCCCGTCACGGGCGGCTGAGCCCGTTCCGCACACGCAGGAGGTACGCCATGACCGTACGCGTCCAGACCGAAGACTTCGACCTCTCCATCGAGGTGGCGGCGCTGCGCGCGCAGAATCCGCGCATCGGCGCGGTGGCCTGTTTTGTCGGCACCGTGCGCGACCTCAACGAGGGCAGCGGTGTCGAAGCGATGGAACTCGAACACTATCCGGGCATGACGGAAAAGGCGCTGACCGATATCGTCGACGCGGCCCGCGGCCGCTGGCCGGGTGTCGAGGTGCTGATCGTCCATCGCGTGGGGAAGCTTTACCCGCTCGACCAGATCGTGCTCGTGGCGACTACTTCCGCGCATCGCGGCGATGCGTTCGCCTCGTGCGAGTTCGTGATGGATTATCTGAAGACCCAGGCGCCGTTCTGGAAGAAGGAAAAGACCGCGGCGGGCGAGCGCTGGGTGGATGCACGCGAGTCGGACGACGCAGCGCTTGCGCGTTGGGGTATCGAGTCGGGCAACGCGATGAAGTAGTCGTCTGGCGCCGCCGTCCTGCGACGCAGTTTTACGGCGCGTCGGCTCGACGTCCGACGATCTTCGCGGGGAAGGGTTCGCCTGCCTTTGCATTCGGCTTGTCGTGGCCTTCGCCACGGGCCGCACGGCGCGGCGCAATGCGCTCGAGCAGTGCCTGCTGCTCCGGCGGAATCACGTAGTCCCAGCCAAAGCGGCTCAGTTGCAGGCTCTGCGCGATACGCAGCGCAGGTTCCATGAAACGGACGGCGGCAGCCGGTTCGTAGCGCGCTTCCACGGTATCGAGAAACAGGTAGAGCCATTGGCTGAAGTGTTTCGGCTCCACGCCCGGCAGCGGCTCGTGCGCTTGCTGGACGTTGCCGCGGTAGCCCTTCTCGCCGAGCACGAGGCTCGCCCAGAACGTGCACATCTTCGGCAAATGGGTGTCCCAGCGGCCCGCGAGCGCGGTGTCGAACACGGGGCCGAGAAGCGGGTCCGCGCGCACGCGGTCGTAGAACGCGTAGACCAGTTCGCGAATGTTTTCGGCGGTGGGTTCGGCGTGGCGCGCAGCCGGAGCGGCAGGGCCAGAAAGTGAAGCGGACGGCGTCATGAAACGTAGTGGTGGTGAGACAAGGTGCGGAAGCGGGCCGGTTCGGCCACAGCCGGATATATGCCCGATGAATGATCAAGGGCTCCGCAACTTGCGAAACTGAAGGACAATAACTGACGTTCCGATCTAAAACGTGCATCGATGGCGCATGTTATGGTGCCGTTATGATTGCCGCAACCCCAAAACCGACAAGGTCTTTTGCGCGACATGCGCGTCGAAGGCCAGCCCGTTGCCATGAGACTCACTGACTATACCGACTACTCGCTGCGCGTCATCCTGTACCTGGCGGCCCGCGACGAGGGACTTTCGACCATCCAGGAAATTTCGGACGCCTACGGCGTTTCGAAGAATCATCTGATGAAGGTGGTGCAGCAACTCGGCGAACTCGGCTGGGTGGAGACGGTGCGCGGGCGCAATGGCGGGCTGCGGCTCGCGCCCACCTCGCGCGCGCTCACGGTGGGCGAGATCATTCGTGCGACCGAAACCGATTTCGCGCTGGTGGGCTGCTTTCCGGACAGCAAAGGCGAGCGGCGCGGCTGCGTGATCGACCCGCAATGCCGCCTCAAGCAGGTGCTCGAAGCAGCGCGCAGCGCGTTCTTCGCCGAGCTGGACCGCCACACGGTGGCCGAACTCGTCGAGCCGCCGGGCAAGCTTGCCGCGCTGCTCGGCATCCCGGTTGCCGTCCCGCTCGTGCAGGCCTCTGCCGACCCGGTCTGAGGCGCGCCCGCCTCAGCCGCTTCCTTCTCACGCTCCGTTCAGGTGCCCGGTTCCGGCACCGTTTGATACTCGTCAACACCGTCCCGCCCAGCGAGAGCACTGTGTGGCAGACCCTCGGCGCAGGACGGTTCAGCGCGCGTCGCTTTTCGCAAAAACGTGCCGCGGCGTGCAAAAGCATGCGAAAAGTGCCTTGAAACCGGCCTGAAGCGCCTCATTTTGGTGACAGTCAGAATTGGAGCGTTCATCAATGAGAATCGACAAACTCACCACCAAGTTTCAGGAAGCCCTGTCGGACGCGCAGAGCCTCGCGGTCGGCCACGACAACCAGTACATCGAGCCGCTTCACCTGCTGGCGGCGCTCGTCGCACAGGAAGACGGTTCAGCGCGCTCGTTGCTCTCGCGCACGGGCGTGCACGTCCAGGCGCTGCAGGCCGCGCTCAACGACGCCATCACGCGGCTGCCGCAGGTGCAGGGCACGGACGGCAACGTGCAGATCGGCCGCGACCTGCTTGGCCTCCTCAATCAGGCCGACAAGGAAGCGCAGAAGCTCAACGACACTTACATCGCGAGCGAGATGTTCCTGCTCGCCGTGGCCGACGACAAGGGCGAAGCCGGCCGCATCGCGCGCCAGCACGGCCTCACGCGCAAGGCGCTCGAAGCGGCGATTGCAGCCGTGCGCGGCGGTGCGCAGGTTCACAGCCAGGACGCGGAGAGCCAGCGCGAAGCGCTGAAGAAGTACACCGTCGACCTGACCGAGCGCGCCCGTGCCGGCAAGCTCGACCCTGTGATCGGCCGCGACGACGAGATTCGCCGTTCCATCCAGATCCTGCAGCGCCGCACGAAGAACAACCCGGTACTGATCGGCGAGCCAGGCGTGGGCAAGACCGCGATCGTGGAAGGGCTCGCGCAGCGCATCGTCAACGGCGAAGTGCCGGAGACGCTCAAGGGCAAGCGTGTGCTCTCGCTCGACATGGCGGCGCTGCTCGCGGGCGCGAAGTACCGCGGCGAGTTCGAAGAGCGGCTGAAGGCCGTGCTCAACGACATCGCCAAAGACGAAGGCCAGACCATCGTCTTCATCGACGAGATTCACACCATGGTGGGCGCGGGCAAGGCCGAAGGTGCGATGGACGCCGGCAACATGCTGAAGCCCGCGCTTTCGCGCGGTGAACTGCACTGCATCGGCGCCACGACGCTCGACGAGTACCGCAAGTACATCGAGAAGGACGCGGCGCTAGAACGCCGCTTCCAGAAGGTGCTCGTGGACGAGCCGACGGTCGAGGCCACCATTGCGATCCTGCGCGGTCTGCAGGAGAAGTACGAGCTGCATCACGGCGTCGAGATTACCGACCCCGCCATCGTCGCGGCCGCGGAGCTTTCGCATCGCTACATCACGGACCGCTTCCTGCCGGATAAGGCGATCGACCTGATCGACGAAGCGGCGTCGAAGATCAAGATGGAAATCGACTCGAAGCCCGAGGAGATGGACCGTCTGGACCGGCGCCTGATCCAGCTGAAGATCGAGCGCGAAGCCGTCAAGAAGGAGAAGGACGAGGCCTCGCAGAAGCGTCTGCAACTGATCGAGGAGGAAATCGACCGGCTCAACCGCGAATATTCGGACCTCGAAGAAATCTGGACCGCCGAGAAGGCCGCGGTGCAGGGCAGTGCGCAGCTGAAGGAAGAAATCGAGCGCACGCGCGCCGACATCGCGCGCCTGCAACGCGAGGGCAAGCTCGAGAAGGTCGCGGAATTGCAGTACGGCAAGCTGCCGCAACTCGAAGCCCAGCTGAAGCAGGTGACGCAGGCAGAAGCGAAAGAGCAGCACAACCCGAGCCGACCGCGCCTTTTGCGTACCCAGGTGGGCGCGGAGGAAATCGCGGAAGTGGTTTCGCGCGCCACGGGCATTCCCGTTTCGCGGATGATGCAGGGCGAGCGCGAAAAGCTGCTGCAGATCGAGGCGAAGCTGCATGAGCGTGTGGTCGGGCAGGACGAGGCGATCACCGCGGTTGCCGATGCGATCCGCCGCTCGCGTGCGGGTCTTGCGGATCCGAACCGGCCGTATGGCTCGTTCCTGTTCCTCGGTCCGACCGGCGTGGGCAAGACCGAGCTGTGCAAGGCGCTGGCGTCGTTCCTGTTCGATTCGGAGGAGCATCTTATCCGCATCGACATGAGCGAGTTCATGGAAAAGCACAGCGTTGCGCGGCTGATCGGCGCGCCGCCCGGCTACGTGGGCTACGAGGAGGGCGGCTACCTCACGGAAGCCGTGCGCCGCAAGCCGTATAGCGTGATCCTGCTCGACGAAATCGAGAAGGCGCATCCGGACGTGTTCAACGTGCTGCTGCAGGTGTTGGACGACGGCCGCATGACCGATGGCCAGGGCCGTACCGTCGACTTCAAGAACACGGTGATCGTGATGACGTCGAACCTCGGCTCGCACCTGATCCAGGCGATGTCCGGCGAGCCGCAGGAAGCGGTGAAAGACGCGGTGTGGGGCGAGGTCAAGCAGCACTTCCGGCCCGAGTTCCTGAACCGTATCGACGAAGTGGTGGTGTTCCACGCGCTCGACCGGTCGAACATCCAGTCGATTGCGAAGATCCAGCTGGAGCGGCTGCACGAGCGGCTCGCGAAGCTCGATATGCAGCTCGTGGTGTCGGACGAAGCGCTCGATCAGATCGGCAAGGTGGGCTACGACCCGCTGTTCGGCGCGCGGCCCCTCAAGCGCGCGATCCAGCAGGAAATCGAGAATCCGGTCGCGAAGCTCATTCTCGCGGGCAAGTTCGGTCCGAAGGACGTGATTCCGGTCGACGTGGAAAACGGCAAGTTCGTGTTCGAACGGGTCGTCCACTGATGGAAGCCGTGCGCCGGTGAACGGCCACGGTAAGGCAAGAAAAAAGGGCAAGGAAGCGATTCGTTGCCCTTTTTCATGTGTGCGTGATCCGCAGATCAGCGGACCGCGGACATGGACGGCTTCACGCCTTGCCGAACAGCGACGCGAGGCCGCCCAGCGTGCCGAGCACCGTGTCGGCGTTGAGCGTGCCGCCGGCCGGCACCTGGCCTTCGGGCGTCGCGGCGTTAATCACGTGGGGCAGCACTTGTGAGAGCAGGCCGCTGACCTGATCCGGCTGCATGCCAACTTTCTGCGCGAGGCCGGAGACGGCGTCCGAGCCCAGCACGTTCTGCAACTGCTCGGACGAGATAGGCTGGTTCTCGCCGTTGCTGATCCACGACTGGATGACGCCGCCCGCGCCGCCCTGTTCGAATTTCTGGACGAGGCCCATCAGCCCGCCGGGCTGGTTGTTGACGTACTCGAGCGCGGCTGCGATGAGCGCCTGTTGTGCGCCGCCGCCCGAAGACGACTGGCCGAGGAGGGAACCGAGGGAATCGAGTAGGCTCATGGCAATTTCTCTTGAAAAGGGCGCAACGTCGTCACGCCGACAGGGGGAAGACGCCGTGCATTCGCGCGACGCCTGATCGCGGCAACCGGCGGGTGCTTACGGACGGGCGCCCGTCAGGCGCCCGAAGCGGCCGATGCCGCCTTGCTCTTTTTGGACTTCTTCGTCTTGCCGGCTTTCGTGCCCGACGCTTCAGCCGGCGCGCTCGCTGCGGTCGTGGCCGGTGCCGCAGCGGGAGCTGAAGCAGCGGACGCCTGTTCGGCGGCCGCAGCCTTTTTGCTCTTCTTCGATTTCGTGGCCTTGGCGCCGGATGCTGCGCTCACAGCGGCCGAGCTGGCTGCCGGCGCGGTGGTTGCCATGGTTGCAGCGGTGGTTGCCGTTGTCCTGGCAGGCGCAGTACCGGTCGACGCTGCCTGCTTGGCCGGGGCGGTCGACACGGACGGGGCGGCCGGCGTCATGGACGTCGTCGCCTTGCCGGGTGCCGGTGCAGTGGACGGTGCGGCGGGCACCGTCGAAGTCGTCGCGGCCGGAGCCGTGGTCGCCGTGGTGGCAGACGCTGAGGGCGCAGTCGTTTTTGCAGCGGATTCCGTGCTCTTCTTCGATGCGACCTTGCCGGCAGGCGGCGCCGACGAGCCGTTGATCGTCAGGCCGGCCGCTTCGAGATTGATCACCGACTTCTGGCCGATACCCTTCACCCGTGCCGCCAGATCGTCGGCGTCCTTGAACGGACCGTTCTTCGTCCGCTCGTCGATGATCGCCCTGGCGTGGACCGGGCCGATGCCCTTCACCGATTCGAGGGCGGCCTCGTCGGCGGTGTTGACCTCGACTGCCGCGGCAAGCGCTGCGGACAGCGACAGGCCGACGGCGAGGCACAGCATGAACAGCTTCTTCAGCATGGCAATCACTCCATTGATGGCAAGACGGGAAGCCGGAACGGACGACGCTCTGTGACGAGCCGCTGTGCTTCCAGCATAGGACAATTGGCTAGTCCTATTGGGTGGGACGGCCCCGATTTATACCGACCCGGCCCCGCGAAGTAAATGTCGCCTCACATTCTTTAACCTTTTGCGTCAGACCATTACGATGTCCGCCATCTATGTTCAGGCCGGCGTCACGCCGCGCTTGACCTGGAGTGCACTCGAAGTCTTAACCTGAGTTCCGTCATGTCGAAACCGCTGAACATTGGAGAAGTCGCCGCGCAACTGGGCGTCTCCACGCACACGCTGCGTTACTACGAGCAGGCCGGTCTGTTGCGTCCCGTGGGGCGTACCGCGGCCGGGCATCGCCTGTATTCGCCGGCCGATCTCGACTGGCTGCAATTCGTGATGCGTCTGAAGGCGACGGGCATGTCCATTGCCGGCATGCAGGCGTTTGCGGCGCTGCGCAGCCAGGGCAACGTATCGATCGGGGCACGTCGCGAGATGCTGGAAGCGCATCGCGAGGCCGTGCTCGCGCGCATCGCCGACTTGCAGACAAACCTCGAAACGATCACCGCCAAGATCGGGTTTTACGAGGAGGCCGAGCGGCACGCCCAGCAAGCCGGAAAAGGCGAGGGCAACGAGAAGCGCAATGGCGGGCGGAAAGTCACATGACGCAGAACCTCCAGCGGATAGGCCGCGGCGCTATGCCGCAAGCATCCTCCGGGGGCGAGGACGCCGTCGCCACGACGGCACGCCAATCAGGCAACTGATCACTGACCAGGAAAGGACACGCCATGCAATACGCACACGACGACCGCTACACGCGAGGCTGGAACAAGCTGAAGGAGATCGACGGCGAGGTGGGAGAGCGCGTGATCGAGGCGCTCGCGCCGGTTGCGCCCGACTTCGGGCGGCTGTTGATCGAGTTTGGCTTCGGCGACATCTACAGCCGGCCGCAGCTCGATCTGAAGTCGCGCGAGATCGCGACGATCGCCGCGCTGGCGGCCATTGGACATGCCCAGCCGCAGCTCAAGGTGCATATCGAGGCGGCGCTGAACGTCGGCTGCACGCGCGACGAGATTGTCGAGGTGTTCATGCAGATGGCGCTCTATGCCGGCTTTCCTGCGGCGCTCAATGCGCTGTTCGCTGCGCACGAGGTTTTCACGCGACGCGAGCGGGAGGCGAAGACGGTCGCGCAAGCCGCTCAGGCGGCGTGATCGCCGGGCGGCGCGCGTAACGACGCGCCTTGCCGCGCGCCGCTCAGCCTTCCTCGCGCAAATACCGCGTACTGACCCCGCGCAGATAAACGAGCAGCCCCGCACCCGCCACCATCAGGCTCGCCATGTTCGCGAACCAGAAACCTCGGGCGCCCGTGAGCCACGCGGGCGCTACACCGCCCACGTTGAAGCCGAGCGCATAGCCGCCGCAGAGACCCACGCCCCACAGCACGACCGCATAGATCACCGTGGGGATCACCACGACCTTGTAGGCGCGCAGCACGAAGGCCGTCGTCACCTGGATGGCATCGAAGAAGTGATAGCACGCCACGATCAGCACGAGCGGCATGGCCGCGGCTACGACGGCCGGGTCCGGCGTATATCCGCCGATGATGACGGGCCGCAGCGCGAGCACGATGGCGCCGTAGCACAACGCGATGGCCGCCGCCATCGTGATGCCGTGGCGCGCGAGCGCGCGGGCGTCCGCATGGCGCTGGCCGCCCAGCGCCTGGGCCACGAGCGTGGACGTCGCGATGCCGATGGAAAGCGGCGTCATGTACAGCACCGCGCCGACGTTGCCCGCGATCTGGTGGCCCGCCAGCGTCGTGGTGCCGAAGCGCGCGATGAAAAGCGCCATGAACGTGTACGAGGTCACCTCGATCAGGTACGAGAGTCCCATCGGAATGCCGAGCTTGAGCAGCTCGGCCTGGCGCCGCCATACCGGCCAGCAGAATCGCTTGAAGATGCCGAAGGGCAAAAACACGTCGAGCCGCGTCATCAGCAGCATGCCGACCGCGGCGAGCATCCAGTTGATGAGCGTGCTCGCGAGCGCGCAGCCGGGGCCGCCCAGCGGGGGTACGCCCAGCCCGCCGAAGATGAACCACGTGTTGAGCGGCACCTTCAGGATCAGCGCACCGACCTGGAGAATCATCACGAGGCGCGGCTGGCCCACCGCGTTCGTGAGCGAACTGTAGACGCGAAACGCGAGGCTCGCCGGCAGTCCGAACGAGAGAATCTTGAGGTAGCCCTCGGTGCGCTCGCGCAGCGCCGCGGGCGCATGGGCGAGATCGAGCAGCGGGCCGGGAAAGTACAGGATCGCGAAGCCGGCCACCGTCAGCGCCAGCGCAAGCCACAGTGCCTGGCGCACTTCCTCGCCGATTTCGGCTTCGCGTCGGGCGCCGTAGAGCTGTGCCGCGACGGGTTGCAGCGCGGTCAGAATGCCCGTGAGTCCGATGAAGACCGAAATGTAGATCGACGACCCGAGCCCCAGCGCCGCGAGGTCGGTGGCGGAGTAGCGGCCCACCATCGCCGTGTCGATCACACCGAACGCGATGATGGCGAGCTGGCCGATCAGCACCGGCCAGGCGAGGGCGGCGATGCGGCGTGCGTCGGCACGCAGGCTGTGCAACTGGATCGTCGAGCTCATCCTATTTGTGGCGCTTGTGCCAGGTGCGGCGCGTGACAGGCGGCTTCGGACGGTCGATGCGGACATAAAGCCGGAAGCGTTCGTCGCGGTCCGCCGCGCGCCGGCCTTCCCAGACGAGCTTCCAGACAAAGTCCGACATCGAGCTCGGCGCGCCGAAGTCCTGCGAGTCCTGACGCAGGATCACGTCGCAGTCTTCGTCGAACGAAAAATGCATGTCGCCGAAATAGGCGAAGGTGGCGATCTGGGCATCGCCGAGCCGTGCCGGCGAGATGCAGTTGTAGTCGGCGGGAAGATGGGCGGCGATCTGCTCGGCGACGTCCTTGTAGGTCCGGCTGTAGTTGACGACCGGCAGCCACAGTGTCATCAGCAGCACCCACATGAGCGTGGTGCCGCCGCTCGTCAGCACGACGCTGCGCCACAGCACCTTGGGATGCCGCGCCACGCGCCATTGCACGAGCACGAACCAGCACAGCGTGACGGCCACGGCGCAGACGAACGAGAGAATCTTGAACTCGGGCGTGAAGCCTGGCGCGTAGCGCGCGAGGTTGCGCGCGAGCGGCGCGGGGAAGCCCGTCAACGCGGCGATCCAGACCAGCCAGACCATCGTGCCGACGATGGTGAAGCTCAGCACCGCGAACCAGTCGATGGCGTTGATCGCGCCGCGCTTGAGCGTGGGCAGGGCGAACGCCGCGAACACGGCGAGCGCGGGCAGCAGCAGCATGTAGAGCCGGTTCGATTGATGGCTCTGCAGTACCACCAGCACGATGAGCGGCGCGATCACGGAAAGCGGAATTGCCACATGCGGCGCTCGGCGCAGGCCCGCCCAGCTGAACCAGGCCCAGATGGCGAGCGGCCACGCGGGCCACGTGAAGAGCGGCAGGTTCTTGGCGGCGTAACGCAGCGCCGAGCCCGGCGGACCGGCGAACGCGTTGATGCTGCCGCGCACCCACTGGTTCAGGAACCAGACGGCGTCGTCGGGGAAGCGCTGCAGCGCGGCGATGGGCCACGAAAACGCGATCACGAGCGCGAGAGGCAGGCCCGCGAGCAGCAGCCAGCGCGTGCGCACCTCCGGCGCGATGACGGCCATCGCGAAGGTGCCGATGAGGAGTGCGCCCACCAGCACGGGGTTGCTCGTCACGGCGACGAGGCCCATCGCGAGCCCCCACCAGAGCGAACCCTGGATGGGCTTGTCGATGGCACGCACGAGGCCGTACACGAGCATCGCCACGCAGACGAACTGGGCGATCTGCGGCGTGGTTTCGTGGCCGCGTTCGGCAAGGCCGAAGCAGCCGAGCAGGATCAGCAGTGCGCCGTCGGCGAGGGTGCGCCCGTAGTCGCGCGGCTCGGGCTCGCCGCCGAACGCATATTTGAACGGCTGAACCTCGGCGCGCCGGCCGAGCAGGTAGGCCGCGTACCACACGAAGGCACAGGCGGCGCAGAAGAGCAGCCCCGTGAAGACCCGCGAGGCGTTGCTCGCATCGACCCAGGGCGCGAGCGCGCGGATGGCCGCCGCGCCCAGCCAGTAGCCGACGGGACCTTCCGAGGTGATGTACTTGCCGACGAGGTTGGGCAGGAGCCAGTCGTGCGCGGTGCCGTTGGCCATCGTCCACATCACGCCGAAGCCCGCCGCGTCCTCGTTCTTCCACGGATCGCGCCCGAAGAGCCCGAAAGACGCGTAGACGATGCAAATGGTGAGCAGCAGCCAGCGCGGCAGGGCGCTCGTGGCGGAAGCGGTGAGACGGACGACAGGCTTCATGCAGTGTGCGGTGATTGGATGGGCGCCCGGGCCGGTGACGAACGGGCCGACCCGCCGGGAAGGGACAACGACGGCAACAGAGGCAGGCCCGGCTGACGGGACAGCGTCGATGAAGGCGAGCGCAGCAGGCCGCCTCGCGCGAGCATCCGGCATTGTAGTCGGGGCTGCCCGCGTGCGTCACGGTGGTGCAGGTGATGCGCGGTGCCGCTCAACACGAGGTAAGGGCACCGGTAAGGCAGCGGTAAGACAAAACCGCCCGACGACAAAAAAGGGCAGCGTGCGCTGCCCTTTTGCGGTTCGGACCCGGCGGTAAGAGCCGGCATCGCAGGCGATCCTGCTTCGCTTACTTGGCGACCTTGCCCGTGGCGCGCGAACCGAACTTCTTGTTGAACTTCTCGACGCGGCCGGCCGTGTCCATGATCTTTTGCTGACCCGTGTAGAACGGGTGCGATTCCGAGGACACTTCGATCTTCGCAAGCGGGTAGGTCTTGCCGTTGAACTCGGCGGTTTCGCGCGTCTGGATGGTGGAGCGCGTCACGAAACGGAAGTCGTTCGACACGTCGATGAACAGAACTTCGCGGTAATCCGGATGAATGCCTTTCTTCATGGTCTTTCCTTTAGTCTGGCGGTAGCCAACCCGCGTGCCGCGACGAGGCGCCGTGCTTCGGCATTCCCGATCGCCGGCAGTTCGGCGCGAGCCACTTGCCTAAGGTCGAAAAGCGGCGATTATGCCAGAAAATCAGATGCTTGGCGACTTTTTTGGCGGCCAGTCGCGCGCGGGCCGGGCTTTCGGACGCCTCACCGTGCCTCCAGCGCGCCCACCTTCGCCGGATCCTGCCGGTAATAGCGCGCGAGCAGCCGGTAAAGCTCGGGATACTCGGCCTCGAACGCCTTCGGTTTGACGAAGAGGGCCTCGCTACAGACGGCGAAAAACTCCGACGGATGGTCCGACGCATAAGGATCGATCAGCGAATCGCGCTCGAAGCGCGCCCAGCGCCGCTCGGGCACCGCGTCCACCTTTGCGCAAAACTGGTCGTAGGCGTGGTCGAAGACATCGGACCACGCCTGCGCGTCGAGCGGCGCGTGCCAGCGTCTGAAGAGAGGCGGGTGGCCGTCGGCCTCGCCGGTCAGCATGTCGATCTTGTGCGCGAACTCGTGGATCACGACGTTGTAGGCGTCGGCGCCGTCCGTCATCTGCGCGTCTTCCCACGAAAGAATCACGGGACCGCCTTCCCAGGCCTCGCCGCTCGCGTCGTGCTCGACTTCGTGGACGATGCCGGCTTCGTCCTCCACCGTCTTGCGGATGACGAACTCGCCCGGATACACGATCACGCCCACCCAGCCGCGATACAGGTCGAGGCTCAGGTTCAGCACCGGCAGCGACGCCTGGGCCGCGATGGCGACCGTCATTTCGTCGGTGAGTTCGAGGTCGTGCGCCGTGGAAAACTCTTTCTGGGCAAGGAAGAGGCTTGTCAGTTCGCGCAGCCGTTCGAGGTCCGCCGCGTCGAGATGCGAGAGGAAGGGGAGCCCGTCGAGCGTCTTGCGCCACAGCGCGTCGGAAATGGCATGCGTGCGCAGTGCGCGATCGCGGCGGCGCGTGTCCAGCCATTGCGTGAATTTCGAAAGCATCGGGTGGGCTTGTCCGGTCGGTGCTGTAACGGTTGGTTTAGTCGATCTGCTTTTGCCACGCCGCGAAGAGTCCGCCGCACACGGCCACGCCGATCAGGAAGTAAAACCCGTCCAGCGACGTGAGGAAGCTCGCCTGCCGTACGACGAGCCGGCCCACTTCCGCTACGGCAAGCGTGTGCGCTTCGCCTGCCGTGCGGCCGGCCGATTCGAAGGCTTGTGTCAGCGCACCGAGCGCATCGCGAAAAAGCGGGTTGAACGGCGTGGCGACTTCCGCGAGCCGTGTGCGATGCAACGCGTCGCGATGCCGCTCGACGACGATGACCGACGTGGTGGCGAACGAAATCGTGAGTTGCCTCACGATGTTCTTCAGCCGGTAGCCGTGCGTGAATTCGTCGATGGCGAATATTCTAAACGTGAGATTGGCCACCGGCAGCACGATGAAGAGCAGCAGCAGACCGCGCAGGAGCAGCGGCGCCACGAGCGCCGCTTCGCTTGCGTCGGGCGTCATGCGCGTCATTGAAAACGCCGCGAGCGCGGCGACGGCGAAACCCGAGACGATCAGCCACTTCTTGCGCGGCAACAGCTTCGCGTAACGCAGATACGCGAACAGCGCGCTCGCCGAGATCAGCGAGGTCATGCCAACGAGCCGGCCTGCGTTCTCGACGGGATAGCCGAGGCCGCTTTCGAGAAAGCGCGAGACCAGATAACTGAAGCCCGTCGACTCGTAGTAGTAGAGGACGTAAAGCGCGAGGCCCACCTGAAACGTCTTTTCGCGCAAGGCATGCAGACGCATGAGCGGCGCCGGATGGTGCCATTGATGCCAGGCAAACCAGCCGAGTGCGCCGATTCCCGCCACGGTGAGCGCGATGAGCGCAGGCGACGCGCTGAAGAGTTCGAAGCGCAACTGCTGCATCACGATCTGGAGTGCGCCCTGCGCGAAGGCGAAGACGAGGTAGGGCCAGAAATGCGCGTCGCCGCGTGCTTCGGCTTGCAAGCCGCCGGTGTCCGGCAGGCAGACGAGGGCGCAGCCCGCGAACAGCACACCCGCGGGCGCCGTGCAGGCGAACAGCGCGCGCCAGCCGAAATTCGCCACCAGCAGCCCGCCCGCGAGCGGTGCGAGTGCGCTCGACAGCACGATCAGGATCAGAAAGGCGCGCGTTGCGGCGGGGCGCTCTC
This sequence comes from Paraburkholderia kururiensis, assembly GCF_034424375.1. Classification (NCBI taxonomy): domain Bacteria; kingdom Pseudomonadati; phylum Pseudomonadota; class Betaproteobacteria; order Burkholderiales; family Burkholderiaceae; genus Paraburkholderia; species Paraburkholderia kururiensis. The sequence goes on along the minus strand of NZ_CP139965.1, from coordinate 2,525,996 downwards.
GCGGCGTAAAGCTCATCTGGATGAGAATGCGGCAGGCGCCCATCATCGGCCCGATGAAATAGCCTTGAAAGCCGCGCGCAATGGCCAGTTCCACCGAACTCTCCGCAAGCGACGCCGCGACGGCGCCGCACGCGTAGAGCAGCATGCAGCCGGCCACATAGCGGCGGTTGCCAAGGCGCTCCACCCACCATTGCTGTTGCAGGATGCCGAGCACCGCCGCGACGGCGTAGGCGGACGACGACCACACGAGTTCGTCCGGCGACGCATTGACGCCGCCCGCGATGTAGCTGGCGAAGAACGAGAAGATCGCGTTGTCGAAATAGTCGAGGCCCGTGACGACGGCGAGCACCCACGGGAAAAAGTCGCCCCGCAGCGTGTCTATGCCGAACGCGCCGACGAGGTCCCATCGCGGGAGCCGGAATGCTCGGGACGTCACGGCTTACAGGCCCTCGTCCGCGGCCCTCTTGCGCGCAGTGCCGCGTGCGGCTTCTGCGGATCGTCGTGCCGGTGTCGGTGTGCGCCGTTTTGCCCCGAGTGCACGGCGTTCGTCGAGCAGCGCGTCCGCGTTCTCGCCGGCAAGACGCCGTTCGACATAGTCGAGATCGCGAACCAGTTCAGTCTTGAGCGCCTGCGCTTCCTTCAGCTCGCGGCGCACCGCGTCGATGCGCGCATCCAGCGCGGCCACCTGTTGGCTGAGCCCGTCACGAATCTCGCGTAGCGACTCGTTGGAGTAGCGACGCCGACCGCCTTCAGCCGGCTCGAGCGGACGCTTCAGCATCTCCGTGATGCCGCTCAGCGAAAAGCCGAGCGAGCGCAGTCTCAGGATGCGGCCGAACCGATCGAGATCGTCCTCGCTGTAGAGGCGATAGCGCCCGTCGCTACGCGCGGGCGTGACGAGGCCGCGCTCCTCGTAGTACTTGAGCGTGCGTGGCGTGACGTTGAGCCGGTGGGCGGCGTCGCGGACGGTGAGGAGGGCAGGCATTTCGCTGGACATGAGCGGCGGCTACCGGGCGAGGAGTCGCGCGGGCGTGGTGTGTACGATCGCCACATTGTAGCAAAACGTGAACGTTCACGTACAGGTTGGAACGAGCGGGCAGTGATTGTTGCCATCGTGTCGCCGGCACACACAAAAGCAAACGCCCGCGCGAGGCGGGCGTTCAAGGAATGCGATAGGTGAGGCGCGCGCCGATCAGCCGCCGCGCCGCATCATCTCGAAGAACTCTGCGTTGCTCTTCGTCTGGCGGATCTTGTCGAGCAGGAATTCCATCGCCTCGACTTCGTCCATGTCGTGGATGAACTTGCGCAGTACCCAGATCTTCTGGAGGATGTCCGGCTTGATCAGCAGCTCTTCGCGGCGCGTACCGGACTTGTTGAGGTTGATGGACGGATAGACGCGCTTTTCCGCGAGGCGTCGCTCCAGGTGCACTTCCATGTTGCCCGTGCCCTTGAACTCTTCGTAGATCACGTCGTCCATGCGGCTGCCGGTTTCTATGAGCGCCGTGCCGATGATGGTGAGCGAGCCGCCTTCCTCGATGTTGCGCGCCGCGCCGAAGAAGCGCTTCGGGCGTTGCAGCGCATTGGCGTCGACACCGCCTGTAAGCACCTTGCCCGAAGCCGGTACCACGGTGTTGTAGGCGCGTGCAAGGCGCGTGATGGAGTCGAGCAGAATCACCACGTCATGCTTCATTTCGACGAGACGCTTGGCCTTCTCGATCACCATTTCGGCGACCTGCACGTGGCGCGCGGCCGGTTCGTCGAACGTGGAGGCGATCACTTCGCCCGCCACCGAACGCTGCATTTCCGTCACTTCCTCGGGGCGCTCGTCGATCAACAGCACGAACAGCACGACGTCCGGATGGTTCTGCTTGATCGCGTGCGCGATGTGCTGAAGCATCACCGTCTTGCCTGACTTAGGCGAGGCAACCAGAAGGCCGCGCTGACCCTTGCCGATGGGTGCGATCATGTCGATGATGCGGCCCGTTACGTTCTCCTCACCGCGCATTTCGCGTTCGAGCAGCAGCACCTTGTTCGGGTGCAGCGGCGTGAGGTTCTCGAACATGATCTTGTGTTTGGAGGCCTCGGGCGGCTGACCGTTGACCTTGTCCACCTTCACGAGCGCAAAGTAGCGTTCGCCGTCTTTCGGTGTACGCACTTCCCCTTCGATGGTGTCCCCGGTGTGCAGGTTGAAGCGGCGGATCTGCGACGGGCTGATGTAGATGTCGTCCGTGCTCGCGAGGTACGAGGTTTCCGGCGAGCGCAGGAAACCGAAGCCGTCCGGCAGCACCTCGAGCGTGCCGTCGCCGAAAATCGTTTCGCCCGTCTTGGCGCGCTTCTTGAGAATCGCGAACATGAGTTCCTGCTTGCGCAGGCGGTTCGCCGCTTCGATCTCGAGGCCATTGGCCATCTCGATCAGTTCGGACACGTGCAGGGACTTGAGCTCGGATAAATGCATACGGAGAACCCGTCGGGGAGGAATGCGACGAAATGAAATATGGGAGGAGGGTGAGCGGAACCGCTCAAGGACTTAGGCGCCTGTCCGACGCCTTATTGATTCTAGCATAGCACACGCGAAAATCCGCCTGCGCGGCAGACGGACATGTTGTCATTGCGCGTGTTGCCGGCTGACAACACGCGCAATGACTCGCGCAACGCGCGTATCAGGCGCTTAGAGGTGGCTGTCGAGGAACGCGGTGAGCTGGGACTTCGACAGCGCCCCTACCTTTTGTGCCGCAACGGCACCGTTCTTGAAGAGGATCAACGTCGGAATGCCGCGCACGCCGAACTTGACCGGCGTCGATTGATGTTCGTCCACGTTGATCTTCGCGATCTGCAGACGGTCGCCGTAATCCTTCGCGACCTCGTCGAGAATCGGCGCAATCATCTTGCAGGGACCACACCACTCGGCCCAGAAGTCGAGCAGCACCGGCTTGTCGGACTTGACGACGTCCTGCTCGAACGATGCGTCGGTAATGTGCTTGATTTGTTCGCTCATTGTGTGAATACCTCTTTAGGATCGAGGCTTGCCAAAAGTGTCCGCCACGATACACCAAAACTGAAAAGACGTCCGTTCGCGCCGCTGTCGAGATCAGGCCGAAAGCGCTTGCGATATAAAAAGCGCTGACGTCGGATTCGCGCGAAGAACCTTGAATTCCAGCGGCTTTGCCGGTATTTGCAGCGCCAGTGTAGCCTAAATTGCTATGTGCTGCCGGTGGTGATAGTACTCATGCCGACGGTAGGGTCACCGACGTTTTGATGCCGCGGCGAAGCCTGTCTGGTGGCGTCCGCAGCGGATACAAGAGTGCCCGTTCTCAGCGGGTAAAACATGTTTCGACGCGAGAGCAGTCGCGTTGTGCGGCCACCGATGCTAGAATGCGACGTGACGGGCCTCCTCGCATGGAGGGGCGGTCAACCTGGTCAGGTCGGGAACGAAGCAGCCACAGCCGTTTTCCGCCAGTGCCGAGGGTCAGGCTCGTCACCTTCCTCTTTTCTTTTTTGTATCTTCCCGGTTGTTTCGCGCGTGTTTGTTCGCGTCATTTCCAGCGCGCCGTTTTCAACGATTTCCCGCCGCACCCCCACACGTTTTCGTCACCGTTTTTCGCACCTGTCCAGCGATTGCTTTCGCGCGATATCACGCCGCTGATTCGCCGGCTCTGCGTTTCGGGCGGGGCATTTCTCGCAGGCCCATGGTATTCGCCCTGTATCATCCGCGGCTGCCGCGCCTCGCGTGCTGCGGTCGGCCGGCGTGACGCCGCGCCGCCGGGCGCGGGCTGGTCTTTGCGCCCCTGGGTTGCTGATACAATTTCCCGATGACCTATCAAGTTCTCGCACGCAAGTGGCGGCCGAAGGATTTCGCTTCGCTCGTCGGACAGGAGCACGTGGTGCGCGCGCTCACGCACGCGCTCGACGGCGGACGGCTGCATCACGCCTATCTGTTTACCGGAACGCGTGGTGTGGGCAAGACCACGCTCTCGCGGATCTTCGCGAAGGCGCTCAATTGCGAGACCGGCGTGACGGCGACGCCGTGCGGCGTGTGCCGCGCGTGCCGGGAAATCGACGAGGGGCGCTTCGTCGACTACGTGGAAATGGACGCGGCGAGTAATCGCGGTGTGGACGAAATGGCGGCGCTGCTCGAGCGCGCCGTCTATGCGCCGGTGGATGCGCGCTTCAAGGTCTATATGATCGACGAAGTGCACATGCTCACGAACCACGCGTTCAACGCGATGTTGAAGACGCTCGAAGAACCGCCGCCGCACGTCAAGTTCATCCTCGCCACGACGGACCCGCAGAAGATTCCCGTGACGGTGCTCTCGCGCTGTCTGCAGTTCAACCTTAAGCAGATGCCGGCCGGCCATATCGTGTCGCATCTGGAGCGCATCCTCGGCGAGGAGCAGGTCGCATTCGAACCGCAGGCGCTACGCTTGCTCGCGCGTGCCGCGGACGGCTCGATGCGCGATGCGCTTTCGCTCACCGACCAGGCCATCGCGTATTCCGCGAACCAGGTGACCGAAGAGGCGGTGCGCGGCATGCTCGGCGCGCTCGACCAGAGCTATCTGGTTCGCCTCATCGACGCGCTGATAGAAGGCGACGGCGCCGCCGTGCTCGCGATCGCCGACGAAATGTCGTCGCGCAGCCTGTCGTTCTCCACCGCGCTGCAGGATCTCGCGGGCTTGCTGCATCGCGTGGCGTGGGCGCAGTTCGCGCCGTCGTCGGTGCTCGACGAATGGCCCGAAGCGGCGGACTTGCGACGCTTTGCCGAAGCACTGAGTCCCGAGGCCGTGCAGCTTTTCTACCAGATCGCGACGATCGGCCGAAGCGAGCTTGGGCTCGCTCCCGACGAATACGCGGGCTTCACGATGACGCTGCTGCGCATGCTGGCCTTCGAGCCCGCTGCAAACGGAACAGGGGGCGGCGGGACGGGCGGCGCCCGCGCCGTGAAACCCGCGTCGGCTGGCACGAACGGCCCGCGTTCGACGACCCCTGCCATGGCGACGGGCGCGCAAGCCGCGGCGCCGGCTGCCATGCAGTCGTCGGTTTCGGCGCCTTCGTCTACGGTTACGGCTACGCGCGCCGGAACCGCTTCTCCGGCAACCGCCGACGTTCCACTACAAGCGACCGACCTGTCCACGCAGGCGCCTGCCGTTGCCCCGCCGTGGGAAACCGAGATCGAGGCAACCGCAACCTCCGCCGCCCACGGGGAGGCGCAAGCAACTGAGGCTGCAAGCGACGACACACCGCTCGACGCTGCGCCTCGTGCGCCCGAGGTCATCACGCCGGGGAGTGCCTCCATTGCAGACGCGCCCGCTGCCTCGAGCGAGCGGTCCGAGCCAGCGCGGACGCCCGCACCGGCCGCCGCGCCGCGCCGCGGTGGTGCGAGCGCAGCGCTCGACGTGCTGCGCAACGCCGGCATGAAGGTATCGACCGACCGCAGCCGCTCCGTCGCCGCCTCAGCGGGGGGCGCTTCAACGCCCACATCGAAGCCTGTCGCACAGTCTTCCGCTCAGCCCGCGCCCGAACGTAAGCCCGCTGCGCCTCGCGTCAACGTTCCGGTTCCCGCGCCGGCCGCATCGCGGCGCGCCGAAGAGGCGTCGCCGTCGGGCGCCCGCGCGCAGGTGCAAGATGCAAGCGACGCCGCTCCGTCGATGCCGCCGTGGGACGACATCCCGCCTGACGACTACCTGCCCGCCGGCGCCGAGGACGCGTACTTCGCGCCTGTCGACGACAACGACGACCGGTTCATGCCCGTATTCGACAGTGAGCCGGGCTACCCGCCGTCAGGCAACGCGAAGCCGGCTTCAGCCGCACCCGCCGCTCCGCCCGTGATCGACGTGAGCCAGTTGCCGCCCGGCATCGCGCTCGACGCCATCGGCTTTGTCGGCGACTGGCCCGCGCTCGCCGTCGGCCTGGCGCTCAAAGGCATCTCATATCAGCTCGCGTTCAATAGCGAACTCACGGCGCTCGACGGCACCACGCTCAAGCTCAGCGTGCCGGTGCCGCAGTATGCCGAGGCCACGCAGGTCGCCAAACTGAAGGCCGCGCTTGCCGAGCGGCTCGGCAAGCCGGTCGAGGTGCTGGTCGAGGTAGGCCCTGCGCGTCGCACGGCCGCCGCGCTCGATGCGGCCGCGCGTGCCCAGCGTCAGCGCGACGCCGAGCGCGAGATCGGCGCCGCCCCGTTCGTGCAGCAATTGATCCGCGAGTTCGGCGCGAGCATCGTGCCGGGTTCCATCCGGCCCATCGTGCCGGACGCAGGCATGGGCGCCAGCGGCGCGTCGGCCGGCCACTAACCCCTGAGCCTTGCCGCGCGCGAGGCGTCCCGTTTTCGAATCCACAGAATCCACAAGGAGCAGTGACCATGATGAAAGGCCAACTCGCCGGGCTCATGAAGCAGGCCCAGCAGATGCAGGAAAACATGAAGAAGATGCAGGAGCAGCTCGCGCAGATCGAAGTGGAAGGGCAGTCCGGCGCGGGCCTCGTGAAGGTGACGATGACGTGCCGCAACGATGTGCGTCGCGTCTCGATCGACCCGAGCCTGCTTGCCGACGACAAGGACATGCTGGAAGACCTCGTCGCCGCCGCCTTCAACGACGCCGTGCGTAAGGCCGAAGCCACCACGCAGGAGAAGATGGGTGGCATGACCTCCGGTCTGCCGCTGCCGCCGGGCTTCAAGCTGCCGTTCTGAGGCGCACGCCAAGCGGAACCGATTTCGCATGAAGCAACCATCCGCCCTCGCAGCGCTCGTCGAAGCGCTGCGTGCGCTGCCCGGCGTCGGACCGAAGTCCGCGCAGCGCATGGCGTACCACCTGATGCAGCACGACCTGGAAGGCGCGGAGAAGCTCGGCCGCGCGCTGCTGTTTGCGACCGAGCATCTGCAGCACTGCGAGAAGTGCAACACCTTCACCGAAGCGCGCATCTGCGAGGTCTGCAGCGATGCCGAGCGTGATCCGACGCTGTTGTGCGTCGTCGAAACGCCCGCCGACCAGATCATGCTCGAACAGACCATGACCTATCGCGGCCTGTACTTCGTGCTGATGGGGCGGCTGAGTCCGCTCGACGGCATCGGTCCGAAGGAAATCCATTTCGATCGGCTCGTGAAGCGCGCGTCGGACGGCGTCGTCAAGGAAGTCGTGCTTGCCACCAACTTCACGAACGAAGGCGAGGCGACCGCGCACTACCTGGGGCAGACGCTCAAGGCGCGCGGTCTCGCGGTGACGCGGCTCGCGCGCGGCGTGCCGGTGGGCGGCGAACTCGAGTACGTGGACGCCGGCACGATCGCGCGCGCGATGCTCGACAGACGCTCGCTTTAGCGGTGCAACCGGCGCTGCCTGCGGCGCCGCTAACGCGACCCGCCTGCGCTGCGACGGCGCCGCGAGAAAACGCCGCGCCAGATAGGCACCCGCAGAAGGCACCCGCAGTCGTCGCCAGACCTTCGCGCCGGACATCACCCAGAGACACAAGACAGATGAGCGCAGCCTCCCCCCAATCCCCGCAGCATCCCGCCGCTCACGACGAGGGCGCCACGCAGCACGCCACCGCTGCCGCCGGCAAGCCGAGCGGGCCGCTCGCCGGCGTCAAGGTGCTCGAACTCGGTACGCTGATCGCAGGCCCCTTCGCAGCGCGGCTCCTTGGCGAGTTCGGCGCGGACGTCGTGAAGATCGAAGACCCGAAGGGCGGCGATCCGCTGCGCAAGTGGCGCAAGCTTTATCCCGAGGTAGGCGGCACCTCGTTGTGGTGGGCCGTGCAGGCGCGCAACAAGAAGTCCGTGACGGTGAATCTCAAGGCCGAGGAGGGCAAGGAGATCGTGCGTCGTCTCGCGCGCGAAGCCGACATCGTGGTGGAAAACTTCCGGCCCGGCCTGCTCGAAAAGCTGGGCCTTGGTTACGACGTGCTCTGCAAAAACAACCCCGGCCTTGTGATGGTGCGCCTTTCCGGTTACGGGCAGACCGGCCCGTATCGCGACCGCCCCGGCTTTGGTGCGATCGCCGAATCGATGGGCGGGCTGCGCCACATCACGGGCTACCCCGATCTGCCGCCGCCGCGCATCGGCATTTCGATCGGCGATTCGATCGCGGCGCTGCACGGCGTGATCGGCGCGCTGATGGCGCTGCATCATCGCCAGGTCAACGGCGGCAAGGGACAGGTGGTCGACGTCGCGCTCTACGAAGCGGTCTTCAACATGATGGAGAGCGTGGTGCCCGAATACGGGCTTTACGGCATGGTGCGCGAGCGCACCGGCGCATCGCTGCCGGGCATCGTGCCGTCCAACACCTACCCTTGCCGCGACGGCAGCATCGTGATCGGCGGCAACAGCGATCCGATCTTTCGTCGCCTGATGCTGGCCATTGGCCGCGACGACCTCGCCAACGATCCGGCGCTCGCGCATAACGACGGCCGTGTGCCGCGCACCGCCGAAATCGACGGCGCGATCGCGGCGTGGCTCGCGAGCCGCACGATCGACGAGGCGCTCGCGGTGCTGAACGAAGCCGAGGTGCCGGCGGGCCGCATCTACAGCGTCGCCGACATGTTCACCGACCCGCAGTACATCGCGCGCCAGATGATTCAGCGCTTCAAGTGGCAGGACGGCGTGGAGGTGGCGCTGCCCGCCGTGACGCCCCGCTTCTCCGAGACGCCGGGCGAGACGCGCTGGCTCGGCCCGCAGCTCGGCGAGCATACCGACGAAGTGCTGCGCGGCCTGGGTTACGACGCGAATCGCATCGCGCAACTGCGGGAGCGGCACGTCATTTGATGGGCCAAAGCGCGAGCCTGCGAGACGGGCGTGGGGCGAAAGTCCGCGACAAAACGTCGAGACGGAATCCGTCCTCGCGTGCGTCGAAGAGAACCGCCCGGCGCCCCCTCACATCTCGATGACGATCTTCCCCGTGACGCGCCGCGAGGCCATGTCGGCCAGCGCGCGCGGCGTATCGGCGAGCGCATGGCGCGCCGAAATGTGCGGCCGCAGCTTGCCGGCCTTCATCCACTCGAACATCTGCGCGAACGCCGCCGCATTGCGGTGCGGCTCCCGCTTCGCGAACTCGCCCCACGCGACGCCCACCACGCTCGCGCTCTTGAGCAGCGCGAGATTGAGCGGCAGTTTCGGAATCTCGCCGTTGGCGAAGCCCACCACCAGATGTCGGCCGCGCCACGCGATGCTGCGAAACGCGGGCTCCGTATAGACGCCGCCGACGGGGTCGTAGATCACGTCCGGTCCCTTGCCGTCGGTCAGTTCGCGGATGCGCGCGCGCAGGTCGTCGCGTGCATAGTTGAGCGTGGCGTCCGCGCCGTGAGCGGTGCAGACGGCGAGCTTCTCGTCCGTGGAGGCCGCCGCGATCACGCGCGCGCCGATCGCCTTGCCGATCTCGACCGCCGCGAGCCCCACGCCGCCCGCCGCGCCCAGCACGAGCATCGTTTCGCCAGGCTGCAGCGCGGCACGGTCCACCACCGCGTGATGCGAGGTGCCGTACGCCAGCATGAACGCTGCGGCCGTCGCGAACTCGGCGTCGTCGGGCAAGGGCATGCAGGCCGAAGCCGGCGCCGCCACCTGCTCGGCAAATCCGCCGTAGCCTATGAACGCGACCACACGCGTGCCGGGCGCGAGCGTGACGCCTTCTCCCGCCGCGCGCACCACGCCGGCTACCTCTGCGCCGGGCGTGAACGGCAGCGGCGGCTTCACCTGGTATTTGTTCTCGATGATCAGCACGTCCGGAAAATTGACGCTCGCCGCTTTCACGTCGATCACGACGTGGCCCGGCGGCGGCAACAGATCGGGCAATTCCTCAAGCGTGAGCGTTGCGGGCGGGCCGTACTTTTTGCAGCGTATTGCGCGCATGACGTCTCCTCACAGTGCAGGCGAATGTCGGACAGGCAGTGTACGGCATGGCGAACGGACGTGCGCTTTCGCGCCGGTGCGAATCGCCGGAAGACGGGACGTCTGCGCGGCGATGCGCGGGCAGCGGCGCGGCAAGCTGTGTCGTTCGCGTGCCTTCTTTCCTCGGTTACAATCGGCCGATGCGAATACTCCTCAGCAACGACGACGGCTATCTGGCACCCGGTCTCGCCGCGCTTTACGCGGCGCTCAAGCCGCTTGCCGATGTCACGGTGATGGCGCCCGAGCAGAACTGCAGCGGGGCGTCGAACTCGCTCACGCTGTCGCGTCCGCTTTCGGTGCTGCGCTCGGCGAACGGCTTCTATTACGTGAACGGCACGCCCACGGATTCGGTCCACATCGCGCTCACGGGCATGCTGGATCACAAGCCCGACCTCGTCGTATCTGGCATCAACAACGGCCAGAACATGGGCGAGGACACGCTGTACTCGGGCACGGTGGCCGCCGCCACGGAAGGCATCATGTTCGGCGTGCCGGCCATCGCGTTCTCGCTTGTCGACAAGGACTGGGTGCATCTGGAAGATGCGACCCGCGTGGCGGTCGAAATCGTCGCGCATTTCCTCGAGCATCCGCTGCCGGGGCATCCGCTTCTGAACGTCAATATTCCCAACCGGCCTTACGACGAGCTCGGCGACTGGCGCGTCACCCGCCTGGGCAAGCGCCATCCCTCGCAGCCCGTGATCCGCCAGACCAATCCGCGCGGCGAGCCGATCTACTGGATCGGTCCGTCGGGCAGCGCGCGCGACGCGAGCGAGGGCACCGATTTCCACGCGGTCGCAACGGGCCATGTGTCCATCACGCCGCTGCAACTCGACCTCACCCACACGCAGATGCTTCCCGTTGCGCGCGACTGGCTTCGCGCAGGCCGCAGGGCCTCATGACTGGCGAGCGCGCAAAGCGTTTTCCGCTGGAGCTCGCCGACCTTGTGCGCGAGCCGCGCAAGCGCGACGGCGGGCCGCTCGATGTGCGCGCCGCGAAACCGGCGGGCGCGGTGAAGCCGGTGGGCGTCACGAGGTCGCCGGCCATGTCGCCGAAGCCGCTTGCCGCGGCGAAGCCTGCTGTCGTGGCGAAGCCGGCTGCCGCCGCGTCGCCGCGCGCCGGGAAGGCGATTACCGCGAAGCCGGCCCAACCTGTCGCGATCAAGTCGCGCGACGCCGGTACGCCGCAAGGCATGGCAGCGAAGCCACACAGCGCCGCGAGGCCGCGCGGCGCCGCCGTCACTTCGGTTGCCGGCGCACCGAAGAAGGTGGCCGGTGCGGCGTCGATGGCATCGCCTTCGTTGCATCCGGTCCGGTCAGTCGGTGCCCGTGCGATGCCGACCGGTGCGCCCAATGTCGCCTTGAACGGCGCGCACGCCCTGACCTCGGAACGGGTGCGCGAGCGCATGGTCGAACGCCTGCGGTCGAACGGCATTGCCGATTCGCGCGTGCTCAATGCGATGTCGGTCGTGCCGCGCCACATGTTCGTCGACCCGGGCCTCGCGACTCAGGCCTACGAAGATGCGGCGCTGCCGATCGGCCATCACCAGACGATCTCGAAACCGTCCGTCGTCGCCAGGATGATCGAGCTCGCCGCGGCGGGACGACCGCTTGCGAGCGTGCTCGAAATCGGCACGGGCTGCGGGTATCAGGCCGCGGTGCTGAGCCAGGTGGCGCGCGAGGTGTATTCGATCGAACGGATCAAGCCGCTCTACGAGCGCGCCAAGACGAATCTGCGTCCGCTGCGCATTCCGAATATCCGTCTGCATTACGGCGACGGGCGGTTGGGTCTGCCGGCAGCGGCGCCGTTTGATGCAATCGTGATCGCCGCAGCGGGGCTCGACGTGCCGCAGGCGCTTCTCGAGCAGCTCGCCATTGGCGGCCGGCTCGTGGCGCCCGTGGCCGAGCAGGGCTCGGCCGGTGCGAACGGTGCGCAAAGCGAAAGCGCCCAGGTGCTCACGCTCGTGGAGCGCACCGGGCCCGCGCAGTGGCGGGAAGTGCGGCTTGATCGCGTTTTCTTTGTCCCCTTAAAATCCGGAGTGGTTTGAAAACGATGAGTATGTTGCGCGCGATGCAAAGAAACAAAATGAACGTAGATCTGACGGTTTTTCAACGTAGCGCATGCGTGCTCGCGATTTCTCTGCTGACGGCGTGCGCCACGCGGCTCGACAACGCGCCGGTGGTCGATCGCTCCAGTCCGCTCAACACGGCCGGCGCCGCGGCGCAGCCGGCCGTGCCGCTCGGACCGCCCCCGCCGGGCTACTACCGTGTGAAGCCGGGCGACACGCTTTATCGCATCGCGCTCGAAAACGGTCAGAACTATCGCGACATCGCCGCGTGGAACAACCTGGCCAATCCCAATCAGATCGAGGTCGACCAGCTGTTGCGCGTGGCGCCGCCGGGCGCGAACGTTGCCGCCGCCACGCCCGGCGTGGCCACGTCGCCTATCGTGGGCGGCGGCGTGCAGAGCGCGCCGCTTGGCAGCCCGACTGCGGCTGGAGCCGCGGCGGTGCCGCCTGCGAACGGTTCGGCGTCCACGGCGACCACGATTTCTCCGCAACCCGCCGCGAGCGACACGAGCGCGGCAAGCGGTGGCACCGTGGCCTTCTCATGGCCGGTGCGTGGGCCCATCCTCAACACCTTCGACGATTCGAAGAACAAGGGCGTCAACATCGGCGGTACGCAGGGCGAAGCCGTGAAGGCCGCTGCTGATGGACGCGTGGTCTATGCCGGAAATGGGCTGCGCGGATACGGCAATCTCATTATCATCAAGCATGATGCGACGTACCTCACGGCGTATGCACATAACAGCGCTTTGATGGTAAAAGAGGGGGATGCGGTCACCAAGGGGCAGAAGATTGCCGAAATGGGGAATACCGACTCGGACCGCGTCATGCTGCATTTCGAAGTTCGCCGTCAGGGTAAACCTGTCGACCCGCTGAAGTATTTGCCGCCGCAATAAGCGAGCTGACCATGCCGAAACCGAAGCGCCGCCAGCAGCAAACCGGGAGCGAATCCGTGAACCGAGCCGCAGAGGCTTCGGTGGACGAGGGCGGCGCGTCGGCGAATGAAGACGAAGCACTCGACAGCAGCGACGGCGGCCGCGATTTCGACGAGCGTGAATCCGGGGACGAAGCCGAAGAGCAGGAAGGCGGCCGGGAGGCCGCCCCCGACGCCGACGACTTTCGCGCGCTCCTTCAGGCCGAACTCACGGCCGACACCATCCAGCACTATCTGAATCGCATCAGCGTGAAGCCGCTTCTCACGGTGGAGGAGGAGCAGCGCTACTCGCGGCTTGCGAAGGCGGGCGAGTTCGAGGCGCGGCAGGTCATGATCGAGCGCAATCTGCGGCTCGTCGTGAGCATCGCGAAGGGTTACCTGAATCGCGGCGTACCGCTGCTCGATCTGATCGAAGAAGGCAACCTGGGCCTCATGCACGCCATCGAAAAGTTTGACCCGGCGCGCGGCTTCCGTTTCTCGACGTACGCCACCTGGTGGATCCGCCAGAGCATCGAGCGCGCCATCATGAACCAGGCGCGCACCGTACGGCTGCCCGTGCACGTGATCCGCGAGCTGAACCAGGTGCTACGCGCGAAGCGCCACCTCGAAAAGAATTCGCTCAATTCGGGCGAAGTCGCCGAGCGCCGCGACGCCAGCATCGACGACATCGCTTACCTCACCGGCAAGACCACCGAGGAAGTCACGGACATCCTCGCGCTCAACGAGCATACGGCCTCGCTGGATGCACCGCTCGACCTCGACCCGGCAAGCAGTCTGCTCGACCTCCTGTCCGACGACCAGAGCCAGTCGCCCGACGCCGAAGTCCAGCACCGCGAGCTTGAAACGCTCACGCGGGCCTGGCTTGCGCGCCTTTCGGACAAGCACCGCCACGTGATCGAGCGCCGCTTCGGCCTCAACCACATCGAACCCGCCGCGCTCGAAGAACTCGCCGACGAAATGGGCCTCACGCGCGAACGCGTGCGGCAAATCCAGCAGGAGGCACTCGTGCGGCTCAAGCGTTTCTTCGCCTCCAATGGCGTGCGCAAGGACGCCGTTCTGTAACTGATGACACCCATCCTCGTATTCGACATCGAGACGATTCCCGATGTCGCCGGCATTCGACGCCTCGACGATCTTCCCGCCACGCTGACCGACGCCGAAGTGGCCGAGCACGCCTTTGCCGCTCGCCGCGAGAAGACCGGCAGCGATTTCCTGCCGCATCACCTGCAGCGCGTCGCTGCGATCTCGTGCGTGTTTCGCGACAGCAGCGGATTTCGCGTGCGCTCGCTCGGCACGCTGACGGACGGCGAGGGCGCGCTGATCCAGTCGTTCTACCGGACCATCGAAAAATACACGCCGCAACTCGTGTCGTGGAACGGCGGCGGATTCGATCTGCCCGTTCTCCACTACCGGGCGCTCGTGCACGGCATTCGCGCATCGCGCTACTGGGATCTGGGCGAGGACGATCGCGAGTTCAAGTGGAACAACTACATCAGCCGCTACCACTCGCGCCACACCGACTTGATGGACCTGCTCGCGATGTACCAGGCGCGCGCGAACGCGCCGCTCGATGCGCTCGCGAAGCTGTGCGGCTTTCCCGGCAAGCTCGGCATGGACGGTGGCCAGGTGTGGCAGGCGTTCCAGGAGGGGCGGATCGAGGAAATCCGTAATTACTGCGAGACGGACGTGGTCAATACCTACTTGCTGTATTGCCGCTTCCAGCTGATGCGCGGCGGTCTCTCCGCCGATGAATACGCAGATGAAATCGCGCTCGTGAAGAATTCGCTCGCGCAGGAGCCCGCGGCCCACTGGGCCGAATACCTGGCCGCGTTCGAGCAGTGATGTGCCCGAGGTAAATGGCCGGCCGCACTTTGTGCCGCGTCCTCCTTTAGCGCTCCCGCTTTAATCCCGTCAATCCAGTTCAAGCACGACCGGCTGATGGTCGGACGCGCGTGTCGCGCCGTCGATTTCGCAGCGCGTCAGCCGATCGCGCAGATCTTCGGTGACGAATATGAAGTCGCAGGCGATGGACCCGTCGCTCCACTGCGCCTTGTCGTAGACGCCGGCCGTGGGCGGCGGCGTCAGGCCTGGGTGCAGCGTGGTCCACGCGTCGATGAACGAAGGGCTGCCCGCCAGGGGTGCGAGCATGCGCTGATACGCCTCGCTGCCGAAATCGCTGTTGAAGTCGCCGCAGATGATCGCGCTTGCGGGTCGCCCAGTGGGCGCGAACGGACCCTCGGTATTTTCAGCGGGAGCGGGATGAGCCGCGTGGCCCGCGGCCTCGAGTTGCAGCCGCCGCAGCTCATCGACCTGTGCGACACGCTGCTGCATCGAATAGAACTCCAGATGCGTGACGAGCACGCGCACCGGCCCGCGATCCGGCGTGCGGATGATGGCCTCCAGCGCGACGCGCTGCATCGAAGGCGCAGCCGGATCGGGCGGCCACGGCAGTGAATGACGGATCACGTGTTCGACAGGTAGCCGCGTGGCGATGGCGTTGCCGAACTGACGCCGGCGCGGGCGGGCGGCGGAGCCGGAGTCAGAGCCAGAACCAGAACCCGACCTCGCGGACAACGCCGGAAGATCGGCGCCGATTGCATCGAGCACCGTGAAGCCCGGCAGCAACGCGGCGAGTTCCGCGAACTGGTCGTCGCCGGGATGGCCCGGCAGCGCGCCGAAGCCGCGCGTCACCTCCTGCATGCAGAAGACGTCGAAGTCCACGAGGCGCCGTGCCTCGGCCACGGTGCGCGCGAGGTCCACCTTGCCGTCGGCGTCGCGTCCCCATTGGACATTCCAGCTGATCAGTCGCATCGTCATCTCCCGTATGGTTCGTGTCGCTGCCGCGCGCCCGACGGATCGGCACGGCGCGGGCGTACGGTCCACATCGTCTACAATCTCGCCTTTGCCGCGTGGTTGTCCGTTCGTTGTCCGTGTTCACCGGCTGGCTTGCCAGCCATTGTCTGCCAGGAATTCGCAGGTGTCCCAAGCTGCTTTCCCCCGTCGTTCCCGAAAAGAAAAGACCGCTGCCGGCGCTGCGGGTGCCGCACAAGGCGCGTCGTCGCAAACCGCGTTTCCGGCGCCGACCCTCGAGATCGAGTCGCTCGATATGGAGGCGCGCGGCGTAGGCCGCACCGTGACCGACGACGGCCAGCCCGGCAAGGTGATCTTCGTCGAAGGCGCGTTGCCGGGCGAGCGTGTCACGTACTCCAGTTACCGCAAGAAGCCGAGCTTCGAGCAGGCCCAGGTGGTAGACGTACTGCGCGAAAGCGTCATCCGCACCGTGCCGCAGTGCAAGTTCTTCGGCACCTGCGGCGGTTGCTCGATGCAGCATCTCGACGTGCGGGCGCAGATCGCCGTCAAGCAGCGGGTGCTCGAAGACAACCTTCAGCATCTCGCGAAGCTGCGCGCCGAGACGATGTTCCGGCCCATCCACGGCCCGTCGTGGGGTTACCGCTATCGCGCGCGGCTCACCGTGCGCAACGTGCCGAAGAAGGGCGGCGTACTGGTCGGCTTTCACGAGCGCAAGAGCAGCTACGTCGCCGACATGACGAGCTGCGAGGTGCTGCCGCCTCACGTCTCAGCAATGCTCGTGCCGCTGCGCCACCTCGTGGAGGGGCTCTCGATCAAGGAACGCATGCCGCAGATCGAACTCGCGGTCGGCTCCAGCGTAACGGCGCTGGTGCTGCGCATCCTCGAGCCGATCAATGCCGCGGACGAGGCGCTGCTGCGTGCTTTCGCCGACGAGCACAACGTGCAGTTCTGGCTGCAGCCCAAAGGACCGGACACCGTTTTCCCGTTCTATCCGCTCGACGCGCAGCTCGACTACACGCTGCCCGAGTTCGGCATCCGCATGCCGTTCAAGCCGACCGACTTCACCCAGGTGAATCACCAGATCAACCGTGTGCTGGTGGGCCGTGCGTTGCGCCTGCTGGCGCCGGCGGCAGGCGACCGCGTGCTCGATCTGTTCTGCGGCATCGGCAACTTCACGCTGCCGCTCGCGCGGCTCGCACGCGAGGTGGTGGGCATCGAAGGAAGCGAGGCGCTGACCACGCGCGCGCTCGCCAATGCGAAGGAAAACGGTGTGGACGGACACACGTCGTTCGCCTGCCGGAACCTGTTCGAGGTAACGGCCGACGACATGCGCGCCCTCGGACATTTCGACAAGTTCCTCGTCGATCCGCCGCGCGAAGGGGCGCTGGCGGTGTGCAAGGCGCTCGCGGAGATCGCGCAGTCGGGCGAGGGTCCGCTGCCGTCGCGCATCGTCTACGTGTCGTGCAATCCCGCTACGCTCGCGCGCGACGCGGGGCTGCTCGTGCACGAAGCCGGCTACCGGCTCAAGGGCGCCGGCGTGGTGAACATGTTCCCGCATACGTCGCACGTCGAATCGATCGCGCTGTTCGAGCGGGATTGACGAGGGCGCGTTTGACCTGGGCGCGTGCCGGCGGCCGCCGCGGGCACGAACGAAGCTGCAAAGAAAAACGCCACGGCGCAATGCCGTGGCGTTTTCGTATCGAGAGGCGCGGGGCGGTCGGCTCAGAACTGCCACCAGGATTTCGCCTTGGTGGGCCGCGGGTGTCCGGTGACGTACGGGCTGTCGGGGAACGTGGCGGCGAGCACGCGTT
This sequence comes from Paraburkholderia kururiensis, assembly GCF_034424375.1. Taxonomy (NCBI): domain Bacteria; kingdom Pseudomonadati; phylum Pseudomonadota; class Betaproteobacteria; order Burkholderiales; family Burkholderiaceae; genus Paraburkholderia; species Paraburkholderia kururiensis. Next base: position 2,508,519 of record NZ_CP139965.1, on the reverse strand, counting down.
TCGTATCGTCGGCGAGCTGCGGCTCGTTGAGCTTCTGATACGAGAGCATCATGATGTGCAGCGCGTCTTCGATAGCCGGCGCGTTGCGGTATTCCTTGATCGCCAACTGTGCGCGGTTGATCGCGGCCACATAGGCGCCGCGGCGATAGTAGTAGTCGGCCGCGTGCACTTCGTGCGAAGCGAGCGCGTTCACGATGTAGCGCATGCGCTGCGCTGCGTCCGGCGCGTACTTGCTGTTCGGGTAGCGGTCCACCACGGCCTTGAACGCGTCATACGACTCGCGCAGCGACTTCGGGTCACGCTCGCTCATGTCCTGACCGGAGAAACGGCCGAACAGACCGAGGTCGTCGTTGAAGTGGATCATGCCCTTCAGGTAGTACGCGTAGGCGATGTCGGGGTGATCCGGATGCAGGCGGATGAAGCGGTCGACCGCGTCGTCTGCGGCGGCCGTTTCGCCGTCCTTCCAGTTGCAGTAGGCCACGTTGATCTGCGCCTGCTGGGCAAAATGGCCGAACGGGTCGCGACCTTCAAGCAGTTCGAAGTACTTCGCGCACTTGCCCCAGTCGCTGCCGGAGAGCGCATCCTGAGCCTCCGTATATAATTTGTTGTTCGGCCAGGCTGCTGTCTCGTCGGTCTTTTCCGGCAGGCCATGGCAGGCTGCCACGATGGCCAGCGCCGCGGCGCAAACCGCGTACTTCACGATGCCGCGAGCCGTGCGCGAGGCCGCGCGGATCGCTCCTTCGGCCGCTTCCCGCGCTTCATGTTGGGCCCCGCAATGCGCTGCTAGTCGCGCCGTTTGCCGCACCGTGTGCCGGGTAGTGACTCGTGCCGCGCGTGGGCCGGATGGAGTAGTGGTGTTCAAGGCTCGCATTTTCCAGTTCAGCTTCAGGTCCAGTCGACCCAACCTCAATGACCCGTTCAGATCCTCGGGACGCCGCAGCAGCCGGCGCCAAAAACAGCAGCGATTATAGCCTGGGCGGCTCGCCCGACGACGTAGTTGCAGGCGAGCCGCTCGACGACGAACTGGAGAGCGACGAACTCGCGCTGTCCGGCGGCGGCACGGACGTCGGCGGCGGCACCGCGCAAGGCGATGCGGCTGCGCCGCGCGTGGCAGAAGTCCCGCTTCAGCTGGCCGGCGAGCGTCTCGACAAGGTGGTCGCCAAAGTGTTTCCCGAATTTTCACGTAGCCGCCTGCAGGCGTGGATCGAGGCACAGCGTGTGCGCGTGAACGGGGCGCCCGCGAAGATCCGTCAGCCGGTGCCGCTTGGCGCGACGATCGAACTCGTGCCGGACCTGCTGCCCGAGCAACTGGCCTTCACGCCCGAGCCCGTGCCGCTCGCGATCGTCTACGAGGACGACACGCTTGTCGTGATCGACAAGCCCGCCGGGCTCGTCGTGCATCCCGCCGCAGGCAACTGGAGCGGCACCGTGCTCAACGGCCTGCTGCATCGCTATGGCGAGGCGGCGGCGGGGCTGCCGCGTGCGGGCATCGTGCACCGGCTCGACAAGGAAACGTCGGGGCTCATGGTCGTAGCGCGCACGCTCGAAGCGCAGACCGATCTCGTGCGTCAGCTGCAGGCGCGCACGGTGAAGCGCCGCTATCTCGCGCTCGTGTGGGGCAACATGCCGGAGGAAGGCACCATCGATGCGCCGATCGGACGCGATCCGCGTGAACGCACGCGCATGGCCGTCGTGGCGGGCGCTTCGGGAAAGCCCGCGCGCACGCATTTCCGGCTCGTTGACTCGACCGTCTGGCAGGGGCAACCCGTGAGCGCGATTCACTGCGATCTGGAGACGGGCCGCACCCACCAGATTCGCGTGCATTGCGCGCACGTCGGTCATCCGCTCCTGGGCGATCCCGTGTACGGACGCGCGCGCGGCAAGCGTTCCGTTACGCCGTTGCCAGGCGGCTTCGCGCGCCAGGCGCTGCATGCGTGGCAACTCGGCCTCGTGCATCCGCGTACCGGCCGCCCGATGCGTTGGCGTGCCGAGGTACCGCAGGACATGCAGGAACTGATCGCAGCGCTCGGCTTCGGCGCCGAAGACGCGGCCCACGGCTTTGCCGAAGAAGACGTGTACGAAGCGTACGAAGGCGATTCGTACGAGGAAGACACCGACGCCAACGAAGACGTGGACGCCGCCGAACCCTATGACGGCGCCGACGAAGACGGCTACGATCCGTCTTCCGATGAAGACGAGGACCCTCGCGCATGACCGAGCCTGACCTGACACTCGCCGACGTGTTGCAACCCGACTGGGCCGTTTCGTCCCGCGTACGCGCATGCGTGACGACGCGCAACGGCGGCGTGAGCGAGCCGCCCTACGGCCGTTGGCGCAACGGCGCAGATGCGTCCGGTGGTCTGAACCTCGGCACGCATACCGGCGACGATCTCGTACACGTCGAGGCCAATCGCGCGCGTCTCGTCGCGCTTGCCGGCGCGCGGCCTGCGTGGCTCGAGCAGGTGCACGGCAGCGACGTGGTACAGGCGGAACACGCACTGGCCGCATTGGACGCAGGCAGTGCGCCGCTGCGTGCCGACGCGAGCGTGACCGCGAGACCCGGCGTCGCCTGCGTGGTGATGGTCGCGGACTGCATGCCGGTGTTGATCTGCGACCCGGCGGGACGTGCCGTCGGCGCTGCCCATGCGGGCTGGCGCGGACTCGCGGCGGGTGTGATCGAAAAGACCGCTGTGCGTGTGGCCGGGCTGGCCGGTTGCGCGGTCGAGTCACTCCAGGTCTATCTCGGCCCCGCCATTGGCCCGACTGCGTTCGAAGTGGGCGCAGACGTGCGTGACGCCTTCATGAACAGCGTGCCCGCTGTGGACGCATCGCGACAGGCGGGAACGCCGCCTGCAATCGCAGATGCAACGGCGCGCGCGTTCGTTGCGCATTCACATGCGCCGGACAAATATCTGGCCAATCTCCCGGCGCTTGCGCGTTTGCGTCTGAATGCAATGGGCATCGAGTCGATTGCGGGCGGGGACCGCTGCACGGTCACCGATCGCGAACACTTCTATTCCTACCGGCGCGATCGCGTGACGGGACGCATGGCGGCCATGATCTGGCTCAACGATTGAATCTGCGATCGAAGCGGTGAACGCGCGGCATGACCGTGCGATCAATTCGCCGCGATGCGAGCAAATGAAGGACGCGCGAGACGGCTTCGCTCCGCGCGATTGTCGGCGTACGAGGTGCTAAACCGACGATGAACGCACGAGGCGCAAGAACCCACGACGCTCGCGCCACACGTAGAAGGAAGCCGCGGCGCAGAACGCGATGCGCAGCCGTCTTGCGCGGCACCGCACATACGTGCTTCGTCCGTCGCGCGCTATGGGATCGACGAAGATTCCATGCGTTGCTGCACATGGTTTTGCCGTCCCATTACGCATTGCGTGCCTGCGCGAATTGCTGCGCAGCATAACGGATGGGGGAAAACGATAATAAAAAAAATATCGCACTGCGGCAAAATCGGGAGCAAGCATTGACATGGCTTTTGGTGGGGAGCAAGAATGTTTCCCATCCACGGGACAGGGCGTCGAGGTCGCGAGCAATCGGCCCGTGCGCGTGCAACCTGCCTCTCAACCCGTCCTTCGGGGCACACCGGTCAACAGCAGGTATGGCTGCATCACGAGATTCCTCCGCTTCTTCGCGCAACAACGCTTCGGCGCACAGCACGCAGCACACCTCGCCGGACGCTGCCGGCATGCAGCAGATGTTCGATGCCTGGCTCAACGCCTGGCGCTCGCTTGCGAATGCCGCCACTCAACAGATTCAGGAAGGTGCGGCTGCGGCCAATGCGGCGCGTCATGGCGCGAGCGGCGCTAACGGGACCGCTGGCAAGGACAAAGGCGCAGCGGGTCAGGGCGCGGCAACCGCGTGGCCCTGGTGGCCGCCCGGTGTGCCGGGAGCTATGGGCGGGGCGGGCGCATTCAACGCGGGTGCGATGCCATCGATGCCCTCCATGCCGCCGATGCCCGACTTCACCAAGGCCGCGACATCGTTCGCATCCTCGCCGTTCTCGGCATTGCAGGCGTTGAAGCTGCCTACGGCGTCCATCGCGCCCGAGCGTCTGCAGTCGCTGCAGTCCGACTATTCGCGCGAGGCGGTGCAACTGCTGCAACAGGCCGCCGATACCGCACAGTCTCCGCTCGAACTCAAAGACCGCCGCTTCTCGTCCGAGGCCTGGAAGACGACGCCGGCCTATGCGTTCACGGCCGCGTGGTATCTGCTCAACGCACGCTATCTGCATGAACTCGTCGATGCGCTTCAGACCGACGCGAAAACGCGTGAGCGCATCCGCTTCGCCGTGCAGCAATGGACGGCTGCCGCGTCGCCCAGCAACTTCCTCGCGCTCAATCCCGAAGCGCAAAAGACGCTGCTCGACAGTCACGGCGAAAGCCTGCGTCAGGGCGTGATGAATCTGCTCGCCGACCTGCAGCGCGGCAAGATTTCGCAGACCGACGAGTCGCGCTTCGTGGTCGGCAAGAATCTCGCGAATACGGAAGGTTCGGTCGTATTCGAGAACGACCTGATGCAGTTGATCCAGTACAAGCCGCGGACGTCCTCCGTGCGCGAGCGGCCGCTGCTCATCGTGCCGCCGTGCATCAACAAGTTCTACATCCTCGATCTGCAGCCGGAGAATTCGCTCGTCGCCCACGCGCTGGAGTCGGGGCACCAGGTGTTTCTGGTTTCGTGGCGCAACGCCGATGCGTCGATTGCGCACAAAAGCTGGGACGACTACGTCGAAGAGGGTGTGCTTACCGCCATCGAAACGGTGCGCAGCATCAGCGGTCGCGAACAGATCAATACGCTCGGCTTCTGCGTGGGCGGCACGCTGCTCGCCACGGCACTCGCCGTGGCCGCCGCGCGCGGCGAACATCCGGCCGCCTCGATGACGCTGCTCACCGCGATGCTCGACTTCTCGGACACCGGCGTGCTCGACGTGTTCGTGGACGAGGCCCATGTGAAGATGCGCGAGCAGACCATCGGCGGCAAGGACGGCACGGCGCCGGGCCTGATGCGCGGCATCGAATTCGCGAACACGTTTTCGTTCCTGCGTCCGAACGATCTCGTATGGAACTACGTGGTCGACAACTATCTCAAAGGGCGCACGCCGGCACCGTTCGACCTGCTCTACTGGAACAGCGATTCGACGAACCTGCCTGGCCCGATGTACGTGTGGTACCTGCGCAATACGTATCTGGAGAACCGGCTGCGCGAGCCGGGCGCGCTCACCGTGTGCGGCGAGCCGGTCGACCTCTCGCGCATCGACGTGCCCACTTTCATCTACGGTTCGCGCGAAGATCACATCGTGCCGTGGCGCACGGCGTACGCGTCGGTGCCGCTCCTCACCGGGCCGCTCCGGTTCGTGCTCGGGGCGTCGGGCCACATTGCGGGCGTGATCAATCCGCCTTCGAAAAACAAGCGCAGTTATTGGACCGTGCGCGGCGACGGCAAGCATCTGCCGAAAGATGCCGACACATGGTTCGAGGCGGCGGAGGAAGTGCCCGGCAGCTGGTGGCCCGAATGGGTGAATTGGCTCGACCAGTACGCGGGACGCAAGATCAAGGCACGCATGCAGGCCGGCTCGCCGGAGTTTCCCGAGATCGAGCCGGCGCCCGGACGCTACGTGCTGCAGCGCGACTGAAGCGCACGGCGTACCGGCCATTCGCGTGGCCGGACGGATTTTTAACTTGAAGGGCTGGCGCCGCCCGGCGCCCCGATGCCCGAAGGAACCTGAAATGACTGATGTCGTGATCGTATCGGCCGCCCGCACTGCCGTGGGCAAATTCGGTGGCACGCTCGCGAAGATCGCGGCGCCCGAACTCGGCTCGAAGGTGATCGTCGCCGCCCTCGAGCGCGCGGGCGTGACGCCCGAACAGGTGAGCGAAGTGATCATGGGCCAGGTACTGGCAGCGGGCAGCGGTCAGAACCCGGCGCGCCAGTCGTCGATCAAGGCGGGCTTGCCCACTTCGGTGCCGGCCATGACCATCAACAAGGTGTGCGGCTCGGGCCTGAAAGCCGTGATGCTTGCGGCCAACGCGATCATCGCGGGCGACGCCGAGATCGTCGTGGCAGGCGGCCAGGAAAACATGAGCGCGGCACCCCACGTGCTGCCGGGCTCGCGCGACGGCTTTCGCATGGGCGACGCGAAGCTCGTCGACACCATGATCGTGGACGGCCTGTGGGACGTCTACAACCAGTACCACATGGGCGTCACGGCCGAGAACGTTGCCAGGGAATACAACATCACGCGCGAAGAGCAGGACGCGTTCGCGGCGCTCTCGCAGAACAAGGCCGAAGCCGCGCAAAAGGCCGGCCGCTTCGACGACGAGATCGTGCCCATCGAGATTCCGCAACGCAAGGGCGAGCCGCTGCGTTTCGCCACCGACGAGTTCGTGCGTCATGGCGTGACCGCCGAATCGCTGGCAGGTCTCAAGCCCGCATTCAGCAAGGAAGGCACGGTGACCGCTGCGAACGCCTCGGGCATCAACGACGGTGCCGCTGCGGTCGTGGTGATGTCGGCGAAGAAGGCCGAAGCGCTGGGCCTCACGCCGCTCGCGCGCATCAAGGCGTACGCGAACGCGGGTGTCGACCCGAAGGTGATGGGCATGGGCCCGGTGCCGGCTTCGCGCCGCTGCCTCGAACGTGCCGGCTGGTCGGTGCAGGACCTCGACCTCATGGAGATCAACGAAGCGTTCGCCGCACAGGCGCTCGCCGTGCACAAGCAGATGGGCTGGGATACGTCGAAGGTCAACGTGAACGGCGGCGCCATCGCGATCGGTCATCCGATCGGCGCGTCGGGCTGCCGCATTCTCGTTACGCTGCTGCACGAAATGCAGAAGCGCGACGCGAAGCGCGGCCTCGCGTCGTTGTGCATCGGCGGCGGCATGGGCGTCGCGCTCGCAGTCGAGCGCATGTAATGCCGCGTCGGGTTGCACACGCTACGCCGCTCGCCGCGCACGGTGCGGCGGCGTAGCGCGCAGTAGCAGTCAGCGGCAGGCGAGGCGGCACCGAGGTCAGCAGGAGGAGCGGTAGAGGGGCGAGGCATGGGGCCGCCGGTCGGTGCCCCGAAAACGATAACGGAGCGTGGTTTATGTCACAACGAATTGCATATGTAACGGGCGGCATGGGCGGCATTGGCACGAGCATCTGCCAGCGCCTGCACAAGCAGGGTTTCAGGGTGATTGCCGGGTGCGGGCCGAATTCGCCGCGCCGCGTGAAATGGCTCGAAGACCAGAAGGCGCTCGGCTACGATTTCGTCGCGTCGGAAGGTAACGTTGGCGACTGGGAGTCCACGCGCGAGGCGTTCGACAAGGTCAAGGCCGAAGTCGGCGAGATCGACGTGCTCGTCAACAATGCGGGCATCACGCGCGACGTCGTATTCCGCAAGATGACGCACGAAGACTGGACCGCGGTGATCGACACCAATCTCACGAGTCTCTTCAACGTGACGAAGCAGGTGATCGACGGCATGGTGGAGCGCGGCTGGGGACGCATCATCAACATCTCGTCGGTCAACGGGCAGAAGGGGCAGTTCGGCCAGACCAACTATTCCACCGCGAAGGCCGGCATTCACGGCTTTACGATGGCGCTCGCCCAGGAAGTGGCGACCAAGGGCGTGACGGTCAATACCGTGTCGCCGGGCTACATCGGCACCGACATGGTCAAGTCGATCCGTCCCGACGTGCTGGAAAAGATCGTCGCCACGATTCCGGTGCGCCGCCTCGGCTCGCCGGACGAGATTGCATCGATCGTCGGATGGCTGGCGTCGGACGAGTCGGGTTTTGCGACCGGCGCCGACTTCTCGCTGAACGGCGGTCTGCACATGGGCTGATCCGGCGGCGCCCGGCGCTGCACGGGCGCCAACGGATCAGAAGAGGGTTGGCGGCGCGACGTTCGCACACGGATGGCCGTGTGCCGGGCGGGCGCCGTTTCTGCGCTGTTACGCGCGAAAGGGCGATACATGACCACTACAAAGAAGAGCGCCGAACGACTGATCAAGAAGTATCCCAACCGTCGGCTGTATGACACTGAAACGAGCACGTACATCACGCTGACCGACGTCAAGCAGCTCGTGCTCGACCAGGAGGATTTCAAGGTCATCGACGCGAAGACGAACGAGGACCTGACGCGCGCCATCCTGCTGCAGATCATCCTCGAGGAGGAGAGCGGCGGGCTGCCGATGTTCTCGTCGTCCATGCTCTCGCAGATCATCCGTTTCTACGGCCATGCGATGCAGGGCATGATGGGCACGTACCTGGAGAAGAACATCCAGGCGTTCATCGACATCCAGAACAAGCTCGCCGACCAGTCGAAGAACCTGTACGAAGGCAACGCGATGAACCCGGAGGTCTGGTCCCAGTTCATGAACATGCAGGCGCCGATGATGCAGGGCATGATGACGAGCTACATCGAGCAGTCGAAGAACATGTTCGTGCAGATGCAGGAGCAGATGCAGAACCAGGCGAAGACGATGTTCAGCAGCTTCCCGTTCAAACAGCCGGGCGCTGCTCCGGGCATGGGCGGCAGCGGCGGTTCCGCTTCGCCTTCGGGTGGCGCGGCGCGCGGCGAGCCGAATCCGGACAAGGAACCGGAGAGCAAGTAAGGGCGAACGGCTGCAAACGCGGCGGCGAGCGGGCGGGGGGCAGGCGGTAAGCCGCCTGCGTTGCGCCGGGGCAAGCGTGGCCCGGTCGGGCGCCTCCCGCAACCCGCGCGGTACAATACGCGGTTACGCGCGCCGGCGCCCGCCGCGCGCGAGGAACTCCGCGAGGCGGCGCACGCTTGACTGTGTGCGACTGTCTCGCCGCCATCGTCGTCATTGCGCCGGACCTCTCTTATGCCGCCCAGCCTTTCCTCCGCTTCATCCAGCGATTCCGCCCAGCCCGCCGTGCCCAAGGTCGGCTTCGTGAGCCTCGGTTGCCCGAAGGCCCTCGTCGATTCCGAGCAGATCATCACCCAGCTGCGTGCCGAGGGCTACGAGATTTCGGGCACCTACGACGGCGCCGATCTCGTCGTCGTCAACACGTGCGGCTTCATCGACGAAGCGGTGCAGGAGAGTCTCGACGCCATCGGCGAGGCCCTTGCCGAGAACGGCAAGGTGATCGTGACCGGCTGCCTCGGCGCGAAGAAGAGCGCGAGCGGCACGGGTCTCATCGAGGAAGTGCATCCGAAGGTGCTGGCCGTGACGGGCCCGCATGCCGTGGGCGAGGTGATGCAGGCGGTGCACAGCCACCTGCCGAAGCCGCACGATCCGTTCGTCGACCTCGTGCCGGCCGCGGGCGTCAAGCTCACGCCGCGCCACTATGCTTACCTCAAGATTTCCGAAGGCTGCAATCACCGCTGCACCTTCTGCATCATTCCGTCGATGCGGGGCGACCTCGTCTCGCGGCCCGTCGCGGAAGTCATGCTCGAAGCCGAAAACCTGTTTCGCTCCGGCGTGAAGGAACTGCTCGTCATCTCGCAGGACACGAGCGCCTACGGTGTGGACGTGAAGTACCGCACCGGTTTCTGGAACGGCCGTCCGCTGAAGACGCGCATGACCGAACTGGTGAGCGCGCTGGGCGAACTGGCCGCGCAATACGGCGCGTGGGTGCGGCTGCATTACGTCTACCCGTATCCGCACGTCGACGAAATCATTCCGATGATGGCCGAAGGGCCGCTCAAGGGCCACGTGCTGCCGTATCTCGACGTGCCGTTCCAGCACGCGCACCCCGAGGTGCTGAAGCGCATGAAGCGGCCCGCGAACGCGGAAAAGACGCTCGAGCGCGTGCAGGCCTGGCGCAAGGTGTGCCCGGACCTCACGATCCGCAGCACGTTCATCGCGGGCTTTCCCGGCGAGACGGAGGAGCAGTTCGAAACGCTGCTCGACTTCATCCGCGAGGCCGAACTGGACCGCGTGGGCTGCTTTGCGTACTCGCCGGTGGAAGGCGCGAGCGCGAACGAGCTGGACGGTGCCTTGCCCGACGACGTGCGCGAGGCGCGCCGCGCGCGCTTCATGGAAGTGGCCGAAGCCGTGTCGGCCAGACGCATGCAGCGCAAGATCGGCAAGACGCTGAAAGTGCTCGTCGACGAAGTCAACGCAGACGGCGGCATGGGCCGCACGGCCGCGGATGCGCCCGAGATCGACGGCGTGGTGTACGTTGCGCCGCCGTCGAAGCCCTCGAAGCGCTACAAGGTGGGCGATTTCGTTTCCGTGAAGATCACGGGCGCGGACGGCCACGACCTGTGGGGCGAGGTCTGAGCCATGGCGTCCACGGGCACGGCAGGCTCCGCAGGTCACAGCACACCGCAGATCCTCGCGCTCGGCGAGGCGATGATCGAGTTCAACCAGCGGTCGCCGAACGCGCCCGAGTACCTGCAGGGTTTCGGCGGCGACACGTCGAACTTCTGCATCGCGGCCGCGCGCCAGGGCGCGGCGACGGGCTTCGTGTCCGCCGTGGGCAGCGATCATTTCGGGCGTCTGCTGCTCGACCTGTGGCAGCGTGAGGGTGTCGATACCTCGTATGTGCGCACGGACAGCGGCGCTTCCACAGGCGTGTACTTCGTCTCGCACGGGCCGTCGGGCCATGAGTTCGACTATCTGCGCGCGGGTTCGGCGGCAAGCCGTTATGCGCCGCGGGACCTGCCGCTCGATGCGATCGCAGCGGCGCAGGTCGTGCACCTCTCCGGCATTAGCCTCGCGATCAGCGTGTCCGCGTGCGACGCGGCGCTTGCCGCCATCGATCATGCGCGGGCGAACGGCGTGCGCGTGAGTTTCGATACGAACCTGCGGCTCAAGCTCTGGCCGCTCGCGCGGGCGCGCGCGGTGATGCTCGAAGCGATCCGGCAAGCCGACATCTGCCTGCCGAGCTGGGACGACGTGACGGCGCTGACGGGCCTCACCGGCCGCGACGAGATCGTGGACTTTCTGCTCGCGCACGGGCCGCGCGTGGTGGCGCTCAAGCTGGGGCGCGACGGCGCGTACGTCGCGACGCCGGACGAGCGTCGCGTAGTGGCCGGCCATGTCGTCGATGCCGTGGACGCCACGGGCGCCGGCGACTGCTTCGGCGGCGCCTTCGTGGCGCGACTCGTCGCGGGCGACGATCCGTTCGCCGCGGCGCGCTATGCGAACGTGGCCGCCGCGCTGTCGACGCGGGGCTTCGGCGCCGTTGCGCCCATCCCGTCGCGCGAGACCGTGGAGCGCACGCTGGCGGGCTGAGCGATACCTTCAGCGCGTAGCTATTTTCAGCACAAAAAAGGGAGACAGACGATGCAACGCGAAGTGGTAGTGGCAAGCGGTGTGCGCACCGCCATCGGCGATTTTGGCGGCAGTCTCAAGGACTTTGCGCCCACCGATCTGGGCGCGCGCGTGATTCGCGAGGTGCTCTCGCGTGCGCAGGTGTCGGGCGACGAGGTGGGCCACGTGGTGTTCGGCAACGTCGTGCATACCGAAGCGAAGGACATGTACCTCGCGCGCGTGGCCGCGCTCAACGGCGGCGTCGCGCAACACGTGCCGGCGCTCACCGTGAACCGGCTCTGCGGGTCGGGGTTGCAGGCCATCGTGTCGGCCGCGCAGAGCATTCTGCTCGGCGACGCGGACATCGCCATCGGCGGCGGTGCCGAAAGCATGAGCCGTGCGCCGTATTCGATGCCCGCGGCGCGATTCGGCCAGCGCATGGGCGACGCGCGTCTGGTCGACATGATGGTGGGCGCGCTCAACGACCCGTTCCAGTCGGTGCATATGGGCGTGACGGCGGAGAACGTGGCGCGCAGGTACGGCATCACGCGCGAGGCGCAGGACGCGCTCGCGCTCGAATCGCACCGCCGCGCGGCACGCGCCATCGCGAACGGCTACTTCAAGGACCAGATCCTGCCGATCGCGATGGCGTCGAAGAAAGGCGAGACCGTCTTCGACACCGACGAACACGTGCGCGCCGAGGCGTCGCCGGAGGACTTCACGAAGTTGAGGCCGGTGTTTGCGAAGGAGGACGGCACGGTGACAGCGGGCAACGCGTCGGGCATCAACGACGCGGCCGCGGCCGTCGTGCTGATGTCGGCCGAGGTCGCGCAGCAGCGCGGCGTGAAGCCGCTCGCGCGCCTCGTCTCCTACGCGCATGCGGGCGTCGATCCCGCGTACATGGGCATCGGTCCCGTGCCGGCCTCGCGCAAGGCGCTGGAACGCGCGGGCCTCACGGTGGCCGACCTCGACGTGATCGAAGCGAACGAAGCCTTCGCGGCGCAGGCCTGCGCGGTCAGCAACGAACTGGGCTTCGATCCCGCGAAGGTGAACCCGAACGGCTCGGGCATTTCGCTGGGGCATCCCATCGGTGCGACGGGCGCGCTTATTACGGTGAAGGCGTTGTACGAACTGCAGCGCATCGGCGGACGCTACGCGCTCGTCACGATGTGCATCGGCGGCGGGCAGGGCATTGCCGCCGTGTTCGAACGGATCTGAATACACGGCACGCCGGCACGCGATGGGTGAGCCGCGGCTGCCGCAAGGAAGAGGGCTGATGGAAGGATTGCAGGCGACGAAGTTGGGCAGCGTTGGAATCGCGGAACGGCTGGCGAGGTGCGCGCCGGCTGTGCGAAGCGCGGCAGGCCGGCGCGAAGAGATGGGCACGAACGGTGCGAGCCGAGACGTTGCGCGGCTGGATCTCGTGAAGCCGGGCCGTATGAAGCGGCGCTATGCCAGCGGCCTTTCGGCATTGACCTTCACGCTGCTCGCTGCCTTGAGCGCGGGCCTGCCGCTCGCCGCGCAAGCGCAGAGCGATGCCGTCAAGGAACTCGCGGCGCCGCCGCCCATCCAGCTGCCGCTCAAGCCCAGCCCGGAATTCGCGAGGTTTCCGCGCTACACGGGCACGCTGGGCAAGCGCGCCATCGTGCTGCGGCTGGGACCGAAGACCGACGATCCCTCCGGCGTGCACGGCGAGTATCAGTTCACCGATACGGGCGAAGTCATCCTGATTGCCGGCGACCGCGAAGGCGACACGCTGGAAGTCGAGGAATCGAACGACGGCACGCACATCACCGGCAACTGGGTCGGCAAGTTCGGGCCGGACGGCGTGCTGCAAGGCGACCGCATGAACGTCGACGACTCGGACCCGCAGCCGTTCGACCTGCATCCGTTGGCGGCGGGGCAACCGTCCCCCGCCGTGGGCGCCCGGCCGGCGGCGCAGGGGCCAGGGCAGGCTGCTGTGTCGTCGCGGCCCGACGCCCAAGCGTCGGCCAGTGCGACGGCGCCCTCGTCGTCATCGGCGTCCTCGGCGCCTGTTGCCGCGACGCATGCCGTGGGCGGTGTCAGCAATCTCACCATCGGCGATTGACGGCGTCGCGCAATGAGCTTCGCGCGGTGTCGTGCCGCGCGAAGCGCACCGTGTACGGTGGCCGCATCGCGCCAGGGGCGCGCCCGAATCGCGTGCCGGCATCGCCCGCCGCATCGCGACCTCGGCTAATCTTCAGTCTACGCAGCGTGCGAGCGGCCCGATCATTCGAGCCGCTCGCGTCATCGTCATCCCATAACCTTCCCGTCGCTCTCGCCGCCATGACCCAACCGCCTTCCAAGCGTCATTCGAACCGCCGCCTCCAGACCCGCATCGTGCGCGCCGAAGACCAGCTCGCGCCGGGCTTCGAGTCGTTCGCCGTGCCTGTCACGCGGGCCTCGACCGTCGTGTTTCCCGACCTCGCCACCTTGCGCGCGCTCGACTGGCGCAACGACGCACAGTGGCGCTACGGCCTGCACGCCACGCCCACTTCGCTCACGCTCGCGCAGCGGCTCGCCGCGATCGAGGGCGGCAATCACGCGCTGCTCCAGCCGTCGGGGCTCTCCGCCATCTCGAACGTGTACTTCGGCATCGTGAAGGCCGGCGACGACGTGCTCATTCCCGACAACGTCTACTCGCCGAACCGCGACCACGCCGAGTGGCTCGCGCACGACTTCGGTCTCACGGCGCGCTACTACGATCCGATGATCGGTGCGGGCATCGCCGACCTGATCCGCCCGGAAACGAAGCTCATCTGGCTGGAGGCGCCGGGCTCGGTCACGATGGAAGTGCCCGACGTGCAGGCCATCACCACCGTCGCGCGCGCACGCAACGTGATCACCGCGATCGACAACACCTGGTCGGCCGGCCTCGCGTTCCGCCCGTTCGAACACGGCGTGGACATTTCGGTGCAGGCGCTCACGAAGTACCAGTCGGGCGGCGGCGACGTGCTGATGGGCGCGACCATCACGGCGGACAAGGAACTGCACCTGAAGCTCAAGCTCGCGCGCATGCGCATGGGCATCGGCGTGTCGTCGGACGATTGCTCGCTGATCCTGCGCAGCCTGCCCAGCATGAAGGTGCGTTTCGAACAGCACGACCGCAGCGCGCTTGCGCTCGCCAGGTGGCTGAAGACGCGCAGCGAGATCGCGGCGGTGCTGCATCCCGCGCTGCCCGACTGCCCCGGCCACGAATTTTTCGTGCGCGACTTCAACGGCGCGGGCGGTCTCTTTTCGGTGGTGTTCGACGAGCGCTACACGCCTGCGCAGATCGACACGTTCTGCGAGTCGCTCGAACTGTTCTCGCTCGGCTGGAGCTGGGGCGGCGCGCACAGTCTGGCCATGCCGTACGACGTGGCGTCGATGCGCAGCGCGAGCCGCTGGCCGTATCGCGGCACGCTGGTGCGCTTCTACGTGGGGCTGGAAGACGAGGCTGATCTGCAGGCCGATATCGAGCGCTGTCTCGTGGCGCTCGGCTAATCGGGATAAGCTTGGATTAGCCTCGGCTAGCGAAGGCGTTGCGGCCTTGCTGGTCGCCGCCTTATGCCGCAGCAACGGCAACGGGCAACGCGGCGAATGTCATGTGACGAGGTGAGTCGGGGGCGGCGAAGTCAGGCGGCGAACGTTCGCCGCTACGCCGCCCGAAATTTCAGAACAGGCGCAAGAGCCCGTCGAGCCCGACGAAGTTGAAGGCCACGCTCGCGGCCTCGCGCACCACGGGCTTGGCGCGGAACGCCACCGAGAGCCCGGCCGCGGCCATCATCTTGAGATCGTTCGACCCGTCGCCCATCGCAATGGCGCGGCGAGGATCGATGCCCATTGCCTTGCAGGTTTCGAGCAGCGTGCGTGCCTTCACGTCGGCGTTCACGATCTCGCCCACCACCTTGCCCGTGAGCTTGCCGTCCACGATCTCGAGCGTATTGGCCCGCGTGTAGTCGAGGCCGAGGCGCGCCTTGAGCCGCTCTGTGAAAAACGTGAAGCCGCCCGACACCAACAGTGTCTTCAGGCCCGCCGCCTTCGCGCCGGCGAGCATGCGTTCGGCACCGGGCGAAAGGCGCAGCCGCTCTTCGTAGACGCGCCCGAGCACGTCCGCGTCGAGCCCCTTGAGCAGGGCGACGCGGCGCGTGAGGCTTTCGTTGAAGTCCTGAATCTCGCCGCGCATGGCGGCTTCCGTAATCGCCGACACCTCGGCCTTCAGCCCGCAGAAATCCGCAATCTCGTCGATGCATTCGATCGTGATGAGCGTCGAGTCCATGTCCATCGTGACGAGCCCGAAGTCCGCGAGCGAACGGCCGGGTTCCACGAAGGCGTAGTCGAGCGCGTGGGTCGCGCAGTAGACGTCGAGGTCGGGGCGCTGCGCCGGATCGGCGTCTTCGATGCGGATGGCGTGCGCGTCGATTTCGACGGCGCGGCGGCCGCGTGCCAGCGCGACGAGCGGTTTCTGGTGGACCGGATTGAACGGCGACGAGGCCTGGATGACGAGATTCATGAGCTAGGCAGCAGAGCAGCGCAAGGGGCGGGGTAGTCAGAAAGCGGCGCGAGAAAGGGGCGCGGAAAATCCGGCTATTGTAACGGTTCGGGGCAGGCAGTCCGGTGCGGCTGCGGCGGCGCGGCGGGCGGGCACGCTGAGCGTCGTTGAGAGCCGGCACCATGCAGGTTCTCGCGGCATTCCCACTTTCCTCCGGCGCCGTGCCGCTGGCGAGCGCCGTTTTCCGGGCGCGGGATCGAGCGCCCGTTTAGCGCGCCCTTCGGCAGCCGTCCTCGTGATCGGCAGCTTTTGCATGCCGTGGCGCAGGCGTTACAGGGCGAACGCGCGCCACGCGGCCTCGCACCGCCGCCGTCCTGCGTTGCCGTCAGCGGCTTGCGGGACCTTCCAGATGCAGGCACGCATGCTGCTTGGTACTTCGTTCAAGACCTGGGAGTGCAACATGTCACGCATGATCTGGAAAGGCGCGATCAGTTTCGGCCTCGTGCACGTGCCGGTGCAGCTGTTTCCGGCGACGCGCTCGGAGAAGGTGAGCTTTCATCTGCTCGACAAGCGGTCCATGGACCCGGTGGGCTACCGGCAGATTAACAAGCGCACGGGCAAGGACGTGCCGCGCGAGCAGATCGTGCGCGGCTACGAGTACGAAAAGGAAAAGTACGTCGTGCTTTCCGAAGACGAAATCCGCGCGGCGAACCCCGAATCGACGCAGACCGTCGACATCCTCGCCTTCGTGGATGCCCCGGCCATCTCGTTCCTCTATCTCGAAACGCCGTACTTTCTCGCACCGGACCGCAAGGGCGAGAAGGTCTACGCGCTGCTGCGCGAGGCGTTGAAGGCGTCGGGCAAGATCGGCGTGGCGAGCGTGGTGATGCACAACAAGCAGCATCTCGCGGCGCTCGTGCCGTTCGGGCCCGTGCTCGCGTTGAACACGCTGCGCTGGGCCGACGAGATCCGCCCCGTGAGCGAACTCACGTTGCCGCCCGAAGACGCGAAGAAGGCCGGCGTCACGGCCCGCGAACTCGACATGGCGAAAAAACTGATCGACGACATGAGCGAGGACTGGGACCCCGAGCACTATCACGACACGTTCCGCGACGACGTGCTCGAACTCGTCGATCGGAAGATTCGCGAAGGCAAGACCGAAGAAATCGAGACGCCGGAAGAGCCGCAGCCGCGACGCAGCGCCGACATCCTCGATCTTTCGGAGCTGCTGCGGCGCAGCCTCGGGCGCGGCAAAGGTCGCGCGAGCGGTCGGGCCGACCGCGACGAAGACCCCGACGACGACCCGTCGGGCAGCGAAGCATCCGAGGACGGCAAGCGCGGCAAATCGCGCAGCCGTGCGCGCGACGACGACGGCGCACGCACCACGAACCGCACGACCGCACGAGGCAGCCATACCGCGGCGCGCGGCACGGGCCGCAGCAGCGAAACCACGCGCAAGGAAACGCCGCACAGAAAGCGGCACGCGGCTTGACGACGCGGGCGCGGCTCCCGGTCCGGAGAAAGGCGCAGGCAAAGACGCACGCGAGGGCACACGCGAGGGCACAAGCAAAGGCACACGAGCATGGCCGGCAAACTCGACACCTATCAGCGCAAACGCCGCTTCGATGCCACGCCGGAGCCGTCCGGCGCGCAAAAGCGTGCCGCCCGTGGTGCGGCAAAGGCCGCGGCAGCCACCTCGCGTGCGAGGCGGTGCGGCAACGGCCACGCGCTGTCCTACGTGATCCAGGAGCACGACGCGCGGCGGCTGCACTACGACTTCCGGCTCGAACTGGACGGCACCCTCAAGTCGTGGGCCATTCCTAAGGGGCCGTGCCTCGATCCGTCCGTGAAGCGCCTCGCGGTTCATGTCGAAGACCATCCCATCGAATACGGCAGCTTCGAGGGCGAGATTCCCGAAGGCAACTACGGCGCGGGCACGGTGCTCGTCTGGGACCGCGGCGTGTGGGAGCCCGTGGGCAGCGAAAGGCAGGCGATCGAGGCCTACCGCGCCGGCAAGCTCAAGTTCAGGCTCGAAGGCGAGAAGCTGCACGGCGGCTGGACGCTCGTGCGAAGCGGCATGCGCGGCAGCGGCGACAAGGAGCAGTGGCTGCTCATCAAGGAGCGTGACGAAGAGGCGCGCAGCACCGACGAGTACGACGTGCTCGCGCAACGTCCGGGCAGCGTGCTGTCGCGGGGCGGTGCCGAAGCGGCACGCCGTGGCGCCGCTGATGCAAGGCAGGGCGCGAGGCACGGTGCCAGGCACGGATCGAAGCACCCGACGAAGGCCGACCGCCCCGACATCGTCGCCACGCGCAACACCGAGTCGCTGCGCGAGCTTGCGCGCGAGCCCGGCATCGAAGGTGCGGTGAAGGCGGCATTGCCTGCCGCGCTCAAGCCGCAACTCGCCACGCTCGTCGACTTCGCGCCGCCCGGCAACGACTGGATCTACGAGATCAAGTTCGACGGCTATCGTGTGCTTGCGCGCATCGACCATCACGCACGCAAAGAGCCGGTGCGCATTTTCACGCGCACCGGCAACGACTGGACCGCGAAGTTCGGCCGCCAGGCGCGCGCGTTCGCGTCGCTGGATCTCGAAAGCGCGTGGTTGGACGGCGAAGCCGTGGTGCTCGACCGCCACGGCATGCCGGACTTCCAGGCGCTGCAAAACGCGTTCGACGCGAACCGTGCGCAAGACATCGTGATTTTCGTGTTCGACGTGCCGTTCCTGAACGGCTACGACCTGCGCGCCGTGCCGCTCGTGCAGCGGCGCGCGATTCTGCGCGCGCTCTTCGCCGACATCGACGAGCGCACCCACGGCCTGCTGCGTTTTTCCGAGGACTTCGCCATCGAGCCCGACGAACTGCTGCAAGGCGCCTGCGCGAGCGGGCTCGAAGGCATCATCGCCAAGCGCGCGGACAGCCACTACACCTCCGCGCGGGCGTCGTCGTGGCTCAAGCTGAAATGCCGGCAGCGGCAGGAGTTCGTGATCGGCGGCTATACCGAACCCGCGGGCAGCCGCGCGGCGTTCGGCTCGTTGTTGCTCGGCGTGTATGACGCGAAGGGCACGCTCCATTACGCGGGCCGCGTCGGCACGGGCTTCGACGCCGCGAAGCTGCGCGCCGTGAAGAAGGAACTCGACGCGCTGGAAACGCCGCGCATGGCGTTCGCGAGCATGCCGCGCGAGCGCAGCAGCACGCCGGTGCATTGGGTGAAGCCCGAACTCGTCTGCGAATGCAATTTCGCGCAATGGACGGGCGACGGCCTC
This sequence comes from Paraburkholderia kururiensis, assembly GCF_034424375.1. Taxonomy (NCBI): domain Bacteria; kingdom Pseudomonadati; phylum Pseudomonadota; class Betaproteobacteria; order Burkholderiales; family Burkholderiaceae; genus Paraburkholderia; species Paraburkholderia kururiensis. The sequence goes on along the minus strand of NZ_CP139965.1, from coordinate 2,489,544 downwards.
GTGCGCCAGGCCTCGTTCGTGAGCTTGCGCCGCGACAAACCCGCGCGCCAGGTGACGCGCGAGGCGCCGGTGCATGCGGCTGCATCCGCAGAGCAACCGGCACAGGACCGTTCGAACCAGGAGGACACCATGCAGCAGACCGGGGAAGCGACGCAGACCGGCAAAGGGAAGCGCACGGCAAAAGCCGCCTCAAAAACAGCCTCGAAAACAGCTTCGAAAGCAGACGCGAAGTCTGTTTCGACGCGCGTCAATCGCGCGAGAGACACCGACGAAGCCGTCGACTCCAGCGTCGCGAAAAAGCGCGCGACACGTGCCGCATCGTCGGCAGCGCGTGGGTCCGGTACGTCGAGCGCGCGCTCGCGCAATGCGTCGACCGAAGTGGCCGGCGTACGCATCTCGCATCCCGATCGCGTGATCGACCGCGACAGCGGCACGCGCAAGCTCGACCTCGTCCACTATTGGGAGTGGGTCGCGCCGTGGCTGCTGCCGCATCTGCAGCAGCGGCCCGTTTCGCTCGTGCGCGCGCCCGAAGACATCAGCGGCGAGTTGTTCTTCCAGAAGCATGCCCAGAAGCTGGAGATTCCGCACATCACGCAGCACGCGGGCCTCGATCCGGGGCACGCGCCGCTCCTGACCATCGACAGCGTCGAGGCGCTTCTGGGCGCAGCGCAGATGGGCGTGATCGAACTGCATACGTGGAATGCGCTCGTCACGGACATCGAACGGCCCGACCGCATGGTGTTCGATCTCGACCCCGACCCGGTGCTCGGCTGGGACCGCATGATCGAAGCCGCGGAACTCACGCGCACGGTTCTCACGGAACTGGGCCTCGAATCGTTCTGCAAGACGAGCGGCGGCAAGGGGCTGCACGTGGTCGTGCCGCTCACGCCGCAGGCCGGCTGGGACGAGGTCAAGGCGTTCTCGCAGGTCGTGGCGCAGCACATGGCCGCCACGCTGCCCGATCGATTCAGCGCGAAAATGGGCCCGCAGAATCGCAAGCGCAAGATCTTCGTGGACTACCTGCGCAACAACCGCGGGTCGAGCACCATCGCCGCGTATTCGGTGCGCGCGCGGCCGGGGCTTGGGGTCTCGGTGCCGATTAGCTGGGACGAAGTCCCGCAGACCACGGCCGGCAACCAGTGGACGATCGCGAATCTTCACGAACGGCTGGACGCCTTGCGCAAAGACCCGTGGGCCGGTTATGCGAAGACGCGCCAGCGCATTACCGCGACCATGAAGAAGCGCCTTGGCATCAAGGGTTGAAGCATGCGGGCTCCGCCGTCGGCCGCTTGCTGCATCAGCCGAATGTGCAAGGCCTGTGGCACCCCCGCGCGCCCATCCATTCCATCAAGGAGTCTCGGATGAAAGCTGTTGGTCTCTATCGCTATCTGCCCGTCGACCATCCCGAAGCGCTGGTCGACGTGGACATCCCCACGCCCGAGCCGCAAGGCCGCGACCTGCTCGTGAAGGTCGAGGCGATCTCTGTCAATCCCGTGGACTACAAGGTGCGCGCACCGAAAGACACGGTCGAGAAGGCGCCGCGCATCCTCGGCTGGGATGCATGCGGCACGGTGGCCGCCGTGGGTCCCGAGGTGGAACTCTTCAAGGTGGGCGACCCCGTGTTCTACGCGGGCAGCATCACGCGGCCGGGCGCGAACAGCGAATACCACCTCGTCGATGAACGCATCGTGGGCCGCAAGCCGGCCTCGCTCGATTTCACGCACGCCGCAGCCTTGCCGCTCACCGCGATCACGGCGTGGGAGGCGTTGTTCGACCGGCTCGGCGTGTCGTCCGAAGGCGCCGATGCGGGGCGCTCGGTATTGATCGTGGGCGGCGCGGGCGGCGTGGGGTCCATCGGCATCCAGCTCGCGAAACGGCTCGCGAAGCTCACGGTGATCGCGACCGCATCGCGGCCCGAATCGGCGAAATGGGCGAGCGGGCTCGGCGCGGACCACATCGTCGACCACTACGGCGACATGCCCGCGCAGATGAAGTCAGCGGGCTTCGAGCAGGTGGACTACGTGCTTCTCTTCAACGACACCGACGCCAACTTCCCGGCCGCCGCGCAGATCGTGAAGCCGCAGGGCGCCATCTGCACGATCGTGGAAAACGCGAAGCCCGTGCCCGTGGAACTGCTCAAGGCGAAGAGCGCGTCGTTTCACTGGGAGTTCATGTTCACGCGCTCCATGTTCGGCACGCCGGACATGATCGAGCAGCACAAGCTGCTCGGCGAGGTGGCTCGTCTCGTGGATGCGGGCACGCTGCGCACGACCGTGGGCCAGCATCTGGGTGCAATCAACGCGCAGAACGTGAGGCATGCGCATCAGCTGCTGGAGGCGGGGCGCGCCATCGGGAAGATCGTGTTGTCCGGGTTCTGAGTGCGGCACGCGCGGCCTCGTGCCGCGCCCACACGCAAAAAACGTGCGGCGACAAGCGGGGGAATACCTGAATCGGTTCGCGTCCTCGTGGCTGCAGGGCGGCGTTAGACTGGCAGGACACCCTGAAACCGGAAGGCAGCGCCGGGCCGCACGCGTGGTCGTTGGACGTGTATGCGGGCACGGCGCCACAACAAGGAGGTGAGGTATGAGCGCGAGCCGTACACGCCGGGCCGTGGTTGCCGCAGCCGCACTTGCCGTGGTCTCGGGAGGCGGACTCATGACCTCGGTCGAGGTCGGGGCCGCTCCGCCCGTCAAGGTGACGTCGCAGACGCCGCCCGATGGGCCCATCCAGTACACCGTCAAGGTCGTGTCGAAGGAGTTCGGCAACTCGCAGGAGACGCGCACGCTCCGTTCCGGTCAGACCGACGACTTCACCTGGAAAACCGTGCCGCCGGGCGGCTCCGTGAGCGTGAGCAACCAGTGCCCCGGCTATGCGGACCTGCCGCTCGACGCGAACGGCGCGCTGCTGCGTCAGACGCGGATTCGCCTTGCGCCCATCGTCGCGAACGACGGCACGGCCACCGTGCAACTGAGCTTCCAGGCGCAGGCGCCGCGCGGCAAGGCGGCCGTGAAGAACGGCGGCAAGACGCAGACGTGCCCGACTTTCGTCACCTCGAATCAGGTGCTGCGTTTCGCGATGCCGACCAACGGCACGGTGAAGACCGTCACGCTCAATGACGGCACGCAGATCAGCGTATCGGCCAAACGCTAGGCGCGGCCCGCGGTTCGCTCCACGAGCCGCGAGGCGAGAAAACGGTGCTCGGCCGAGAAGAGATGCCGGTAGGTGAGCAGCACGGCGCCCACGGTGCCGAGCGCGGAGGCCGCCGCGATCAGGAACATGATCACCATCTGATAGCGCACGGCCTGCAGCGGCGACTGTCCCGCGAGCACCTGGCCCGTCATCATGCCGGGCAGGCTCACTACGCCCACCACGGCCATCTGGTTGAGCGTGGGAACCATCCCGGCTCGCACCGCCTGACGCGCCGGCTCCTGGGCCGCTTCCCAACGCGTCGCGCCGAGCGCGAGCGCCATCTCGACGCGGTCGCGTCGCGCCGTCAGTTCCTCGGTCATGCGCTCCACGCCGAGCGACACGCCGGTGAGCGTGTTGCCGAGAATCATGCCGAGGATCGGAATCGCATATTGCGGCTCGTACCACGGCCGGATGCGAATCACGACGAAGAGCCCGACCGCCGCCACGAGCCACGAACTCACCCAGATCGAGACGATGCTGTCCGCGCGCTGGCCCGCGTAGGTGCGCGCGCCGCGCTGCGCGCCGGCGAAGCCGGCGATCAACGTCATCAGCGCCATGAGCGGCAACACCGCGTACCAGCGGTCGTACTGGAACACCCAGCCGAGCACGTAGCCGATGGCGAGCAACTGCACGACAGTGCGCACCGCGGCCCAGGCGAGCTTGCGTTCGAGATCGAGCTTGAGCAGCACCGACACGGCGCCGTTCACCACGATGAGCAACGCCGCGATGCCGACGTCGACGAGGCTGAGGTTTTGCAGACCGGGGTTCATCGCGTAGGCTCCTTCGGCGTGTTCGGATCGGGCTGCGACGTGGGGCGCTCGTCTTCGTGCGGGTGCGGGACTTGATGCGAGGGCGAGGGCGCGTGCGGGGCCGGCGGCGCGTCTCCTTCGCGGGCTGCTTCGGCATTCCCTTCTGCTAACGCCTGTCCGTCCGCTTCGCCCAGAACGCCGGCGCGCATCGTGAGGTGCCGGGTGCTGACGCGCTGCGCCTGGACGGGATCGTGCGAGACCCAGATGGCGGCGCGTTGGGCGGTGGCGCCGTCGCTGGCCTGGAACCACGCGAGCACGAGTGCTTCGATGGCGCGCGACGAATCGGGGTCGAGCGATGCCGTGGGTTCGTCGAGCAGCAACACCTCCGGATCGAGTTGCAGCACGCGCACGAGCGCCGCGATCTGCGCTTCGCCGCCCGAGAGTTCGCTCGCGCGCCGCGCGAGGAAGTCGTTGCCGCGTCCCGCCGCGTGCACGAGCGCCGCGGCGCGTGTGCGGTCGAACGACCCGTCGCGATAGACGCGCAGCGAATACGGATAACGCAGGTTGTCTTCCACGGTGCCGTCGAGCATCGCAGGACGTTGCCGGATGTAGGCGACGTTGCGCCGGTAGCGCGGCATCGCGTGGCGCGAGACGGGTTTGCCGTGCCACCACACGTCGCCGCCGTCGAGCGGATCGAGCAGCGCGAGCGCGCGCAGCAGCACGCTCTTGCCCGAACCGGAGGGGCCCGTGATGGACGCGCGGTCGCCCGCATGCAGCGCGAGGCTGGCGGCGTGCAGCAACACCTGGCCGCGCGCGGCATCGCGGCGCACGATGGCGCGGGCTTCAAGAAGAGGCGTATCGGTCATGGGCGCGGTATTCGGGGGACGGGGCTGCTGTGATCGCGGCAGTGCTCGTGCGACTTCTTCTTCGTCGGCGAGCGGCTGGCTTCGCGTGCTCGCGGGCCGCGGTTTGCGGGGCATGCGGCGCTGCGGCATCATACGGAGCCCCGGCCCGGGGTTTGAGCCGCCGTTGCCGCAGGCACGGACTCTGCTGCCGCCCTCATAAACAGTCAAAAGCACAATGGAGCAGGCATGACGCCGGAGCAGACCCCCGCGCGCACTCCCGGCCGACGCGTCGGCAAGATCATCGCATGGCTCGTGGCACTCGTCGCTGTCCTCGTCGCCGTGGTCGTCGTGGTCTTTCTCACGTTCGACTGGAACCGCGCCCGCCCGTGGGTGGACGACAAGGTGAGCCAGGCGATCGGCCGCACTTTCCGCATCGAGGGCGACCTCAAGCTGGGCTGGCGCCATCCGGTGGGCGAGAGCGGCTGGCGCGCGTGGGTGCCGTGGCCGCGCTTCTCGGCGGCGCACATCACCGTCGCCAATCCCGATTGGGCAAAAACGCGCTACTTCGCGACGCTCGACGAGATCGACTTCGAGGTCGAACTGCTGCCGCTCCTTGCGCATCGCATCGTCGTGCCCGTGATCAACCTCGTGAATCCGTCCGTCGATCTGGAGCGCACCCAGGACGATCGCAACAACTGGACCTTCAAGCTGCCGTCGTCGAGCGGGCCGTCCACGTGGAAGCTGGATCTGCACGACATCACGTTCGCCAAAGGCTACATCGCGTACGCGGACCGGAAGACGAAGGCCGACGTGCAACTGACCGTGGACACGCTGGGCCAGGCGGTCCCCATCGGCGACGTGATGGCGGCGCAGGAGAGCGCGTCGCGCAACGCGTCGGCGCAGATGGTGGGTAAAGCCGGCGCCGCGCGGCTGGCGGCGCAGGCGAAGGCGATCGAGGCGTCCGAGGCCGCGGCGGCTTCTGAGGCTTCCGCGGCTTCCGGTTCGCGAACGGCGACCGCAGCGGCTTCGAGCGCTTCGGGTGCGGCGGGTTCGGGGTCGGCGGTGACTGCCTCGAAAGCCTCCGGTAGCGCAGCGGTGCGGACGAACCCGGTGGCCTCGACGGGAAGCGGCGCATCCAGTTCCAGCGCACCAAGCCAGCCCACTACCGGACCCGCTTCAGCGCCGCTCTACGCCATCGGCTGGACGCTCAAAGGCACCTACAATCACGCCGCCGTTTCAGGTACCGGCAAGCTGGGCGGCGTGCTCGCATTGCAAGACGCGAACCGCCCGTTCCCCGTGCAGGCCGACATGCGCGCGGGCGACACGCATATCGCGCTCGTCGGCACGATCACCGACCCGGCACACCTCGCGGCGGTCGATCTGCGTCTGTGGTTGCAAGGCGCGAGCATGGCGCATCTGTACACGCTCACCGGCATCACGCTGCCCGAGACGCCGCCGTATGCGACGGAAGGGCGCCTCGTCGGGCAGTTCAGGCGCGACGGCAAGGTGTTTCGCTACGAAAACTTCACGGGCCGCGTGGGCGGCAGCGATCTCAACGGCACGCTGGCGTGGTTCCAGCGTCAGCCGCGGCCGCTGCTGCAGGGGCAACTGGTGTCGAACCTGCTGCAGTTCTCCGACCTCGCGCCGATCATCGGCGCCGATACCAACGCGAGCAAGCGCAAGCGTGGCGACGTGGCGACGCAGCCGGCGAACCGCGTGATTCCCGTGGAGGAATTCCGTACCGACCGCTGGAAGGCCATCGACGCGGACGTGACGCTCACCGGCCGGCGCATCGTCAAGAACGCGAACCTGCCGATCACGGATCTCTACACGCACGTGGTGCTGCGCGACGGCGCGCTCTCGCTGCACCCGCTGCGCTTCGGCGTGGCGGGCGGCACGCTGGATTCGAACATCGACCTCGACGGCAGCGGCGTGCCGCTCAAGGGACGTTTCGCCACCGCGGCGCGTCACCTGAAGCTCAAACAGCTGTTTCCGGGCGTGAAGTCGATGCAGTCGGCGCTCGGCGAAATCAACGGCGACGCGTCGCTCACCGCCACCGGCAATTCGCCCGCGGCCCTCGCCTCCACCTCGAACGGCGAGGTGAAGGCGCTCGTGACGCAGGGCACCATCAGCCTGCTGCTCATGGAGGCGGCGGGGCTCAACGTGGCCAACGTGGTCTACGAAAAGCTCTTCGGCACGCGCGACGTGAAGATCAACTGCGCCGCCGCGGACTTCGTCGCGACCGACGGCGTGCTGGATTCGCGCGTGTTCGCCCTCGACACGGAGGACGCCGTGATCGACATCGGCGGCAAGGTCAATCTGCACGACGAGTCGATGGACCTCAACATCCATCCCCATACAAAGGGCTTTCGCGTGTTTTCGCTGCGCTCGCCGCTCTACGTGAAAGGCACGTTCAAAGACCCGCATGTGGGCGTGGACGCCGCGGCGCTCGCGTTGCGCGGCGGCGCGATGGTGGGGCTCGGGCTCATCAACCCATTCGCGGCGCTGATTCCGCTCATCGCGCCCAGCAACAACAAGCCGTTGCCATGCGCCAATCTGCTTGCGCAGATGCGGCAGCAGCCCACGGCGCCGCCGCCCGGTCAGAAGGAGAAGGCGCCGCGTCTGCCGTCGGCGGACAAGGGTATGCCCGCATCGGGTGCGGCCTCGCGATAGCAGGCCGGACGGGCGGGGTATGACCTGGGGATTACTCGGGTGTTACCTGGATCTTCGAGGCAGGCCAGGGTCTGTCATGAACCGGACAGACCCCGGTGCAACTGACGCGCAGTGGACATGACCGCAGCAGCGAACCCCTAGCGCAGCGAACGCGGCGTGGCGTCGCCGGCTGCATCCTGACGCCGTGCGCCACGCCGGGCAGCAAGGCCCGCGCGGGTGGCGCCGAACTCGGGCAGGATTCGCCCGCGCGCGCGGCTTGCGAAGACAAGGAAGCCGAAACCGTCGGCCTCGTACCAATAGCCGCCGTTTTCGAGACCGTCGAGCGGCTGCTCGAGCGCGTTCGCAATGGATTCGATGCAGCGGCGGCGCAGCTCCGCGGTGGCGGGGTAAGGCGGCTGAGCGCCGCGCACGCTGCACAACAGCACGTCGAGTCCGGGCAGGACGTGCGCATAGAGCACGGGCTCGTCCTGGGCGCGTGCCCGCGCGATCTTCGTGTCGAGCTGACCGAACGGTTTGAAATGCGTGAGCACGGCGAGGAATGACTCGTCGCTGTCCGCCTTCACGCGCTTACGCTTCTTCGGGAAGGACATAAACATTCGCCTGAAAAGAAATTGCACCAAACGCAGCGTTCTCATGCGACCACTCCCGGCCTCGCGCGCCGCACGTCGATCTTTTATAGCATACGAAAATGCCGGATTCACGATGATTCGACCACTGCTCGTCTCATGTGCACCGCACGTCTCATGCCGGACCGCGCGCCGCGCTGCAGGCGTCTCCGGACTTCTGTCTGTAGCCATAATATAGACCGGCGTGCGTGCGCAGTGCATGCGGGCCCCATAAAAAAGGCGTCTTGCGCACGGTGAGTGTGCGCTTTATGTGCGGTGGCGCTTGCTGGAGCGGTCGTTGAAATATCTGCCGTTCGACAGGATAATGGGCCGCTTCTGTGCATGCGAAGTTCCCGCCCTTGCGGCGCGCCCGTCTACCCGACAAGGCGCGGCCCGCAGCGTCGCGCATGTCGTGCAGAACTGCACAAGAGCATAAGAGCCGCGAGCGCACGATTCGGCAACCTGGGCGCCTAACGATGAAACTGTTCACCAAGGGTCTGCTGCTGATCGCCGTGCCGAGCGCCGTCGAACTGGCGTTGCTGGGGTTCGTGTTCGGCACACAGGAAGAGGCCATGCAGGCGGCCAAGGGCGCCGCGGACAGCCAGCAGGTGCTGTGGCAGTCCACTACGCTCGCCCAGCCGCTGTTGCGCGAGGCGGCGCGCGTGCGCACCGGCGTGGTGCTGGGCGACCCGTCTTTCATCGACCGCCGCGCCATCTGGGCCGACTTCTCCGACCGTCTCGGCCAGCTCGAACATCTCGTGGCGAAGCAGCCGGAGCAGGTGGCGCGCGTGCGCCGCATGCGCGCGGCGGCGGACGCGTGGCGCGCCGAGGTGTCGGCCGTGGCGACCGCGCTCTACGAAGGGCGCACCATCGAGCCCTACGCCGACGCCCAGAACGACGCGCTGCCGCCGCAAATCCAGCTGGTGCGCACACAGCTCGACGATTTCATTGCCGAAGAGCGGCGCCGCGATGCGCAGAGCCGTGCGTCGCTTGCGCTCACGCGCACGCGGCAGCAGGCGGCGCTGATCGCAGCCGTGGTGGGGTCCATGCTGATCTGGGCGGGCTCGGCGTTCGTGTTCGCGCGCAATATCGGCAGGCGCCTCGCGGTGCTCACGGCGAATGCCGAGCGGCTCGGCAACAGCCAGCCGCTTACCGCACCGCTGTCGGGCAACGACGAAATCGCGGCGCTCGACACCGTTCTGCACGACACCAGCGTGCGGTTGCGCAGCGCCGAGCGCGAGCAGGCCGAACTCAAGGCGCAGCTCGAAGCGCGCGCGGCCGAACTCGCGCGCGTGAACGAGCACCTGCGCCAGGAGACGCAAGACAACGAGATGTTCATCTACAGCGTCTCGCACGACCTGCGCTCGCCGCTCGTGAACCTGCAAGGGTTTTCGAACGAGCTGCAGGTCTCTTGCGAAGATCTGCGCACCACGGTGGAAACGGCGCGACTGCCCGCGCCCGAGCACGAACGCCTCGCCGAGGTGCTGGACGGCGACATCCGCGAGTCGTTGCAGTTCGTGCGGCGCGCGGTGAGCCGGGCGGCCGCTATCATCGACGCGCTCCTGCGCATTTCGCGCGCGGGCCGCGTGGAGTACCACTGGCAGCGCGTGAGCATGGGTCGCGTGGCGGCGCGTGTCGTGGACGGCCTGGAAGGGACGCTCGCCGCGTGCGGGGCCTCCATCACGATGCGCGAGTTGCCGCCGGCGTGGGGCGACCCCGCGGCGATCGAACAGGTGTTCAGCCAGTTGATCGGCAACGCGCTGCGCTACCTCGATCCCGCGCGACCGGGCCGCATCGAGGTCGGGGCGCTGGAACCGGAACCGGAAGAGGCCGCCGACGAACCTGAGCCCGGCGCCGTGCCGCGTCCCCGCATGCGCACTTACTATGTGCGCGACAATGGTATGGGCATTCCCGCGGGGTCGCTGCCCGGCATGTTCCGCGCGTTCTCGCGTCTGCGGGCCGACACGGCCGAAGGCGAGGGCATCGGCCTTGCCATCGTGCGGCGCACCGTGGAGCGGCACGGCGGACGGGCGTGGGTGGAATCGGTGGAGGGCGCCGGGTCCACGTTCTTCTTCACGCTGCCCGAACAACCCTTGCGTGCACCATGAAGCCGACGCCAGTACGCGTTGAAAAGCAGATCGATAAACCGACAAGACGAACCACACAGCCGACCATGCCGACATCTCACGCCAGCCTCGCAACCGACTGCGCACGGCGCGCCTTCCGGAGCCAGCCATGACACAAGGGGAGACGGTCAGCATCGTGCTCGTTGAAGACGACGACGGCCATGCGACGCTCGTCGAACGCAACCTGCGCCGTTCCGGTATTTCGAACGGCTTTCTGCGCTTTCGGGACGGCGCCGAAGCGCTCGACTATTTCTTCGGCGACCCAGCCACGCACGCCGGGCGCGCCTGGCCTGCGCGCGACCAGCTCACCAACTTCGTGGTGCTGCTCGACCTGCGCATGCCGCGCGTGGACGGCTTCGAGGTGCTGCGACGGCTGAAGGCGTCGCCGGAAACGGCCGCTGTGCCCGTGATCGTGCTCACCACGACCGACGACCCGCGCGAGATCGAACGCTGTTACGAACTGGGCTGCAACGTCTACATTACGAAGCCCGTCGAATACGAGGCGTTTATCGAGGCGGTACGGCGGCTCGGCTTCTTCCTTCAGGTCGTGAAGCTGCCCCAGGGCCAACGGTTCGCCTCGCATGGATGACGACACGGCCGGCGCCGCGTCGCGCGCGCCCGCTACGAACGAACGCTTTCTCACACCCAACGCCGCCGCATTCACCAGCATGCCCGACCGCGCTACGCCTGCCGCCTACATTCTCGTCGTCGACGACGACGAAGGCATTCTCCGTCTTGCCCGCAAGTCGCTGATGCGGGCCGGCGTGCGCGTGGCCACCTGCACGGGCGCCGCGAGTGCACGCGAACTGATCGCTGCCGAAGCGCCCGATCTGCTCGTGCTCGACTATCAGCTCGACGGCCCCGAAACCGGGCTCGATTTCTTCCGCCGCCTGCGCGCCGAAGACGTGCGCATTCCGGCCATTCTCGTGACGGGCTTCACCGACGAATCGCGCGTGATCCAGGCGTTGCGCGCGGGTGTGTCCGACGTGGTGCCGAAGTCGGGCGACTATCTCGACTATCTGCCCGAAGCGGTGGAGCGCGTGCTCGCGCAGATTCGCCTGCAACGCGCGTCGGCCGAAGCGCTGTTGCTGCTCGATCGCGAAGAGCATTACCGCACGCTTTCCGAGGCGCTGCCGCACCTCGTGCTCACGTGCCGCTCGGACGGCCGCTGCGACTTCATCTCGAAGCAGTGGGTGGATTACACGGGGCTCGACGAAGCGCATTCGCTCGGCCTCGGCTGGCTCGACGCCGTGCACGCCGACGACCGCGAGGAAGTGCGCCGCACCTGGCTCGCGGCGGTGTCGGGCGGCGCGACGGGTTACTACCATCACGAAATGCGGATTCGCCGCCACGACGGCGCGTACCGCTGGTTCGACGTGCGCATCGTGGCCGTACGCGATCCGCGTGGCGGCGTGAACAAATGGTTCGGCAGTTGCACGGACATCCAGCCGCAGCGCGAGGCGATCGAAGAACGCGAACGGCTGCTCGCCTCGGAGCAGGTGGCGAGACAGGCGGCCGAAGACGCCAATCGCGCGAAAGACCGCTTTCTCGCCATGCTGTCGCACGAGCTGCGCACGCCGCTCACGCCGGTCCTCGCCGGCACGCGCGTGCTCGACATGATTGCCGAGCTGCCCGAGCAGGCGCGCGCAAGCGTGCGGATGATCCGCCGCAACATCGAACTGGAGGCACGCCTGATCGACGATCTGCTCGATCTCACGCGCGTGGCCAACGGCAAGCTGAGCCTCACGCTGGAAACGGTGGACGTGCACGAGGTGATCGACAGCGTGCTCGAACTCTTTCGCAGCGAGATTCAGGTCAAGCAGCAGGACGTGCACATCGACACGGCGGCGCGCCATCATTACGTGCGCGCCGACCGCGCGCGCCTGCAGCAGATGCTATGGAACCTCGTGCGCAACGCCGCGAAATTCACGCCCGACGGCGGGCACATCTATGTGCGCACGCGCGACGAAGGCTCGCAGATCCAGATTTCGGTGGAAGACACCGGCATCGGCATTGCGCCTGAGCAGATCGGCAAGCTCTTCAATGCGTTCGAGCAGGGCAGTCACAACATGACGCGGCAGTTCGGCGGCCTCGGCCTCGGGCTCGCCATCACCAAGGCGCTCACCGATGCGCACGGCGGCAGCGTGAGCGCGCGAAGCCCGGGCGTGCATTGCGGGGCGACCTTCACGATCGTGCTGCCCGCCTGCGAGCCGCCGCAGGCCGAGCCGGCCGCGCCGGTGTCGGCCGTATCCAGCGCCGCCTGCACGTTGACGATCCTGATGATCGAAGATCACGAAGATACGGCCGAGGTCATGGCGCAGCTTGTGCGCAGCCTCGGTCATGACGTGACGGTGGTGGGCCTCGTGGCCGATGCGCTCGCGGCCGCGCAGAGCGTCGAGTTCGACCTCGTGATCAGCGACGTGGGCTTGCCGGACGGCACGGGTCTCGATTTCATCCGCGCCTTCCGCGAGCATTCCGCGGTGCCGGCCGTTGCACTGACGGGCTTCGGCACCGACGAGGACGTGCGCCGCAGCGTCGACGCAGGCTTCACCTGGCATCTCACCAAGCCGGTGAACTTCGCGCAGCTCGAACAGCTGATCGAGAGCGCGGCGCGGCAGAAGTCCGAGCCGCCGGGTGCCACGCCGCCGCTCGAACAGACGGCGCGCGACGTCGATCTGGGTCGATAGCGCTTTCGTAGCGCTTCGTTCCGCTTCGTGGCTCTGCCGGCACCGTGCGCAGGCAGAGCCACGCGTGAGCCGGTATCAGCGCGGCTGGCTCTTGAGCGTGTCGCGAATCTCGCGAAGCAGCAGCACGTCTTCGGGCGGTGCCGGCGGGGCGGCGGGCGCGGCTTCTTCCGGCTGACGCAGCTTGTTGATGAACTTCACCATCAAAAAGATGATGAACGCGAGGATGAGGAAGTTGATCACGGCCGTGATGAACGAGCCGTAGCCGAACACGGCGACGCCCGCCGTCTGCAGATCCTTGTACGAATCGGGATTGCCCTTGAACGAGGGCGGAATGGTGCCGAGCCGCACGAACTGGTTCGAGAAATCGAGGCCGCCGGTGACGACGCCGATGACCGGCATGATCAGGTCCTTGACGACCGAATTCACGATGGTGGAGAAGGCGCCGCCGATGATGACGCCCACCGCCAGATCCATCACGTTGCCCTTGACGGCGAATTCCTTGAATTCCTTGATCATGCCCATGGGGCGAACCTCCTTGAGGTTATCGATTGAAATGGCGCGGCGTTGAAGCCCACCGTTGAAGCTCAAGCGCGCGGTTCGGCCAATGATAGTCAACGTCTTGCCGCAGGCATAGCGACTTGCGCAGCGATGCGAGGCTCAAGCCTTAAGCCGATTTCGTGCCCGGGTGTGCGCCGGCGTTCGCTCCCGCCACCGCGCGACCGATGTGCACGACGAAGCTGGCTGGATCGATGTTCGTGCCGCACAGAAGCACGCCCACGCGCTTGCCCTGAACCGTCTCGCGCAGCGGCCCGACGAGCGCTGCCGTGGCGGCCGCGCACGCGGGTTCGACAGCGAGCTTCAACTGGTTGAAGAGCAGCAGCATGGCCGCGCGCAACGCGTCGTCGGAGACGGTCACGATGCGGTCCAGATGGCGGCGGCACAGCTCGTAGCTGTACTGCTCGGTGAAGGGCGCCATCAGCGAATCCGCAATGCTCTCCATGTGGCTCATCTTCACCGTGTGATTGGCTGCGAAGCTGCGGCTCATCACGTCGGCGCCTTCGGGTTCCACGCCGTACACGTGCACGCGTGGATTGGCGAGACGCAGCGCCGTTGCGACGCCCGCGGCAAGCCCGCCGCCGCCCACGGGCACGATCACGGCATCGAGGTCGGGCGTCTGCGTGGCCCATTCGTAGCCGAGCGTCGCGGTGCCGAGCACCGTGCGATAGCCGTTGAACGGATGCACGTAGTAACGGCCTTCTTCGGCTTCGATCTGGCGCACGGTATCGAAGGCTTCGGCGGGACTGCCGGCCATGACGATCTCCGCCTTGTACTGACGGCACAGCGCCACGCGCGCCGGGTTCGCCGAATGAAACAGCACCACCTTCGCGCCGATGCCGAGGCGCATGGCCGCATAGGCCACGGCCACCGCATGATTGCCGCCCGACACGCAGGTCACGCCCGCGCTGCGTTGCGCGCTGTCGAGCGCGAGCATGTTCGTGAACGCGCCGCGCGCCTTGAAGCTGCCGCCCGCCTGCAGCAGTTCGAACTTGAAATTGACGATGGTGTCTTCGAGCGACGGAAAGTCGTGGCGCTCGAACACCGGCGTTCGCACCACCCAGGGCGTGAGCGCGAAGTGCTGCGTGGCGATGTCGTCGAGCGTGGGGATCGGCTCGCCGTCTATCGTGTGGTCGGTGTGTTGCGGCGTGGCAGTGGACATGGCGCGCTGGCGTCGGCGTGAACAGTTTGCGAAGCGTGCGCGTCAGCGCAGCTGCGCCTCGAGCGACATGCTGTGAATGAATCGATGCAGGAAGCGCTCGCATTCGGCGAGCTGCGCGAGCGCGACGAACTCGTTCGCCTTGTGCGCCTGCGCGATGTCGCCGGGCCCGCACACCACGCTCGGAATGCCGGCGCGCGCGAAGAGCCCGGCTTCGGTGCCGTAGGCCACCTTGCGCCGGTCGGTGTCGGACGTGAGTGCGCGCACGAGCTGCGTGATGGCGGCCGCTTCGGCGTCGTCGAGGCCCGGGGCCGCGGCGACTTTCGTGAAGTCGATGGCCGCCGCCGCGTGCTCGCGCTGCATCTTCGGCAACAGCGTTTCGCGTGCGTACGACTCGATGCGCGAGAAGATCGCGTCGGGGTCGAGCGTGGGCAGATTGCGGAACTCGAAGGCGAAGGTGCACTCGGCGGGCACCGTGTTCACGGCGTTGCCGCCTGTGATCGTGCTGGTCTGCGCCGTGGTGAACGGCACGTCGTACAGCTCGTCGAACGGGCCCTGTTCGCGAAAGCGGTCGGCCATGTCGCGAATGTGGCAGATGAGACGCGCCGCGTATTCGATCGCGTTGAGCCCCTTCGGCGTGAGCGACGAATGCGCCGCCTGGCCGCGCACGCAGCAGCGATACACGTTGATGCCCTTGTGCGCGATGATGGGCCGCATGCTGGTGGGCTCGCCCACGATGCAGCCTTCGGGCGCGACGCCGCGCTTCACGAGTTCGTCGATCATGAGCGGCGCGCCGACGCAGCCCACTTCTTCGTCGAACGAGAGCGCGAGGTGAATCGGCTTCGCGAGCTTCGTTTCGAGCATCGTGGGAACGAGCGTGAGCGCGGCGCCGATGAAGCCTTTCATGTCGCAGGTGCCGCGGCCGTACAGGCGGCCGTCGCGAATCTCGGGCTTGAACGGATCGCTGTCCCAGTCCTGGCCGTCCACGGGCACCACGTCGGTGTGGCCCGAGAGCACGATGCCGCCCGCGGTGCGGCCGTCATGCGCGGGAACGGTGGCGAACAGATTGGCCCACTTGCCGCTCGGGTCGTGCGTGAGCGTGGACTGCACGCCGAGCGCGTGCAGCGCGTCGCGCACCGTCTCGATCAGACCCAGGTTCGGATTGCGGCTCACCGTGTCCATCGACACGAGGCGCGTGACCCAGGGCAGCGAAGCGGGGGAAGCGTTCGAATTGGTTGAAGCGGAGGATGCGGAAGGCGGGACGGCGGAGGATGCGGAAGACGGACCGGGCGACGTGGCGGGATACGCTGACGCGGCAACCTGGGACATGGCAGAACTCCACTGGTTTATCGTTGGATGATACAGAAAAAGCCGAGCCTCGCCAAAGGCTTACGGGCCCAGATAAGCGGCCAATCAGGGCTCGGCAGGCGCTTGCGCGTTGCAACATGAAAGCCGCGCGTATGAAAGGGCGCGAAGGTCGGTGGAGTAGAAGTGAAGCGCAGGCGAAGCGGCACTGAAGGAGTGCGGCGAGGCTCGCATGAAGGCATAGGCAGCTAGGGGTGCCTTCATGCGAGCCACGCGCCGCGAAACCAAACCGAACCAAACGAAGCGGGCGCGGCAAGCAACAGACTTCGCGTTACGCCGAACGCTTACCGCTTACCGCACCGACGTCGCCGCCCCCGCAGCCGCATGACGCGCCGGCGTGCCGAGCGCGCGCAGCGTTTCCTTGACGGTGGCCACGCGCACCGCGAGGTCGGGGCTGCGTGTTTCGATGCGCAGCTTGTCCTGGCCCGCGAGCTTGATGTGCCGGTTCTTCTGCACCATCTCGATGATCCGCATGGCGTCGATGGGCGGGTTCGGCACGAACTGCAGTCCGATCACGGCTTCGCCCGCGTCGATCTTCGAAATGCCGAGCGGCCGCGCGGCAAGGCGCAGGCGGTGCGTCTCGACGAGCGCGTGCGCCTGCGGCGGCAGCTTGCCGAAGCGGTCGATCAGCTCTTCCTGGATGCTGTCGATCGCGTCGTCGTGTTCGCAGTTCGCGAGGCGCTTGTAGAGCGAGAGCCGTTCCTGCACGTCGCCGCAATAGTCGGCGGGCAGGATGGCGGGCGCGTGCAGGTTGATCTCGGTGGTTGCGGCGAGCGGCGCGTTGAGGTCCGGTTCGCGGCCTTCCTTGAGCGCCTTCACGGCGTCGTTGAGCATGTCCGTGTAGAGCTGGAAGCCGATCTCCTGAATTTCGCCCGACTGCTTGTCGCCCAGCACTTCGCCCGTGCCGCGAATTTCGAGGTCGTGCATGGCGAGGTAGAAGCCCGCACCCAGTTCCTCCATCTGCTGGATCGCTTCGAGGCGCCGCTGCGCCTGCTTCGTGAGCCCCTGCGGATCGTGCACCAGCAGATACGAATAGGCCTGGTGATGCGAGCGGCCCACGCGTCCGCGCAACTGGTGCAACTGCGCGAGCCCGAACTTGTCGGCACGGTGGATCAGGATGGTGTTGGCCGTGGGCACATCGATACCGGTCTCGATGATGGTCGTGCACAGCAGCACGTTGGCGCGCTGCGCGACGAAGTCGCGCATCACGCGTTCGAGTTCGCGCTCGTGCATCTGGCCGTGCGCCACCGCGATGCGCGCCTCGGGCACGAGGGCTTCGAGCATCGCGCGGCGGTTCTCGATGGTCTCCACTTCGTTGTGCAGGAAGTACACCTGGCCGCCGCGCTTCAGCTCGCGCAGCATCGCCTCGCGAATCACGCCGTCTTCCTCGCGGCGCACGAACGTCTTGATGGCGAGGCGCTTTTGCGGCGCCGTGGCGATGACCGAGAAGTCGCGCAGGCCTTCCAGCGCCATGCCGAGCGTGCGCGGAATCGGCGTGGCCGTGAGCGTGAGCACATCCACCTCGGCGCGCAGCGCCTTGAGCGCTTCCTTTTGGCGCACGCCGAAGCGGTGCTCTTCGTCGATGATGACGAGCCCCAGCCGCTTGAACTGCACGTCGGAGGAGAGCAGCTTGTGCGTGCCGATCACGATGTCGACGGTGCCGTCGTTGATCTGCTGGATCGCGGCGTTGACTTCCTTCGTCGACTTGAAGCGCGACAGTTCGGCGATGCGCACGGGCCAGTCGGAGAAGCGGTCCGTGAAGGTCTGCGTGTGCTGTTCCGCGAGCAGCGTGGTGGGTGAGAGCAGCGCCACCTGCTTGCCGCCCATGACGGCGATGAAGGCCGCGCGCAGCGCGACTTCGGTCTTGCCGAAGCCCACGTCGCCGCACACGAGGCGGTCCATCGGCTTGCCGCTCGTCATGTCGCCGATCACGGCGGCGATGGCGGCCGCCTGATCCGGCGTTTCCTCGAAGCCGAAGCTTTCGGCGAACTTCACGTAGTCGCGCGGTTCCAGCTTGAACGCGTGGCCCGCACGCGCGGCGCGGCGCGCATAGAGGTTGAGCAGCTCGGCCGCAGTGTCGCGAATCTGCTGCGCAGCCTTGCGCCGCGCCTTTTCCCACTGGCCCGAGCCGAGCGCGTGCAGCGGCGCGCTTTCGGGGTCCGCGCCGCTGTAGCGCGAGATGACGTGCAGCTGCGACACCGGCACGTAAAGCTTGCTGTCGCCCGCGTATTCGAGATGCAGGAACTCGGTTTCGCCTTCGCCGAGGTCCATGGTGATGAGCCCGCAGTAGCGGCCGATGCCGTGCTGCGCATGGACCACGGGGTCGCCCACCTTGAGTTCGGAGAGGTCGCGCACCATCGAATCGACGTTGCTCGCCTGCTCCTGGCGGCGCCGGCCGGTGCGGCGCGCGAGCGTGCCGTACAGCTCGGTCTCGGTGATGATCGCCAGCCCTTCGCCGGGCACGATAAAGCCGTTCGCGAGCGGCGCGACGCCGAGCGAAAAGGGCGCGTCGCCTGTGAGCCAGTCTTCGAAGCTGTCGGTCTGCGCGGGGCGCAGGGCGTTATCGGCGAGCAGTTGCGCGATGGTCTCGCGACGTCCCGCCGATTCGGCCGCGAACAGCACGCGGTTCGGCGTGGTGGCAAGCCAGGCGCGCAGCGCGGCGACGGGGTCGTCGGCGTGGCGATCGAGCGCAAGCCCCGGCAGCGGCGCGGTCCAGCCGCCGCCGCTCGCGGCCGGCAGCACGAGGCGTGCGAACGGCTTGGCGAGCGTGAAGAAGTCGTCGTCGGAAAGGAACAGCCGCTGGGGTTCCAGAATCGGCCGGTCGCGGTCGTGCGAAAGGAAGCTGTAGCGCTGCTTCGTGTCGGCGGTGAAGCGGCGGATGGCGACGTCGAGGTCGCCCGAGAACACGAGATGCGCCGCTTGCGGCAGGTAATGGAACAGCGTGGCCGTCTCTTCGAAGAAGAGCGGCAGGTAGTACTCGATGCCCGCTGACGGCACGCCGTTGCCGATGTCCTTGTAGATCGACGCGCGGCTCGGGTCGCCTTCGAACACCTCGCGCCAGCGGCTGCGAAACGCGGTGCGCGCGGCTTCGTCGAATGGAAATTCGCGGCCGGGCAAGAGGCGCACGTCGCGCACGGGATAAAGGCTGCGCTGCGAATCGGGGTCGAACGCGCGGATGGAGTCCACCTGGTCGTCGAACAGGTCGATGCGGTACGGCAGCGGCGAGCCCATCGGATAGAGGTCGAGCAGCGAGCCGCGCACGCAGTACTCGCCGGGACGCACGACCTGGCTTACGTGCTCGTAGCCGGCGAGCGTGAGCTGCGCCTTGAGCTTCGCTTCGTCGAGACGCTCGCCCTGCGAGAACGAGAACGTGTAGGCCGCGAGGAACGAGGCGGGCGGCATGCGGTACAGCGCCGTGGTGGCGGGCACGAGAAGGATGTCGCAGCGGCCTTCGCCCAGGTCGTGCAGCGTGGCGAGCCGCTCGGAGACGAGATCCTGGTGCGGCGAAAACGTGTCGTAGGGCAGCGTTTCCCAGTCCGGCAGCAGCCGCACGCGCGCATTCGGGGCGAAGAACGCGATTTCCTGCGAGAGCCGCTGCGCGTCCACGGCGCTCGCGCAGACCACCGCGAGCAGCGGGATCTTGTCGCGGTAGGCGAGGTGGTAGCGGGCGATCAGGAGCGCATCGGACGACCCGTGCGTGCCGTCGAACGCGAAGCGCTGCCCGCTCTTCACGAGCGCGACAGGGCAGGCGTCTCGCGACGGAGAAGACGGGGGCGACGATGAAGCGGCGGTATCGGACATAGGAAAGGGAGCGGCCTTGGGCGGCAGTGAAGCCGTGATGAAGCGCGATTGCAGCGGCCGCCGGACCGCGCTCGGGCGTGCTCCGGCGTCAACGCAAAGGACCTATTATAAAATCCGTCCTTCAATTTGACTCCCGCAGCTTTCGCACCCGGCTTCTACGGGCGCTCCGGCGAGCGGCGCCCGCAAGCATCCGACTACCGTGACCTCACGCCTTTTTGCCCTCATTCCGTGCGCCGGCACCGGCAGCCGCTCCGGCTCGGCCATGCCGAAGCAGTACCGTACCGTGGCCGGCCGCGATCTGCTCCACTACACGCTTTCCGCGTTCGACGCCTGCAGCGAATTTGCGCAGACGCTCGTCGTGATCTCGCCCGACGACACGCATTTCGACGCGCGCCGCTTCGCCGGCCTGCGCTTCGCGGTGCAGCGCTGCGGCGGCGCTTCGCGCCAGGCGTCGGTGCTCAACGGCCTCATCGCGCTGTCGGGATTCGGCGCACGCGACGACGACTGGGTGCTCGTGCACGACGCCGCGCGCCCCGGCATCACGCCCGCGCTGATCCGCACGCTGGTCGCCGAGCTCAAGGACGATGCCGTGGGCGGCATCGTCGCGCTGCCCGTGGCCGACACGCTCAAGCGCATGGCGCCCGCGCAGCCGCCGCACGTGGCGCGCACCGAGCCGCGCGACGGCCTCTGGCAGGCGCAGACGCCCCAGATGTTCCGGCTCGGCATGCTGCGCCACGCCATCGAACGCGCGCAACAGGAAGGCCACGACCTCACCGACGAAGCGAGCGCGATCGAATGGCTCGGTCACGCGCCGCGGCTCGTGCAGGGCAGCCTGCGTAACTTCAAGGTGACTTACCCGGAAGACTTCGATCTCGCGGAAGCGATCCTGAGCCGCCCGGCCGCTCAGTGACGCTGACGCGGGCTTAAAGCGACCTCGGCATCACCCGAATTTTCACTACGGACTCACGCATGGATTTCAGAATCGGACAAGGCTATGACGTACACGCGCTCGTGCCGGGGCGCCCGCTCATCATCGGCGGCGTGACGGTGCCTTACGAGCGCGGGCTGCTCGGCCACTCGGATGCCGACGTGCTGCTGCACGCGATCACCGACGCGCTTTTCGGCGCGGCGGCGCTCGGCGACATCGGCCGCCACTTTCCCGACACCGACACGCGCTTTGCGGGCGCCGACAGCCGCGTGCTGTTGCGCGAGTGTGCGGTGCGCGTGAGGCAGGCGGGCTTCGCCATTGCGAACGTCGACAGCACCGTGATCGCGCAGGCACCGAAGCTCGCGCCGCACATCGACGGCATGCGCGCCAATATCGCGGCCGACCTCGAATTGCCGCTCGACCGCGTGAACGTGAAGGCGAAGACCAACGAGAAGCTGGGCTACCTGGGGCGTGGCGAGGGCATCGAAGCGCAGGCCGCTGTGCTGCTCACGCGGGCGTGAATTGCGCATGTGCCGGCGAGAGCCGGACAGGATTGCCGGACGGCGAGCGACGGGCCCGCGTCCGGTAAAAAGGCCGCGAAATAAAAGAACAAAAAGCGGTAAAAGCGTGGTCCGCGCTTTAACGGTCGATGTTGATCGAAGCAATAACGGGCGACTCTTCGTTCCGGATTAATTTCAGTATTTGTCGCCCTATACTGCGTGAGTATTGGCACGCGGGAAGGGCGATGAACGCAGCTCGAGCATTTCAAGGGCACGTAAAGGGCCTCAACGGCATACGCGCACTGGCCGTGACGCTGGTTTTTCTGGCTCACAAAGGCCATCTGGGTGAGGTAGGAGAAGCGTTGGACCTCGGCAAACTGGGCGTCTGGCTGTTCTTTCTCATCAGCGGTTTTCTGATTATGGGAGAACTGCATCGCAACAGGCTGCGTATTGAAGAAGCCAGTGCGCGCCGCGATGCCGCACTGTGCGTGTTTTATATGAAACGCGCCCTGCGCATTTTCCCGGTTTATTACCTTTTGCTTGCGGCACTCGCCATTGCGCATCACCTGTTTTATCAGCGCGACGTGAATCTCGGCTTGCCGTGGCATGTGCTTTATCTCTCGAACTACTGGATCGGTTTCGTGCAGGACGGCTGGCCAGGTACTGTCTCGCATTTCTGGAGCCTCGCCGTCGAGCAGCAGTTCTATCTGGTGGCGCCTTTCGTGCTGCTGTTCTCGCCGGCCTCGCGTCACGTCGCGCTGTGCGCGGCCTTCGTCATTGTGGCGGCCGTCGTGCATGTGGCGCTGGGTGCGGGCGGTGCGAGCGAGCCGCTCGTCTATGCGTGCTCGCCGTGGAATTTCGCGTTGCTCGCGCTAGGCGGAATGGGCGGTATTGCCTGTGGCCGCTATCGCGCGGTGGGGTTCGTGGCAGGCGCCATGCCCACATTGCTCACGTGTGCGGCGGGGCTTGTTGCCGTGCTGGCCTGGCGCGCGGCCACGCCTGGCGTCACGGCCGGTGGTGCGCCGGCGAGTGTGGTGGATATCGGGCTATCTTTCGCGCTGCTCGGTGTATTCCTGTGGATCGTCAACCGACAGAACAGCAGGGCCGTCTCGATGCTCGAATGGCGTGCGCTCGACTACTTCGGCACCGTCAGCTACGGCTTCTACCTGTTTCACAACCTGATTCCCTCGAAGCTCGGTGACGCGCCGCATCTGTACGCGCGGCTTCATGTGCCGGCGACGCTGCAGCCCGTCTTGCCCGTGGTGCTCCAGTTCCTGCTTGCGCTGCTGCTCGCGCATCTGTCGTGGCAGCTGCTCGAGAAGCGTCTGCTGGAACTCAAGAAGCCGCTCGAAGCGGCGATCCGCAGGCGGCTTGCCGCGCAGCCGGCGGCGGATCTCGGCGCGCGCTGAGCGGCTGGTGGCAGTTCACGGCGGCTCGCGCGGCCCCGCATGTGCGCCACAGGCCTACGCGCTCTCGGCCGCGATCACCTGAGCAGCTGCATTCACCACCGCGGCAATACGCCCGACGTCGCGCAGTTGCGTCGACGACATGCCTTCTTCAACCAACGTGTCGAAGTGCGACTTCACGCAGAAGTGGCATTTGCCGACGATCGATGCGGCGAGCGCGTACAGCTCGAAGCGGCGTTTATCGACGCCGCCGTGCGCGGCATAGGCGTTCATGCGCAGGCCGGCCGGCTGCGATTTGAGGTCCGCGTTGCCGGTCATCTCCACGTATGGATACCAGACGTTGTTCATGCCCATGAGTGCGGCTGCGGTGAGCGCGCCGTGCGTTTCGTCGGGGGACAGCACGCCGGCGTCGCGGATGGTTTTCACGATCGCCGTGCTCTTCGCGGCAAATGCTGCCGCGAGCGCGGCGCCCACGGCGTCGTTGCCTTCGAGCGACGAACGCGCAATCGTGCCGTCGAGGTTCAGGCGGATGTCCTTCGCGTAGTCGGGGATGCGCTCCTTGATCGCGGCAAGAAACTCCATCAATACTTCCTCGTGGTCAGTCGATAAAGGCCTGCGCGGGCCGCCGGCCTGGGCGAGCCCTTGCGGTGCGCCCTTTCATCGCGCTCACAGCGTGGCGCCGCCCACCGAGCGGTTGCACGGGCACAGCTCGTCGGTCTGCAGGCCGTCCAGAATGCGCAGCACCTCGTCGGGATTGCGGCCCACGTTCAGGTTGTTCACCGAGACGTGCTGGATCGTGTTGTCCGGGTCCACGATGAAGGTGGCGCGCAGCGCAACGCCGGCTTCCTTGTCGCGTATGCCGAGCTGGTCGATCAGTTCGCCCTTCACGTCGCCGAACGAGTAGTGGTTCAGCTTGCTGAGGTCCTTGTGCTCGCGGCGCCAGGCGAGCTTGACGAATTCGTTGTCGACGCTGCCGCCCATCAGCACCGCGTCGCGCTCCTCGAACGCCTTTTGCAGCTTCGCGAATTCGACGATCTCGGTGGGACACACGAACGTGAAGTCCTTGGGGTAGAAGTAGATGACCTTCCACTTGCCCGGGAACGACGTTTCGGTGATCTCTTCGAACGCCGAGGCGCCGTTCTCTTCGTGATTGTTGAAGCCCGGCTTCGCGGCGGTGACGGTGAATGCTTCGAGTTTGTCGCCCACGGTTTTCATGCGCTTGCTCCTGTGTCAGTTGCCTCAGATGGAAAGACCGCGCGTTGACGCTCCGGCTTTCGGAACGCGTTCGCTATACCCGCGAAGACAGGCCGGTTGGCCCAGTTGTTCAATAGAAATTGTCTAAACGACGGGAAGAAGGTCTTAGATGTACGAGAGGCAGCAGGGGGCGTTCCCGCCGCCTGCCAGCGAGAGGGCTGCTCGTCATGATGCACCCGTTGCGGGTGCGAGGCGGAAGCGCCGTTGGTGTAGGGCCGACGTGGCCCGGGGATCAAACGCCCTTCGCGAGCGGAAATTCGATCGTGACTTCGAGGCCCGGTCCCGGCGCGCGGTTACGCAGGCGCAGCGTGCCACGGTAACGCCCCACGAGACGTTGCACGATGGCCATGCCGAGACCCGTGCCGTTTGCCTGCGTGCGAGCGGAGTTGACCCGGTAGAAGGGGCGCGTGACGAGCGCGAGCTGGTCTTCCGGAATGCCTGGGCCTTCGTCCACCACCGAAAGCTCCACGCGCGAATGCGAGACGCGCGTTTCCAGCATGACGTGCGGAATGCCGTCAGTTTCGCTGATGCCGTACTTGCGGGCGTTCTCGATCAGATTGCCTACCACGCGCCGCATGTCGGTCTCGTCCGCTTCCACCATGGCGGCGGGCGCAAGCCGCGTGATCAGGCGCATGCCGTCTTCGGACGACATGCGCGCGGCCAGTTCGCTTGCGATCACGGACAGGTCGACCTTTTCGGGCTGACGCTGCACCGGGCGCGCGTAATCGAGGAAGCGGCCGATGATCATGTCCATCTGCTCGATGTCGTCGATCATCGCGTCCTTGGTCGTCTGGTCCGACGGACTCATTTCGGTTTCCAGGCGCAGGCGCGCGAGCGGCGTGCGCAGGTCGTGCGAGATGCCCGCCAGCATCAGCGCACGGTCCGCCTCCAGCTGCTCGAGGTCGCGCACCATCTGGTTGAAGCTGCGGTTCGTTTCGGCGGCCACGCCCATGCCACGTTCGGGCAGCGGCTCGGGCGATTGCCCCGAGCCCACCTTGCGCGCGGCCATCGAGAGCCGCGAGAACGGGCGATTCACGAGACTCGTAATGAAGGCCGCCCCGAAGAGCGAGAGCGCGAGCGCGAACACGCCCCAGCCCACCCACTGCAGACCGGTGACGTTGTCGAGCTGGTCGCGGTCGAGCGCGACCCAGTAATCGTCGTCGTCGATCTTGAAGCTGATCCACACGCCGGGAATGTCGTTGACCGATTGCGCGATCACCGTGTCGTCGCCGAGGCGGCTGCGGATGTCGTGCTCGATCAGCCGGTTCAGCGACTCGTCGGGCTGCAGCTTGTATTTGTCGGTGGTCTCGCGCGGATAGACGCGCACGCCTTCGTTGCTTTCCAGGTCCTGGAGCAGCGCGCGACGCAGGTCGGGATCGGAATAGAGCAGGGCCGTGCGGGTCAGCTTGACGATGGCGACGAGCTGAAGCGCCACGCGCTGCGCGCGCGGCTCGCGCTCGATCACGCGAAAGCTCTGGAACCACGCCGCGAGACTTACCGCAATGAGGAGCGCGATCAGCAGGAAGGTGCGCCAGAAAAGCCCGCCGAAGGCGTGCGTGAGGAGGCGCCGGTCAATCCGCATGGACCGTCCCTGTCAGAGAAACGAACCGCAACGCTGGGCTCGGGATCAGGCTGCGCCGTCCGGAATGAACACGTAGCCGAGTCCCCAGACAGTCTGAATGAAGCGCGGGCTGCCCGGATCGGGTTCGATCAGTTTGCGCAGGCGCGAAATCTGCACGTCGAGGCTGCGATCGAACACTTCGTACTCGCGGCCGCGGGCGAGCTCCATGAGCTTTTCGCGCGAGAGCGGCTGGCGCGGATGCCGGGCAAACACCTTGAGCACCGAGAATTCGCCGGTGGTAAGCGGAATTTCCTGGCCTGCCTTGGTGAGCGTACGCGTGGCCAGATTGAGGGCAAACTCGCCGAACTCGAACACCTCCGTGGTTTCGGAGGGCGCGCCCGGCAGTTCGGACGGCGACTGGCGGCGCAGTACCGCATGAATGCGTGCCACCAGTTCGCGCGGATTGAAGGGCTTCGGCAGGTAGTCGTCGGCGCCCATTTCGAGGCCGACAATACGGTCCACGTCTTCGCCCTTCGCGGTGAGCATGATGATGGGCGTGCGGTCGTTGCTGCCGCGCAGGCGGCGGCAGATCGACAGGCCGTCTTCGCCGGGCAGCATCAGGTCCAGCACGAGCAGGTCGAAACGCTCGCGCACCCAGAGCTTGTTCATGGCCGGTGCGTTTTCCGCGACGTAGACGTTGAATCCCTGTTCACCGAGGTAGCGCCGCAGCAGGTCGCGCAGGCGCGGATCGTCGTCGACGACAAGGATTTTCGAAGGGTTCTTGGTTTCCATGGACGGCATCTTAGCGCGATTAGAAAGGGGTGCGAGTTTTGGCGAATTGCCACGTTACAGTCAGTTACAAAATTTACCCGCCCCGTGGCACGACGTAAAGCGGCCACGCGTACACTCCTTTACTGACTGCGGCTGTTCGGTAGATACTTCATTAGACTACAACGCTCGCACCCGCCTTCTCTGGGTCCAGCACATGCACACATGTATTTGAGGTAAGCCGTTTGCCGCGCCACGAAGGGAACAAGATGAAGGGAGGGGTCAGGCCAAGGGTGCGCCTCATCGTGACAGGGCTCGCCGTGGCAGGTGCTCTCGCGAGCGTGCTCGATCCCGTTTGCGTCCTCGCCCAGCCTGCTGCCGAACGGCTCCCCAACTCCCGTCTGCCTCAACGCGCCTCCAGCGCGAAGCCGTATCGCCATCCCCGCGGTCCCGTGGTTGTCCCGCCGCAGCCGGCCTCGGACCTTGCCATGCGCACCGCCGTTCCCCCCGACCTCGACCAGCGCCGTCGCGACGGCCATATGACGCCGGAAGAGCGGCGCCTGCTGCGCCAGCACATCGAAGACGCCGTGCGCGAACTTTACAAGCGCTGACGACGGAAAAGTCAGCGCGCGCCGTGTAAGAGCTGACCTCGCTATCTCAGCCCACCCACGAATCCGTCGACCATGAATACGCTTATGACGTTGCGGCCGAGCCTTGCGCGGGCGGCGCGACGCGCGGTGCTGGCCGCTGCGGTGTCCTGCGCGACAGCCGTGGCGCAGGTACCGGGCGCGATGCCGTCGCACGTTACGAACGATGTCGCCCTCGACGCCGACGACGCCCGCTACTTCCTTACCCGCATCGGCTTCGCCCCCGACCGCGCCGAGGTGGCGCGGTACGTCGGCCTCACGCGCGAGGAGGCGGTGGCGAGCGTGCTTTCCACGACACGCACGATCGCCGTGACGCCCATGCCCCTGTGGACAGCCGAGCCCATCCCGACGCGCACCGAACGCAACGCCTGGACGCCCGACGAACGTCGCGCCGAGCAGCAGACGCGCGGCCAGCGCTATGACGAGTTGCGCGCGTGGTGGGTACGCGAAATGATCGCCACGCCGTCGCCGCTGACCGAACGCATGACGCTCTTCTGGCACAACCATTTCACGTCGGCGCAAGACAAGGTGAGCTGGCCGCAGTCGATGGCGCAGCAGAACGCGCTATTGCGTCGCGACGCGCTCGGCAACTTCGCAACGATGCTGCACGACGTCGCGAAAGACCCTGCGATGCTGCAATACCTCGATGGCGCGAGTAATCGCAAAGGCAAGCCGAACGAGAATTTCGCGCGCGAGGTGATGGAGCTCTTCACGCTCGGCGAGGGCCGCTATACGCAGCGCGACGTGGCCGAGGCGGCTCGCGCATACACGGGCTGGGGTGTCGATCCCGATACGGCGGCATATGTCTGGCAACCCGATCGCCACGACGCGGGCACGAAAACGGTGCTGGGCGAAACAGGACCGTTCGACGGCGACGCGGTGCTCGACATTCTGCTCGCGCGCCCCGAAACAGCCGACTTCGTCGTGCGCAAGCTGTGGCGCGAATTCGTTTCCGAGAGCCCGGACCCGGCGCAGATCGAACCTGTCGCTGCGCGTTTTCGCGCGAGTCACTACGACATCAAGGTCGCGCTGCGCGGCCTCTTTCTCACGGACGCGTTCTGGGACGAGCGCAATCGCGGCGCGCTCGTGAAGTCGCCGGCCGAATTCGTGGTGGGCGCGGTGCGCGCCTTCGACATCGGCTACGAGAGC
Source organism: Paraburkholderia kururiensis (assembly GCF_034424375.1). Taxonomy (NCBI): domain Bacteria; kingdom Pseudomonadati; phylum Pseudomonadota; class Betaproteobacteria; order Burkholderiales; family Burkholderiaceae; genus Paraburkholderia; species Paraburkholderia kururiensis. The sequence goes on along the minus strand of NZ_CP139965.1, from coordinate 2,461,577 downwards.
ACGGCACCCTTCGCTGGAACCATCCGCAACCTCGGCGAAAACCTGTTCTATCCGCCGAACGTGAAGGGGTGGCCGGGCGGTGCAACGTGGATCAACAGCTCGACGCTGCTCGCGCGCAAGCAGTTCGTCGAACAGATGCTGCGCTCTACCGCTGCGGCGCCGCCCGCGCGCATGGCGAAGGGCAGCATGCATTTCGACATCGCGCGGTGGCTCGCGGACTACTATACGTCGCCGACGGCGCGGCCCGGGCTGACCGCGGAGCTGCAACTGCAGCATGCGGTGTTGCCGTTCGCGCCTGTGGACCCGATTGCAACAGACTCGACGGCGAGTGCCTATCTGCAGGCGCTGCTGATGGATCCGGCTTACCAGCTCAAATGACAATGACCCGGGCTTGCCGAAGCGACGGCGCGCGCCGCGCGACCCGCGCTGCAACGACGCCGGCGCCGGCGCCGGCGAGACCGCGCGAACGAGGTACAGCATGAAACGACGCGATTTCCTGACGATGACCAGCGTGGCCGGCGTGTCTCTATGGCTTGCGGGCGGCGCCTCCCGTGCCTGTGCCGCGCAGGGCGCCTCGCGCTCAGGCTCGTCGGTCGCAGGCAGCTACGACAACCTGCTGATTCTCGTGGAGCTCAAAGGCGGCAACGACGGTCTGAACACCGTCATTCCCTATGCCGATCCGCTCTATCTGAAGCTGCGCAAGAACATCGGCATCAAGCGAGAGCAGGTCATTCAGCTCGACGAGCGCACGGCGCTGCATCCCGCACTCGAGCCGCTGATGCCGCTCTGGCAGACGAAGCAGCTCGCCATCGTGCAGGGCGTGAGCTATCCGCAGCCTAACCTCTCGCACTTTCGCTCCATCGAAATCTGGGATACGGCGTCGGATGCCGGCGAATATCTGCGCGAGGGATGGCTCACGCGCGCGTTCGGCCAGAAAGCGGTGCCGCACGGGTTTGCCGCCGACGGCGTGGTGATCGGCAGCGCGGAGATGGGTCCGCTCGCCAACGGCGCGCGTGCCATTGCGCTCGTCAATCCCGCGCAGTTCGTGCAGGCGTCGAAGCTCGTGACGCCCGTCTCGCTGCACGAACGCAATCCCGAGCTGGCGCACATTCTCGAGGTGGAGAACGACATTCTCCAGGCCGCCGATCGCCTGCGCCCACGCCCCGGGCAATACGCGCTGAAGACCGCGTTTCCGGGCGGCGCGTTCGGCGCATCGGTGAAGACGGCGATGCAGGTGCTCGCGGCGTCGTCCACGCCGCAAGGCAAGGCGATGTCGGGGCAGGGCGTCGCCGTGATCCGGCTCACGCTGAACGGCTTCGATACGCATCAGAACCAGCCTGGTCAGCAGGCCGCGCTGTTGCGTCAATTTGCCGAGGGTATGGCCGCGATGCGTGCCGCGCTCACCGAACTGGGCCGGTGGGGCAGCACGCTCGTCATGACCTACGCCGAATTCGGACGGCGTGCGCAGGAGAACCAGAGCAACGGCACCGACCACGGCACGGTGGCGCCGCATTTCGTCGCGGGCGGACGCGTGCGCGGCGGGCTCTATGGTGTGCCGCCGGTGCTCGCGAGACTCGACGGCAACGGCAATCTGCCCGTCGGCGTGGACTTTCGCGCGCTTTACGCGATGGTGCTCGATACGTGGTGGGGCATGGACGCGCAGGCCGTGCTCAAGCAGCGCTTCGAACCGCTGCCGCTGCTACGCGTGTGAAAACGGGCTTGGCAGCGGGCAGGACGTGAGCCGTCGCCGTCGGCGAGTTCAGCCGCGCCGTGCCGCACGCCAGGCAATCCACAGCTTGCGGATGGGCGTGAGCACGATCTGCTGATGCAAGACCTGATAACCCTCGCGCTCGATCTCGTCGAGCAGCGCGAGCGAGAGCGCGGCGAGCGAGCGCAACGGACGCTGCGCGCGGCGCTCGGCGGCCGGAATGGCGGCAAGCGCGCTATGCAGCGCGTCACGCGCGCGCGTGGTCTGGAACTGCATCAGCTGCGTGAAGGCTTCGCTGTAGCGGCGATTGATGAGGTCCGCGGCCATCACGTTGTAGCGCTGGAGTTCGTCGATGGGCACGTAGATGCGGCCGTGGCGCGCGTCGTTGCCGATTTCGTGAACGAACTGCGCGAGCATGAGCGCGTTGCCGAGCGAGGTGGCCCAGTCCTGCGCCCGCGCCGGGTCTTGCGCCGTGACGCGCGCGAGCAGCGTAGCGAACGTGCCGCCGACGCCGTCCATGTAACGTCGCAGATTCGGGAAGTCGAGGTAGCGTGCCTGCTCGAGATCCATCTCGAACCCGGCAAGCAGCGCCTGCAGCGCGGGATATTCGGCGGCGACGTCACCCAGATGCGCGGCAAGCGCCCTGGATACCGGATGCGAGGGCGAGCCCGCCGCCAGCGCGGCCGTTTCCTTCTGCCACCACGCAAGCTTGGTGCGGCCCACGGTAGGGTCGCTCGTTTCCTTGACCGTTTCTTCGAACTCGCGCCGTAAAGCGAAGAGGGCCGCGAGCAGCGGCTGCTGCGCGAGCGGCGCCTGGCGCAGTGCGTAGTAGGTGCTCGATCCAGGCGGGGCCGCCTTTTGCAGGCAGTAGTCGTCGAAATTCACAGTGGGAGCGGTGGGGGCAGGGGACGCATTTCGCACGCCGACGCGCATGCCGGCTGCCGCGCAGCAAAACGGGGTGCCGCGATCGCGTGCGAACGGGTGCGTCGCGCGAAACGGCAAATTCTAGCACCGCAGCGGCTCGTCGACTCAGCACGCATGCAGACAAGCGAGAGGCAATCGGTTAGAATCTCGCCCTCACGCGATTCCGGCGTGCGGTGCCAGCCGCACCCATGCCAGCAACTGGAGGCCGGATAGCGAGCCGAATATCGGGCGGGCGGCAGCGCCAGAAGCGCGGCCCCGCGCCCGGCGGCGAGGATGGCGAAATTGGTAGACGCACCAGGTTTAGGTCCTGACGCCAGCAATGGTGTGCGGGTTCGAGTCCCGCTCCTCGCACCAAGAAGTCCCCCAACGATTCCCATCGTTGCCCAAAAAGCCCCGTCAGTCAAGGACTTGCGGGGCTTTTTCTTACCATCGTTGCCCAAGGTTTCCCATTGACACCCACGGTCCGAGGGGGCATCTTTGGGGCCATCTGGCGCTCTCCTGCGCCCCGATATGCCCCCACGGTGTTCCATGCCCCTTACCGACGTTGCGATCCGCGCGGCGAAGCCCCGCGAGAAGGCCTACAAGCTCGCCGATTCACAGGGCCTGTACCTTGAGGTGATGCCCGGCGGCGCGAAGTACTGGCGTCTGAAGTATCGCATCGACGGCCGCGAGAAACGCCTCGCCATCGGCGTGTACCCGGCGGTCACGCTGCTGGCCGCCCGCAAGGCACGCGACGCGGCCAAGGACCGGTTGCGCGAGGGGCTGGACCCGGGCCATGAGAAGAAGATGGCCAAGCTGCAGCGCAGCCTTGAGCGGGAGAACTCGTTTGAGGCGGTCGCGCGCGAGTGGCACGAGAACAAGAAGTCGGCCTGGACCGAGCGGCACGCGAAGCGGATTCTGACGCTGCTCGAGCGCGAGCTGTTCCCGTTCATCGGGGCCCGTCCGATCGGCCAGGTGACGGCGCCGGAACTGCTCGCCGTGGTGCGCAAGGTCGAGTCGCGCAACGCGCTGGAACTGGCGCGCAAGGTGATCCAGACGGCGAGCCAGGTATTCCGCTACGCCATCGCCACGGCGCGCGCCGAGCGCGACCCTGCGCCTGACCTGCGCGGGGCGCTGAAGCCGCGGATAGTCCAGCACATGCAGCGCATCAGCGAGTCCGAGGTTCCGGAGCTGATGAAGAAGGTGGCCGCGTACGACGGCGAGGCCCAGACGCGGCTCGCGATCGAGCTGCTCGCGCTCACGTTCGTGCGCACGGCCGAGCTGCGCCATGCCGAATGGACCGAGATCGACGAGAAGCGCGCGGAGTGGCGCATCCCGCCGGAGAAGATGAAGATGCGCATGCCGCACATCGTGCCGCTCTCGAAACAGGCGCTCGCGGTCATCCGGCAGCTTCGCGAGCTCAACGGCCGGTGGCGGTGGCTGTTCCCGAGCCGCAACGACGCGAAGAAACCTATCAGCGAGAACACGGTGCTCTTCGCGCTGTACCGCATGGGCTACCACTCACGGATGACGGGGCACGGCTTCCGCGGGCTCGCATCGACGATTCTCAACGAGCACGGATTCCATGCGGACTGGATCGAGCGGCAGCTAGCGCACAGCGAGCGGGACAGCGTGCGCGCGGCCTACAACCACGCGCAGTATCTGAGCGAGCGCAAACGCATGATGCAGTGGTGGGGCGACTATCTGGAGCGGGCGGCCGGCGGGAACGTTGTGCCGGGCGATTTCAGGCAGGCGGGCTGAGGCTGAAACTACGGCGCGGTGCTTACCGCGGGGCAAGCGTTGCTTTTCGGGCAATCGGCTCCAGATTGGTACGGTGTGGCACCGTACTGCCGGCATCGCCTGGTAATATGGTGCCAGTAAACTTTTGTGTAGAATCGCCGTTAACACGGTGTAGCAACCTCTTAACACCTAACCCGAAGGAGATTCCATGGTCACGAAAGGAAAGACCGGGAACATCCACGGAGTCGAAGTCAAGGCCCGGGCAGGCGTGCAGCTCCCCACTCAGAAGGTCAATACTAGCTCCGCGGATGGTCGTAAGCAGATCGTCAATGCTGCTAAACGCGTCTATGAGCAACATCATGCTGTCATCCAGGCGCTGGCTAAGCGATGATTCTGGATGCGGATCTGGTCGTGCTGGTGCACGACTTTATCCTCTCACGTGAGCCAGGATTGACTGGAAATACAAACAGGGGCGCTTTGGAAGGCGCCCTTGGTCGTATTGAGAACCGCGTCCACTATGGCGGTCTCGTCGATGTCTTCGAGATTGCTGGCCTGTATGCAGAGGCGATCGCCAGAGGGCACGCGTTTTCGGACGCGAACAAGCGTACCGCGCTAGTATCGGCGCTCACCTATCTTCTGATTGAAGGTCACGATGTCAAGCGGACGCAGTCTCTTGAAGACATCATGGTTGACGTAGCGGAAGGGAAGCTTGACTACCAGGATTTAGCAAACATCTTTTCCTCGCTGGCTACGCCGGCCGACGTGGCAAGAAGGCTGAAGACGAACAATGAGTGAGCCCCGCCCCGAGCGGGGCTTTTCACATCCGCCGTAGTTTGTTCGTCCGGGTCCGAGAAGGTCTATGCCCGCTTGGAGGAAATCATGTGGCTCATCATTGCGCGCAACCCGATATCCAATGGAGCGCAGGTCATACACCACGTAAGGTGGCGCAAGGCGAGAGCGGACGCGAACGGAAAACCTGTCTGGGATGGCGACGAGGAAATCGTGCCAGTCGGCACAGTCGTCCATGCTCTTCGGAACGGCGAGGAGGTCGGCTCGCTGTTTTCTGTGCCAGGTGGAGGCACCGTGAGCGGCCCTCGCGTTGTCATTGGTAAGGACTATCTGGGACACGAGCGCATCGATACGGTGAGCGATCCTCAGTCGGTCTATAGGTCGCTGCTCGATTTGCCGGAGTTCGACGTATAGCGTCCAGGCGCGTCGTACCGTCGAACGCCGGCCCATCTCTACGCCATGCTCGCGAGGAAGTTCGCGGCGACGCGCTTAACGATCCATGGTTGACCAAGCGGGTCTCTCGTGTGGTCACCTTCCGCAGCCGACGGTCATGAACCTCTGACCTTGTGCGAGCCAGGGGCGCCACGCACCCTGCCGATGTCGGCGACAGGCCGCGGTGGCATACCGGTTGTCGCGGCCGCCTATCGTTTTGCCTTGCTGCGTTTGTCGAGCGCTTCCACTACCTTTCCAGCAACGTGTTCGGCGAACAGATCCATCGTGCGATCATCGATAGTCGTCTCGACGTCGCTCGCTGCTGAAAAGCTCGCTTCAAGCCTGGCGACAACTTCGGCAGTCAGTGACCGTCTTTTCTTCGCCGAAGCGGCATCAAGCCGCTCTTTCAGTTCGAGCGGGATGCGGAGGTTGATTTGCGGATCGTCTCTGGCCATGCCGGATTGTAATGTAGCACGGTGCTTGCGTTCAATAAAGCACCGTGCTACATTTGGGGCATGGTAGCTACCTCTCACTGGCGCCCATTCTGAAAACGACCATGCAAGAAGAACAATTCGCTATCCGCGATCGCGCCTATGGTGTCTGGCATCGACCGCGTTCGATCGGCCGCTTTATCGCCGCGCGCGAGGCCAGGGCGCTGACCATGGCGGACCTAGACGGTGTGCTATTCGTCGAGTTCGGCTATTCCAATAAATTGCCACTGGCGCTCGTAGAGGTCGCGCGGGATATCGGGCAGCAAAAAGCAACTGGCGTGATTCGTCAGCTCGCGCGCATGGCCGGCTTGCCCGCGTTCGTCGCGCTCTACAGCCCCGCGAACACCGCGAATCCTGCCAGCCCCGCATGGCATGACATCGAATCGTTTCGTGTCCGGCGAATCTGGCCTAAACCGGAGAAGTGCTGGCGGCGTCTGTCGCCGGCCGAATGGGCCGCAGCGCTCGTCCAGATCCGGGATTGGCAACTGCGGCGGGTTTCATCACAAGTCGCTGCGAATGACACGGTGTACTAAGGAGAGTCACATGAAAGTCGATCAAGAGACGTCCCTAGCGGCCGGGCACGTGAACACCCACGCGCCAGAGCACTTCGAGGATTGTTTGTCCGACGAGTCGAGGGCGGCATGGCGCATCCACAATATTCTGTCGTTTGTCGTTGAGGCTATCCCGGAGGATGGGCTCAACGACCTGCCGCTCAAATCCACGTTGGTTGACTTGATGGTGGATTCGGAGAAACTCGCCAACCGCTTGATGGACCTCGCCGAACTCGTGCCACACAAGTAGGCGACGTTTAAGGCGCCGAGCGTTCAAGGCGCCCACACCATCATCGATTCGGCGGTCCGCGAGGCGGGGAGGCGCATCAGCCGCTATCGACGGCGGCGCGCCAAGAGCCGCTATGAACGCAGGTTGATCAAGACGAGCGGACGCGGTAGCGCCTAGTCTTCGACGTCATCGTGGCACAATCGACGCGCTTTACCACTCCTGACTGGCCCGACGGGGCGAACGCCGGTCCCCTCACCGGTTTGTCAGGGGTGCCTCCATTCGGAGGGGGGATTGCGCGAGGGCGCATGATGAGTACGAAGTTCAAGGGGGCGCTCGGCCAACCCATTTGCGTTCAACTGCCCGGCCTAATGCTTCCGACGCATGAGAGGGAGCAGGCCGAGAAAGCCGTGGATGCCGCCGTTGCCGCGGCGAGAAGTGAAAAGCTGGCGCTGTTGTTCGAGCACTATTCCGTCCAACAGGGCAATTTCGCCGTTCTAGCAATGGCCATGGCCGTTGACCTTATACCGGGATTCCAGTTCGTACATGAGCAGAAGCGCCGCGGGCGCCCTGTCAAATGGGACGAACTGGCAAACGGCTATCTAGTCGTCGAGATCGAACGAGCCCGTGCAAATAACACGCATCTCTCCGTCAAGGATGCAGCTAGAGCTTTAGCTAAGCGAGATCCGTGGAAAAGCTTAGTTGACGGGAAAAACCCCGGCGAGACTCTTCGGCAACAATACGACGCAGCGAAAGATAGCTTGTGGGCGCGCGCTTGCCGCGATGCGTTCGCATACCACGAAGCGATGGGGACCATTCCAAGATGGGAGAGGCCGTCGCGGAGCTTGGATCGTAACTGTCCCCTTGTGTGGCGTGCCGCAACAATAAAGCTGTAGATAAATCGAATAAGGAAATTTCCTGCACCCAATATCAGCAGCATGCAAACGACGCCTAGGAGCGACAAAGCATGCGTGCAGATACCGGAACTAGCCAGGCCCCAGCGACTCTCCCTGCCGTCGGGTTCTCGCGATGGGAGCAGCTTCAGCGCTTCATTCCTGTCAGCCGGGAGACTTGGAGAAAGCTGGTCAAGGACGGTCGCGCCCCTCAGCCGCAGCGCTGGACAGAACGTTGCACTGTCTATAGCAACGCGGAGATCCATCGCTGGATGGAGGATCCTGCGGCCTACCGCGCAGAGCAGGAAATGGCTAGCTGAGGCGCCGCGATGGCCAAAAAAGAAAAGGCCGAAACCCGCGAAGGCTCGGCCAAAATCAAATCGCAAATCCAGTGTGCCGATACCAGCGTGCCGCGTCAATCGGCGGCACTGGTCCGTGTGCGCGGCGCCGATCTCATCACCGATTCGCTCACGATCGCACAAGAATTCGGGCGCCGTCACGATAACGTGATGCGCTCGCTGTCGATACTGATCACAAACGGCACTCTCGGTCCCCTCGACTCCAAGGAGACCTCCTATATCGATCACTGGAACCGTTCGCAGCCATGCATCGAGCTGACGGAGCGCGGTGCACTGATCGCCATGCCGTTTATCGGGGGAGCCCGCTCCCGCCAAGGTCAGGTGCGCCTGGTCGACGCATTCCTTCGGCTTCGCGATCAGGTCGCGCTGGCACAGCCGGCGCAGAGCGTTCCGCAGACCCTCGCAGGTGCGTTGCGGTTCGCCGCTGAACTCGCGGATCGCTGCGCGCGTCTCGAGAGCGCTACGCAGCGGCAAACTCAATACGCCGCAGCGCTGGATCGGCTGGCGGCCGCATCGGGTTCGATGAACCTCACCGCTGCTGCGAAGAGCCTGAAGGTCAAGCCAACGTATCTTTTCAACTGGCTGTCGCGTGAACAATGGATCTATCGGCGAGGCGGCGGCCGTTGGGCCGCGTACCAGGTCGCCATCATGCGCGGCGTGCTCGAACACCGGACCACGACGATTCAGCGCGGCGACGGCGCCGACAAGGCGGTTGCTCAGGTTCTGGTCACGTCCAAAGGGCTCGCTGAACTCGCGAGGAAGTTGCCGACGAGCACGGCCCAAGGGGCTAGACAATGACCGTGCACCACTTCGACATCGAAGACGCTGGGCAGCACGGGTTGGTCGGCGCCATCCTGCTCTACAACCTGCGCTTCTGGATTCTCCACAATCGCGCCAACGACAGGCACTTACATGCAGGCCGCACGTGGACGTTCAACTCGGCCAAGGCCTTCGCTGCACTGTTTCCGTACCTGAGTGAAGACCAGATCCAGCGCGCGTTGAAGAAGCTCGTCGAGTCAGGGGTTCTGATGCGTCGAGTGGGCACCGAGGACCGATGGGACCGCACCAACTGGTACGCCTTCGTTGACGAGGGCAAATACCTTGCCGGCTCTCGGGAGCCCGTCGCAGCCGATTCCGCAAAACTGCGGAATGCATCCCGCGATATTGCGGCATCGATTCCGCAGGATCGCGCCGTCGATCCCGCAGAGTCGCGGAATCTCTGTACAGATGTAAACGCAGATAAAAAACGCAGATCTGCCTCACACGAGGCACCGACTCGGCCCGACTGGTTCGTCGAGGAACAAACCGCAGGTGATTCGTCTGTACCCATCGATTCGTCGGCAGCCGCGAAGCTCGCCATAGCCCTACGGGCCGCGGGCATCAATTGCGCTGTCGCCCATCCGAAAATCCAGATGCTTGCGGAGCAGGGCGTGTCTGTCGAGACGGCGGTGGCCGCTGCAGAGTACGCGACGGCCGCAAAGGAAGGCGAGAAGGTCAGTCTTGGCTACGTGGTAAAGGTGCTCGAATCGTGGGCAAAGAGTGCATCGACGCCAACCGTGGCGGGCGCCAAGGCGCCGGCCGCAAAGGCGAAATACGGCGCGTGGTGGCTGTCTGACTCGACGGCGCTCTCGGTAGCAAATCAGGTTGGCGTTGGCAGTGCTCGAGCACACGAGTCACGCGAAGCGTGGCATGCGCGGATCAGCGCCGCAATCGACAATGGCGGTACGCCGTCGGCACCACGCGCAGAACCCACGCCGATCCCTGTCCAGACGCCGCTCGATGTGTCGCGAACCGGCGCCTCCGATGCTTCGCGCGTTGCCATCGCGAGCGTGAGGGATCTACTGAAGACGCGCGTCCTCGGAGCAAGAGCATGATGCCGCGCCTCTTTCTGGTTGGCCGAGTGTGGCATTACCGGTTTCAGGCTGATGGTCGGCGGTGGCAGCGTTCGACCGGCGAAACGGTGCGCCGTCGCGCTGAGATCGTGGCGGCCCAGGCGGCAGAAGACGCCCGGCGCGCCGCGCTCGGCCTTGAGCCTATCCCAACGCTCCGCGAGCTGGTTCGCCAGTGGATCGCCGTACACGAGCTCGTCGTCAGCGCATCGCACCTCAAGGGCATGTACGAATTCGGTCGCCTGCATCTATACGACCTGGGCGAACTGAAAATTGACGTGATCTCGACGTCTCGCGTCGAGGCGGCGCGCGCGCAGCATCTGCGCGGGCATTCACCGACGACGGCAAACCACTGGCTCCGACTGCTGCGGCTACTTTTCCGCTGGGCCGTGCGTCGTCGCCTCATCGCTGAGGTGAGCTGGACGGTGAAGCCGATCAAGACGCAGAAGCGTCCACGCGCGATCCTGCCAGCAGCTCATGCCCTCGAATGGCTTGCCGCCGTCGATCAACAGGGGCGTCCGTCGGCGTCCTGCGGCATTCGGCTGATGCTGGGCCTTGGCCTTCGCGAGGCTGAGGTGAGAACGGCGCGATGGGAATGGATCGACTGGGAGCGCCAAACGTACACGCCGGGTCGCACCAAGGGTCGTGAGGCGGCCCCGGTGCCACTGCCAGACTGGTTGGCGGCTTACCTCCAGTCGAAGCGTGCGGAAAACCCTCCCGCAAACTCGACCTATCACTAACTGGAACTGAAGGTGCATTCAAAAGGAGTGGGGAAATGAACGACGCAGAAACGCAGATTTTTCTTTCCACCTGTGAGCACGTCCTCACGCTCGCTTTGGCTGAGGTGCGGATGGTGACAGCTCACGTTGCGCCGGTGGCACAGAGCCTTGAGGAGGGAAGTGCGAACCGTGGCTACCTCGACAGCAGCCTCATGCGGCTCAGCCAACTTCATGGATACATGCTCGAGCAGTTACGTGTCCTCGGCTGCATGTCCGCCGAAATTCTCGGCAATAAGAACAAGGCGGCGATGCAGTTCGTTTCGAATGACAACAGCGCGGCAGCGAGCACTAGCGATGCCGATAGTGCGGATTGCAAAGTCCACTAACTAACCGGAGAAACAAAATGCCCAGTGGTGGCGGCAGCACGACGACCGTTCAGAAATCGGATCCTTGGTCGGGTCAGCAACCGTATCTAAACAACGTGTTTTCCGGTGCACAGAGCGTCTACAACGGATTCGCGAGCAACCCAGCGTCGTCCGTTGCAGGGTTCACGCCGATGCAGACGCAGGCCATGGGGGTGGAGCAGGGCATTGCCAACGGAACGAACTTCGGCAATGCGGACGGGGTCAACAACGCCGCAGGAAACTACACCACGAACCTGCTCAATGGCAGCTACCTCAACGCGAATCCGGCGAATGGCACGCTCTCGTCCATCGCAAACGGTTCGCAGCTGAACCCAAACAGCAACCCCTACATGCAGGGGATGGCGAATGCGGCCAACACGAACATCATCAACGCGTACCAGACCGCGACGGCGCCGCAGACGACGAGCGAATTCGAGGGCGCGGGCCGCTATGGTTCGGGCGCGATGACGAGCGCGCAGAACATCGCGCGGCAGGGTCTTGCGACGCAGCTCGCGAACGCGCAGAACAACCTGTACGGCTCGATGTACCAGCAAAACCAGGCTAATCGGCTCAGCGCGGCGCAGATGCTCGGCAACAACTACAACACTGCGTCGCAGCAGATGCTGCAGGGCTCGTTCAACGCGCCGAACATGGTCAACTCGATCAATGGTGCCGTTTCGAATCTCTACAACATGGGCGGCAACGAGCAGGCGCTAAACCAGTCGCAGATCAGTGCACCGTGGCAGCAGCTCAATAATCTCTCGAACCTGATCCAAGGGCAGTATGGCGGCCAGACGAGTACAACGCAGCCCTACTACACGAACCAAATCGCGGGCGGCGTGGGTGGCGCTCTTGGTGGTGCGCTTACCGGGGCGGCACTGGGGAGTGTAGTTCCGGGCCTTGGGACGACAACTGGCGCAATCGGAGGTGGCCTGGTCGGCGGGCTCGGCGGCCTCTTCTCGGACCGTCGCCTGAAGCTCGACATCAAGGTGACGGGCGTGCGTCTGCCGAACGGTCTTCCGGTGTACCGCTACCGCTATCTCTGGGACGGCCCCGGCGTGCGCCGCTTTGGCGTGATGGCGGACGACGTGCGCCACGTGCGTCCGGATGCCGTCCGGACCGACCCGGCCGGCTTCGACATGGTGGACTACCACGCTATCGGAGCCGCGCATGTTGGGTGATATCGGCGCGACTTTCGGCGACCCGGGCTCGTAGCAGGCTTCGTTCAGGCATAAAAAGCCGCGATTGCGCCCTTTCCTAACGATCAAGCGGCCGGTGCCTGTTGCTTGTCGTACTGCGCTCTAGCAGAGCTCACGAGAGAGACGATTCGCCTCGAATCGGCAATGCACGACGATGCGTCCGCTTCGTTCACAGCGAGGTGTATGTCGTAATCCGCTCGTTTGCGAGCGCGCTTTAGGTTGGCGAGGGACCGGGCCGCTTGCTGCGCGTTTCCGCGCCCAGGGGCGGCGGCCTTTCCCCATGAGGCGAGGGCGTCTATCACCGACTTATGCGATTCGCCGGAGAGCAGTTCGTTGGTCGTAGGTGCATATTCGTCGGGCAAGCTGATTCGACTCGCGTGCAGTGCCCCGTAGTACGCCCGCGAAACAGCGCTTCGCTTATCAGCTTCTTTACACGGCTCGCTAAGAAGTCGCTCGGCAGTCTCGATAAAATCGTCAGGCGACAACTTCAATCTCCCGCGGCGCCAAAGAGATGTGAAACGAGCCAATCGGGAATTCATCGACCGCGTCGAACAGTACGGGAGTCAGCGCTTCGTCAAGTTGACGCGCATCCCCTATGACTCGGTAACAATCGAACGTCTGCGCGGCCGGCTTTGTCCGGCCGTTTTTTCGTGCTGACGGTTGGTGCTGACTGCGGCATGTGCGCTACACGAAGGCGCATGGTTGCTCCCGCAACCGTCCTCTCCTATCCTGCATGGGCTTGCTTCATCCGCCTTCGTCCACGATCCGGCCGCACCGGCAGAGGAGACCGTCATGCAGACCATCGGCGCCACGCACGCGGCTTCGCGTTCAAGCACGAGCGGCGGCGACGAGCGTTCGCTGCGCGTTCTGCTCGCGGGCACCTACCGCGTCTTCGCCATGCTCGGCTGGACCGAGCTGATCTACAACCACATCACCGTACGCGTGCCCGGCCCCGATCGGCACTTCCTGATCAATCCGTTCGGCCTGCATTACTCCGAGGTCACGGCATCGAATCTCGTCAAGATCGATCTCGACGGCAACGTGGTGGGCGAGACCGCGGCGCGCGTGAATCCGGCCGGCTTCGTCGTACATGCAGCGATTCATCGCGCAGTGCCGGACGCGCATTGCGTCATGCACACGCATACCACCGCGGGCCTGGCCGTTGCCTGTTCCGAGCGAGGCCTCGAGAACTCGAATTTCTATTCCGCGCAATTGCACGACATAGTGGCGTACCACGATTTCGAGGGCGTCACGATCCGCCCCGACGAAGGGCCACGGCTCGTGGCGAATCTCGGGGCAAAGCGTCTGATGATCCTGCGCAATCACGGGCTGCTCGCCATCGGCGAGACCGTTGCGCAGGCGTTTGCGCGGCTCTGGACCCTGAACCGCGCGTGCGAGGTGCAGCTCGCGACGGCGGCGCTCGGGGCAGCGCGGCTCATCCCCGCCGAGATATCGGTGCGTTGCACGCGCGACGCGCTGCAGTGCGATCCGCGTCACGGCGCCGGGCAGGACGTGCTCGATGCCATGCTGCGGCAAGTGGACCGGATGGACTCTTCGTACAAGGCGTAGCGTGTCGCTACGCACCTCAGTTCAAGGCAGACATGGAAACAGCACAGATCAGGACGACCGTAGTGGGCGCGGGCGCGATCGGCGGATTGATCGCGGCGGCAGCGGCGCGGGCAGGGCACGCGGTGAGCGTGGTCGCACGAGGCAAGACGCTCGACGCCATTCGCGGCGACGGCATTCGCATCATCGACGACGAGGGCGAGACGGCCACGCGCGTGACGGCCACCGACACGCCCGCGGAACTCGGCACACAGGACTTTGTCGTTGTCGCGCTGAAGGCGCAGGCGTTGCCCGGCGTCGCTGCGAGTCTCGCGCCGCTGATCGGCCCCGATACGGTCATCGTCGCCGCCATGAACGGTTTGCCGTGGTGGTTTCTGGCAGGCACGGAAGGGCCGCTCGCGGCCACGCCGATCGAAGCCGTGGACCCGGACGGCGCGGTCTCGGCCGCCTTGCCGCCACGGCAGTCGATCGGCTGCGTGGTGCATCTTTCGTCGTCCACGGATGCCCCGGGCGTCGTGCGGCGCGGGCGGGGCAATCATTTGATCGTCGGGGCCCCGCGCGGGACGAACGGCGCCACGGGCGCGCTCGACACGCAGGCCGCGGCATTCGCCGGCGCGATGCGTGACGGCGGTTTCGAGGTCACCGTCGCGGACGACATCCGTACCGAGATCTGGGCCAAGCTGTGGGGCAACATGAACATGAATCCGTTGAGCGCGCTGACGGGTTCCACCTCGACGCAACTGCTCGACGACCCGTTCACGCATGCGCTCGTGCTGCGCATGATGGAAGAAGCCGAGGCGATCGGCGCGCGTCTTGGCCTTTCCACGGGCATGAGTCCGGCCGAGCGCATTGCCGTGACGCGGCGGCTCGGATCGTTCAGGACGTCGATGCTGCAGGACTTCGAGGCGGGACGGCCGCTCGAAGTGGGGCCGATCCTGGGCGTGTTTCCCGAACTGGGCCGCAGGCTCGGCGTCGCTACGCCGTTTTGCGACGCGGTGCTTGGCTTGCTGAGACAGCGCGCGGCGAACAGCGGGCTCTGACGCGGGCTGGCACGCTGGCGGTAGCGTGGGCGGCGAAGCGGACGCCGATGCCCGCCCGGCGACATCGGTTCAATGAGACTGCATCAGCCCGCTGCGCGCTCCAGCACCTTCGCAATCACCTTGTCGAGCATTTTGCTCAATGCGATGCGCTCGGCGTTGTCGAGGCAATCGAACAGGTCCACGTTCCATTGGCGCGCAATGGGCATCACGCGGCGATAGAGTGCGCGACCTTCACGTGTGAGCGAAAGCAGCACGACGCGTCCGTCCGCGGGGTCGCTGTCGCGGGCCAGCAGCCCCCGGCGGATGAGCGCCTCCGCGGCGCGGCTCGCCTGACTCTTGTCGAGATTCGCGTGGCGCGCGAGGTCCATCACCGAAAACGGCCCGAACGATCCCACTGCAGCGATGATGCGAGCCTCGGGCAGCGTGACGTCGAGTCTCGCCTGGTAGCGTTCGCTGATGCCGCGCTCGGACAGCTTGTTCAGGACGTGCAGGCGATAGGTCAGAAACTGGTCGAGTCCGGCTTTGTCGTCGGCCTTCATGGGGGGCCTGTCGTAGTGGGAGGGCGGCACCGTGATGCGGGCAACATGACGTCGTCATGGCGCTGTGATTGTTGCTGCAACTGTGCAGGCAGTCAACGCGCGGCGCGATGCCGATGCGTCATGGCGCGACGATATTCGCGATGGCGTGCATGACAAGGCCGTGCGGCATGCGGCATGAATGGTGCTGTCGTTGCGGGTGACTGCGTGACCGCTTGATCGCTTGATCGCTTGATCGCGGGGCGACGCGCGACGCGTTGGGCTGGGCTTCGCTGTCCTGGCCTTGCAGCGTCGATCAGCGCGCGCCGTATTTCAGCCGCGTCAGCTGTTCCGCCTCATTCGCGAGCAATCGCGCCGCATCGCGAATCGCGGTGTCCAGCGTGATCGGGCCGGGCGCGGGCGAGAAGCAGCCGCTGAAGTGCTCCGCGAGCCTCGGCAATGCGGCGGGATCCACAGCGCCCGACAGCAGCGACGCCGGCACGCCCGCCGCTTTCGCGTGGCGACAGGCGACGAAGGGCGCTTTGCCGTGGAGCGTTTGCACGTCCGAGCGTCCTTCGCCGGTGATGAGCCAGTTCGCGCCGGCGAGTGCGGCGTCGAGGCCGGCCTCGCGCGCGACGACTTCCGCGCCCGGCTCGAAATGCGCGCCCAGCATGCGAAGCGCGAAGCCGAGCCCTCCCGCGGCACCCGAGCCAGGCTCATGACGCGCTTTGCGTTGCAGCGCGGCTTCGAGCAGATCCGCGAAGCGCGCGAGCGAGCTGTCGATGTCGGCGATCTGTTCCGGCCGGACACCTTTCTGCGGGCCGAACACGGCTGTAGCGCCATGCTCGCCGGTGAGCGGGTTATCGACATCGGACATGCCGACGAACGAGGCCTGCGCGACGCGCGCGTCCAGTTGCGAGACATCGACGCGTGCCGCGCGGGCGAGCGAGGCCGGTGTCGGTTCGAGCGCCTCGCCGGCTGCATCGAAGAGCTTCATGCCGAGTCCGGCGAGGAGCCCTGCGCCGCCGTCGTTGGTACTGCTGCCGCCCAGCGCCACGTAAAAGTGCCGCACGCCCGCATCGAGCAGCGCGCGGATCGCCTCGCCCATGCCGCGCGTGCTGCGCGCCTCGACGGGCACGCTCATGCCGTCGGCATCCGTGATCCCGACGATCTCGGCGGTTTCCACGACGGCGCTGCCGTCTTCGAGCAGGCCCACCGCGGCCTCACGGACCGTACCGGCAGCGCCGTGCACGCTGAGAACGCGGCGCGCACCGCCGCGCGAGAGCAGCGCATCGAGCGTTCCTTCGCCACCGTCGGCCATGGGGCACAGCCGCACTTTTGCGTCGGGGCGCGCGCGGCGCACGCCGTCCGCGATGGCCGCGGCCACCTCGGCGGCACTGAGCGAACCCTTGAAGGAGTCGGGAGCGATGACGACGACAGGCGCGGGGGACGTGTCTGACATAGTGTTCCTGGGTGTCTCGTGAAGAGTTGGAGTAGTCGGCAAAGGCGCGGCGCTGAGCTGTCATCGAAGCTGCTGTGGCGCAGGCCACGCGCGAAGCGCGCCCGTTAGCTTAGCAGCGTCGCTCGCGCCCGCGATATGGGCGCCTGCATGACGGGCATCGGAGGCTTGTGCGCGAATCTTCGCACCCGACTGCCTACGTTGAATGCGGCGGACACGCCGATTCCGCTTGAGTGCGTCAATAGTTTGCTAAACTACTGGGCTCTTTTGACGAAACCGTGCTGGAAGGGGCCGCGAAAGCGGTGGGCCTGAAGAAGCGATGGGCCCGAAAGCCGGAGGCATTACCCGGCTGTGGCGTGTGTGTCACAGGCGGGAACCGGACCAGGGCTAAAGAGGCTTGAAGGGCCGGTGCCAGCCGCGGCAAAGCGGTTCGGCGGTCGCGGCTCCCGGGTTGCGAGACTCGGGCTGCGCGCGAAGCATCCCACGCGGCGGCACTGCGCGGCACGGCAAAGACTGACAGATTCGCTCGAATAATTTTAGGACGATTGAAGCCATGGCTAACGTTGTTGAAAACCTCGGCAAGCTCGAACGCCGCGTGACGATTTCCCTGCCGAAGGAGGCCGTGCAGAAGGAGATCGAGTCCCGTATCCGCCAGATCGCCAAGAATGTGCGCATGCCGGGCTTCCGCCCGGGCAAGGTGCCGCTCAAGATGGTCACGCAACAGTATTCCGGCCAGGTCGAAGCGGAAGTGCTGAGCGACAAGGTCGGCAAGGAGTTCTTCGACATCAGCCGCGCCGAGAACCTGCGCGTGGCCGGCCAGCCGAGCTTCAGCCCGAAGACGGACGCCGCCGAAGGCGCCTACGCCTTCGACGCGACGTTCGAGGTGTATCCGGAAGTGACGCTCGGCGACATCTCCACGGCCGAGATCGAGCGCACGACCACCACGATCAGCGAAGCAGAAATCGACCGCACGCTCGACATCCTGCGCAAGCAGCGTGTGCATTTCCACGCGCGCGGCGAGGCCGGCGAGCACGGTGACGGCGGTGCTGACGCGGCGGCCAAAGACGGTGACCGCGTGACGGTGGACTTCGTCGGCAAGATCGACGGTGTCGCGTTCCAGGGCGGCAGCGCGGAAGACTTCGCGTTCGTGCTCGGCGAAGGCCGCATGCTGCCGGAATTCGAAAAGGCGGCGCAGGGCCTGAAGGTCGGCGAACCGCGCGAATTCGACCTGAAGTTCCCGGACGACTACCACGGCAAGGAAGTGGCCGGCAAGACGGCGCAGTTCACGATCACCATGAAGAAGGTCGAGTGGCCGCACCTGCCGGAAATAGACGCCGAGTTCGCGAAGTCGCTCGGCATCGCCGACGGCGACCTCGTGAAGATGCGCGCCGAGATCAAGGAAAACCTGGAGCGCGAAGCGAAGCGCCGCACCCAGGCGATTGTGAAGAACCAGGTCATGGACGCACTCCTGAAGCTCGCCGAGCTGGACGTGCCGAAGGCGCTCATCGAGCAGGACCAGGAACGCCTCGTCGAAATGGCGCGTCAGGACCTGATGCAGCGCGGCGTGCCGAACGCGAAGGATGCGCCGATTCCGGCCGAGATGTTCAAGGACCAGGCCGAGCGCCGCGTCAAGCTGGGCCTCGTGCTGGCCGAGCTTGTGAAGCAGAACGGCCTCGAGGCGAAGCCCGAGCAGATTCGCGCCGAAGTGGACGAATTCGCCAAGAGCTACGAAGACCCGAAGGAAGTCGTCCGCTGGTATTATTCGAACAAGCAGCGCCTTGGTGAAATGGAAGCGTTCGTCGTCGAATCCAACGTCGTCGAGTTCGTGCTCAGCAAGGCGAAGGTGACGGACAAGGAAGTCAGCTTCGAAGAACTGGCAAGCGCAACGGCGCAGGCGTAAGGCGTCGCTGCAACGGCGTGCCGGCTGTCGGAGCGACGGCCCGCACGCCGTTTTTTCGTCCGCGTTTTTGGCCCTTCCCACGGTATGGTTGAATAGCGCGGCGTTCGTCGCCACGTGGCGAATCAGACGATATTTTCCGGACAAGGACTCATTGCATGACGACTCGCGCTCAATTGCTGGACACGCTGGCTTCCCACGCGCCGCGGGACTTCGAGACTCAGGCGCTTGGCCTCGTGCCGATCGTCGTGGAAACGAGCGGCCGTGGCGAGCGCTCGTATGACATTTACTCGCGCCTGCTCAAGGAGCGGGTGGTGTTCATGGTCGGCGAAGTGAACGACCAGACGGCCAACCTCGTGGTGGCCCAGATGCTGTTTCTGGAAAGCGAGAATCCTGACAAGGACATCAGCCTCTACATCAACAGCCCGGGTGGTTCGGTGTCGGCAGGCATGGCCATCTACGACACCATGCAGTTCATCAAGCCCGACGTGTCGACGCTGTGCATGGGGCTCGCGGCCAGCATGGGCGCGTTCCTTCTTGCCTCGGGTGCGAAGGGCAAGCGGTTTGCGCTGCCGAATTCGCGCGTGATGATTCACCAGCCGCTCGGCGGCGCGCGCGGCCAGGCATCGGACATCGAGATCCAGGCGCGCGAAATCCTCTACCTGAAAGATCGGCTCAACCATTTGCTGGCGCATCACACCGGCCAGCCGGTCGAACGCATCTCGCGCGACACCGACCGCGACAATTTCATGTCCGGCGAAGACGCGCAGGCGTACGGCCTCGTGGATCAGGTCTTGCATAAGCGTCCCTGATCCGGTGCGCTTTCTGCCCAAATTGGGGCGGGAGCGCCCGGTGCAGCGCTTGTGAAATAATCGGGATCAGCGCCCCCGCAGCCTGCGGCCATCACGCCGTCACAGCAGCGCGGTTCACGCGCTCCCGCCGTTGCGGCGGGAGGAAACGGCGTATCATGTAACAGAGTGTCCGGAGGCTCATTTATCCATGGCGGACAAGAAAGGTTCTAACAGCGAAAAGCTGTTGTATTGCTCGTTCTGCGGCAAGAGCCAGCATGAAGTGAAAAAGCTGATTGCTGGTCCGTCGGTATTCATCTGCGATGAATGTATCGACCTGTGCAACGAGATCATTCGCGACGAGGCAGCCGGCGCGGGCGTCGAGGCGGGTCTGTCGAAATCCGACTTGCCGAGCCCGCAGGAAATCCGTGAGATCCTCGATCAGTACGTGATCGGCCAGGAACGCGCGAAGAAGATTCTCGCGGTGGCGGTGTACAACCACTACAAGCGCCTCAAGCATCTCGACAAGAAGGACGACGTCGAGCTTTCCAAGAGCAACATCCTCCTGATCGGGCCGACCGGCTCCGGCAAGACCCTGCTCGCCCAGACGCTGGCGCGCCTGCTCAACGTTCCGTTCGTGATTGCGGATGCCACCACGCTGACAGAAGCGGGCTACGTGGGTGAGGACGTCGAGAACATCATTCAGAAGCTGCTCCAGAACTGCAATTACGAGGTCGACAAGGCACAGCGCGGTATTGTCTATATCGACGAAATCGACAAGATCAGCCGGAAGTCTGACAACCCGTCGATTACCCGCGACGTGTCGGGCGAGGGTGTGCAGCAGGCGCTGCTGAAACTGATTGAGGGCACGATGGCGTCGGTGCCGCCGCAGGGTGGTCGCAAGCATCCGAACCAGGATTTCATCCAGGTCGATACCACCAACATCCTGTTCGTCTGCGGCGGTGCGTTCGACGGGCTGGAAAAGGTCATCACCGACCGTACCGAAAAGACCGGCATCGGCTTCGGTGCGAGCGTGAAGAGCAAGCAGGACCGCGACGCCGGAGAGGTGCTGCGCGAAGTGGAACCGGAGGACCTGATCAAGTTCGGCCTGATCCCCGAACTGATCGGCCGTCTGCCCGTGGTCGCCACGCTCGGCAAGCTGGACGAAGCGGCGCTGATGCAGATCCTCGTCGAGCCGAAGAACGCGCTCGTCAAGCAGTACCACAAGCTGTTCGCGATGGAGCGCGTCGAGCTCGAGATTCGCCCCGCCGCGCTGCAGGCCGTGGCGCGCAAGGCAATCCGTCGCAAGACCGGTGCGCGCGGGCTGCGCTCGATTCTGGAACAGGCGTTGCTGGACGTGATGTACGAGCTGCCGGCAATGAAAGGTGTCAGTAAGATCATCATCGATGACAACGTGATCGAGGGCGATGGCAAGCCGCTCCTGATCTACGAGGACGCGCCGAAGGTTGCAGGGTCGAATTGATCGGCTAAAGAGTTGTGGAAAAAAGCCGTTCATGGGAGTGTGAACGGCTTTTTTCGTTTATCTTGTGGTCAAGGCGTACTTTTTGGTGTCACTGAACTTTTCCCACACGCTTGAGGCTTGCAATCGATTTCGCCGGCCTCACTTACCGAACAATCTGATTCCATCCATGGGGAAATGAAATGTCAGGAACCCAACTCCTCCCGCCCGAACGCACCACGCTCCCGTTGCTCCCGCTGCGCGACGTCGTCGTGTTCCCGCATATGGTGATTCCGCTCTTCGTGGGCCGTCCGAAGTCGATCAAGGCTCTGGAAGCGGCGATGGAGGGCGGCAAGCACATCATGCTCGTCGCGCAAAAGACTGCCGCGAAAGACGAGCCCACCGAAAAAGACATGTACGAAGTGGGATGTATCGCCAACATCCTGCAGATGCTCAAGCTGCCCGACGGCACCGTGAAGGTGCTCGTGGAGGGGCTGCAACGCGCGAAAACGCTCTCGATCGAAGAACAGGAAACGCAGTTCTCGTGCGAAGTGATGCCGCTCGAACCGGACCATGCCGACAGCGCCGAAACCGAAGCGCTGCGCCGCGCCATCGTCTCGCAGTTCGACCAGTACGTGAAGCTCAACAAGAAGATTCCGCCTGAGATTCTCACGTCGCTTTCGGGCATCGACGAGGCAGGCCGCCTCGCGGACACCATCGCCGCGCACCTGCCGCTCAAGCTCGATCAGAAGCAGCACATCCTCGAGATGTTCCCGGTCGTGGAACGCCTCGAACATCTGCTTGCACAGCTCGAAGCCGAGATCGACATCCTGCAGGTTGAAAAGCGCATCCGCGGGCGCGTGAAGCGTCAGATGGAGAAGAGCCAGCGCGAGTACTACCTCAACGAGCAGGTGAAGGCGATCCAGAAGGAACTGGGCGAGGGCGAGGAAGGCGCCGATCTCGAAGAACTCGAGAAGCGCATTACCGCCGCGCGCATGCCGAAGGAAGCCCGCAAGAAGGCCGACGCCGAGCTGAAGAAGCTCAAGCTGATGTCGCCGATGTCGGCCGAGGCGACGGTCGTGCGCAATTACATCGACACCTTGATCGGCCTGCCGTGGCGCAAGAAGAGCAAGGTCAACAACGACCTGTCGAACGCCGAGCGCGTGCTCGACGAAGACCACTTCGGGCTCGAGAAGGTCAAGGAACGCATTCTCGAGTACCTCGCGGTCCAGCAACGCGTAGACAAGGTGAAGGCTCCGATCCTGTGCCTCGTCGGGCCTCCTGGCGTCGGCAAGACGTCGCTGGGGCAGTCCATTGCGCGTGCAACGAACCGCAAGTTCGTGCGCATGGCACTGGGCGGCGTGCGTGACGAGGCCGAGATTCGCGGTCACCGTCGCACGTATATCGGTTCGATGCCGGGCAAGATTCTGCAAAGCCTCACGAAGGTCGGCGTGCGCAATCCGCTCTTCCTGCTCGACGAAGTCGACAAGATGGGCATGGACTTCCGCGGCGATCCCTCGTCGGCGCTGCTCGAAGTGCTCGATCCGGAGCAGAACCACACGTTCGCGGACCACTACGTCGAAGTCGACTTCGACCTCTCGGACGTGATGTTCGTGGCGACGTCGAACTCGCTGAATATTCCGCCCCCGCTGCTTGACCGGATGGAAGTGATCCGTCTGTCGGGCTACACCGAGGACGAGAAGGTCAGCATCGCGCAGCGCTATCTGCTGCCGAAGCAGAAGAAGAACAACGGCCTGAAGGAAGGCGAGATCGAAGTCACGGAGCAGGCTATCCGCGACATCATTCGCTACTACACGCGTGAAGCGGGCGTGCGTTCGCTCGAGCGCGAAGTATCGAAGATCTGCCGCAAGGTCGTGAAGATGCTTCTGCTCAAGAAGGCTGAAGGTGCGGTGAAGGTCGACGGCAGTAATCTCGATACCTTCCTCGGCGTGCGCAAATACGACTTCGGTCTCGCGGCGAAGGAAAACCAGATTGGTCAGGTGACGGGTCTCGCGTGGACGGAAGTGGGCGGCGATCTGCTGACGATCGAAGCGGCCGTGATGCCGGGCAAGGGCAACGTGATCCGCACGGGCTCGCTGGGCGACGTGATGAAGGAGTCGGTGGAAGCAGCGCGGTCTGTGGTGCGTTCGCGTTCGCGGCGTCTTGGCATCAAGGACGAAGCGTTCGAGAAGCAGGACATCCACATCCACGTGCCGGAAGGTGCAACGCCGAAAGACGGTCCGTCTGCCGGTATCGCGATGACGACCGCGCTGGTGTCGGTGCTCACCGGCATTCCGGTGCGCGCCGATGTGGCGATGACGGGCGAGATCACGCTGCGCGGCGAAGTGTTGCCCATCGGCGGTCTGAAGGAAAAGCTGCTGGCGGCGCATCGTGGTGGCATCAAGCTCGTGCTGATTCCGGAAGAGAACGTGAAGGATCTCGCCGAGATTCCGGACAACGTGAAGAACGCGATCGAGATCGTGCCGGTCCGCTGGATCGACAAGGTGCTTGAACTGGCGCTCGAACGCACGCCGGAAGCATTGCCGGAAGAAGAGGTGAAGAGCACGCCGCCCGTGGGCGAGCCGGGCAAAGAGTCCGGTGCAACGGACGTCGTGAAGCACTAGGAAGCCCAGGCCGTTCTTCTTGCAACCCTCACCCAACCCGCGGTTTTTACCGCGGGTTTTTTATTGCCTAGAAAGCTTCGAAAGCCGGCCGCGAACGCCCGCCGGATCAGGCTCAACCCCGCTTGACACAAGGGTTTCGGCCCCTTCTAATGACCAGGCCCGGCGCATCGCCGGGGCCGTTATTTCCCGCGCTTCGTGCGCGCTCAGGATTGCCCAAACACATTCTCGGGGGCTGGAATGAATAAAACGGAGTTAATCGACCACATCGCTCAACAGGCCGACATCTCGAAGGCCGCAGCGGGACGTGCGCTCGAAGCCGTGATCGCTGGCGTAAAGGGGACGTTGAAGAAGGGTGGCACGGTCACGCTCGTGGGCTTCGGCACATTCGCCGTCGGCAAGCGCACCGCGCGCACGGGCCGAAATCCGCGTACGGGTGCGGCGATCAAGATCAAGGCGGCAAAGGTGCCCAAATTCAGGCCTGGCAAAGCGTTGAAAGATGCGCTAAACTAGCGGGCTCGTTGGTTGACGGGCTGAGAGTCGAAAAATGCGGCGCTCCGCAGTAAGTCAGCCGGCAGGCAGTTAGCAGGCGTCGTAGCCGAACGGCGATGGCGCAAGACCGAGGGACGGGTGCTTAGCTCAGTTGGTAGAGCGGCGCCCTTACAAGGCGTAGGTCGGGAGTTCGAGCCTCTCAGCACCCACCAGTTCCCGGTTAGTCCGCTGCGTGATTCAGGTGGTACATCCAACTTGAGGCTAGTGGCAGGGCATCATTAAGGAGTGGTAGTTCAGTCGGTTAGAATACCGGCCTGTCACGCCGGGGGTCGCGGGTTCGAGTCCCGTCCACTCCGCCAGTCAAGCAAGAAGGCGAACTCCGGTTCGCCTTTTTTATTGCCCGCTGTTGTAATATCGGGCGTTCTGTTTTAGGGCTAACGGCTACGCATGCTCGATTTTTTCCGCAATCACCAACGGCTGATGATGTTCATGCTCATCCTGGTTGTGCTGCCAGGTCTGGGCTTCGTAGGCATCCAGGGTTTCCGCGGCTTTTTTGACGAAAGCGCGAATATCGCGAGCGTCAACGGGCACAAGATCACGCGCGTCGAGTACGACAATGCGATCCGTCAGCAGCTCGATCGCGCCCGGCAAGTGCTCGGTGCGCGCTTCGACCAGAAGCAGTTCGATACGCCGGAGCGTCGGCGCCAGATGCTCGACGGATTGATCCAGCAGCGCGTGCTCGCTGACGAAACGCAGCGTCTGCATCTCACGGCATCGGACGAGGCAGTGCGGCGCGTGCTGCTTGCCGACCCGATCATCTCCTCGCTGAAGAAGCCCGACGGCACGATCGATCTGGAGCGTTACAAGGAACTGCTCGCCATGCAGGGCATGACGCCCGAGCAGTACGACGAACGCATCCGCTATGGTCTCGCGACTCAACAGTTGCCTGATGCGATTCAAAGTTCGGCCTTTACGCCGAAGGCGCTCGCGACGCAGCTCACCGATCTGGCCGAGCAGCAGCGCGAGGTGCAGGGCCTTGCATTCCGCGCGCGTGACTACGCCTCGAAAGTGCAGCCTACCGATGCGCAGCTCCAGGCCTACTACGACGCACACCGCAACGACTTCGCGACGCCCGCCACGGCCACGATCCAGTATGTCGTGCTGTCGCCGGCCACGGTGGCCGCAGCCGTTCAGCCTTCCGACGCCGACCTGAAGAAGTACTACGACGACAACGTCGCACGCTATCGCACCGAAGGCGAAGTGCGCGCGAGCCATATCCTGATCGCGGCGCCGAAGGACGCGAGCGCGGCCGACAAGGAGAAGGCAAAGCAGAAGGCGCTCGCCGTGCTCGCCGAAGTGAAGGCGCATCCGGACCAGTTCGCGCAGATCGCGCAGAAGGAGTCGCAAGACCCGGGCTCGGCATCGAAGGGCGGCGATCTGGGCTACTTCACGCGCGGCATGATCGCTGGCGGTCAGGCGTTCGACGACGCGGCGTTCAAGCTCAAGAAAGACGAAGTGAGCGACGTCGTGCAGACGGACTTCGGCTATCACATCATCAAGGTCACGGACATCAAGCCGGCCACGACCAAGCCGTTCGATGAGGTGAAGGCCGCGATTGCGAGCGAAGTGAAGTCCCAGCAAGCCGCGAAGCTGCTCGCCGACGAATCGGAAGGCTTTTCTTCGACCGTCTATGAACAGGCCAAGAGCCTGCAACCGGCCGCGGACAAGTACAAGCTGCCGTTGCAGACCGCTACCGTGTCGCCCACGCCCAACCCGGCGCTGCCCGCGGATAGCCCGCTCAACAACGCGAAGTTCCTGGCCGCTGTGTTCGCGGACGACTCCGTGAAGTCGCACAACAACACGCAGGCCATCGACGTGGGTAACAGCACGCTCATTTCGGCCCACGTCACGGACTACAAACCGGCCGCGGTTCCTGCTTTTGACGCCGTGAAGGACGCCGTGCGGCAAAAGGTGATCGCCCAGCAGTCGGCTGAGCTTGCACGCAAGGACGGCACGGCGAAGCTCGCCGCGTTGCAGAAGTCGAAGTCGACTGACGGTTTCTCGTCGCCGCTCAAAGTGTCGCGCAACGATACGCAAGGCGTGCCGCCCGCTGCGCTGAGCGCAATTTACAAGGCTGACGCGAAGAACTTGCCGGCCTACGTCGGAGTGGACCTCGGCGCCGACGGCTACGCGATTTACCGAGTGAACTCCATCGTTCCCGCGGCGCCCGTCGACGCTCAGCGCCTTGCTGGGGCCCAGCAGCAGATCGCTCAGGTCGCGGGGCAGGCCCAGGTGCAGGCTTACGTGGATGCTGTGCGCGCCCGTTCGAAGGTGAAGTTGTATGGCTCGGTGGATTCGCCGAGCCAGCCTCAGAGCGGTAACTGAGAGAGGCCCACGCGCCGGCGGCTGAGAGCCGCATCGGTCGCGTCAGTCCCGTGGACCACAAATGAAAAGCCCCGCATTCGCGGGGCTTTTTCTTTCTACAACGGTTTCCTACATATGAGCTTCGCGTGTGCGTCTTTCAGACTCGCTCAATGGCGCACCGCGAACGATCGAGCAAACGAGCGCGACCGTCATAGGCACGCGCTGATGTCACCTGTCGCGTCGCTGCCTGCAGCACCGTTCGGGCGGAAACCGGCCCACGTGCCGCCCTTGCTCGTCCACGACGGCCGGATCACCGCAGCCGCGCCATTGGGCGGTTGCTGACCAGGGGCGTAGACGTCGACGGCCTGGCCGTTTGCCAGCATGACTTGCGAGGTGACCTGCTGCTGCGACTTGTCCGCCCATTTCTGGGCAACACACTGCGCGACGGTGGCCGGCGGTTGCCGGCTTTCTCCCACGGACTGCACGCCCGCGGGACCCGTTGCGCACGCCGATATTGCAACCGTAAGCGCGATAAGCGGTAAGTATTTCACGGCATCTCCCTCCTGTTGCGCTCTGTACGAGCCGGTTGTTGAAGGTGAAGCGAACGAGTCAGATCACCCCTTGCCGGTCATGTTCCGCATCTTCAGGAAACAAGATGTAAAGCGAGCCTACTGCGCGGCGGGTTTGTGCAGGAGCGGCTTGAGCGTCGGCCAGACGTTGTCGAGCAACGCCGGCTGCGCCTGCTGGGTGGGATGGATCTGGTCCGCCTGGAACATGTCCGGTTTGTTCTCGATACCTGCGAGCAGGAAAGGTACCAGGGGTATGCGCATGTCCTGCGCGAGCTGGCCGTACAGACTGTGGAACTTTTGCGTGTAGGCGGGGCCGTAGTTGGGCGGTACGTACATGCCGACGAGAACCGCTCTCGCGTTGCTGCGTTGCACGCTTTCGACGATGGCGCGTAGATTGGCTTCGGTCGTGGCAAGCGGCACGCCTCGCAGCGCGTCGTTGGCGCCCAGTTCCACGATCACGATGGCGGGCTTGAGCCGTTGCATCAGCGCAGGCAGGCGCGAGCGGCCGTCGCTGGTGGTGTCGCCGCTGATGCTTGCATTGGCAACGTTATAATCGAGCCGCTCGCTGGCAAGGCGCCGACGCAGCAAGGCCACCCAGCCGCTGTCGCGCGGCAGGCCGTATTCGGCGGACAGGCTGTCGCCCAGCACCACGATGACGGGCTTGGCCGACAACTGATCATTCGCGGCAAACGCGTCGGGCAGGGCGGCGACGCCGAAGGCCCCAACGATGCCCAGTACCGCGGCAACCCGCGTGGCGCGTACTTTCAACCTGTGCTTCATCATGCAAAAGAAAACCGATCCAGTCATCGAAGTGCGGGGTGTGTGCAAGAAGGTCAAGGACGCGACAGGCGAACTCACGATTCTCGACGACATCAATCTGTCGATCGAGGCCGGCAGCAGCGTGGCGATTGTCGGCGCGTCCGGTTCGGGCAAGTCCACGTTGCTCGGATTACTCGCCGGTTTGGACAGCGTCACGTCGGGCTCGGTTCGGCTGCTGGGTCACGAACTCACCGGGCTGGACGAAGACGGCCGGGCTGCATTGCGCAGCGGCGCGGTCGGTTTCGTATTCCAGTCGTTCCAGTTGATGCCTCATCTCACGGCGCTCGAAAACGTCATGCTGCCACTTGAACTGCAAGGCGGCGTGTCGGCCCGCGAAGCCTCGGTGCGTGCGAGGGAACTGCTCGAGCAAGTGGGGCTGCGCGAGCGCACGGGTCACTATCCCAAACTGCTGTCGGGCGGCGAGCAGCAGCGCGTGGCCTTGGCGCGCGCCTTCGTCACGCGGCCCGCGATCCTGTTCGCGGACGAGCCCACGGGCAGCCTCGATGCCGCAACGGGCCATGCCGTGATCGACCTGATGTTCGAGATGAACCGCGCGCACGGCGCGACGCTCGTGCTGGTGACGCATGACGTCGAGCTTGCACGCCGCTGCGACGCCACCGTCACCATCGAAGCAGGCCGGCTCGTTTGAGCCCGGCCCTTCGTTTTCCGCTCAGCCGTTCAACGCCGCACGCGCCCGCGCGATCAGCGCGGACGTGGACGAATCGTGCGGCTTCACGTCGGCAGCCGCAGCCGTCAGATCGGCCTCCACGACCTTGCCGAGAATCTTGCCGAGTTCCACGCCCCACTGGTCGAACGGATTGATGTTCCACACCGTCGCCTGAACCAGCACCTTGTGCTCGTAGAGTGCGATGAGCGCGCCGAGCGAGCGCGCCGTCAGTGCATCGACGAGCAGCGTGGTGGTCGGCCTGTTGCCCGGAAACACGATGTGGGGCACGAGGTCGGGCTTGTCCGGGCCCGCGATCTTGCGCGCTTCCTCGACGGTGCGGCCCAGCATCAGCGCCTCGCTCTGCGCGAAGCAGTTGGCGAGCAGCTTCGCATGGTGGCTCGCGAGTGGATGCTCGGGCGTGAGCACGGCGATGAAGTCGATGGGCACGATGGTCGGGCCCTGATGCAGCATCTGGAAGAACGCGTGCTGGCCGTTCGTGCCCGGCTCGCCCCAGGTCACGGCCGAGGTGGGGTAATCCACGGTCGCGCCGTCGAGTCGCGCCGACTTGCCGTTGCTCTCCATCTCCAGTTGCTGGAGGTACGAGGGCAGGTAGTGCAGCGCCTCCGAGTAGGGCGCGACGAGATAGCTCTGCGAGCCGAAGAAGTTGCGATACCAGATGCCGATCAGCGCTTGCAGCACCGGCAGGTTGCGCTCGAGCGGCGCCTCGCGGAAGTGCCGGTCCATGTCGTTCGCGCCGGCCAGCAGCTCGTCGAACTGCGCAGAACCTACGGCAATCATGATCGAGAGGCCGACAGCGGACCACAGCGAGTAGCGCCCGCCTACCCAGTCCCACATTTCGAACACGTTTTCGCGGGCAATGCCGAACTTTACGACTTCCGCCGGGTTCGCCGAAACGCCGACGAAGTGCTTCGCGAGGTCGCTCTCGGCGCAGCCGCTCTCGACGAACCAGTCGCGCATGGAACGTGCGTTGGTCATGGTCTCGAGCGTGGTGAACGTCTTCGACACCACGATGGCGAGCGTTTCTTCGGGGTTCAGTCCTTCGAGCGCGCGATGCAGGTCGGCGCCGTCCACGTTTGACACGAAGTGCGTCGAGATGTCGGGCGTCGCGAGGTGATGCAGCGCGTGCACGACCATTTTGGGCCCGAGGTCCGATCCGCCGATGCCGATGTTCACCACGTGGCGGATCCGCTTGCCCGTGTGTCCCGTCCAGGCGCCGTTGCGCACCTTGTCGGCGAACACTGCCATCTTCGCGCGCTCGGCCTTCACCGCGGCGTGGAACGGTGCGTTGGCGTCCATGGCGCGCAGTGCGGTGTGCAAGGCCGCGCGGCCTTCGGTCGGGTTGACGACCTCGCCCGCGAACATCGCGTCGCGACGCGCCTCGACGCCGGCTTCACGCGCCAGTTGCACGAGCAGACCCAGTGTTTCGTCGGTGATGCGGTTCTTCGAAAAATCGGCAGCGAGGCCGCCGCCCGTGAACGTGAAGCGTTCGGCGCGGGTCGGCGCAGTATCGTTCTGCGGCGCGAACCAGTCGCGCAGTTGGGCATCGCGAATCTGCTCGTAGTGCGTTTGCAGGGCGGACCAGGCGGGAAGCGATTTCAGCGTCGTCATAACGGTTCGTCTAACGATGGGGCGGATGGGAAAGGCGGCACAGCGAACAATCGCCGCCGGCGATGAGGCGTACGAGCCCCGGCGCGCCAGGCATCTGCCGCACATGAGGAGCGACGTGGTTGCCGCGAGGTGGAACAACGTGGCACGCGAACGCATCACATCGATCACTCGCGGGATCACATCACATCGCGAAGGCAGCAGGGCCGCCGCTCAGCATTGCGGCACAGGCATTGCAACGGGGCGGCGGCAGAAGGCGGCGCAGTGGATCAGTATAGCGTCGTCGTGTGACCGCGGCATGCTCAGCGCGCGTCGCGATAGAAGAGCCGGTTGAGCAGCGTGCGGACCATCGGTGCAAGTTCGCCCGCGGTGAGTCCCGCGGGTCCGTCGCCGCGCGCCGTGAGATGTTCCGCTGCGAGACCGTGCAGATAGATACCCGCGAGCGCTGCTTCCCAGGCCGGCAGCCGCTGCGCGAGCAGCGCACCGATGATGCCGCCCAGCACGTCCCCTGTGCCGCCCGTGGCGAGCCCTGCATTGCCGGTGGGGTTCACCGCAAGCCGGCCGTCGGGCGCGGCGATTACCGTGCCGCTGCCTTTGAGCACAACGACCGACGCGAAGCGCGAGGCCAGCGCCCGCGCAGCCGCGAGCCGGTCGTGCTGCACGCTGCGGGCGTCGGTGCCGAGCAGGCGCGCAGCCTCCAGCGGATGCGGTGTCAGCACGCAGGGCGAAGCCGGCGCCTTGCGCGTCGCCAGGTGGCTGGCCAGCGCGTCGTCGCGGGCGACGAGGTTCAGCGCGTCGGCATCGAGTAGCGCGGGCAAGCCCGTTTGCAACGCGCGGATCAGCACATCGCGCGCGTGGTCGCTGCCG
This sequence comes from Paraburkholderia kururiensis, assembly GCF_034424375.1. Classification (NCBI taxonomy): domain Bacteria; kingdom Pseudomonadati; phylum Pseudomonadota; class Betaproteobacteria; order Burkholderiales; family Burkholderiaceae; genus Paraburkholderia; species Paraburkholderia kururiensis. Next base: position 2,430,525 of record NZ_CP139965.1, on the reverse strand, counting down.
CCCATGCCGCAGCCCACAGCGAGGGCGTCCATCGTGTCGAGCGGCAGATCGTCCGCGGCGTGGAGCATGAGTTCGGGATGCGGCGCGTCGTAGGGCGGCCAGCCGCTACCGATGAACGCGACGTGCACCTTTCCCGCGCCGGCATAGAGCGCGGCCCGTGCCGCGAGCACCGGCGCGCCGCACATGCCGGTGTCGCCGCCCACCACGGCGAGACTGCCGAACGTGCCCTTGTGGGTGGCGAAGCCGCGCGCCGGCAGATGCGACGCGAAGAGTGCGGGTGCGTTGAGCAACGCGGGCGTATGGGGAAGTGCGGGCGTCTGCGTATCGACGCCGATGGGCGCGACGGTCACCGCGCCCGCGCAGTCGCGTCCCGCGGTCATGAATAGGCCCGGCTTCGCGCCGATGAACGTGAGCGTATGCGTCGCGTGCACCGCCACGCCGCCGCCCACGATGTTGCCGGTATCGCTGTCGAGACCGCTCGGTACGTCGAGCGCGAGCACACGGCCGTGAACGCGCGCATGCTCGCCGAGCCGTTCGGCGAGCGCGGCGAACACGCCGTCGAGCGGACGTGCGAGCCCAATGCCGAGCATGCCGTCCACGAGCCAGCCGAAGCTTTCGAACGATGCGGGCGGCTCCACCGAGATGGGCACGCCCGCGGCCCGGGCTTCGGCCAGCGCCCAGCGCGCGTCGTCAGGCTTCACGTCCACCGGCATGCAGACTTCGACGGCAACGCCCGCCTGCAGGAGTTGCGTCGCCATCACGAGCGCATCGCCGCCGTTGTTGCCGGGGCCGGCGACGAGCCAGACCGGGTGGTCTGCATCGACGGAACCGTCATGTGCGGCGTGTTCGCGCAGCCAGTGCGCCGCGGCGGCTCCGGCGCGTGCCATCAACGTGTGGGCGGGCAGCGTGGCTTCGGCGTGCGCCTCGCAGGCGCGCAAGTCCTCCACCGTGAGCAGCGGCAGCGGACGATCCTGGGTGGAAACGAGCGTCGGGAAGGTGGACGAGACGAGCGAAGCAGTGGACAAAGCGGCGTCGGTCATGGCGGCGGATCGGAGAGGAGCCCCACCACGGCGCGTCGGCTAGTCTTGCAGCCGCTCGGGCCGCAGCGCGGCGAGCGTGTCGGGCGGCACGGCAGGCGTTGCGCCCGACACGAGGTCTGCAACCACTTTAGCAGAGCCGAGCGCCAGACCCCAGCCGGCCGGGCCGTGTCCGGCGTTGACGAAAAGCCGCGGATGGAGCGCGTTACCCACGGCGGGCAGGCCGTCCGATGCCAGCAGCTTGAGGCCTTCCCAGGGCAGCGCGGCCGAGATCTTCGCGGCGCCGGGCACCCAGTCGCGCGATGCCTCGCCGAGCAGCGCGAGCGCGTCTTCGGTGAGCGCTTCGGGCAACGGCTTGTCGGCCAGCCCGGCGGCCTGCAGCACCGCGCCGCCCGCAATACGCAGGCGCTGGCTGAGCGGCGCGATCACGACGCGCTTCATGGTGTCGATCACGGTCATGTGCGGGGCGCATTCTTCGTGCGCGATGGGCGCCGTCAGTGTGTGCAGCCGCAGCGGGTAGAGCGGCAGGCGCAGCCCGAGGCGCGCGGCGAGCGGCAGGCTGCCCGCGCCCGCGGCGAGCACCACGGCGTCGCCCGAGATCACGTCGACTTCACGCGAGCGCGCCGATTCGCCTTCGCGCGGCGCCAGCTCCACCGCGGCACGCGTGTTGTCGAGACGGATGGCCGTCACTTCGCGGCCGGTCTGGAACTGCACGCCGCCTTCGGTATCGAGCACCTGCTTGAGCAGCTTGACGAAGAGCGGGCAGTTCGCGGTGCGTTCGGACTCGAACAGCACACCGCCCGCGAAGGCGGGATCGGCCGGCACGGCGCGCTCGTGCTCGGCGCATTCCGCGGGCGTCAGCACGTGATGCGGCACCTCGAAGCGCCGCAGCAGATCGAGCGCGGGCTGCGCGAGTTCCCAGTCGGTGTTGCCGCGCACGAGGTGCAGCACGCCGTCGCTCTGCTCGAATTCGAGCCCAAAGCGGCTTTCGATATCGGCCAGCGCCTCGCGCGCGGACTCCACGAGCGGGCGCAGCCGTTCGTACTGCGCGGCGAACGCGTTGGCGTCCTGCAGCGTGGCGAGCCGGCGCACGAAGGCGCGCGCGGGACCGTTGAAGCCGGTTTTGCTGATCACGCCGCTCGCCGCGCCGCGGCGGCCTGACATGAACGTCGGTCCGAACCAGACGTCGAGCGGCGTGGGCAGCACGATGCCGCTATGTCCCCACGTGGCGCCCTGGGCGACCGTGGCGTGGCGTTCGACGACGCACACGCGGTGGCCCGCGGCACGCAGCTGGTAGGCGGTGGCGACGCCGACAATCCCGCCGCCGATGACGATGACATTCATGATGATTCGATCTGCCGGCCGGAGCACCGCCGTGCGCGGTATT